>NZ_JAGBKM010000017.1 GCF_017498085.1 Psychrobacter coccoides
AGACCTCTTGCAAAAGTAGTTGTCAGACACAACGTATATTATTGAACTCTACTTACTTAATAGATATGCCAAACATAGATAAGCTACTCAAACAAAGTGACGCTGGTTTTAAACGCTACACTGGCATTCATAAAGCCACTTTTTATGACATGCTTGAGGCCATGCAAAAGCATGAAGCATCTAAGACCAAATCAGGTAGACCAAGTGTGCTCAGTCTTAAGGAGCAGATACTACTAGCCCTGACTTATTGGCGTGAATACCGCACGCTTTATCATATCAGTATGGACTTTGGTATTCATGAGTCTTCTGCTAGCCGTATCATTCGTAAAGTAGAAGACACACTGATTAACTCTGGCAAGTTTGAATTGCCCAAAAAGCTGCCTAGTCGTGTCGATGAGGACATCAATTGGTCAGTCGTCATTGTCGATGCCACCGAAACCCCAATTGAGCGTCCAAAAAAAACCAAAGAGACTACTACAGCGGCAAGAAAAAACAACACACCTTAAAAGCGCAGGTTATCGTTCATTGGCAAACCGGTTTGATACTTGATGTGCAAACCTGTAAAGGGTCCATCCACGATTTTAAGCTGTATAAAGATACTTGTCCTGATTGGTTACCTGAGAACACTAACTATCTAGCAGACAGTGGTTATCAAGGGTTAGCAAAGCGACATAACCAAACTTTCACACCATTTAAGAAACCTCGTGGTGGTCAGTTATTGGAGATATGCAAACAAGCCAATCAGTATCTGGCAAAGTTCCGTATTGTGGTTGAACACAAAATAGGCTTAATCAAGTTGTTTAAAATCGTGGCTCATAAATATCGCAACCGTCGTCAGCGCTATGATCTTAGAATGAAGCTGTTTGCTGGTATCATTAATTCCGAGCTTAGACTATGACTTTTGCAAGAGGTCTAATGTCAAAACCCCAATCTTTTAATGAGACTGGGGTTTTATTTTTAGTGTGGCTGGCCAAATAGGCACAAAAAAACCTATCACGCTTTAACATATTGTCTATATACAAGATCATTATGCAAGCGTTAGATTTGATAAATCATTAGCGTCTTGATATGGTTACGCTCTTTTAATTTTGGAAAGATCTATGGATCATGTGAAAGTTGGTAGAGTCGGCCCTTTTCCGCGAGTCAGTAGGCCTGTCTTTTTGACCTCAGTCATCTTAATTACGCTGTTTATCATTTTTGGTGCTTTATTTAATCAGCAAGCAGAAATGGTGTTTAACCAAGCGAAAGCCTTTGTGTCTTTGCGTTTTGGTTGGTTTTTTATTGCCGTGATTAATACCACCTTATTGATGAGTGTCTATATGATACTCAGCCGATATGGTGATATTCGCTTGGGTCATCAAAATGAGGAGCCTGAGTATAAGCTTATCTCTTGGATCGGGATGTTGTTTTCAGCGGGTATTGGTATCGGGCTGCTGTACTGGGGTACTGCTGAGCCGCTATATCATTATATGGCGCCACCACTTGGTGAGGGTGAGACGGTCGCCTCTGCCAAGCTTGCGATGAATATTTCATTTTTGCATTATGGTATTCATGTCTGGGCGCTTTATGGCATGGTCGCTTTGGCGCTAGGCTACTTTCACTATCGTCGCGGTTTACCATTGGCCATACGCTCGACACTGTACCCTATATTGGGTAAAAGAATCTATGGCGGCTGGGGTCATACAGTTGATACTTTAGCGGTATTTGGTACGATGTTTGGGGTGGTGACGACCTTGGGGCTTGGGGTGTTGCAGATTAATTCTGGCCTTGAGAGCTTGTTTGGCATTCCTAACAATGTCAGTGTTCAGATTATCTTGATTGCTATTATTACTGTATTGGCAGGAATGTCGCTGTTTTTAGGTTTGGATAAAGGCATCAAGCGCCTAAGTGATATCAATATCTTTTTGACTATTATCTTATTGAGTTTTGTGATTATCTTAGGTCCGACGCAGTTTATCTTTAATAGCTTTATCGAAAATATCGGTAACTATGTACATCAAGTGATTCCTTTAGGATTTTGGACGGAGTCCTATGAAGGACAAGAAAACTGGCAGGCTTCTTGGACGATATTTTATTGGGCCTGGTGGATCAGCTGGTCACCATTTGTAGGTGTGTTTGTGGCCCGTATTTCGCGCGGCCGTACTATTCGTGAGTTCACCTTAGGCGTGTTGTTGATTCCAGTGGCCATATTGTTTTTGTGGTTCACCGCTTTTGGTGGCTCTGCAGTCCATATGGAGCTGATGTCCGTAATCAATCCTGATATAGCAAGTCCTGGTCTGGTAGAAGCTGTGAGAGCAGATACCGGTAGTGCGATCTTTAAGTTAATGGAGTCCTATCCATTGACATCTGTGTTTAATTTGCTGATTGTCCTCATGATTGTCCTGTGGTTTGTCACTTCATCTGACTCGGCCAGTTTTGTGATTGATATGCTGACCTCAGGTGGTGATACCGATCCTCCAAAAGTCCAACGTTTGTTTTGGGCAGGTACTGAAGGGGTTATCGCAGCGGTACTGCTGGCGGCAGGCGGTTTGACGGCGCTACAAGCAGCGTCTATCGTGTCAGGTTTACCTTTTGCTGTGGTGATATTAGTGATGATGTATTCGCTACTGCGTGGTTTGAGCCGAGATCATCTGATCCTTTATCGTCAGCAGCAGTGGTTTATCACCGAAGAGTCGGCTGAGCACAATTCGGCAAGTGAGCTGCCTGATGAAGACCTGCTTAAAGGCCCGCCAGCTATCAAAGAGGCGAGCGAATAAACGGTCTAGGCTGGTCAGCTAAATAAGACTAGGGTGGATCAGCAGTTTATCGTTATAGCGCAGGCTTAAGAGCACTCACCTGCAACATAGCCGATAGCGTCAGGAGTGCTACAGGCTGAACAAGCATTTCCTGCTGTACGATAGTTGATGATACCTGCAGACTCTGTCTTGACACAGACAGGGTCATATTGTGCTGTACATATCGTCTGATTAGGGTTAAAGGGTGGGCATTGGATAAAGGCGCCATCAGGAAGCTGGGTGTTTGAGTGTGGTGGCTGAGATACACTGGTAACAGGTTGAGTCACACTTGCGATTTCACTACAGCCTACTAATCCTAGAGTTATTGAGAGCCCAACCAATGACAGCCAAGATTTATATGAGTGTTTTGTCACGATGAATCTCCTTTTCATTGTAAACATGGTCAGTGAGCCGAATGACATTCATTTTATCTTAGACTATTTTTGCTCAGTCAGCTAGGGTATGGGCTGATTTAAAAGATATAGTCAGTTGAAAATAAAACTGTTACATAAATTTAAGCGCGCTACTGGTATCAATTTTACTTGCGTGCTGTTATCACAGAGGCTGCGCAAAATTCACCCCAGTAGCGCTATGTTCTTTTTAAAGTGCATCGACTATATAAATAAAAAGCCCAAGCTTGATTTAAGCTTGGGCTTTTGAGTACTTGGATGTCATAAGGGTTTAGTTAGCTGTCTTGTCTTCTTTATTGAGCTGTACATACTTATCGAAGTTTTGTGCATAATCGGTTAGATTATCACTGAGCATTTGACGGTATTGTTTGACATAAAACTCTACAATATCGTCTTTTTCTTTGGCAAAATCTTCGCCTTTGACAAAGCCAATAGAGGCGACGGAAGCACTATAGCGGGCCGCAGCATATAGTAAAGATGCTCCAACTTGCCCTGAATGGGCGTCAGGACCAAGCTGACTGTTTGCCAGACCAATAATGGCATCAGCACGTTGATAAAACGCTTGCATTTCAGGAGTGATTTCAATATTTGTATCGCCATTATTATTTTGATCATGAGCCTTGTCTTGTGACATAAGTTATTCCTATTAAATAGATATAAGTATAAAGTTATAAGCCAGCATCAGCTCTTAATAGCTCAGCCTTATCTGTTTTTTCCCAAGTAAAGGCAACATCTGAGCCAGCACGACCAAAGTGTCCGAAAGTGGCTGTTTTTTGATACATGGGCTGAAGCAAGTTCAGCATTTGGGTGATGCCATAAGGACGCAGATCAAAATGCGTACGAATCAAACGAATGATTTCTTCAGAGCTGATTTTGCTGGTGCCAAAGGTATTGACAGAAATAGAGGTGGGTTCGGCGACACCAATAGCGTAGCTGACTTGTACTTCACAGCGATCTGCTAGGCCTGCAGCGACAATATTTTTGGCGACATAACGTACGGCATAAGCAGCACTGCGATCGACCTTTGATGGGTCTTTACCACTGAACGCCCCGCCACCATGGCGAGCCATACCGCCGTAAGTATCAACGATGATTTTACGGCCTGTCAGCCCTGCGTCTCCAACTGGACCGCCAATGACGAACTTGCCTGTTGGGTTGATGTGATAACGGGTGCCAGCATGTAGTAGGTCAGCCGGCAATACTTGCTTGATGATATTTTCCATCACAGCCTCTTGTAAATCCTTTTGGGAGATACTTGGATCATGCTGAGTGGAGAGTACCACGGCATCGATGGCTGCTGGCGTGTCGCCATCATATCTCAGTGTCACTTGCGCTTTGGCGTCTGGACGCAACCAAGGTAAATCACCTGCACGGCGTAGCTCGGATTGACGTTCCATCAGACGATGCGCAAACTCGATTGGTGCAGGCATCAACACATCTGTCTCATTACTGGCATAGCCAAACATCAATCCTTGGTCGCCAGCACCTTGTTCTTCTGGGCTGCTGCGATCCACGCCTTGAGCGATTTCGGGTGATTGTTTGCCAAGCATATTGATAACGGCGCAGGTTTCACCATCAAAACCAAGGTCAGAATGGTGATAGCCAATGCCATTGACAGTGTCACGTACAATACGCTCAACATCGATATTGGCCGTGGTGGTCACTTCGCCTGCTAAGATCACGGCACCTGTCTTGACCAAGGTTTCGCAAGCGACGCGTGCTTGCAAGTCTTCACGTAAGATGGCATCGAGGATAGCATCGGAGATTTGGTCAGCCATTTTATCAGGATGGCCTTCGCTTACAGATTCTGAGGTAAATAAGTTGTATTCACGCATAGTTGGATCGCTTAATTGCAAGGACTGTTAGAAGTAATAATCAGTCATAATTGAGTGTTAATAGAAAAGAAGAGGCGAAAGTGAATCAAAAAATTAGCACATTTTACCGTGAATCGAAGTAAAACTCTAGTATTAGGCATTGCTGCTAACAATTGTAGAAACCATCAAGTTGGCTGTCTTCTTGCCAACGGTATTCTGTATAGTTAGCAATCTGCCTTGCAGTATCAATATCATGTCTATCAGCAATAAAACCAAGCGTCATATCCACTCCAGCGCTGACACCTGAAGAGGTATAAAACTTACCATCTACTACCCAGCGGGCTTGTTGTACCCAATCAACTTTATTTGATTGTTCAACAACCCATTGCCAAGCAAGCTTATTAGAGGTTGCGCGCTTATTATCTAAAATATTAGCTTTCGCTAATAATGCACTACCAGTACAGACACTGAGCACCCAGTCAGCGTCATCAGAAAGCTTGATTAGAGTCTGTAGAAACCTATGATCTTCGATTACTTGACGAGTACCTTTGCCACCAACAACCAATAATATATCAGTTTGATGCTCTAACTCTGTTACCGCACTAGTATGTAGGGAAACTCCATGATGGTTATGAATAATACCCCCTGTCATAGAGACAAGTTGAATACGAAAATGCTTAGGTAGACTACCGAACATCTCAATCGGTCCAAATAAGTCAAGCGTTTCAAAGTTATCAAATATAAGGGCGGTGAGTGTTTGCATCATTGTTTCCTAATGAGGAACTGTTTTAAAAACAGTGTAAGTGAACGATAAAGAACCTTTACAGCTCTACAAACTTGGCTTTATCCTTAAACATACATTCCTCATAAACCGGGCAAGCCCCGCATTTGGGCGTACGTGCTTGACACGTATAGCGTCCATGCAAGATGAGGTAGTGATGAGCATCGAGTAATAAGTCTTCTGGAATGCGCTCGACCAGCTTTTTTTCTACCATCAAGACGGTTTTGCCCGTAGCCAGACCTGTGCGGTTACCCACTCGAAAGATGTGAGTATCAACCGCCATCGTCGGCTGTCCAAAAGCGGTGTTGAGCACCACGTTAGCCGTCTTACGGCCGACCCCTGCGAGAGACTCTAAGTCTTTGCGGTTGTCAGGGACGGTACTATCAAATTTTTCAATCAGGTCTTGGCAGGTCTTAATGACGTTTTTGGCTTTAGAGTTATACAGGCCAATGTTTTTGATATAAGACTTTAGACCTTCTTCGCCCAGCGCAAGTATGGCTTCAGGCGTGTTGGCTACAGGATATAATTGTTGGGTGGCGATATTGACACTCACATCAGTCGCTTGCGCTGACAAAATCACCGCAATCAGTAGCTCAAAATCACTACTATAGTTGAGTTCAGTGACTGGCTCATCGATGGTCGCTGCAAGCTTTTCAAAAAATGGCCGTACGTTTCGATTGGCCATGCGTCTGGAGGGCGGAGTCTCAGCTGTTTTATGTTTGACCGTCTTACTCATAATGTGGCTTCATCTTTCTAAACGTTCATTGCTTTTCAAAAGTACTTTTATAGTTGTGCCAGCTCGATTTTCAAGGCCGCTAGCTCGCTTTCTTTTTTCGCATTCGCTCGTATGCTGAGCTGTTTTTCGAGTTTTTTAATCTTACTTCTTAGCTTAGCTGCGGCAATGGTGTCTTTGGCTTGTTGTTCACTGATATCTAGTGCTTGACTGGCCACGTTGTTGAGTTTGGCCTCCACCATACTGACGACAGGCTTGGTGTTGCTGCTGGCAGCCAGCTGCTTGGTCACTCGGTTTAGATGAGTATGATAACGCTGTCGTAAGTTGTCCTGTTCTTGAGTGCGAGCCTCCTCAGTGGGCTCACGATGGATAGGGACCAGATCAATACAGTCAACGGGGCAAGGTGCTATGCACAGCTCGCAGCCAGTACATAAATCGGTAAAAATTGTATGCATGTGTTTGCCCGTACCAACGATAGCGTCGACAGGGCAGGCGGGTATGCATTTGGTGCAGCCAATACAGTCATCTTCACGAATGATGGCACGAACCTCAGTAGGGCGCTCGGTCACCGGGTCTATCGGCCACTGTGAATCTGCAGCCATCAGGGGCTGCTCGTGGTTGAGGTTAAGTATGTGATGAATAGCGTCTGTGACAGGCTGACCACCTGGCACACATTTGTTATAAGGCTCGCCCTCTACCACGATAGCAGTTGCATAAGGCAAGCACCCATCTGGATGTTCACAAAGCCCGCACTGGGTTTGCGGTAGGCAAGCATCAATGGCTGCAATCTGCTGCTGTACATCGGATGGTAGTGCGTCTAGGTTCAATGTATCGAATAATAGCGGCAGGTTTGTTAAGCGTGTGTCAATATTACTAGGCATTTCAAAACGGCCTTAAAGCTGGTAAGAAATAGGGTGTATAGATCAGTTATGCATGATAGATATGAGTATATCGTCGATGGTTTCATTTGTAAGCGTTACGCTAAAGGGACATTCCTTGCTCATGTACAATCTGAGCGATCAACTCATACGCTATACTGCCTTTAAAAGGGATTTTAGGCAAGTTTGAAATATCAAAGAAGTCAGCATGTGACAGCTCTTTTTGTTGTATCGCAATATCACCACTGGCATACGCTGCCCGAAAACCCAACATCAAATTAGACGGAAACGGCCATGGCTGACTACTGATATAGCGAATATCAGTTAAGCGGATGGCCACCTCTTCGGCGACTTCACGCACCACCGCATGCTCTAAGCTTTCGCCCACCTCTACAAACCCTGCGATAAGCCCGTATTGTAGCGCTGAGCTTGGTTTGCCATACCGGTGATGATGTGCCAGTAAGATTTGCATCTCTCCGGTCTTAGGGTTGGGTCGAGTAATGGCAGTAATAATACACGGCTGCACACGGGGGTACTGACGTAAATGACAGACGGAGCAGACCATGGCACGCTCACCAGATGAGTCGGCAGAAACGGGGGCGCTACAGCGACTACAAAACTGGGTATCTGCCTGCCACCGTAGCAATTGAGCGGCTTGGCTGAGCTGAGCAGCAAGCGCTGCTGGCAACTGGGTGATAAGCTGTCGATAAGACACAAACTCGATGCGTTGCTGCTCATTGACGTCACTGCTACCGTCTGCTGTGTCAGCGACAGAACGGCTCGTACTAGCAGCTATATTCAAGTCAGGAATGGCAATATCTTGTGTTTGGGCGTGCTCTAGAGTAATGGCAAAAGTTGCCGCAAAGTCCTCAGTCTCAGCAGTGTCGCACGTATCTTCCCAATGACGTGATGCCAAGCTCTCTAGCAGTGTCACACGTCCTACCTGATAGGCTGCAGTTGCCTCAGTTTTTGGAAGGGTCACTTGCAATGGCCACCAGCCTGTTACTGTATGTCGACATAAGACAGTCTCGTTATCAAATACAAAAGCGGTGGTCATTGTGAACTATCCAAAATATTGAAGCGTGTGTTTATAGTGAGTCCTGCCAAATGCCCTTAAGCAGCCAGCAGTTGATTCAAGCTGTCTAATGCAATATCGAGAGACTGCTTGCTAACAGGGCGGTTGTTTTCAAGGCTGTCTAAACGATAATCTACTGCCATAAGGACATCGGCGATACGTGCCAATGTCTGCTCATCAATGTTTTCATGGTCTGCTAGGCGCTGCTCTATATGAGTAGCGAGCTGGCTCAGTAGATTGGCAGCTGCAGGAATCTGTAAAAACCGCATGGCACCTACTATTTGGCGTAACATGCCAGGTGTGTTTTGAAAGCCAGCTGTGTCCTTATTAGGGTCGCTCAAATAGTCACTCATCGTCTGCTCGATATCCGCTATCATAGAACGGCTTTCTTTTGCCAAGGTGGCGTATGAAGTGTCTAGTTGGTGCAATGAGATATGCTGATTGTTCATAGGTAGGTGTGTCATGCCTGGTGTATGGCGTCTGGCCATCGCTGTGGCAGCGTTTTCTGCTAGCATAAGTGCCAACAGCAGATGATCAACGTCCTCAGGTGTTGGTGTATGCCATTGTGTTACTGCGGTCGCTGCAGACTCTAATGCAGTCGCCGCATCATCTAAGCCCAGTAACTGTAACGTAGAGCTCAGCTCAGCCAAGCTCTCTGCAATCGATGTCACTTGACCGGCAGAGGCATTTAGCGTGTCGTCACGGGCATAGCTGTCCGCTTTTTCTTTGATAGCATTGATTTGTTGTTGAATGAGGTTGTTTAGCGTATCTGTAATGGCACGATTGGGACCAAATAAGAAACGCTCCAGTTGCTTACGTTGCGGCGACTCTAGCTGGTTGATGGCGTATTGCTCACGAAGCTTTTGTGCCTGTCTGTTGTCACGTTGACAAGCAAAACCAACCAAATCGGCAAAACGCTTATCTATAACTGGCAAATAATGATGAAATTGCTGCTCTAGATAGATGAGGGTGTGCTTTTGACTCATATTTAACGGTATGATGTGTTTTAAGTCCGTTACCGCCGCTTCAGCCGCTTGCCAAAACAAGCTGCTGGTTTGAGAGGCAATCAAAGCACAGGCAGCACTCATTGCATCTAGTTTTTGTTGTGCATCTGCCGTTAGCAGGCCACTTTTTTGTGTGAGCGCTACACCCAAGCCACTCCGATAAGCACTGGTCAACAGCTCAATGTCAAGGTTGAGCTCACTTAATGGCTGATAGTTTTGCTCAGGATTAGCAATGACAACGCTACTACTGCCAAAGTCAGAGAAGTAAGTAGCATCGATAGCGTCTTTGTGAATATGGTCGTGTAGCTTATTGATAATAGGTAACAATAATGTTGGCTCTATCGTCTCATGTAGTAAGACAAACTCGACATAGCGATCTAACGTCATAATGGCTTCTGATAGATCCATAATCAGCGCTGTATCATTATTATGGCCATTGTCATAAAGTGTCTGCAAGCCAAGCATGATAGCAGTGCTAAGGAGTTGCCCACCTTTTAAACCAATTAAGTCAAAAATACAAGACAACTGTGTCAGCACGTCGACAGAGTCTAATAGTAATGGCGCTTGAGACGCGTCGTCATTGAACTCACTCAAATGATTCTCGCTATCTTTTAGAATAACAACAATCTCATCATAGAGTAGGTGCAACGAAGGAAGATTGAAGTTGCTAATACTCAGACTGGTAGTACTTAGAGGTTTGTTTTCAGCTTGGCTCATAATTATTTCCATAAAATGCTGATCAAGTTGTGTTTGGGTCATAGATGAGATGATAAACCATTTATCGCTCAATTAAGCCATTTATTGTCGTACACTAAACAGCTGAAGAGGTATGGCATTGTGCTTAGTCAATCATTTTTACCACTGTGACATCTTAGCTTTAATCTCAGGGTAGTCGTCTGCTAGACTGGCAAACCAGCTTTGATTTGCATCATTGTCTGCTTTAGAGTTGACTAACATGGCAGCCAAACTGGCAAAGCTCATATGAGCGGTATGACCACCGTCTGCTTCTGCATCATCCTCGATAGCTAGGGCGACCTGACCACCTGTCATTGCCAGATAAACTTCAGCTAAGATCTCAGAGTCAAGTAAAGCGCCGTGAAAAGTTCGATCTTGCTTACCTACATTAAGTCGGCGTACCAACGCATCAAGGGTGTTTTTCTGTCCAGGGTATTGCTGTTTGGCCAGCGCCAGAGAGTCAGTGACTTTGACGCGTTGAGCAAAATCAGTCAGCCCCACCTTGTCAAACTCCATAGATAAGAATGTCATATCAAAGGTGGCGTTATGAGCGATGATTTCTGCCCCATCCATAAAGTCATAGAGGGGTTTGGCGATTTGATCAAAAGTCGGTTTATCGCTTAAAAAAGCCTCAGAGATACCATGAATACGAATGACTTCTTCATCCATACCACGCTCTGGATTGATATAGACATGCAGCTTTTCACCCGTAAACTTACGACCAACCAGCTCCACAATACCCACTTCGATCACTCGATCACCTTTTAAAGCATCGAGGCCTGTGGTCTCGGTATCCATAATCAACTGGCGATTGCTTTCATGGCGATGAATGGGTTCGGGTAATAGGGGGCGAAAATTTGGGTTAGCACGACTGGTATCACCATCAAACTCTGGCAACGCCGCTGATTCAGCTGGCGTGTTGGCTTCTGCCAAGTGAGTCTCCGTCATACGGTTGTTCGACCTATTGTTATCTGCTGTGACTGTATCTGCTGTCATAGTATTACCATGCATTGGTTGTCTACGGTTGTCTGCGGTATGGACTGTATTGCTCGAGCCTGTCTCAGATAATGGCAGATTGTCTGATAAACCATCTGCCTCTTCCATCATGTTAAAGCCCAATGGGTCAAAGTGTAGCCAGTCGTCATCAGCCGCTATATGAGCTTTTTTTTTACACTTTTTTGTATCGCTGTTAGAGGTGACACCTAGGTTTGCCAGTTCATCAGCTTTTTCGTTGCCTGCGTGTCCAGCGTGACCTTTTACCCAGTGCCATTCGACCGTGCGCTCTTGACGAAGCTCATCTAACTGCTGCCATAGATCTTGGTTGGCTACAGGTTTTTTACTGGCTGTTTTCCAGCCTCGTTTTTTCCAGTTGTCTATCCATTCGGTGATACCGTTTTTTACATAGCTAGAGTCCGTCCATATCTCCAGCTTTAAATTTTTTGGGCTATGTTCCAACGCTTTTATTGCGCCCATCAGTTCCATACGATTGTTGGTGGTTTGTGCTTCACCGCCGTATAAATCTTGAGTATGACCATCACCATATATCAGATGAGCGCCCCAACCGCCTGCTCCAGGATTGCCTTTACAAGCACCATCAGTATAGGCAACCGTCGTATCTGCCTTGGCTGCTAGCGGGTCGGCTGTGTTTTTCTGATGGGTACTCACAGTGTCTGCCACAGTATCGCTAGATGTGGATAGTGATGAAGAAAAAGAGTCTGACATAAAAACTATAAACCCTATTGATGATTAATGGATCATGCTCAGCCTCACAACAACATAGAAAGTGCCAGCTGGTCTTACTCGCAATAATGCGCTTGATTATAACAAATACCAGACTGAGATGGGTCATTACTAGCGATAAGGCTACGAAGTAAAATATCAAAACAGCAGGGCCATTATTTTCTGTTAAAATGGCTGCTGCTACTTGCATGCTATTAAAAGCGTATCTACGCTCTAGCAACAACTGATGATATCAGACCTCAAAACTTTCTAATGCAGGATAATGCCGACATGCATAACCCCCCAGAGGCTCGTTTGACCATTTTTGGCGATAAATCATTTACCAAAGCACCTACTAAACTATGCAAGAAACTTGCCACATTTACTATCAGTGGCATGGTGTGCGGTCTGCTACTATTGACTGGTTGTAGCGATGATGACTCAGTAAGTGACAGCGCAACGCCACCAGCCAAAACCGATCTATCTGTATTTGCTGGATGCTATACCGTCAATTATGAGACGCCAGCACAAATCAAAATCAGTAAGCAAGAGGGCAATTGGGTCATGCAAATGAAAGAGTCTGCTAGCGCCAATCGCTTATGGGATGACCCTGAACCGCTAGAGGTGTTAGATAGCACCCACATACCTAAGTTTTTTTCAATCGATCCTGACAATGTCGATGCGGTTATTGCTCGTCCTGATAGGTTTTTGGTGATGGCGCATGTCAAGCCCGTATATGCAAATATCGACCCTCTATTAGATAGCGAGTATTTGTCTTATATCTATAAAGGTGCCAATACTATCTATAAAGTAAAGTGTGATGAGATCAATACGAATCTGCTAAATAATCCTCACGCCAATATTGTGATTGATAATGTCAATGACGGTAGCCAGTGAGGTGATATGAAGCCTAAGTTGGTATCTATAACGAGATGTTTATCAAGTCTCTGTTGAGTTTTCTGTTATTAGGGTCTGCGGACTGATCCTTAATTTTGATGTAATTGAGTCGGATGATATGAGTTTTTTTAGTTATGTAATTTTGGGTGGTTTATCCTATGTGGCTGGGTGGGCAGTACGTCATTATATATTGAACAAAAAGCCTGCACCCGAGCAGCCTTACGGTTTAAAGCACCCTGTTATTTTGGGATATTTAGGCGGTTTTTTTATAGTTATGTTGGTAGTGTCATGGCTGATAGGGCGGTATTTACTTGGGCATATGAGCCTTGATCTGCCATTCATCATTGTTAATAGCTTGGTTGCGACCTTTGTATACTCATTTGGTTTGAACCCAGAAAACAACAATTATAATGTGCCTCATTAACACTTAAAGCCTGTGGTACTAACCACTGGGCTTAGGTCTTTCTCACTTTGATTCTGATTCTGACTTTGTGCTTGTGTCTGTCGCATCAAATTTTGCTGTATCAGTATTATTAGATGCTTTTTGTTTTTCTTTCCATGATTGGTATTTTTTTAAGTCATTCTCTATCAGTTTAAGACAAAAACCCAGTACCAAGGCATCATCAATATGACCAATAAAAGGGATAAAGTCTGGGATGATATCTATCGGATTAAGTACATACAGTAAGCCAACTGCTGCTGCCGAAATCGTTTTGTAAGGGATGCTGCGATAGTTGCCTTGGTAGTAGTCTTTGACCAAGCTCATCAGCAGTAGTAAATCTTTGGTGTAACGTTCAAGCCCTTTGTCAGCCTTTAGTTGCTCATTTAGCTTGTCTTCTTTACTCAAGATCACCTTGATACTGTTTAAAAGATCTGACTTATCTTTTTGCTCTTTTTTGGCGCTCATGCTTACCTCCTTTTACTCGTTGAATAAAAACCTATCAGCACTTACTATAGCAAGAGTCAAGCCATGCGCCAAATAAGTCTCTGTCAGTACCATGATCGAAGCATCAAACACATCCCAGCCAGATGATTACTGGTATCGAACACACAGTAAACCCAAACCATAAGTAAATCACCATCCTAATAAAATGACCGTTACTCAAATAGAGATATCTAAAATGACTACGGTCAATCAGATCAACCCTAAAAGAGAAGCCATGATAAGCGCTAATAAAAGACGAGTGACGCTGAGTCGTCGGCAGTTTTTTCATCAGTTAGGCATGACGGCAGGCGCAGGGCTACTAGCCACGCAGAGCTGGGCTCAGGCGGTGCCGTTTAGAAGCAGTGATCGAGGTGCTCATGCTCAGCTGACCAAAGATGACTTGCCCATTTCAGTAGCGAAAAGCAATCAAGCTGTAGCCGTTACGCCCATGTGCGTGCCGCCAACTATTGATACCCGACTGTTTGCCAGCTCCAATATGAGTGGCAGTAAGGAGCGTAGCCAGTTGGCACTACAGCGACTGTCCTGCGCTGGGTTTAAAGTACACAATCCTGATATCGTTGCTCGCCAATATTTGCGCTTTGCTGGAACGGATGGGCAAAGAGCAAGCGATCTGCAAAACATTGCCACCGGGGCAATAACTGCGCCAAAACTGCTGCTTGGAGTACGTGGTGGCTATGGTGCCATGCGTCTGTTGCCACTCGTTGATTGGCAGACACTAGGACGTGTGATGCGTGAGCGTGGCACCATACTGACAGGCTTTAGTGATGTTACTGCCATTCAGTGTGCCTTACTGGCGCAAGGACAGATGAGCTCACTTGCTGGACCTATGCTCTATAGTGAGTTTGGTAAGACTACACCAGATGAGGTCAGTTGCCGCCAATTTGTGAAAGCGCTTACTGACCCTAAGCTGAGTATCAGTGTGCAAAATGCAGATCTAACCAGCACCCAATTACCCCCTGTGTTGGCCACTACTGCGAGCCAGACACTGACGGGCACGATATGGGGTGGCAATCTCAGTGTGGTGTCGGCGCTGGCGGGCAGTGAGTATTTACCAAACGTTGATGGCGGCATTGTGTTTTTAGAGGACGTGGGGGAGCAGGCATACCGCATTGAACGTATGCTTTATGATTTGTATTTGGCTGGCGCCTTTAAGCGACAACAAGCCATCGTCTTTGGCTCAATCACAGGTGAGGGCGAGGACAGCTATGACAAACGCTATGATGTGGCGACGGTGGTTCGTCAGCTGCATCGTCTGACTGGACTACCGATCTATAGTGGTATGAGATTTGGACATATTGCACAAAAACACAGCTTTCCGCTCGGGGCGAGATGTGAGATTAGTAGTGATGATGATGGCGGCTATCAGCTTAGGTTTTCTGATTATCCTACCGTTGAGGCTAGTGCGGTTAATCAGGAAGGGTTATGGCAGTTTGGTTCACCATAAAAAAGTCAGATAGCTGGTCTTAAGTAAAATCAATGCGTAACTATAGCCAAACAATGGAAAAAATCAACATCAGTCGCTTACAACAGTCTGCTCTCGGTACGTTTTAGGCGATACGCCATATACCCTTTTGAACGCTTGACTGAAGGTTGAATTTGAGGTGTAACCGACCAGCTCACTGATTTGACCGATACTATTATGCTGTAGGCGTAGTTGACGGGCAGCAAGACATAAGCGGTAGGTAGTCAGGTAGGTCAAGGGCGGCACACCCATAATGTTTTTGAAGCGCTGAGTAAAGCTTGAGCGAGACATGCCGACCTTTTCTGCCAGCTCATGAGTCGTCCATTTATGATCTGGTGAATCATGAAGAATGGCTAGTGTTTTTGATAAATACGGGTCTCTCATAGCCAGCAACCAATTCTCTGCCCTCTCAGGCAAACTTTCAATATATGTGCGTAAGCATTCAACCATGACAATACTTGCCCAAAGATTAATCATCGCAAGCTTACCTAAGCGCTCATCTTGAGACTCTAGGGTTAAGAAGCCAACTGCCCAGCCAAGCGCTTTAAATTGACTGTCATGGTTGTCATCATGCTCAGGCAAAATGGCGGGTAATGCTGATAGTAGCGGTCGAAGCAGGTCTTTATCGTATTGACATTCGATGACTATAAATTGCGCATTAGAACTACTGTCTTTGAGAAGGTCTGCAGGACATTTATTATCCTCAAGCAAAGTTTTATCTAACTCTTGAACACTCTGACTGTGATAGTTTGATGTATGACAGACATGTTTACTGGAGTTAGGAATCATCACAATATCACCAGTATACACTTGTCGTGATACGTCATTTATATCGATATAAAAGCTGCCAGCTTGAATCAAATAAAAATAAATATTCTCGCTACCTGTAAGAGAAAACGCCCAGTCACCAAAAAAACTTAGACAATAATATTTAGTTTTTTTTAAGTGCTGAGTTTGCTGCAGTAACCTACTTAAGGCATCCATAAGTCCTGTCCTTAGTCAACAATCAGCTTTGAAGCTCTCGCCACTAATTCCTGTCCAAAACCTTATTGACGCTTGGTTCATCATTACGATAAACGGTCCTTTGTTATCTAAAAAAATTATCAGATTTAGGCTTGTTAGGGTTAAAAATCTGGCTAATAACGGTTATTAACAGCCTATATCTGATTTCATCATAGCAAATGTTGTGTGTTATTTGCTTTAAATCTTGTAGGTTTTTAAGAAAATATTAGTTGAATGATTGTTTCTTAGAGTCAGAAATACCTTTAGTAAAGATATTTTTTATCTTATAAGTCAGATAGTTAGGTTGTTTTTAGTATTTGCATAGATAACAAGTAGTAGCGAGATTTTAGTAGAGCATGTGATGCGGTCAAGTTAAAGCATAAAAAACCTAACCATCAAAAGCCTGCTGCTCAATATCAAAATGAGAGTCATGAAACCCTCTAAAAAATGATCTCTAATCAGTAGAAATCCAAGACAAAAGGCATTTTATTTATACAAAACGACCAAACATGTGTTTGTTGTCTCTATGTTTTTAGTTATAGCACATTATTGTCAATTTGGCTTGCGACATATTTAGTAGTTGGTCTATGTTGGTGTTATGGATGTATTTATTCTGTGTCTAGCTTGTTATCCAAAACGATAAAGTAGAGCAGATAGTTATTTATAGTTATCAGACTCCAATAAAATCCTAAACATGTCGAACAGGAGTATTTAAATTGATTGAGCCCGTGATAATAACCGTGATTTTAAAGTCTGCGTCGGATCAAAAGGGTAGTAAAACAATGGCCAACTCCTTTGCAAAGTTAGAGAGCTGGGCTAGCACTAACGATGTAACTGTGCAATCTCCTATAGATACTGATCCTGAAGCTTTAAAATTTGCTACGGTACTGGCCTCTGATAATAGTGAAGCAGATAAATTGATTGGTGAGATTTTAAGTCTACCGTTTGTTGATACTTGTTATAGGAAACCAACTGACGAATTACCATGAGTAGTATTCGTATTCAAGTATTTTAAATCTAAATATTTTAATGCTCAAAGGAGTTGAGATCATGACTAGTAAAATCAAAAATAAAGCGCCTGCATCACCGCGTGAGACAATCATCATAATGCAGCCAGATGCAGGATTGCGTGCATCTGCAGGACGGTTTGAAACAAAGACAGCCGAGTCAGTGTCGGATCTAAAAAAAGTTTTAAAAAAATACAAAGCTAATATGACTCCTATATTCGGCAGTACTGAAGAACGAATCGAACGAGAGATGATGTCAGAATCTGCCGAGGGCAATGCAGATATACCCATGCCAGATTTAAATCGGTTTTACAAACTTGAAGTGGACGATGAACAAGCTGAAGAGGCAGCTGAGGCAATGGCTGGTCTTAGTCAAGTTGAAGCAGCATTTGTCAAACCTGGAGCTGAGCCTCCTGTGATGCTAGATGATCTTGATGCGACACCAATGCAGAATGAACCCACTGCGCCTGCAACACCAGACTTTGTATCACGCCAAAGTTATCTAGATCCCAGTCCTGTGGGTATAGATGCTCGCTGGGCAAATGCACGAGCCGGTGGGCGTGGTCAAAACGTTCGCATCATTGATATCGAAGGGGCGTGGCGCTTTTCCCACGAAGACCTGCGACAAATGCAAGGTGGTGTCGTTGGAGGAACTCAATCAACAAACATTGGCTGGCGTAACCATGGTACAGCGGTACTCGGCGTATACTCGGGCGATCACAATCGTTTCGGAATATCAGGAATTTGTGATCAAGCCATGGCATCCGCAGTATCAATTTTTGGAGGTATGGGTTCTGCAGCAGCCATTCGTAGTGCAACTTCAAGGTTACGGAGTGGTGACATACTCTTAATAGAGTTACATCGTCCAGGGCCAAGACATAACTTTCAGTCACGAGCTGATCAAAAAGGATACATTGCTATTGAGTGGTGGGAGGACGACTACGCTGCCATTCTAGCAGCAACTCGGCGCGGAATTATTGTAGTTGAGGCTGCTGGTAATGGGGCTGAAGATCTTGATGACAACATTTATCAAGTACGTCCAAGCTCCTTCCCTAGTAGCTGGAGTAATCCTTTCCGTCGCTCTAACCGCGATTCTGGCGCAATCATTGTTGGTGCAGGTGCGCCGCCACCCGGAACTCATGGACGTGATCATGGGCCTGATAGATCGCGTTTGGGTTTTTCGAACTATGGGGAGCTAGTCGATGCACAAGGCTGGGGCCGAGAGGTAACAACTTGTGGTTACGGTGATTTGCAAGGTGGCACAGATGAAGACATCTGGTACACGGATAAATTTTCGGGAACCTCATCCGCATCACCTATCGTAGTTGGTGCTATCGCATCATTACAGGGTATGGCGCGCGCACGTGGATCTGCAGTGTTGAGCCCAGCTAAGGTGCGTCAATGCCTAAGATCAACAGGCGCTGAGCAAACAGATGCTTCTGGTCGTCCACGCACTCAACGTATCGGTACTAGGCCTGACTTAAAGGAACTATATCAATGTGCTTTTAAAACATCAAAAGAGTTTAAAGAAAAAGAGCGTCTTAAAGAGCAAGTTAAAGAGTTTAAAGAAAAAGAGCGCCTCAAAGAGCGGATTAAAGATATAAAAGAAAAAGAGCGCCTCAAAGAGCGGATTAAAGATGTAAAAGAAAAAGAGCGTCTCAAAGAGCGGATTAAAGATATAAAAGAAAAAGAGCGTCTCAAAGAGCGGATTAAAGATATAAAAGAAAAAGAGCGTCTCAAAGAGCGGATTAAAGAGCGTAAAGAGTTTGAACGATTTGATAACAAACAAATAGAAAGGCTGCATGATACTAGATTAATGTCTCAAGATAATAATTTAGATTTTCAACCTGACTTAACAGCTGAAGAATTACAGCTGACTCAAGAGATGCTTTCAGAAGAGCTAAAGTATTTTGAAGATAGAGAGCGAAAAGAGATAAAAAACTTTAAGCATAAGGAGCGTCTCAAAGAGCTCATTAAGGATAAAGATAAAGAAATTAAAGAAAAGGATAAAGAGCGTCTTAAGGAGCTTATAAAAGACAAGGAGAAAGAAAAAGAACGTAAAGAGATTAAAGAAAAAGAACGTAAAGAAATTAAAGAAAAGGAGTTCAAAGAGGTTAAAGAAAAAGAGAAGGATTTTAAAGAGATTAAAGAAAAAGATAAAGAGTTTGAAGGGTTTGATAATGATCAGCTTGAACTGCGTCACAATGCTCAGCCTTACCAAACTGAGGATATAGGAGATCGTTTAGGATCATTGGAGATGATGGTCGGTGAGCTCACTCATTTTATCACCACTGAGTTGCGTCCCGACTTGGTGCAAGGAGCACAAGATTATGCAGAGCATCGGAATGAATACGATCCTGAGAAAGCAGCTCAGATAGCGAAAGATGAGAAGGACTTCAAAGATACGGAAACTTTCTAATCTGAAAACGTTCAGTTTCTAGTGTGGCTCTGTCATATCAACAATTATGGCAGAGTCATTTTATATAAAGGAAGCCATCGATATGATTATATTCTTATGCTCACCCAGCGATATATCGGCACCTTGTTTCTTAGCTACGCTACGTCATCAATATGGTATAAAAGCCAAAATCATCACTCCGCAGGAACTGGTCTATGCACCTGCAATGGAACACTGCTTAGATGGACATCATGTCACCAGTAGCGTGACTACAAGTACGCATGGCACTTTAGATGATACCTCGATGACTGCTGTAGTTAACCGATTGGATTGGCTACCAGATGCTCATTTGACTACAGTTAATACCACAGACCGAAGCTACATTCAGCAGGAGTTACAGGCCATTTGGTCCAGTTGGATTAGTGCTTTACCCTGTCTGGTTATCAATAGGCCAACCGCTACTTCTATGTCTGGACCGACATTTCACCATGCCATTTGGCAGCATTATGCTGCGCTTACAGGTCTGCCAACGGCACCTATGATCTATGATTCTGCACAGCCTGAACCTACTCCTATTTTACCAGTACATTCAATTATTGTTTGTCAAGATCGATGTCATAGTACGTCATCGTTATCTCAACTATATGAATCCTGCCGTAATCTGGCTGACTATACGGGGTTTGATATGCTAGAGATATTCTTTGGAGAGGGGCCTGACGGAAAGGTTGTGTTTTCTCATGCGTCGTCGACGCCATATCTGAACCATACCGTTAGCAGTTTAACCTCTCAGATGGCACAAATGCTCCAAGGAGGCACATTATGATTTTATTAGCTGGATTACCAGACGAGCCACCTATTGCACGCGTTGCTACAGCATTAGAAGACTTAGGTATTGACTATCGCATGATAGATCAACGTCAGTACGCAGATCTGCAAATCTCCTTTGATCCAGCAGGTTTTCAGGGCGTATTACAAGGGCATTTATATTGTAAAGGAGAGCAAGACATTACGCTTGAAGATGTTACAGCAATATATTATCGCCTGCACTCTGAAGAAAGCTTTCCTGACTTGTGTAAACTAAAACAAGAAGATCTAATGCGGGTTCGGTTTAGGCGGTTTGTAACCTTGTTCACAGTATTTGCCGATATATGCTCTGGTCGTGTGTTAAACCGAACGCCAGGAATGGGTACTAATAATTCTAAACCATTTCAAGCGCAAATTATCAAACGCTGTGGCTTTGACATTCCACGTACATTAATTACCAATGTACCCGATCGTGCCCGTAAGTTTGTGATAGAAGCTGAAGAACGTAAGCAAGAAGTTATTTTTAAATCTGTCAGTTCGGTGCGTTCAATTGTACGTACTATGACGGCGAAAGATTTAACGCGTTTAGATCAGTTGCGAATATGTCCAGTACAGTTTCAAGAACGTGTTGAAGGTTATGATGTGCGGGTTCATGTAGTAGGAGAGAAAATATTTGCTACGAGGATCAACACGACAGGAGTTGACTACCGTTATGCAAATCGCGAGAAAGACGGCTCGACCGTTCTAGAGCCTTTTGAGTTACCAACACACATCGCTGCACAAGCGATCAAATTATCTCAAATATTAGAGCTGCCACTTGCTGGGATTGATTTACGTCGAACTCCTAATGGCAACTGGGTATGTTTTGAGGTTAATCCTAGTCCTGCTTACTCATATTATGAAGCTAATACAGGTCAACCCATTTCGATTGCGATAGCACAGTATCTGGCTGATGTATAACATTATATACGATTAGTGTGACGCTGTTTTTTGCTTGTACAGTCAAATAAAAATAAGACTGTCATATAAGTTATATACGCTACTGATATAAGTTTTCTTTGCTTGCTGTATTCACAGAGGCTGTAAAAGCTGTACTCTTTTTATTTAGGACTCACTATAACACTTTTAAAGTGAATCGACTATATATATAAATAAAGCAAACATATGTTTATTGCATCTATGTTTTTAGTTATAGCACATTATCATCAATTTGGCTTGCGATGTATTTAGTAGATGGTCTATGTTGGTATTATAGAAAAATTATTTAAAAATAAAGATATGAGCCAGATAAATATTTTGATAAAAAAATAGTTTTTTTATATAAGAGTAATGTATTCCAACTACTATCCAAGAGGATGGTTATTGTGATAATTGGTTGCCGCATACGTTATAAGTATATGGTATAAACTCATACTTACTATCTTTTATTAAATACGAATTTAATGATTGGACTGTAAAAATAATTTGTTTTGATTTGGTTTATTTTTATCAAAAATATACTAATTTTTTATTAGTAATCAAATTTATGACTACATGCTATCTTTTTTATTTGTATTGAAATAAAAAAGTGGAGAATAGGAATGAATAACATTAATGACAACAACACTAATGCACCTGCTGAAGATCCAAACGTAGGTAATAACAACATGTCAAACGAGAGTTCAAACTCTTCATTGAGTGTGGATGATCCAGACACAACCAATGAAAACTTCGACATCTCAGATTCAGAACTAGAACAAGAAGAGGCATACTCTGAAGCAGGTGTATCTAGCGATTTGCTGGCAATCCGAGATGCAGTTGAAGAAACGTTGTCTGCTGCTACAGGAGAATTTGCGTCAATGTCAGACGTACCATCCACTCAAGGCATCGTCGGTGTCGGGATTGGTTTGTCAGATCCAGAAAGTATTGGATTAGGCGTTGGTAATCCAGGTGAGCCAACTTTGACTCTTTTTACTGAAAGTGTACTTTCAGAAGAAGCACTCACAAGCCAAATTGCTCAGATTGCTGGAGCGCAAGCACTTTCTAGTATCCCAATAGAGCAAGTCGTAGTTGGTACAGTCGACGCTTATTCACACCGCGGCCGACATCGTCCCGCACCTGGTGGAGTTTCAGTAGGTCATACTAAGGTGACAGCTGGAACACTTGGCAGCCGTGCCATTGGACGGACAGCACCTTGGAATAATCGACATCTGGTCCTTAGTAATAACCATGTATTGGCAAACTCGAACGATGCACGTGTTAATGATAGCATCATTCAGCCAGGTAGAGTTGATGGTGGCAAACATTCGAGAGATCAAATCGCGGTTTTAGGACGGTGGGTTCCAATTCACTTCGGCGGTAAAGCAAACTATGTAGATGCTGCTTTCGGATGGGCATGGCACCAGCGCATTCGTGGCGAACAGTACTATCAATCAGCTGGTAGAGCGAATTATTATAAGACAGGAACAAAACCACTCACAGCAAAGGTTGGTATGCTAGTTGGTAAGAGCGGCCGTACTACTGGTCTTACTATGGGACGGGTAACGCACATTGGCGTATCAGTAAACGTCAATTACGGGAATGGTCGCATTGCATTATTCCGCAATCAAATAGCAATCCGGTCGGTGATTTCGGGTACGTTCTCTGCAGGTGGCGACTCCGGCTCACTAATTTGGAACTGGAGTCAAGGCTTGCGACCAGTCGGTTTGCTTTTTGCAGGTGGTGGTGGCACTACCTTTGCAAACCCAATTGGCAGAGTGCTTGCAGCTCTTAACATCCGTTTGCTACCTTGAACTCTGTTATAATTATGACGTTGGCTGTCACTCTCGTAGTGGCAGCTAGCTGTGCGTATCTAAACCCAACGAGTCAAGGAACCGCCATGAGTGATACTAAGAACACACAGCCTGACTTTTCAGGTTCTGGCCCTGTTGAGTATAACCCAGCTCCCGAACAGTCAGATAGCGCGCTTGCACCAATACTTGCGCGTGAAGAAGGCAGAATACTGGCTATTGAAGGCGTGACGTCTATAGGTATAGGTGTTGCTCCTGCTGGCAATGAAGTGTTTAAAGTAGGTGTGATAGATGCTAGTGTTGCGTCACGAGTACCTAGTGAGATAGAAGGCGTGCAGGTAGTTATTACTATCACGGGACCAGTAAGAGCGCTACCACTACGTTAATTTGAGTTTACTTTAAATTTTTGATAAATAAAAAATACCGCTGACTGTAAATAGTTAGCGGTATTTTAATATGATGTTATGAATGAACTATAGTCAGTTTAAAACAAAACTGTCATAAGTTAAAAGTGCTACTGGTATAAATTCCTCTTGCGTGCTGCGTTCCCAAAGGCGGCGCAACTGTATTTTAAAAGAGCGCATCCCAGTAACGCTGTAACGCTGTTAAATTAAATCACTCATTCAAATAAAACTCAGCCATGCTATCTAGCTCGGTTTTGACCGCTTTCCAATGCGGCATAACCAGCGTCAGCAGTCGCCAAAACCGCTCACTATGGTTGTGCTCTTTGATATGACACAGCTCATGCAGTATCACATAGTCGATACACTCTTTGGGGGCTTTCACCAAGTGCGGGTTGAGTACTAAATTGCCTTGAGCTGAGCAGCTGCCCCATTGCTTTTTCATGGATAATATCTTAAAAGTGGGTGAGTTATGCACCCAATTAGCTTGGGGCAATACGGCAGCAAGGCGCTCTGCAAATACCATTCTAGCTTTAGCTTGATACCAAGCATCTAACAGTGCCTTAACTTTAGCAGCTCGGTCGCTTCCGTCACTGGCATTACTGTCATCATGAGTTAAGGTAACCGTGAGCTTGCCACGAATCAGCTTCACATTAGCAGCTTGCTCAGGGTCTACAATTACTTTGAGCACGTATCTGCGACCCAAATAAAACTGAGGCTCACCACTGACATAGCGTTTTGGCAGCACATCAGTTTTTTGCTTGGCAAAGTCTTGCAGGTGCTGCCATATCCAGCGCACCCGTTTTTGCACTGATTGATGTATAAACTCATCTGTCACCTGCATCGGTACGCTGACCACCACCCGCTGATCAGGATGCACCTTAATACGTAGCTTACGAGCTTTGTCCTTACGTATCACCTCATAACTGATTTTGTCCTGTCCATAGTACAAATGGTGTAGTAGGCCGTCAGCTTTGGTGGGCTTGCTATCTTCGATAGGCTTCTTGTCATTGTTTGCTGTAGTGTGCTCTAAGCGACTTGCCATGATTAGTTGCCTCTAGAGATACCATGGCGAGTGATACGGATCACTTCATCAGACAGCTTCTTGGCATTGTCGGTACCGATGGCTTTGAACAGTAGCTTTAGTAGCCCAACTTTGATGTCTTTTTCCATCTGTGACGGGTTTAAGGAGTTGACTGCTACCGCTTTATCGACGACGTCATCAATAGCGTAAGCGAAGCTGACGAGTGTGTCCTTGTCTAGGCCGTTTTCTTCTAGAAGACTTGGATCAAATAAGTGCTTGAACAGTCCATAATAGGCTTGTGCATGTTTGTTATGCTTACCTGACTCATCGATAAACTCGTTTGGCACATCAGGTACTTTGCGAGCTTTAACGTCTTGCTCAAAGCCTGCGAACATCATGTACTGCTTGACTGGTGCATCAAACATGGCTTTGGCGTCCTCAATGGCTTTTTTTAGTAGCTTAGAGAAGTGCTCTTGCGCATAAGGATCGTCAGCCAAATCCTCTTCAATCATCTTAGTGACACGGCTGGTGATTTTGTCTGTTTGGTTACGTGCTTCGTCATCACTTAGTGCTTCAGGTTTGATGTCCTTGCCCATATTGCCGACTAGATAAGCGCCTTTAGGCTCTCTGACTTCTATGCCTGCGATATGTTTATTAAGTAGGGTGCGAATATCATCTTCAAACTCATCAAAATTGATGGTTTCATTGGCATCTTCACGTGCCTGTTTACGCAGCTCCACAAAGGCCTTTAAGTCTTTTTTATAACGATCTCGCTTACCCTCAAAAAAGCTGTCTTCAAAGTAGGAGGCCGATTGTAGTGCGACTTTCATCACATTAGCAAACTCAGTTAAAGCGGCATAAAAATCATCACGCTTTTTCAGGCGAGTATCGATAAAGACGCCCTCTCGCTCTTCTATTTTAGGCGATAACGACTGACGCAGGGCGTTGCCATCTTGTTTGTTGCTAACATCAGCAAAAATCGCCCAGACTTTTTTGTGTAGCATCGGCAGTCTTTTGTATTCAGAGTCCATGGCATGGTACATACCCGCCAAATCTTCAATGTCAAAGCCACCTTGGGTACGTTCCGCTAGATCTTGGTATTTTTCAATCGTGGTATCAAGCTCTTTTAGGATGCCACGATAATCAATCAAATAACCGAACTGCTTTTTGTTATGCAAGCGGTTAACGCGAGCAATGGCCTGAATCAAGTTATGACTCTTTAGCGGTTTATCGATATATAGCACGGTGTTTTTGGGTTCATCAAAGCCAGTTAACAGCTTATCCACCACGATCATAATATCTGGGCCATCATCCTCACCAAAAGCATCAATGATGTCCTTAGTATATTGGGTATCGTCCATACCGTATTTGGGCGCGACGTTATCCTGCCACCAGTTCTGGACGATGTCTTTGCTCTCGGCATCGACGACTTCATGACCTTCACGAGTATCAGGCGGTGACATAGCCACGACTGATGAAACCTTACCAATGGCGTCTAAAGCTTGCTTATAGCGAATAGCAGATACTTTAGAATCACAAGCCAGCTGACCTTTTAGGCCTTGCTGCTTGAAGTTTTGGAAGTGGTCGGAGATGTCATGAGCGATCAGTTCAATACGACCTTCGACTTGATAGACTTGGCCTTTTTTGGAAAACTTACGTTTAAGGTCCGCTTTTTGCTCACTGGTGAGCTTTTGTGTGATACGCTCAAACCATTTATCGATTGCGACATCATTGGTATTGAGCTCAGGGATGCGCTCTTCATAGAGTAGGGGCGTGACGGTTTTATCGGCTACCGCTTGCTGCATGGTATAGGAGTGAATGATGGTGCCAAATTTGTTTTCGGTCTTATCATCTTTAAGCAGCGGTGTACCCGTAAAGGCGATAAAGGCGGCATTGGGCAGAGCCTGCTGCATACGGATGTTGTTTTCACCGTTTTGGCTGCGGTGACCCTCATCAACCAAGACGATGATGTTTTCACTAGGGTTATAAAACTCATCGTACTGCGCCGCTGCACCAAACTTATTGATGATAGAGAACACAATACGCTCGTTACTTTTGCCGATCTTTTTGGCTAGGTCTCTACCCGATAGCGCTTTGGCAAGGCGGCGATCTTTATCACTCAGCGCCCCTGCTGAGATAAAGGTACGGGCGATTTGGTTTTCCAAGTCTATTCGGTCGGTCACGACAAACACACGGCACTTGGCAAGATCCTCAAGCCAAATCAGCGCCTTAGATAAAAATACCATGGTAAAGGACTTACCACTACCTGTGGTATGCCAAATCACGCCACCCTCACGGCTTCCTTGCTCGTCAAAATGACTGATGCGCTTGACTAGGGCTTTGATGCCGAAGACTTGCTGATAGCGCGCCACGATCTTACCTGCCTTACTATCAAACAGGGTGTAGTAGCGAGTCATATCGAGCAGTCGGTCAGGACGTAGTAGGCTGATAATCAAGCGGTCTTGAGCGGTAACGGCAAGCGAGCCAGCAGCAAGCAGTGATTGATATTCACGTTTATCATAAGCGCTACGCTGTGCAAACAAGTGGTCGATTTGAGGATCATCTAAGCGTTGGTTTTTTAATTGATGAAACTCAGTCTCGCTGATTTCTTCTTCGATCCATTTAGACCAGAACTTCTCAGGGGTGCCGCAAGTACCGTACAACCCCTCATGACCATTGATAGCAAGCAGCAGCTGACTGTAGGCAAATAGATGCGGAATGTACTTCTGCCCTTGGTTACGGATGTGCTGCGAGATGGCTTGGCTATTGGTGGATTGATGCGGATTGTTTGAATCGGGGCGCTTGGCTTCTATCACTACTAGCGGTAAGCCGTTTACAAAGCAGACGATATCGGGGATGACGTTACTAGTGGCATCAGCGTTTTGCACGACCATCTCTTCGGTGACGTGATAGGCATTGTTTTCGATATGCTGCCAGTCGATGAGCTGAATAGTCGGCGAGGCTTTTTTACCATCGATAAATTCGGTGACGCTAATGCCATAGAGTAGGGCGTCATATAGTTTCTCATTAGCACGAGTGAGCCCGAGGTTCATCGCAGGGTTTAGCTCGCTGATGATCTTGTCGATACCAGCGTCAGACAGATGATGCTGCTGACCTTCAGATGGATAAGTTTGATCGGCTAAAAACTTACGCAGTATAGGCAATAGCATCACTTGATTGCTGCTATTGGCTGATTTTTGTAGACTTGAGCTTTTAGGGCTGCGTAGCTGTAAGCACTCTTGCGGGGAGAGATAGCGATAGCCCAAATTCATGAGTAAGGTAAGGGCAGGGATTTTTGCGCTAAATTCTTCTTTGAAGTTGATTGCTCTATTAGAGGTTATTTCCATAATGGGTGCTCTCTCCAGTTTTCAGGCAAACCCATTGCTGAGCGCCATTTTCTCTCGGCAGCTAATGGCTCTAGTATATTATTTACTTCTACTGCCCAATCATCTCCGTTGCCAGTCTCTTTTAATAAGTGACGCAACATCAATAAAACATAGAATATTCTGTCGTTTCTAGGGGTCATTGGTGGTAGCCAGTTTACATCTTTTGTTCTATCTGGTTTTATTGCTAGCGAGCGATTCCACAAGCGACCATGATGGGCACAAATATTTCTAACATAAGTCAAAGTATGTAGCCAATCGCCAAGCTTTTTGTGATGAAGACTGAAATGGTCAGAAATTAATTTTTTATCTTCAATCCCTTGTGCTCGGTTATTAATCAAACCTCTATATCCAACCGACAATGCACCTAGTGAAATTACTTCGGTAAGCATCCAAATAGGAACCTTTGGAAAGCCTGCATACTTCAAACTGTAATGCTTGATGAAATCATCAGTTGACCAACTTACTTCGTTTTGTATTTTTCCAAGCCATTTTTGATGATCAAATTTAGAGTGGAAGTTACCTTTGTCAGTATATCCAAAAGCACCATATCTATGACCCATTTGATAAGTAAATTGAGTCCTAACAGCGATTTCAACACGTTCGATGGCATCAAGTATTAAAGAGCGTAGCTTACGGTCAAATTCATATAGAGACACGACTTCATTGAAGTTCGTTCCATCCTGAAATTGGCTGGTAACGACATTTTGGTCATTGCGAATTCGAAAGGGATACCAATAGCCGCTTAAACGATAATAGCTAATACTGGCTAACTTGGCTTCGGCAAGATCTTTGTCTTCAAAAAACATGCCTTTTTTCTCAAGACGTGTAATTTGCTGTGCAAAGGTGAGAGGAGGTTTGACATAGGTAACTAACATTGCTTAGCTACCTCATAAAGAGAAATTTTAGATAAAGAAAAACCGCCAAGGTTGCGCGTTACCCAGAGGGCACTAAGCGTGACGGTTATGTTGCGTACATTATACGGCGTATTGACACTTCTGTCAATACATGCATTCAGACACCACTTTTGCATCTTTTCCAAAAGATAATTCCTCAATTATTTAAAATCAGCTCATATTTAGTTTTTTACTTCTATATTTTATCGGTGCTTAAAAAGCACCCTACGCCAAAATCACCCATCAATCCGCACCCGCTTCTTACCCGTCAACAACACCTGCATCAGCGCCTTTTTCTCTTGCTGTAAATCGGCAAGCTGTTGTTCGAGCAATTCGATTTCTTTATCGGCATTGGTTAATACCGCAGCGATCTTTTGTTGTTCTTCAACAGGAGGCAATGGAATAGTAATTTTTACCAATTGCCTTTTAGAAAGGTTAAACCTCGTCGAACCTTGAGCTAAGATAGAAATCTTCCTACGAATCTTACTACTTCTTAACATGTAGCCAATGAAGAATGGTGAGACTCTTTCAAGGGGCTGAAGTCTGAATCCAAAACAGAAAGAGTTTAAATATATATTCTCTTTTGTATCTGAAGTAAATACAGAAGACATGCCTACTTCTTCTGGAGTTTCAGAGGATGTTGTAAAAAAAATATCTCCAAACTGTACTGCGTTCTGTTTTTCATCTGAGCCTATATTTACAAAATCAAGATTATCTGTGTCTATGAAAGTATTTCTAAATATGTTTATGTAAGGGATATACTTTTCACCACTACCGAAATCTACTTTCGTCTTACCAGTCAACCCATTAAAGGTTGAGCCCAATTCACCTAATTTAACCTCCTCCCACTCACCCTCAAACTGCTCACCATTGTCATCAAGCAAACGCTTTTTACCCGTCAGTAACTGCTGCATCAATGCTTTTTTCTGCTGTTTGCTGTTATCAATCAAACGCTCAGTGCTATCAATCGCTTTATCCCAAGTAGATAGGATTTTGGCGATTTTTTGTTGTTCGGGTAGGGGTGGTAAAGGGAACTCAATTGAGTAAAAGTCTTTGTGGTTTAGATCTGGAATTGTACTTGAGCCAGCTTTAGTTAAGATCAAATGCTGAACTCTAGGTGATCTTAGATAATTAACTAAGAAAGTCTTATCAATTTTACTCTTATCAAAATCCATTAAGAAAAAGTTATTGTGAAAAGCACCTTCAATATCAGTTACAACAATTCCAGTATTGCCTGTTCTAGTCATTAGTACGTCATCTTTAGTACAAATAACTCTCTCAGATGGACGTTCTACATACTCACGCGATTGCTGAGCCTGTTTGATCGATTGAATTGTAATGTACTCTTTCGAGGTTTCAGTAGGTTCTTTCAAACGTTTAGAGATCGCAATTTGTAATCCTTGGCGTACTTTCATTACGTCTAGAAATTTTACCCTTTGCCAATCATCAGGAATTATACCTAGCTGTGATGGTTGAGGTTTATTAGGCACCATAACCAAGCTCCTTAAGATAGCTATCCATCTCAGTCTCTAAGCTAGCAAGCTCAGCTTTCAATGCCAAACGCTGCTCTCGTACCGCCACAAGATCAATCTCTGCCTCAGGCTCAAAGGTATCGACATAACGAGGAATGTTGAGGTTAAAGTCGTTCTCCTTAATCTCATCAAGGCTGGCAACATAGGCATATTTATCGACAAACTCACGGTTGTTATAAGTCTCAATGATTTTTGCCAAATTCTCATCCGTCAGCTTGTTTTGGTTCGAGCCAGATTCAAACTCACGACTGGCATCGATAAACAGTACAGAGTCATCAACTTGACCATTGACAGGATCAGCTTTATTCTTCTTAAACACCAATATCGCCGCAGGAATCCCCGTACCAAAGAACAGCTTTTCCGGTAAGCCAATCACCGTATCGAGCAGGTTTTCTTCAATGAGCTGCTGACGGATTTTGCCCTCACTTGAGCCGCGAAACAACACCCCATGCGGCACGACCACACCCATACGCCCTGTGTCGTTCTTAAGCGTTTCAATCATATGGGTGATAAAGGCATAGTCGCCCTTGGTCTTCGGCGGTATGCCACGATGAAAGCGACCGTGTGGATCATCGCTGGCATCCTCATGACCCCATTTGCTTAGCGAAAACGGCGGGTTTGCCGTCACCACATCGAAGCGCAGTAGCGAGCCTTTATCATCAAGCAGCAGCGGATGACGCAAGGTATCGCCCCATTCGATACGGTGGTTGTCCTCACCATGCAAAAACATATTCATTTTTGCCAGTGCCCACGTCGAGCCAATCGCCTCTTGCCCAAACAGCTCATAGTTCTTTGTGCCAGAGTTTTTACGTGCCATCGCCCCGCATTTAATCAGTAGCGAACCTGACCCGCAAGCAGGATCGCAGATCGCATCGCCCTCGACAGGATTTAGGATAGTCGCAAGTAGGGTAGACACCTCAGGCGGGGTGTAGAACTCGCCAGCACTAGCGCCCGCATCAGCGGCGAAGTGCTTGATCAGATACTCATAGGCATTACCAATCACATCCAAGCTACCGACCCGTGACGGGCTGAGGTTCATCACCTCTTTGCCGTAGTCTTCAAGCAAATGCCGCAGTAGCTCGTTTTTCTTCTTCTCATTACCAAGGCGATCCGTATTGAAGCTGATGTCTTGGAATACGTTTTTGAGCTTATTACCGTTGGCTTCCTCTATCGCATGTAGCGCTTCATCGATACGCTGACCGTTACCCGGCTGATGACGCTGCTCGTATAGATCCCAAAAGCTGGCACCATCGGGCAACACAAAGCGCTGGTTGCTCATCAGCTCCTTGACCAAATCGGCATCGCCATACTCGTCCATCAGGCTGTTGTATTCATCACGGTACACATCCGATAAATACTTCAAAAACAGCATGGTCAAAATAAAGTCTTTATAAGTATCGGCGCTGATCACACCGCGAAAGGTGTCACAGGCGTTCCAAACCGCTTTGTTGATCTCAGCTTGACTGATAGGGGAGATAGGAGTTGCAGCCATGTCAGGGTGTTTCCTTAAATGAGTCTATGATTTATAGTTGAAGGATTGATAGTTGTAGGAACTGATAGTTATCGTGTTATTGGTTTAATGCATCTTGCGCACTATATTAGTTTACTGACACGCTTTAGTCTATCGCCATTGTATCAGTGTACGACATTGAGCGTCGCATGGATAAAGCGGTTTTCTGACTTAACGTATAGGGGGGAGGGGCGTCATTCTAAGAAGGCTGCTTAATAAAATAATAGACACAAAAAAACCGCAGACCATAGTTGGTTTGCGGTTTTTCGTACTTCTATAATGGTACCCGGAGCCGGAACAGTTTTATGTAAGTAAGTTTTTGATTTAGTTAAATTTTAATTTTCTAATTAATTTTAGTGTACAAAATAGTGTACATAATAAGCAAGTTTCATATTCCAGCTATGTAAGCTGATTAATCAGTACTATCATACGCTTCATCAATTAGTTGCTGAAGATATTCTGCGCTACTTACTCCATACTCGCTAGCTAATTTTTTAAGCCTATTCATATGGCGTCTGGTTAAGAAGTGCTCTTGAGCTGTCTCAGCATCTTTCTTATCACGAAATTTTTTCTGACTCCAAGCCTTACGCATATTTGAAATAAAGAATCTCTTGTTTGCGGTAGGCGTATATTGGTAGTTCATGTTATGAAAATTATCTATAGTATCTAAACTTGCACAAATTTGCGCAAACGTATCTTTGTTATCTTGAGCCAAAAATAATACATTTTGCACCAGCATTCCAGCTTTTCTAAGATAGTCTACTGCCCAATAGAGTTGATCTATATCATTGATGTCAATCCAATCAGTATATTTACGTTCTGTAAGTATTGAGTGGTAGAGTCGTTTCGTATCGTTGATGACTGTCAGTTTATACTCTAAACCAAAATTATAGTTATTGATAATATGTAGTTGCTCACTATCATTCGAATAAATAGGAGGGTTCAGTAGCATGAAAGAGCAATCTATACCAGTGATCAAATAATCTACGTGGTTACTAAGGCTATTATGAGCTAAATGTATGTTTGATGTAAGGTGGTTATGATAGTAGTTATAAAACCATAGCGAGGCTCTCAAGTCTTTTGTTATCCAATTTGAGCTTTCTTCAGGTACTAAAACAGACTTTACATCATTAAGTAAAACTAATAAGAGGCCTTGGTCTAAATATGTTTGTTGAAGCCTTCTGAGTAGATAGTCCTTATCTCTAATTATAACGATGTCGTTATGATATTGGTTCAGAATAGCTAGAGTTGCAGCTACCTCTCTTTCCGTTAATCCATTAGCTTTATGTAGCAGTTGTTCTTTCGTTGATTGGTTGTTATTCATGAGAAAATCCATATAGCTGAGATAAAGTTACCCGTAAACTGTAAATATTTAAGCAGTATTAAAGTGGAGTTTATAAGGTATTATGATAGTATATCAGTAATTATATCGTAGTATTTATAGTAATACTATTCTGAGTATAAAGCTTAGAGAATACGGGTTTTCTATACGTAGAACCTACCTATTTAGTAACCTAATAATTATATGCCTTTAATAGATGATGGTGGTTTTTACCGAATAATCATCAACCTATAAAATCAGGAATTAGTGCAGTTGTACCAATTGCAAGCGATCAGCTAACTCCATCTTCACTCTCTTCCCTAAAACACAGCGAATTACTGTGTTGCGATTTTCATAAACCCAATGCTGGCTTACACAAATCTTGCCTTTGGATACTCATGAACAGACGGTACTATAATATAAATTATATTAAGTACTACTTAACCAAGGCGGATGCTGTCCGCATCTAGGAATAAAAAAATACACAACCCTATGAATATATGTAACACCCATTCAACTTTATATTCATAGGAAAACAAGCCATGATCTACTCACCTGTTAATCACTCACAGCTTATCTCTAACGTCGACAGACTGGTTAGAGATATATTATTTGGTACGATCAATTTCCAACAAATCAAAAGTCAATTGAACGAGTTCTATTACTCGTTCATGATCAGCCTTGATTTTGAATTTAGATATTCAAAACCAATCCAAGCATTTATAGAAACTACTAATATAGTTATTGGTGATGCTTACGCTTATAACGTCTTTTGGAATGATGAAAAGACAGTGCATTTTATTCGGTTACTGTCAGGTTATGAGAAGGCGATAAAAAAAGACTATAGTGCTTGGCGCTATCAGAGTAATCAAAATGGCAGAAGCTTAGAGACTAATATCAGAACTCTCATATCAGATCATTCAAGATTATTGTTTGTTAGAGTGGATTTAAAGTACATACGAGACCTCAGTTATCACATTACCATTCGTGATTTTGATTTTCATATGAAAAAATTAAGAGATGCCATTCATAATGGTGATACTTGTTTTACGCATTTACTGCGTTACGCTTGGTCATTAGAACAGGGTGAAGACAATGGTGGTTTTCATTGTCATTTGCTATTGATCTTTGATGGTTCAAGACATTACAAGGACAGTTATTTGGCTGATCAAGTTGGGCAAAAATGGCGTGAGATTACTGAAGGCGTTGGATACTGCTTTATCTTAAATACTAAAGAGTATAAGGAAGATCTTGCACGTTACGGCAAGCTTGGTATCGGAATGATCCATCGTAATAACTTACAGGAAGTTGAAAATGCAGTTAACGCTGCCTTGTATCTAACCCGTCCTGATAAGCGTGATGGTAGCTATCAACGTCTTAAGGTGTCTTTACCGAATATGAAATCCTTTGGACAGAGCCGGCTTTCTAGCAAGGTTAACGATTAATACAGCTAAAACGTATCTCATATCAAAATAATTACAGATATATAGTATCCCCATGAGATAAGCACCGATGTCATCGTTGCCTCATCAATCTAACCCTAAACGTATCATCAAGGTCTGCTTTATAGCAGGCCTTTTTTATGCGCCATTATCAAGGAGGTACTATGAAACCTATCTGTCCCAACTGTCACTCTTCTCATGTCATCGAAAATATAGATACCAGTATGCAAAGCATTTCAGAGCATGTGCTTTCACCAAAGCTATTAGTCAGTCTTAGCGTTGGTGTCTGCAAGTACTACAAGATCAATCCCATGATTGGCATGGTCGCAGGCAGCGCCCTTGCCACCGTCATTAATCTGGCACAACAAAGACTGATACAGCCACCACTCATTAAAGCGGCTGTCCTGCCGCGCTATTTATGCAGTACCTGTCAGCATAGCTTTAGTCTCTGACGCCATCATTTATTTAATCACTCAATGATTCATGTATCAAAGCATTGAATCAGTCAAACCACTTATTTTATTTAACAATAAAAGGAAATATTCTTATGGCACATTTAATCGAATCTATGGCATACGTTGGTGACACCCCTTGGCATGGCTTAGGGCAAGAGTTGTCCCCAAAGCAGCCTATAGAGGTCTGGGCACGTGAGGCGGGTATGGATTGGCGTATTGAGTCGTCGGACGTCAGCTACATGGCAACCAATGACAAAGGCCAAAACTTGATCATACCCTTTGACAACAATAAGGTATTGTACCGCTCAGACACACTTGAGCCATTATCAGTGGTCAGTCAGCGCTACCAAGAAGTACAACCGAATGAGATCTTAGAGTTTTATCGCGATCTGACTGAACAAGCAGATTTTGAATTAGAAACAGCAGGGGTATTAAAGGGTGGCCGTAAGTTCTGGGCATTGGCTCGTACCGGTCAATCCGCAACCCTACGCGGTGGTGATGTCAGTCATGGTTATTTGCTACTAGCAACGGCATGTGATGGCACGCTTGCGACCACAGCGCAGTTCACTAATATTCGGGTGGTATGTAATAACACCTTAGCAATTAGTCTGGCTGATGGTAGTGGCGGGGTGGTAAAAGTACCGCACAGCACCACCTTTGATGCGCAGAAGGTAAAGCAGCAATTGGGCGTGTCCGTCAGCCAGTGGGATGACTTTAACTATGAGATGAAGCAGTTAACCAATCGACGAGTCACCCAAGCAGAAGCGGCCAATTACTTAAACCGTGTGTTTAACGATGTGCAGGACGATGGCCTGATTCTGTTTAATACCGCTAAGAAGGAGAAAGAAGCCGTGCCCAATGCCCGCGCCATGAATCAGGTGATGATGATGTTTAACGGTCAAGGTCGCGGTGCTGATCTGGCCTCTGCTAAAGACACCGCTTATGGTTTGCTGTCTGCGATGACAGAATATGTCGATCATGAACGCCGTGCCATGTCGCGAGACCATCGTCTTGATTCTGCGTGGTTTGGTGCTGGGGCGAAACTGAAAGATAAAAGCTTAGAGCAAGCGCTACTGATGATCGCCTAAATCAGCGTATGAAACTTAATGATTAAACCACGCCCTTGAGCGTGGTTTTTTTATGCCGTTTATTCAAGACATTACAGCCATTACTCACCAATAATAAAATTGTCCAAGGAGTTCACTATGAACACGATCGCTTTACACAACACCAATCGCACTCAGCTAAGCGCTAAACGCTCAACGGTTAAGGTTAAGCCAACAGCAACACCGCTAAAGCAAGATAGGACTGTTGATAAAACCAATCAATCTAAACCCTCAAGCAACGCTAAGCGTCTGATCAACACCAAAGACTTAAGCCGTGAAGAGTGGTTAGCCGTTCGCAAGCAAGGCATTGGCAGTAGTGATGCCGCTGCTGCTTGTGGTATCCATCCGTATTTATCCATGCTTGAGCTGTGGATGATCAAAACAGGACGCATGAGCTCAGATATCGATGAGAGTAGTGATAATAGCATCGAAGGTTATGCGCCTTTGTATTGGGGCAATACTTTAGAGCCCATGGTCGCTAAGTACTATCAAGAACATACAGGCAATAAGGTACGGCGCGTCAACGCCATCTTGCAGCATCCTGATGCTGATAAAGCTTTTATGCTGGCTAACTTAGACTACAGCGTGGTTGGTTCAGATGAAGTGCAGATACTGGAGTGCAAGACTGCTGGTGAACACGGTGCCAAGCTGTGGAAGCATGGCGTGCCGTTATATGTCACATGCCAAGTACAGCATCAGTTAGCGGTTACAGGTAAAAGCGCTGCGCATATCTGTGTGCTGCTATGCGGTCATGAAGCCAAGATATACAAGGTTGAGCGTGATGAGCGCTTGATTGCTTCCCTCATCGAGCATGAGCGTCTGTTCTGGCAATACGTGGAAATCGATACACCGCCAACACCTGATCATTCTGAATCTGCAGCCAAAGCATTAAAACTGCTGTATCCAAGCCCTAAGCCGTCAAGCAAGATTGATCTGACGGATGACGACGGGGCCAATAAGTTGTTTGAGCAATTATTAAGCTACCGTGACTATATGCAAGAGCTAGAAGAGCGTCACGATAAGGTCAAGCATCAATTGCAAAGCCTTATCAAAGACAATGAAGTGGCGGTCTTTGATAAGGGCGCGATCTCTTGGAAGCGTAGTAAGGATAGCGTGAGCTTAGACAGCAAAGCGGTGATCAAAGCCCACCCTGAGCTATTGAGTCAATTTAGTAAAACCAAGCAAGGCAGCAGACGCTTTGTGATCTTAAACGACTAGGTACTTATCTCATTAACTACAAATCAATCCACTTATCAAACAACCAAAATAAGCCCATAACAGCCCACCCGCAAAGGTGGGCTTTTTTATGGCTTAAACAATTTATTAAATACACAAGGAATACCACTATGATTAAAGGTCTAACCATAACCCCACCCGTCTTAGGTCGAATCAGCATTGGCCGTGTCATTCAAAAGGACGGCAAACGTCTGCCTGCGAAAGACGATCAATTCACCATTACCAGCCAAGTGCAGAATAAGGATGGCTGGGTCAATCATCCACTAGATGCAAAGCTGCGTAAGGGTACAACCGATAAGCTCAGACAAATACCAGTACGGATGTTGTTTAACGATCCTGAGCTAAACCTACGTGCTGAATACACTTTGTTTGATCGGCAAACAGGCAGACCGTTATGCGTCGGCGATGGTGAGCAATGTCAGCGCCGCACCAGCAATGGTGTTGAGCAACTGCCTTGCCCATCCCCTGATCGTTGCCCACTAGCACAAGGCGGAGCCTGTAAACCTTATGGGCGGCTTTACGTGAATCTGTCAGAAGACGATGAGCTGGGTACCTTTATCTTTCGCACTACTGGCTTTAATAGTATTAGAACGCTTGCCGCACGCTTAAGCTACTTTGCCGCGGTCTCAGGCAATAAACTGTCGTGTCTACCGCTGCAATTAACCCTAAGAGGTAAAAGCACGACGCAAAGCTATCGTACGCCAATCTACTTTGTGGACTTAACCCTGCGTGAGGGCGTCACGCTTAAGGATGCAGTACAACACGCTGGAGCAATTGATCGTGAGCTGAGCGAACACGGCTTTGATCAAGTAGCGTTAGAACAAGCGGCTAAACAGGGTTATAGCAATTCATGCTTTGAGGTCGATGATGAGGCGAGTGAGCTGATGGCAGAGTTTTATCCAGAGGAAGACAGTCTCGAAACTCAGCCACAGACTCGAAAACAGAAACAAGTGAGCAACGGCTTAGATACTCTTAACGTAAGCAGCATTGAGCAGGGATTACGCCAAAGCGTGACAGCAGTGAGCTAGTCCAGCTACAGTCGTTAATAGATAGATACAACATAAAAAGGAGCTGATTCGTTTAGCTCTTTTTTTATGCGTTCAATTCGTGCAGGACTCTATAGGATGCCGTAAAAAAATATAGGTCTCCCTAACTGTATGAGAGGACACGCTCTCATTCACTTATAAGGAGCAAGTCATGGAAAATCTAAATGTAACACAGCCAGTAATCGAGCAGTGCAATCATATACCACAGCTATTAAGTATTAAGGATGTTGGTCATTATACTGGTCTTAGTCGTTCTACAATTTATGAAATGATCAATGAGAAGTCTGATCGTTATGATCCAACGTTCCCTAAGAAGGTTCAACTTACGCAGGTAAGGGTAGTGTGGGTAGCGAGTGAGATTGCAGAATGGATTGAAAGTAAGATAGCTGCTCGTGTTAGCTAGAAAATTATATGAAAATAAGTCGCGTCATGCGGCTTATTTTTCTTGACTGTTGTTTTTCTATCTTTTTTATTTATTAGTATTAATAGATAAAAACTCCTCAATTTAAGTGTTTCTATTTAACTTCTATTTAGTTATTATATGTAATTTAATGTGAGGATTTTTAGATGAATGGCAAAATAATTAACTTTGATGATTATAAAAATACGGGAATAGTTATAGCTGATGATGGTGTTCAGTATGCTTTCGATGGCAAGGATTGGATAGAGAAGTATGCTCCCAAAGCAGGTGATAATGTAGATTTCATGTTCAATGGCACGGGTAGTATCAATCGAATATCTTATCAATCCAGCCAGTCTCAGGTATCTACCCCTCCATCATTACTTAAAGATCCTCAGAACCAAAGTATATCAACTACACCAGAAATTGAAGATTACGGTCGTCCTGGTCATAGTCAACATGATGAAAATATCGGAAGCTTATACCTAGCAGAAAGTAACTACGGAATAGTAGATTGGACGAAAAAAGTATTCAGTAATTATGCGACTTTTACAGGCCGTGCTAGACGAAAAGAATATTGGCTGTTCTATCTAGCAACTATTCTCTTATCTGTAGTCTTTGGATTTATGGAAGGTTTTTTTGGAGCACTTTTAGGCATAGGAACAGGGGATGAAGCTATATCACCATTGATTCTAGCGTTAGTATTCTTTATTCCTACTATAGCTGTAGCTACAAGACGTTTGCATGATACTGGGAGGTCTGGTTGGTGGCAGCTTTTATGGTTTATTCCGATTATTGGCTGGATTGTTCTTGTCGTCTTTCTGGCACAACAAACATCTCCGCAAAGTAATCAGTGGGGATTACCAGCGAAGCGTGTGCAATAGTCAATGTGATTAAAATAGTTTTGTGCACTAATCTCATTAGTTTGGAGTAATCAATGTACGGTATTCCTGTTAGTAGCAATTATCTAGAAGCTCAATATTTAATTGGAGTAGATTACCTGCAAGGTAATAAAGTAGCACAAGACTATGCACAAGCTTTGAAATGGTTTCAAAAGTCGGCGAGTGAAGACTATGCGCCAGCTCAAGATGTTATAGGGTGTATGTACAGCTATGGCTTTGGTGTTGATCAAGATTATGCTAAGGCATTTGAATGGTGTTCAAAAGCGGCAGAGCAGGGCTACGATATTGCTCAAAACAATGTTGCTTATCTTTATAAGAAGGGCTTTGGTGTGTTGCAAGATAATAGTAAAGCTTTTGAGTGGTATCAAAAAGCATCTGAACAAGATAATGCAGATGCTTATTACGAGCTGGGTAATTTTTATAACGAAGGCGTAGGAGTTGAAATAGATAAAGACAAAGCTAATTATTACTATTATAAAGCAGCATTTAAGGGGCATTTAGAAGCAGAGCAGCGTTTGCAGAAGAATAATGAGCCGCTTGAAGAAGATAAGCACTCTAATAAAAAAGTGGTAGAAGAAGCTGATGCAGATAGTCATATCGAAATCATAAACTTTGAAAGCGATCGGAGTATTTCATTCAAAACGTTCTTTGATAGTTATTTTCGTGATGAGTCAAAAATGTTGCCTCAAAACCCTGGTGGAGGTGTCTGGTTTTATGAAAGTATGGATTTTGACGAAAGTTCTAAATTTTTTGATAAAGCAAATGGTCTTAGAGAGAAAAATGACTACATGATTGATACTACGTATGCAGATTTTATTATTGATACAACTTTCATTAGAAACTTTGGTGCTGGTCTTTTCTTACATGTACATCAAAATAGTTATCAATTTCATTTAAAAAATGACACCAATGACTGGGAAGTATTGAATGATATCGAAGAAGCCTACTACAGCGAAAGTGATAAAGCTCTGTATATAGAGGATTATAAAATAAATCTGGTAGGAGATGCCGCTCGTTTTTATGGTAAGAGGCTTGTAGATTGTATCAATGCATATTTAAATCAAAACGAAATTGATAAAATCGATGAAGAAATGGTGTTTAATTCAGAGCTTGTGACTGGTGCGCTGGATGATATTGATGGCAGACTTGCTGAGATTAACCAAAAGCTTAATGAGCTACGTGAAGATAACGCAGCTTAAAGCAGACTTACTATGAACTTTCCTTGTAATCAATGCGGCTGGTGCTGTCAAAACCTCGATAAAAACAAAGTGTATGCTGCTTTGGATAGGGGTGATGGCACGTGTAAATGGTTCGATATAGCGAATAAAAGTTGCACGATTTATGAGTCACGTCCAACAATATGTAATATCGATGCAATGCACGAGTCTTACTTTTCAGATTTGGACTATGACGAATACATTGCTTTGAATATAAGCGTTTGTCAATCTGTGCAAATCGAACATCAACTACCACTAATTCAGATATAACTAAAAAAGGACTCTACTATGCCTATTCCTCTAATTATAGGTGCAGGTGCACTGGCTGCCTCAGGCCTCGGAATCACCAAAGGGGCTAAAGGTGTCTCTCAATTATCTGAAGCCAATGCTACTATCGAAAGAGCGCAAAGAAGGCTAGATAAGAAGCGTAAAGCACTGAGTAACCTTCGGATAGATACGAATGATGAGCTTAGAAATTTAGGACAGCTAAAAGTTGATATTTTTAACAATCAAATCAAGCATGTCATCGACACTATTAAGAAAGTAAAAGACGCGGGTTCCAAACTTGAAAACTTTAGTCAAACAATCACAGAGCAAGAATATATCGATATACAGAAAAAGGTAACCGCTTCACTTGAATTAGAAAACGGTATTTTAACAGGAGCCGCAGCAGGTGTCCTTACGGGGATAGGCGCTTACGGATCTGTTGGGTTACTTGCTTCTGCTTCAACAGGCACTGCGATTTCTGCATTATCAGGAGCAGCTGCCAAAAGCGCTACGCTTGCATGGTTGGGTGGTGGATCTTTAGCAGCAGGCGGTTTTGGTATGGCAGGCGGTACTTTGGTACTAGGCGGCATAGTTGCAGCTCCCGCATTAGCTATAACGGGTCTACATCTTGCTGGTAAAGGCGAGAAGGCGCTAACCCAAGCACGCGATGCAAAATTTAGAAGCAGTTGCAATATAGCCGCGATTGAATTAATGGAAGTAGGCGTCAAAGCTGTCATGACTAATGCTTTAGAAGTTCAGATGGTATTACTCGAAACGGTTAAACGTTTTGAGAAAATCAAAGTATATGATAATTCAGATCCAGTAGCGTTCCAGACAATGCTTGCTTTAGGTAAGTCGCTAAAAAATATTTTAGATCAGCCTCTTTTAAATAATGAAGGTGAAGCAGTACAAAATATTCGCTACAAGTGTGAAGGCTATCTTGAAATCTAATAAGGAATATAAACATTATGAAAGATGTGATTACAGCAAGCTCTAAGAAAGCTATTAAGACGGTAAGCTCCAAAAATCCAGCCTCTAGTGCTTATCAAGGCTTTGAGATGCTGGTTAAGGCTTACGCAGATTATAAAACTGTCTGTCAGACTGAATACACAAAACGTGAAGCGATAGCTGCATGGGAAAATGTACATCTTACTAAGTCCAATAACCAAAGAGAGTTTCTAGAGTCTTATCTAAAAGAACGCTTCGCAGAACGTCGTCATGTGATAGATGAGATGTTCGCAAGGCTTGATCAGGGGATTGAAAATGATAATCCTGAGTTGATCACGATGGCTATGAGCGCGATCGAAAATACGGTTAAGTCTTCACCGCTTCAAGAAGCAGGTCAGGTGTTAATAGCGATGAATGACCCAAACATCGAAAAAATTGAGTTTTAAAAGTAATAAATACTTGAGTCGATTTAGTGCTATAAATCTATTTTACTAAAATAAAAACTAATTTACTTAACTTTAGCGAGTAGGGCGGTTTATTTTTTGCCTAATAATGAACGCAGCTGTTTAATCGTGGCATGAATGCTTTGATCAAGTACAAGTTTTGCAAATAAAGGCTCATAGCTCTTTGGTAGGGCAGGATTATCAGACAATTGCGGGTGTAATGCACTTTTGCATTTTTGCGCAGTATGGGGGGTGTTTTGACCTAACACACTTAGCAACATGCCTTCTAAGCATAACGGCTTTGAATATAAGATCGTAATGCCTGAATCTTTAGCGGCTTTAATATCTTGTTGGTTTACAGGAACATCGCTATCCATCAAAATAAACTTTTTATCATAACCAACATGACGGCTTTTTTTGACGGTGTCTTTAATAATATCGTGCGGTGATCCGCCACTTGAAAAGTCTAAAGTGATTTTACTACCAGAGCGCCTTTCATGATAGATACCTTTCATATGACTCAAAAAGGCCTTGTCATGCTCACCTTCGCCCATAACAAGCAAGGTGGTTTTGTTGACTGACCTAGGTTTGCGCTTTGCCATAATCTAGCCCCTTATAGATTTGGTATCGCGTCAAACGCGCCAGCCATATACTTGGCATAAAGATTATCGTCATTACGAACCCCTTCCATTTCATCTAACCGCCAAGCTTCTGAAGCCTGCTCATATTTTTCGACCAAATATATTTGATGCTTATTTAATAGATTAAACACTTCAGGAGTATGGCAACTAAAAATAAGCTGAGCATTATGAGGGTTATGATGCAATGAGCGGAACAAGTCAAAAATAGCAGGTAACAGTAGGGGGTGTAAGTCATTATCAAGCTCATCGATAATAGCTACGCCACCATTCTTAAGCACAGGTAGGATGAGACCAAGCAAGCTATAAGCAGATTGTGTGCCATTAGACTCTTCATAAATCATCAGCTCAAATGATTCGTCACCGACTTTATGAACACCAAAGGGCAGCAGAACTTCCTGTTGCTTCCCTTCGTTTATCATCATTACACTTTTTATATTAATCTCATCGATACCTGTATCAAACTGACAAAGTAGCTTTTCTGCAGTTTGTTTTAAACCATCATCCTTAGCAAACAATTCAGTCATCTCAGGTATAGACTGGCTAAGACTGCCAAGCCTACCCATTGAGACTACATTGGTTTTATAGCCTTCAAACATCTCAATGATTGCTTCTGCCAGTGGTTCATCAAGCAAATTAGCATAACTGATCAAAGAGGCATTTTTTTTCACGTCATCTGCAAGTGATGGGATGACAAAACTGCGATGCTTATAAATCATCTTATCACCGTCATAGTGACGGCTAAAAACATAGCTAAATAAGCGACTGGTTTTTTTATATAATGCTTCGTTGCTTACGCGGTTTTGGCTAAGCGTTAGCTCATAGCGATATTCTTCATAAACACCATCAGTATTTTTGAGTAAAAAACCCATTTCAAATTCAGAGGTATTTTTTTTGTTCAGCGCAAAGGGGCTATATGGGATATTGTCTTCTGAATCAAGGCTACTAGTAGAGCCACAAATAAACCAGCGCAAAAACGATACTGCTTTGAGTAGCTGTGTTTTACCAGAGCCATTTGCACCTAAGATTGCTGTGACTTTATTGAGCCGATACTGGTCATGCTCAGTATCAACGTAGAAGTCATAGTTAGACTCGGTCGGCTGCTTACCTAGCGTAAAAGACACCTCGGTTGACTCAGGGTAAGAGTAAAAATTATCGAAACGAAGATAGGTGATCATAGTCAGCCATTTTTAACGGTATTTTGTGGTTTATGGGTTACAATAGCATAATAACGGTCACGTAGTATAGTTTAGACTTGTCAAAACCGTCATACTTTCAGTGTTCTCGCAATATTTGATTCGAAGCTCCTTGAAACTAACTTGACCATTTTCGATCGCTTGCTTAATAATTTTCTGACGCGCATTGAGTTTAGCATTACCTGCTTTTACTTCAGCAATAAAGGGCGTGAACTGTTCACTGATTTGACCTTTTAGAACGTTACGCTGCATGTTATTAGAGCGCTTTTTAGCGCCCTTTATTTTTTGTGCAAGCTCAACTTCAAACTCAGCTTTTTGCTGGGTTATCGCGGTTTGAATATTGGCGATCTCACGCTCGTTTTGTAAAATGGTTTTGTTTTGCGCTAAAATTTTTTGGGCAGTAAATACCAGTAAAACCAAAGCAGTAAGAATGGTGAGTAGTAAAATAGTATTGCTCATAATCGGTTCCTAAGTAAAATATAATAAACGTGTCTATGCATCTGGCTATTGCTTTGGTGTCATATCCATTTCTTGTAGTCGAGCAAAAACAGTATCTGAAAAGGGCTTAAAGTAATTCCATGATTTGTATTTTTGGTTATACTTGCCGCCGCCTTCGTTACGCCACTGCTTTAGTATTTCGATGACATCGTGGTTATAGGTCACGCATTTCACCGATACCATGCCTGAGTTAAATACTCTCACATCTACCCAACTGTGCTTGATCGTAAAGCGATAAGTGCTATAACCCTTATCAAAGCTTTCATTGCCATCTTCTTCAGTGATTGTTTGGCAGTTATAGATAGGTTCAGCTGATAGAGTAGGCGCTGAAAAAGTACTTGGTTCAGGGAATACCCATTGTTTATTATTCACACAGTCTAAAATGTAGTCTTTCGCTTCAGTGCTTGGCAGCTCCATATCCTGTTTAAGAATCTCACGCAAGTCGATCTCTATCGTCTTGATACCAAGCTGCTTAATAAAAGCAGATTTATCCGCATCGATAAATGACGTTACTGCCACTTCGATAAACATTATCTCGTCATTAATAGTCGCTACTAAATCAGGTCTTATAACTCCAATTGCTTGTTCTGCGACCAGATGATCAAACTGCCAAGTCTTATCATCATCATTTTGTTCATCAGGTAATGCTGGTAGTGTTAAATATTTCTCTTCCATAATGACTTGTTTGGCAAACTTGTGTAGGATACTTTCAGGGTGAATCGTACAGCTTTCTTTATTGCTAAGGTGTGCGAAATGATGTTCGTTTTTATCACCTTTACGAGCCACCACAGGCTCCGCGCACTCAAAGCAAAAACACATACAAGCCAGCCCTCGCTCGACTTGCTTAACGTTGACGATTTGCTTTTCCTCATTAACAGCGATTGACATTGACATAGTTACCATCCTTTTGTTAGTTGTTTAGGAGTGAGGTAACTATGCGCGGAAATTTAGTTTTAAAACAGGCTGCTATAGGGATGTTAACAGGGGTTTAAACGGTAAATTTTTATGAAAAACAATCACTTGATAGTATTCAATGAATTGTATAATCAGTTGTTAAACTATCCCCGTGATACGCTTTGGAATACGTATTTAAAAACTATCGTCAGTGAGCAGCTAAGAAAAATCGAGTATTCGGACGAAGCGTTTGAGCCTGAAAAGCTATCGAGACAGCAAATTTATGCCAAAGCAAAAAACATCGATGAAAAAAATGTAGACAGTCAAACTGCTAAAAATGCAGTTAAAACGACAAAGCTAAAATCGACTTTGGAAGCGTTCATTAACGATCAGCCGGACTGTAAAAAGGCGTTTATAGAACTAGGGTATAAGCCAATAATTGTCACATCGGCATCAGGAGGAGGTTCGAAAAATAAGACTTTGCTATGGATGGATATTCAAGTCATCGAAAATGAGGCAGTAGAGCATATAGATGAGACGGCTTTAGTTAATACTGACGATGATATCGAAAGCGTTGATGATATAAGCAGTATCACTTACGAGCGTAAAGCCACATCCAACATTAAGCCATCATTATTTACCAAGCTGTTTTTTAAACAAGGCGAGCTTAAAGTGCTTAGCGTACGAGGAGTATCGCTCATGCTACTGTTGATGGCTGTGTTCGTCTCAGATATTTTAATAGCGATATACGCCTTTTTGGTACTTTTACTGCTGGATGATCTGCCTACGGTCAGCTTGTGGCAAGCCATTTTATTTAGTGCAATGATACCTTTTGCTTATATCAGCTGGCGCTACTTTTTCATGCCGTTATACTTGCTGCCTTATCATCGTGTGATCAAAGCGCCTATGTTTTTTGCCAATGTGAATGTTGATAATGCTGATATCGAAATGTATAGGGACAAAGACAGACTCAATGTTGCTAGAGTAACTGAATTTACTGCTACTTGTCCTATCTGTTCAGGAACGATCATACTGGCGCAAGGTAAGCCTGATCAAAAGCCACCGCTGGTAGGACGCTGCAAGGAAGCACCCCATGCTCATGTTTATAGCTTTGATCGGATGACGATGAAGGGATGCTTTTTGGGTGTGCCGAACTACTTATCTGATAAACTCTAAATCTTTAATAGTAAGGAACAGCGACTATATATTAGGCTCCCTTCTAAGATGCTGTTAAGATATGAGCCGAATTATTGTCTACAGCCAGTTTTCATAACAAAGTTTATAGAGTTCTGATAATAAGTGAAGGTGCGTATGGATTCTGAAGCTTATAGCTACGAACAGCAATATGATACTTCTATAAATATTATAGGAAGTATTAAAGAGCTAGATACAATTTCTAATCTGATTAAAGCTGAGTTATATCCAGACATCATGGATATAGAGCTGGTTAAGCGAGAGCTTGGAATTAGAACTGAAAAGAGTATTTCAAGAGTTGAGCATGGTGTAAAGAAAGCTTTCATGTCTTTCGTCAGCGAGGAGCATGAACAGTTTTTTCATAAAATATTTAGTAAAGATATTAATAAAGCCGATATGTCATTTATATTGTATTGGCAGCTTTTAGTCACAAACCCACTCTTTCGAGAGATAACCAAGGGACTGTTTGTTAAGTATTATTTTGAAGGTCGGGTACATATTGATACAGATGACGTTTTAGGATATGTTTTAGAGCTTAAAAATAAAAATGAGACAGTAGACTGGTCTGAGAGCACGATAAAAATAATAGCTAATAAGTATCTTAACCTGATGGCTAAATTTGGATTCTTAGAAAAAAAAGGTAGAAAAAGAATTTTTGTATATGCCACTTTATCGCCTGAGCTACAAGTTATAGCACTGTATTTTTCTAGATTTTATCCGTCTGGAAGTAGTAGTGTTCTGTCTAATGAGTTAGCGAAGCTAAGCTTCATCTCACAAGATGACTTGGTTCATAAGTATAAGAAGCTATCAAAAAATGGATTGTTTGATATGAGCTTTAATGGTGAAGCCTTAGCATTTAAATTGAATGATGATATTGAGAGAGTAATTGATGTCTTATACGGGTAATTATCAGGCTAGATTTGCAAGCTTAGACGATGCACTTAGAAATAGTGATCAAATCGTTAGAAAGGCTAATGGCGGCAACAGCATCTTGTTCTCTTACCTCCCAGAAAAAGAGCAAGAGTGTATCTCAGGTGCCAGACAGCACTATGGTGATCAATCTGAGTTCAAAGCAGAGTTTATCGATATTAGTAAACTGCTTGTTACTTTTATTGATAAGGATGGTTGGGAGGATTTCTCCGCTTACTACAATGACATGAAGCCTAGCCACATTGTTTTTAAATCAGATGATCCAGAAGAAGACCTGTTTGACTTGATTATAAAAGCGATTAAAACAGCTAGTGCTAATGGTAAGATACCGTTTTTAATACGGAGCGGCTGCCTCTATGGTACTGGAATTGAAAACGTAAATATTATGGAACATAGAGATATCATGAGCCTTCAGCATCCTCTAGTTATATTTTATCCATCAGCAATTTCTGAAGACAATATTCACTTTTTAAACTTTAAGCCAGCATCCAAGTACCGCTGCACTTTGGTAATGTAAGGAAAAATATGACAACTATAAAAGACATACTTGTATTGGATCTTAATGAAGATATTAAGAACGTTATTGATCTTGAAGATCGGTCAGAAGCAGAGATCCAGCAAGAAATTGAGTCGTACATTGTTACTGAAGGGATTGGTAAGCATTTAGGTGAATTTTCTGATGAGTTCACATCAAACATCAAAGAGACTGGTGTTTGGTTGTCGGGCTTCTATGGTTCTGGTAAGTCGTACTTTGGCAAAATGCTCGGTTATATTATCGATAATCCCATTATCAATGGTACCCCTGCACGAGAGCGTTTCATTCCAAGGTTAAAAGGCGTAACTGATGCGAGCCTTATCGAAAACTCCATTCGAAATTTAGATAAGATTAATAGCCGTGTTGTTTTTTTAGATGTTGCAAAACAAAATACGGAGCGTGGTCTAGCTTTTACCTTATTCGCTAATCTATTAAAGAACTTAGGTTTAAGAGACGATATCTATGGCTACATGGAGTTTGATCTTCTGATTGATGGTAAGCTCGATGAGCTTAAAGCCGTAGTACAGAGGCTTGAGTCAGAGCCTTGGGATGAGCTTAAAAAAAGTAACCGTAGAGTTGCTGGAGTCATGCGTAGAGCTTATATCGAAATGGGTGATAGCGAGGATGATTATGAAGATACTAAAAATATATATAGTGCTGCGATAGATGATTTCTCAGCCAGTAAGTTTAAAGAAGCCTTAAACAGTTATTTTAAATTTAACTCTGACGAGACTTTGGTTTTTATTTTTGATGAAGCCAGTGAAGCTATTAGTCAAAGAAAATTCACACTATTAGACCTAGAGGGTATTAGTGAAGCGCTTTCAAGTGTTAGTAATAAAGTTTGGACGATTGCTATTGCCCAAGAAAAGCTTGATGACGTTATTAACAACGCAAATATAAGTCGAAGTAACTTAATAAAAGTAACGGATCGCTTTAAGACCAAGATTCATCTTGAATCGACCGAAGTAGACATTATCATTCGTAGCCGCCTACTAAAGAAAACAGAGCAAGCTAATGCAGACCTACTTGCCTACTATAAGCAAAACGAAGGCCTTATTAGTAATGCCACTAACCTAAAGTCTTCATTCCCAACAATAACAGAGTCAGCCGATGACTTCGCCATTTACTATCCGTTCCATAAGTATCAATTTGATATCTTACAAAAATTCCTGTTCAGCTCAAATGCTTTAGTAGCCACACAGGTCGCTGCTCGTGGCATGATTATTACTACGTTTGATATCTTACGAAAGCAGATGCGAGATAAAGAGTTGTATGCTTTTACTCGAGGTTTTGAGGTTTGTGATCAGGCTCAAACTGCACCACCAATTGATTTAGTTAATAAGTACGATACAGCTAAAAAAACACTTAGAAATAGTGATATCGAAATTGATGGCGAACAATTACTAAAAACCATACATTTACTCTCTGATTCCGAAGTGGTCGAACCAAACCTAGATAATATTACCAAAAGCTTTATTTCGGATATAACCAGTTATTACGACTATAAGCCTAAAGTTGAGTCAGCTTTGAGTCTATTAATTGATGCGAAAGTTTTACTATCTTCTAATAATAACTACAAGATAACGTCTGACCTCGAAGGTAAGATGTTAGAGGAGATGAATAGTTTCGATATCGAACTGTTTAGAAAAAAACGTGAGCTTACTAAGCACTTAATTGATTATAAAATATTTAGTCCGGTGGCATCTTACAGTGACGGTAGCGATTCCTTTAAGTTCAATGTAGAAACAGACTCTGGGGAAGTGTTAGTTGCATCTAATGATAAAGCGCTAAAACTCATTATTTATAGCTTATTCAATATCAATGAAGATAGACAGGATGTTGTGGAGCAGTTGAAGTTAGATACACAATATCAAAAAGATACTATTACTCTGATACCTAAAACATCTGACTTTTCTAAAATAGATAAGTTAATAGGTGAAGTAGAGCGTTATAAGCATATTGAAGATAAGTACTCAAACGAAAAAGATATCAACAAACGCCAAATTGTTCGACAGTTTCAAATTATTCGAGAAGAAAAACAAAGAGCTTTAAGAGGGCTGATTGAGGATGCCTATTACAACGCCACTTTGGTTTATATGTACAGTGACGAGCTACTAAATATCGATGGATTTAAAAGTATTATAAATACCAATCAACAGAGTGCAGTGAAGAATGTTTTTACCAAGCGCTTATCTAATCAGCTTTCTGAAAACTTAGTCCCTAAAATATTTAGTACACACAAGGAAAGCATCAGCGATTTATTTACAGCGAACGACTTTCAGTTTTTTGATAAAAACGGTAACTTCGTTGGTGATAATCTTAAAGTTGTTGAAGAGCTAAACGCTAAAATCAAAGCTCGTTACATAGATGGCAAGTCCTTAGAAAGTGAATTTTCGGGAGCGCCGTGGGGCTATAGCTATGGTACTTTAGCGGCTTCGCTTGCAGCTTTACTTCGTGCTGGCCGCTTGTCTGTTAAGTTTAATAACGATACCTATTTTTCACACGATGAGAAAGCAGTGCATGAGGCTTTTACTAATACCACTAAGTTTAAATCTGCTTCTTTTAAGTCAATTACCGCTAATTTAACGGCCACACAAAAGAGTCAAGCTGTGCAGTTGCTAATGGATCTATCAGCTCAGGACTATATTGATAAGAAAGTCGACTGGAATATTAATGACTTTGATTTAGCTGAAAGTATCAGCGCTTTGGCAACATATTTTATTGGCGCAATCAACAGCCTTCATAGTACTGAAGATAATTTCGATGGGCTTTTCCCAGCAGTAGTTAAACTAAAAACCATATTACAGCCCTTTTCTGGAAAGGTGATAGAGAGTAACTATATCGATAAGGTTGAATTGCTTTTAGGTAATAAAGATGAGTTTAGTAATGCTATTAAAACGATTTTAAAAACGCAGAAGTTTGTCAAAAATAATCTCCCAAAAGTAAAAGGTTTCCAACAGTTTATTGATGATGTCAAACAAGAGCTTGAGAAAGCGGATCGTAAGAACGTCGATATCGAAGACTCGTCTCAAAATTTTGATCGTCTATTTAAGCAAGATATAGTCAAAAACTTCGGTGAGCTCCAGCAACAAGTGCAGGTAGTGAAGGATGCTTACTATAAGCTCGTTAAAACGGCTTCAGAAGCAATGAGCCACGAGTATAGATTACTTCAAGGTAAGGTGGACGAAGCGCAGCGTGAGCTTCAAAAGTATCCTGCTGAACCTAATCAACGAAACCTGCAACAATTAGACTCAATAAAGAATTATGTAGACAAACGTGTGGTTGGTGAACCTGCTCTAGGCTATAGTACCAATTGCTCAAATAGTGGTTATTCGTTATCTGATATTTTGAATTACACTATTCAAGCACCTTTGAAAGACAATGAGCTACTGATCCTAAAGAGTGGCTTTATTAAAGAGTTGCCACCACAGCCAGACGTTTCAGAGCTTGTCTCTAATATAGATAGTAATAACGAGAGTGACTCTGATCAATACACACCACCAGCACCTAAAAAACCTCGCAAGGTTGCTTTTAACATACCTAGCCGAGTAATGACTGTGCAGGACTATAAGACGTTTTTAAGTGATCAACTGCGAGCATTGGCGAGTGCAAAGCCCGAAGATGAAATTGAACTCGAAATAGAAATACAAGACTAAGGTAGAAACGGAATGAAGTTAGCTGATCACGTAGAGCAAATAAGAGAATTGATAGAAGCGTCTTTTGACAAACAGTTTGCTCGATTAGGCTTTGGTAAGACTAAGCAAATGGACGACGACAAAGTTGCCAACCTACCTGACGAGATTAAAGCTAAGCGTGAGCGTTTTATCGCTATGCTGGATAATCATATCAGTGAGACAGGTAGCTACGAGAGTGGTCGTGAAAAGCTGTTAGATGAGCTAACTTTTACCCTGTTTAACCGCCTAGCTGCTATTAAAGTCATGGAAGCGGCTAACTTGTTCCCACCAGTTCTAATCAAGCAGGTAGAGCATGGAGACCGCTCACTTGGTCATAAAATGTGGCTAGAGATATATTCCCACATGCGTGACGAAGAGCTTGAAGGAATCCGAGACTATATTAAGTTTGCCTTTGATGAGCTAGGTGGGACTCTACCGCTCTATAGTAAAGCGTACGCTTATGCATTACTACCAGACACTATCAGTCTCAACGACATCATTGATCGGTTTAACGCAGTCGAGATAGATGAACAAATCACTAAAGAATATGTAGAAGGTATTTGGAACAGTGATGATGTCTTAGGTTGGATGTATGAGAGCTATAACAATCAAAAGAAACAAGCCCACAAAGACAGCAAAGATAAGACCGAATACCACAAGGTCTCACTGCAATCGCAAGTGTATACGCCGCGCTGGGTAGTACAGTTTCTCGTCGAGAACTCACTAGGCAAGATGTATCTCGAGATGCACCCAAATTCTGAGATTAAAGACAATTACAAAATTGCTAATGCCCCTTCTACTCAGACTCGCACTCCCAAGCCATTACATGAAGTTAAAATCATTGATCCAGCTTGTGGCTCAGGTAACTTTTTACTGTACGCCTTTGACTTCTTCTATGAGCTATATATTGATCAAATAGAAAACTATGGCGCTGACTATGAAGAAGGTGATATACCAAAGCTCATTATAGAGAGTAACCTACATGGTATTGATCTTGATGATCGAGCCATTCAGCTAGCTCAGCTTGGTCTATTTATCAAAGCTAAGAAGAAGCGCAGCAGTATCGGTGAGATAAACTATAACGTCGTATCATCTGACTTCTACCTACCTGAATATGATCATGTTCGTCAAATATTCGAGCAAGGTAACACACTGGATAAAAGTCAGAAAGAGCTGATAGAGAATGTCTGGAGTGACCTACAAAATGCTTATAAGTTTGGTTCTCTAGTAAGAATTGATGAGCAAATACAAGAGCAGCTAAGAGCTGTCGAAGAGCGAGCTCATGATGATTTATTCGCAGCAGCGGACTTGGCTGAGCATCAAAGCTTTGCTGGAACTTTCTTTAAGAATCTATCTGAAGCCGTAGAGCAGTATGCAAGCACAAGTACTGATACCTTTTTAACCAGTCAAACTCAGGACGCTATTACGTTCCTTGAGCTTTTAACTACTAAATATGATGTGGCTACAGCGAATCCACCTTATACGGACAGTGCTGACTTTGGGCCAGACTTAAAAAAGTTTATTAATGATAATTATAAGAAGCCATATAACTTTAGCACTAACCTATATGCGACCTTTATTAAACGTTGTTACGAGCTGACGAATGATAGCGGCAAGATTGCTATGATCCATCCACGTACTTTTATGTTTATCAAGTCATTTGAGGATGTTCGTAGTTTTATACTGGATAAGACCCACATCAGTATTTTTTGCGACTTTGGGTATAGTGATTTGTTTGGTCAAATCCATGTTGACCCAATATTGTACTGTCTAGATAAAAATAGGTCTGATAAGAAGTCATTTTTCATTTCACTAGATCAGTATACTAGAACTCCTAAAGAGAAATTTAAGAAAAAAATATTTTTCAGTGCACTCAGTGACTATATACGAAATTTACAAAACGAACACAATTATGCAATCTTACAAAATGAATTAAAGAGTATCCAGTCTTCTCCATTTATTTACTGGATTAGCAAAGAATTCAGAGATAAATTTTTAGAAGAACCTTTAGGAAAGCATAATAAAGCCTTAACAGGATTAATGACGGGTAATAATTTAAAGCATTTGAGGTTTTTTTGGGAGGTTGATAACAAGGAGGTTTCAGACTATTACCCAGAGGATAAGAAAAAATGGGTTCCATATCAAAAAGGTGGGCCTTTTGTACGGTGGTATGGAAATAATTGGATATTAGTCAATTATTTTAATCAAGGATCAGAGTTAGCTACAACAGACAATAAGGCATTTTATTTTAAAGAAGGCTTATCTTATTCTGCATCAGGTCAAAAAGGAGCAAGTTTTAGATTTATTGATAATAAATATGCTTTTGATAAAGGTGGACCTTGCGTGTTTAGCATGAATCAAGAAGTTGATAACATGTATTTACTAGGTTTCTTGAACTCTAAACTCACTCAATATTTGGTTAGTTGTTTAAACCCGACGGTTAATAGACAAGTAGGTGATATTCGAAGAATTCCATTAGTGATACCGAAAAAGAATCAATGCAAAGAGGTTTCTTTACTATCTAGTACATGCGTTATGGTTAAGAAGGAACTAGCTTCTTTTTCTGTTGTCGAAGTTTTATTCAAACAATCCCCAATTAGCTTTTATCAAGGAACGAGCATTAGAGATGCAGTGACTAAGTTTATTAATTATGAAAACTTTTTGCTGTCACAGGTTTTTCTTAATGAGTCTATTATTAATATCTTAATATTTGGTATTTATGACTTAACTGTCCATGACCAGAAAGTAGTTATCGATAGAGAGGGCAACAGTATAGGCGGGTTGCCAGTATCTGAAGAAGCTCGTCAAGCATACCTATTAGAAGAAAATGCTGTAAAAGAATTTCCACTGGATGATATCAAAGATTTTATTAAAGCGTTACCAGTAAAAGAATTCACAGAAGAAGAACGTGAAAAAATAGAGTCTGGTTTCCCTGCACTGTATCAAAGCAATAATAACTTAGAAGAATTTTGTATTCGTCATCAAGTTAACCCTATCAACGTTTGGTACTGGTTTAAGCAAAGTAATGTAATACCCAAGCAACGTATGAATACGTTAGCGATGGAATTTTTGGCCGACATGATCCGTGAGATTCTCATGCAAGATGAAGACGGTATTGTTTCGTTAATGCCAAATTCTGGTGGTAAGCAAATGCTAGATTTGATAGAAGAAAAGTTCTATGAAAAAGGCTTTACTAGCGCTCAGTATTCTAGTTTTGACTCAGTTCTTGGAAGACCACTCGATAACTATATCAATAAATACTTTTTTGCAGAGCTATCTGATCATCTAAATTTATTCATGTATTTACCTAAGACTCCCTTTATCTGGCACTTAACCAGTGGCCCAGAGCAAGGATTTGACTGCTATATTATTATCTATAAATGGAGCCGTGATAACTTAATGCGCCTTCGCTCCGTCTATATAGAGAACCGTGAACGTGCCCTACAGAATCGTCAGAGTGATATCGCTGATAATGAGAGTGCCAGTGCCCAGAATGAAAAAGATCGCATCTTTAAGCAGCTAAAAGAGATTGAAGTCTTTAAGGGTAAGATTGATGAGTTGCTAGAAGAGGGCTATAACCCTATTTTAGATGATGGCGTGGGTAAGAATATTGCGCCATTGCAGCAGAAAAAAATGCTGGCTTACGATGTACTGAACGATGGCCAATTAAAAAAATACCTCAATGCTGACTGGTAAGGATTAAGTAAATGGACTTAAAATCGATACATGATGTTTTTACAAGTCGTATCCTAAGGATACCGTCTTATCAGCGAGGCTACTCTTGGAGTAACAGTGAAACTGGTGACAATGTCAAAGCTGACAATTTAAAGAAAATGAAAGGTGAACTGATAGATCTCTGGAACGATATTATTAACATACCAGAGGGAAAATGGCATTACACAGGTCTACTTACTCTAGTAGAAGTCAAAGATTGTGAGTATCAGTGGCTACCAAGATACAAGCAATTTGCTATTGTAGACGGACAACAACGTATAACTAGCATTCTTATCCTTATCACAGTCATGGTTGAAAAGGCTAAAAAGCTTGGCAAAGAGTTTGGGATAAGAGAAGGCGATACGACCATTCGTTACTTACATATCGAGAAAGATGGACTGTATGCGTATATTTTTGGCTATGACCAAGATAACCCAAGTGATAAATTTTTTAGACAACATATTCTAGGTTTAGACGTAGTAGAAGACGATAGTCGTGAAAGCGTTTACACCGAGAACTTGAAAAACGCCAAATCTTTCTTCGAAAAAATGGTCAGTCAATATTTGAAAGACTCTGATAACGAAGAGCAATCCTTGCAGGAGCTATTTGACCGAGTAACTGGTAACTTACGTTTTAACGAATATATATTACCAGAGGATCTTGATGAATACGTCGTTTTTGAAACGATGAATAATCGTGGCAAACCATTATCTGAGCTAGAGAAGTTAAAAAATCGTCTGATGTACCTAAGTGATAAGTTTCAAGTAAAATCAGAGGATTCAGAAAACTCTTCATTATCAGAGAATTTTACAATAGCACAAAAGCAAGACCTTATAAGTTCTATCAATAAAGGCTGGATAACCATTTACCAGGCTTTGGGAGCAAATAAAGAATCTCCTTTAAGTGATAATAATTTTATCAAAGCCCATTGGATCACTTATTTTGACCGCTATAACCGTAGTGAATCAAACGCCCATGCAATACATCTATTCAATGAATACTTTACGCTTGAACGTGTCTATGATAGCTCACTCACTGCGAATCATATTAGGCACTACGTCAAGTCACTACAAAGTTGCGCCGTTATATGGAATAAAATTCATCACCCTAGATTCTTCGAAGCTCATGAAAACAATATAAAACTGAGTATTCTAGGGCTTCATCGTGTGGGTTTTCAAGCATCGTTTAAACCTCTTGTCCTAGCTGCCTTATCACAAAATAACGCTAGCGACTATCTGCCAATGATTGAAGCATTAGAGAACTACGCATTTAAGGTATTTGACGTATCAGACAGACTTTCTCATACAGGTAACAGTAGGCTCTATCGTCGTGCTCCAAGAGTTTATTATTCAAACATATCTGCTAAAGATGCTTACAATGAAATACAGAACCAGACTAAAGATTATTATGTCTTCTTATTTTTCAAAAACCAGATGCAAAATATTCATGAAGCGAGAGGCTCCAAAGGATTCTACGGTTGGTCAGGGATACATTATTTTCTGTTTGAATATGACTCTTCTCTACGTGCTAAAAACCTTACATCTACCCAAGCTAGTAAACTAAATTGGCAGGATTTTAAGGGTAAGAATACTATTGAGCATATATACCCTCAAAGTGCAGCTCTAAGCTATGATCAATACTGTAAAGGTGAAGATACTCCTGAAAAAAAATCAGACTATCAAAAAATACAGCAGAAATGGTCAGCTTTTGAAGACTATACATCTGATCAAAGATCGCGGCTTTGTAATAGTTTGGGCAACTTACTTGCTATATCTCACAGCGATAATGCTAGCTTTAGTAATGACCAATTCGAGCATAAGGTAGACCAGTTAAACAAAGGCTCTAGTTACAAAGCAAGAGGATATCGTTACGATTCAATGAGTGCACAGATAGTTGCTAGTAGATATCCTAATTGGACCCCAGAGACCATAAAAGAAAGAGGGATTTCGATGCTTAAAGCGCTATTAACTATGATTGATGAAGATCAGGATAGGTTGAGTGAAGAAGAAGCTTTAGTTCTCTTAGGTCTAGAGTTTATGAGTACTAATAATGTTCAGCAGCTTGTAGAGGAAAACTAGTGTGATTGATACTTGGTTTAAGAAAGACTTATCACGCATCCATGAAAAGCATCCAGTAGCAGTATTCGTTGATGAAAGCGGTGAGGCTGAGTTTTTATTAAAAACTCTAGAAAGTGATACTACGATCTATCGTACCAGTGGTGAGTTGGATGAGCTAGAAGCTAAATATAAGCTTGAAAAAGCGCTACAGCAAAACTCTCTATTGGATCAAAAATTTGTGATCTATACCCAGCTCGCTAAAAGTAAGCTTACTTTTATACGTGAGTATTGCGAAACTAATGGTTGTATCGAAATACGCTATCTACAGAATTATGTCAGTGACAACGTTCATGAGACATTGAACATTAATATCAACTTACCTAAAGAAGATCTGATAGCGGCTGCTAAAGTGAGTGTTGGTAAAGATCGTACTTACTGGATGGATTTAAGTCATAAAGGTGCGTCTGAGATATTTGATCTTAAAAAAGAGCTGCTTCCTTTCGTTCATGATCCGAAAGGCTATGAAACAGAAAAGTATGATCAGGAAATACGTACAACTTTTTATCGTAAAGTTAACGATCTTCTTGGCCAAGAATATATGGACAAGCCAGCCAAAACACTAGCTGATGAAGTCGTCAAGGCCTTATTAGATGGTCTGGCGACCAATAGCTGTAATAGCACACTAATGGAAGTGTACTGCACTTGGTTAGACTCCATGAGCTATCGCGATTCATTTGCAGCTTACCTTACTAAATACACGTTAGATACAAACGTGGATATATGGCGAGTTGATCCAAACCACCCTTTTAGGCAGGTAGATAACAATTGGTTGAAGCAAATAGGTAATAAGTTGGCTAATAACAAGCTTGAGCAAGGAGAGAAGTCTCAGCTGATAGCTAAACTAAGACAACGCCATAAGAGCAAGCAGGCTCAAGCAGTAGGCATTACCTTTTGGAAAGACATAATTACCTTGCTGGAGTTTGAACCCAAAAATATTGCCTATCTAAATACTTTTGCTGAATGTGTCGATTACTATAAAGACCACTTCAGCCCTTTAGATACAGCAATACGTAATCTATATACTGAATTTTTGCAACAAGACGATGTTCTTGATCCTTTTCAAGAGTTGTATAAAGGCTACGTTGCCTTATTCTTAGATAAATGGTTTATGTATTTCGATCAGTATCAAGAAGATCAGACTGGCATATTACAAGACATCATTGATTCAAACAACGGTAAGATTGCAGTCATCGTAGGTGATGGGGTAGCTTATGAGATAGCTGAACAGGTAGCGATAAAGGTCGAAAGCTTAGGCAGCGACAGCAAGCTAACACGGAAACATATTCTTGCTGACTGGCCTTCTGTCACTGAAAACAACATGAGCCATATCTATATCTCTGATGGCACCGTAGAGCCTATACAGAGTAAGCGTGAAAAATACCTCACAGCAAAAAACTCTGGAACCAGTATCGACTATATACGTCTAGATGAAGTGAACGATGAAGCTTTGACAGGTCGCGTGCTAATTTGTACTTATAAAGACATCGATGACATGGGAGATAAGCTCAACAGTAAAGCGCTAAAATACTTCCCTGAGTCCATCGATTTCTTTGGTGAAAAAATCAACCAGCTATTAAAAATTGGTTATGCAAAAGTTTATCTCATTACGGATCATGGTTTTGTACTAACGGGGCTTCTAACTGAAGCTGATAAGATTATTAATAAACCTACAGGTGAAGCAAGCGTATATGAGCGCTATATGTGGACTGTGGATAAACAAGATAGCAGTTTTACAGAGAAGTTTGTTGAGAAAGCTAAAAGCTACAAAAACTTTAATTATCTTTACTTTGCTAAAAGTATGAGTCCTTTCAAAACGCCTAGTACCTATGGGTTTGCTCACGGAGGCCTAGCACCTCAAGAGCTTGTCACACCATATTTTTGTTGGTCAAAAGACAGTGATGAAGGATTAAACTTAGAGGTGTCTATTGCTAATAAAAGTGAATTGCTTAGCGTCACTGGTGAGCTTTATCGAATAGCATTAAAAGCAAATGCAAGTGAAGTAGACCTGTTCACGCAAGAGCGAAAGGTCATGCTGTTATTTTCAGCTAATAAGAGCATCATTAATAAGAGTGATGTAATAGCTATTCAAAGTAACAGCGAGCTCGGTAAAGAGTATACCTTTGATGGTCATAACGAAATTGAGGTGCAACTCATTGATGCTGTAACGAAACAGCAGCTTGATCGAGTTGTGGTCAAAAAGAATAATGATCGCGATCTAGGTGGGCTCTTCTAAAAAGCTCATACTTCATTCATTATTAGTATCGATACTACTGATAGAGCTTCTTTTAAGTGCCCTAGCGGTATTTACTAAGAGTTAAAACAAGGAATTGGCAATGTTTGTCTTAAATGAGTTAGACCAAAAACTCTTAGAGCATTTTAAAGGTTATGTAGTAAAAAAAGACCTAGTACGCTCAGTCAAGGTAGGGGCTAATGTACCTGTATTTGTATTGGAGTACTTAATTGCCAACTCTTGCTCGACTGACGATGAAGAAAAGATCAAAGAGGGCATGAGCAACGTTAAGAAAATTCTTAGCGAGCACTATGTTAATCCTGAAGAAAGTGCGTTGATACACTCTAAAATACGAGAAAAAGGTCGCTTTAAGATCATTGATAAGATTTCAGTTGAGTTGGACTCTAATAGAGATATGTACTGGGCTAGTCTACAAAACAGTAATATAAGAAATGGCAATATTCGAGATAGCCTAGTTACAGAGCATGAAAAAATGCTGATGGGTGGCATTTGGGCAATCATTGACGTTGAATACGACTCTGATATCAAAATAGGCCAAAATATCTATCCTTTCGTTATCAGTAATATCAAGCCAATACAGTTATCTACATTTGACAACAGTAAAATAATTAGTAAGCGTAAAGAGTTTACTAAAAGTGAGTGGTTAGATGTTTTATTGAGAAGCTGTGGCTATGAGCCTAATGCAGAAGGCGTAACCGACCGCATCAAGATGTTGTTGTTATCTCGTTTATTACCAATGGTTGAAAGTAACTTTAACTTCATTGAGCTGGGGCCACGATCGACTGGTAAATCATTTGTATTTAAAGAGCTAACACCCTACGCAGTATTGATATCTGGTGGACAAGGAACAGTCGCTAAGCTATTTGTACACGGAACTACCAACAAAGTGGGGTCAGTAGGACAATGGGATGCTATCTGTTTTGACGAAGCGACAGATAAGATTTTCAAAGATCGAGATGCCATCCCTTTAATGAAAGATTACATGGAGTCAGGATCGTTTTCACGAGCAGGAGCTGGAGGGGAAATTACTGGTGTTGCCTCGATAATTTTCAACGGTAATATTAACCAGCCAGTGGAAACCGTCTTACAGACTTCTCACTTATTTAGTCCACTTTCGGATGAGGTGAATAACGATACAGCATTTTTAGATCGTATCCATTTTTATCTTCCGGGTTGGGAGATGATTAAGTTTTCACCTCATCACTTCACCTCTAATTTTGGCTTTAGTACAGATTATTTTTCAGAAGCGCTCAAGTCCCTGCGTAGAGTGACTTATACAGACGTCCTAGAGGATTACTTTTCATTAGGATCTCATCTTAAGCAGCGTGATACCAAGCCTGTTAAAAAGACTGTTTCTGGCTTTATCAAGCTAATGCATCCTGATGGAGAGTACACGAAAGAAGATGTTCGAGAATATTTAGAGATTGCACTCGAAATGCGCCGACGTGTCAAAGAGCAGCTTAAGCGTATTGGCGGTATGGAGTTTTGGGAGACTAACTTTTCTTATATCGACAAAGAAACTCAAGAAGAGCACTTCGTTGGTTTACCAGAAGAGAAAGGCTCGAACTTAATAGAAAATACACCATTACCACCAGGCGTCTGTTACACTTGTACTAGTGATGGTGATAGTTTGGCTTTGGTTAGAATCGAGGCTGTAGTCACCTCTGGATCAGGTAAGATGTATATATCTGGAGTTAATAATACGGTTGTTAAAGACAATATCAAAAACACCTACCAGTATATAAATGCCAATGAAAAAACGATTCTAAATGAGCAGCATTCTCTTAAGAATTACGATATAACTATTCAGATCACCAATATGCTAGGGGCTTCAATATCATCAGGTATTGGCTCAGCTGTGTACATAGCCATAGTGTCAGCTTTATATAAAAAGAACCTTAAGTCTGGACTTGCTGTACTTGGGAATATTTCTGTCGGTGGTGCTGTGGAGCGAGCTATTAACTTTGCAGATAAAATTACTATGCTTTCTGATAACGGTGCGAAGTCTGTGGTCGTACCAATTGATAATTTATCAGAGCTAACAGGTATACCTGCTACGGTGTTGGGTAACACTGACATACAGTTTTATCAAAACAATCAATTGCTAATGCAAAAAGCTATTCTTGTGGATTAATCAATAATAACAAACAGCTCAAGTGAAAACTCCTGATTAACACGATTAGCTAAAAGTAGCTTTTTAGCTAATATTATATTTCTCAGTTCATTTAACAGTCAGATATTTAAGACTTACTCTTCAACATAGCTAATACCTGATCCTCTCCCAGCTGAGCAATCAACGCTTGCAGCTGGGCATTAGGGTCAGCTGTATCTTTAACATCCGCTCTAAACTTAGCGGTATCTCTGCCTTCTCGTAATGCGTCTAAATAGTCCGCCCAGTTTTGCATCATCTCACTACGATCATCAATGTACTCAAATCGACCATAGGCGGTTCCATTAGGATCTTTGGTTGTATGACCCAATGCCATCTCAACAAGCACAAGCGGGTACTTTAATTGCTCTTGTAGGATGGTCTTTGCTGTCGCGCGAAAACCATGAGCACAATGTACATCTTGGTAGCCCAAATCTTTTAATCGTTTATTCGCTGTCGCATCAGAGATGATCTGATGCTTTTTTGCTGTCTCACTGTAGAAGACGAATTTAGTATGACCATTGATTTGCTGCTGCGCGCGTAAGATTGCCACAGCTTGACGAGGTAGGGGAACCACCATGTCTTTGACCATGTTTACCTTGCCTTGCCCCTTTAGCGGCTTTAGTGTCCACCTGCCAGCCTCTAAGTCCAAATCAGCCCAGCGCATGCGCCTGAGATCACCATTACGCACAAACAGTAATGCTAATAGCCTAAGGGAATTTATCGTATTTGGATCACCTTCTATAGTCTCTATATCACGTAGCAGTTTAGCTAATTCTTTAGGTTTGGTAATAGCAGGGCGATGACCGTAGCTTGATTTAGCCAGTTGACTCTTGATTAGCGCCGCAGGATTGCTCGTACAAAAGCCGCGAGCGCCAGCATAAATAAATACTTCACTAGCGATACCTGCACAGCGTTCAGCCTTGTCTGTGGGCTTGCCAGCTTTGTTTAATGAGTTGGCTTGGATGTCTAATAATACTTCAAGCATTTTAGGCGAGCTGATCTCACTGATTGGCTCATTACCAATGTATGAGCAAATCAGCTCAAGCCGACCTCTTTTACGAATAAGTGTATTGCTTTTTTGAGTTTGATCTAAGCTATCAAAATACTCCCAAGCAAAATGATTAAAGCTATTATTAGTATTGCTTAATAGTGTTTTCTTTTCTTCTTCACGATAGTCTTTTGGGTCAATATTACGGCTAAGCAGTTCTTCATAGTCACGCCACATCTCACAGGCACGCGCAAACGACACACTTGGGTAAATACCCAGTGAGATACGTTTATTTTTAGATAAGGTAGGGGACTTATAGCGATAAAGCCAAGACTTAGTACCATTGGGTCTGACCATCAAATATAGCATCGGATGGTGTTTAACAGAGACTAGATATTCTTTGTTTTCGGCCTTGTGACTGCTGATGCTGCGATCAGAGCTGATTGGCTTGCGTGTTCCCATGACTGCCACCCAATGTACATTTAAATTCCAGTGTACATAGTAGTGTACATCAGATGCATGGATTGGGATAGATATTAAAAGACAGTATAGGACGTCAGATACAGCAAAGCCCCTGATATCAGGGGCTTTGGCTACTCTATAAGATAGTATAGAACTATGTAATGGTACCCGGAGCCGGACTTGAACCGGCACGATCTTGCGATCGAGGGATTTTAAATCCCTTGTGTCTACCAATTTCACCACCCGGGCAAAACTTTTATTATCTACCTAATCAAAGGCTGTTTATAAGCATTTGGCTTGTTAGATAAGTGCTGGCTATTATAAGCATTTATGCTAGTAATGCAAGCTAAAATTAACATGACGTTAATAAATAATTGGAGGCTGGAGTCGGAATCGAACCGGCGTTAACGGAGTTGCAGTCCGCTGCATGACCACTCTGCCATCCAGCCAATCAAGGTCGACTATATTAGCAAAGATATTTTAAATTACAAGCTCTTTTTTGCCAAATTTGAGTTATTTTTCTAAATCAGTACTTTGAGAGGTTGTTGAATCTATATAAGCAGATCTTACTGGCTTAGGGACTGATCTCTAAAGCATTGATTATTAAGAAAAGGCCACGCTAACTGTGTTAGCGTGGCCTTGTAGCTAGTGTGATATGTCAGATATCCTAAACGATATCTTTGTTTTGGCGGCGGGCCTTCTTGACATCACGGTAAGTGGCGGTGCAGATAAGTATCAACACGGCCAATGTGAGCGCCGGCCAAATTAAAATATAAAACCCGTATACATATACGTTGTCCATATTAGCTCCTTATGAGAATACTGCTCAGACAATGAGCGATAAAGGGTTAAGCATTGGTTTTTGACTGTGCGTTGACTTTGGGCTTGTCATAATTACCAACCCGCTGCTTGATCAAATCAAAATCAAAGTGCTCATCGCCCATCAGACTGACCACCACACAAACGATAGTACTCACACCGTAAGCGGTCAAGGAAGCGACCAGTACCATGTACTGACGCAAAAATCCTGTCGCATAAATGAGCATCAGGATCAATGTGATGGCAGCGGCAAACAGACCCATCTTGCGGCCTAAGAAACCAAATACCATCAAACCGATGACAACAGCAGCTCCGACACTCGCCATTACTTCAAAGAATAGCGCCGTATAACCAGTGATTGGTACCAGCTCAAAACGAGCGATACAAAAGAAAATCAGCGCCACAACTACAGAGGACGTAAAGGCAACATTGGTGACTCGATTCCAAAACACACTGGCAATCACAGGGAACACTACCGCACCCCATAAGGCACCGACAAATACTAGCATCACCAAAATATCTAACTTAAAGCTGGCAAATATCAGACCTAAAACCGTAGCAACAATCATGGTCGTGCGACCCACAAGTATCATGGTTTTGGGCTTGACCTTGCCTTTGGCGATGTTTTTGCCATAGATATCCGCCATCATAATCGTCGATAATGCCGACAAATCGGAGTCAGCTGTTGATGATAGGGCACCGATGACTAAGATAAAAAACAACCCAATAAATACCGGATGCAAGTAGGTGCTGACCATCTGTGGTATCAAGTTGTTCATATCGCCATTAAGCGGCTCGATACCGACCGTTAGAGCCATCAGACCAATCATACCCAAACCGATGACGATACCAGCATAGCCGACGGTCGCGGTAAAAAAGGTTGATTTGATTTTGGTTTCTTTAATGGCAAACAGCCGCTGAGTAATGGTTTGGTTACCAATGGCATAGGCCAATACTGCCACGAAGTAGGGCGCACCTTGCAGGAAGAAGGCTTCAGAAGAAAAGAAGTCCTGCTGCTGTAGGGTTAGGTTGGGTAAGCCACTAACCATCGCAGAGGGACCACCCATTGAAAACAATATCAAAGGAATAATGATGGCACCAATCGCCATTAGAGCAATCAGCTGTGCAAAGTCAGTAAAGACCGAAGCACGGAAGCCTGACGTTAATGTATAGCTCAGTACGCCGACGCCTGCGACTATCACACCTGTTTGGAAGGATAAAGGGGATAGTACAGATACTAAGGCACCAGCGGCGGTGAAGTTGACCATCAAGCTAATTAAGCTGCCCATAAGGTTGGATACTGCTAAGATTAATTGGCTTGATGATCCATGGCGGGCATTGATGAGCTCGCCTAAGGTGTGTCCGTTGGGCGCAAGCTCACGAAAACGCTTACCAAATGGATAGATGAATAAAATCATCAAGGCGCCCCAAAAGCCATAATGTATTGGCCCTGACACGCCGTATTTGTAGCCAGAAGTGGCCGCTGCATAAAAAGATGCCGCCCAAATCCATGTGGCCGTCATACTCGCCGCCCCCATACCGAAGCCGACACCATGACCTGCGACCATAAACCCAGAGGTCGTCTCCTTGTCTTTTTTAATCAATAAAGACAGCAGATATGTACCACCATAAAACGCCAACAACAATAACACAATGGTCAGCGTTGAGAACTGGAACAATGACTCAGTTTTCAAATTGATACCTCGCTATTATTAAGTATAAAAAAGCTGACGTTATATCCTATAACCTCAGCTATCAATCAGTTATTAAAGTTTCTACCACCGGCTGCAAGCTGTGCAACGTGATACATAGCCACTGGCTGTTCCCAAACAGTAGACGCAGTGAATGACTTGCAACAAATTATGGCATTGCCATTGCACTGACAGAGGACGCATTTGCATGTTGCGACAGTGGCTGCAAACCTTCATTCATTTAGTTGTTGCTAAGCCCGTGATTACTAGGCTTTGAATGTCGGTCAATGGTGATAGACAGATCGGCTAAAAAGCCAACTGCAATAGACTCATAACCTGCAGTGTTCGTTTTGAGCAATAGTTTAGTCAGTCAAACGACACTCATGTTAAACACATGTAACAGTTATGGGTCATAAGAGTAACGTATTACTTCTCTAATCTCAAATGATGCAGTCGATAGAGGGGGCGAAATAAGTGACGGAGCAGTGTCACAGTGGCGCAACGTAAGCGCTGTAATCGAACGATTGTGGTAAGCTGTCACTAGACAGCATACTAGCAAAGGTACTACTTCACTATGACCACCTCAATTTTTGATACGCAGCGCTATGATTATCCGCAGAATTTTATGGAGATTAAGCCTAAGCTTACCCGTCTGCAACAAGCGATTAAGAAGCTAGAGGCAAACTTAATTACTACTGATCATGATCGTCATAAGGCGCTGCTAGAGCAAAGGCTCAGTCATGGGCTGGGCCTAAAGGTAGATTACGCCAGTGAGCTAAACCCTGATCAATTGCTAGCAGCCACTACCATAAGTGGTAAGGTATTGGTCATTGCTGGGGCAGGCTCAGGGAAGACTAAAACCTTAACTTATCGTACCAGCTATCTGTTAGAAAATGGGGTAGCGCCAAAAAGTATCCTGCTACTGACCTTTACCCGAAAAGCCGCCAATGAGATCAAAAGTCGAGCCAAAGCACTACTGACCAGCTCCTTATCTAATGGTGCGCTGTCCGAAGATAAGCTGCCGGCCAGTACTGCGCTAAACGACATTACCAGTGGTACGTTTCATTCGTTTTGTAATAGATTACTGCGTCAGTATTCAGGGCTACTTGGTATCAACCCTAGATTTACGATTTTAGACACAGGGGATAGTGAAGATGCCATCGATCTGGTATATAAAGAAAAAAAGCATCCTACGCCAACCAAAAACCAAGCGTTTCCACGTAAAAGGACCTTACAGAATATTTTTTCAACTTCTAGAAACCGGCGTATTCCCATACGCCAGCTGATCGAAGACAGCTATCCTGATATCGCTGTTCATATACCCATCATCGAGCAGTTGGCGATTGATTTTCATGAGTACAAACGAGCCAATCATTTGTATGATTTTGACGACATCATCAGCCAAGTGGTACGTCACTTAAAGACCAACGACACCTTTCGTCAGCTTATCCAAGATCAGTACCGTTACATCATGGTCGATGAATATCAGGACACCAATATTCCGCAAAAACAGTTGATAGACTTGATTTGTGCACCTGAGTCAGTGTCATTGATGGTGGTCGGGGACGACAATCAGAGCATCTATGCTTTTCGCGGCGCCAATTATGAAAATATTTTGCTCTTTGGGGAGACTTACCCTGCGGCCAGCCTCATTAAACTTGAACAAAACTACCGCAGTACACCTGCGATTTTAAACTATGTCAATGCGCTGTCAGCGCAAATCACATTGGGCTACCAAAAGCAGCTGTACTCAAACGCTGTAATAGTCGGTGATAAGCCCACCTTTAGTCGTGCCAGTGACGAGCCAAAAGAAGCCAAGACCATCGCTGACAAAATCATTGAGCATAAAGACGACTATGACTACAATGACTTTGCGGTGCTATGCCGAACGTCGTTTCAGTCCAACTACATTCAACTTGAGTTTATGGAGCGAGGTATTCCGTTTATCGTGGTCGGAGGTATCAAGTTCATCGAAAGACGTCATATCAAAGACGTTTTGGCCTTTATCAAGGTGCTGTATAACCCCAACGATACTATCGCTTGGCATCGCATCTTAACGTTATTTAGAGGGGTGGGCGCGGTGACTGCCACTCGCTTAACACAGGCGATTAATAGTGATAATAACTCGCTTAAACCCTTAATAGCGCCGACATTCACTAAAAAAAGCCCTCAGCTTGAGCCGTTATATCACACCCTTACAAAAGCTGCTCAAGCAGAGTCTGTAGAAGCAGTTATTGAGCAGGTGTTGAGCTTTTATATTCCGGTCCTAAAGCTTATAGAAGAAAACTGGCGTGAGCGTAGCGAGGATTTTCGCGTGCTAAAAAACCTAGCGACAGAGTACAGCAGCCTCGATGACTTCTTAGAAAACTTGGCACTCGATCCGCCCAACGATTCAGTGGCAACGACCAGTCAATCAGACAATGCTGATAAAGATAAAGTGACCATCTCTACCATTCATAGTGCTAAAGGGCTGGAATGGCCCGTGGTTTTTGTTAATTCCTTAGTCGATGGCATCACCCCGCATCATCGCTCAGTTGATGACTTTGAAGCGTTAGAAGAGGAGCGTAAACTGTTTTATGTGGCCTGTAGCCGTGCCAAAACCAAACTGTATCTGATGGCGCCTGATTACTTCGCCAGCTATTCAGGCTACTTTGATAAGCCGTCACGGTTTATCGCTGAGTTATCGCCTGATGAGGTCGAGGTCAAGACATCCAAAAAAGGCTTGGCAGCGCTGGCGAGTGAAGATCCGGTATGGTGGTGAGTGGGGGTATGACGCATGGCTTTTTTGGCATGAAGGAACTAATGCCCCACTGTGTTTGAAAACACATTGATCACCACCACGCCACTAATGATCAGCGTAATACCGATAATGGCAGCAATATCGATACTTTGCTTAAATACCACTGCGCCAATCAGTGCCACTAACACGATGCCGACACCGCCCCAAATTGCATAAGCGATACCCAAAGGAATGGTTTTTAGCGTTAGGGTCAAAAAATAAAACGAGCAGATATAAAGAATGGCGGTCATTAAGGTCGGCACAAGCCGAGTAAACTGCTCTGACTTGACCAAAAACGAGGTGCCAAGTACTTCAAAGATAATGGCCAATAATAAATAGCTGTAACCAATAAAAACGGGATTCATAAAATAAAAGTCCAATGCGTCGGCTAAAGACAAGACGATAAGATAGATTAAGACGATAAGGTCAAATGATCCAGATACAAGCGTCAGATATGCTAATTCAAGCAAAAATAGATATAAAACAAGCGACTATTAAACGAGGTATAACCCAGAGCAATAGATAATAAAATTTTCTTTTAAATGGTGGTTCAATATTTGACGAAATGCGTTAACATAAGCCCCTAAATCTTTTATATTCTTACCTCAAAAGGATAGGCTATGCGTTATGACGTAATTGTGATTGGTGCAGGTATGGTCGGCACAGCAGCGGCTTGGCATCTGCAAAACAACGGCTCAAAAGTACTGTTGTTAGACAGAAAGCTGCCAGGACTTGAGACCTCATATGGTAACGCTGGACTTATCCAGCGTGAAGCGGTTCACACCCATCCATTCCCTCGTCAGATTACCGAGATGGTCAGAGTGCTGCCCAATCAAGGCACTGATATTCGTTATCGCATACCAGCACTGCTGCGTTATCACCAAGCGCTATTACAATACTGGAAGTATTCTACGCCAGCCTCAGTCAAAAAAATAGAGTCAGAGTGGCAAACCTTGATTGCGCATTGTACCAGCGAGCATCAAAAGATGATCGAAGCATCAAACGCTGATGAGTTGATCACTCGTGATGGTTGGTTGCAACTGCATCGCTCCGAAGAGACACTAAAAAAGGCGGTAGAGACTGCCGTTATCGACCGTGAAAAAGGCGTTGAGCATAGAGTATTAAATCTAGAAGAGCTAAAAGCCTTGGAGCCAAATGCCAATTTTGATGGTTTTGTTGGTGCTATCCATTGGCTCAACTCATGGCAAGTCTCTAACCCAAGCGCATTGGTAAAAGCGTATGCCAAAAACTTTGAAGAGATACAAGGAACGATCGTTGAAAGCAACGTCCAAGAGATACAACCAGAAAACGGTGAAGAGGGCGCTGGCTGGAAGGTCATCACAAATAAAGAAACCTACTACAGTGACCATTTGGTGATTGCGGCAGGGCCATGGTCAAATGAGCTGATACAGCCATTAGGCTATAACTTACCCCTGTTCCCGATGCGTGGGTATCATCAGCACTTTAAAGTCAGTGACAAAAACACCATCCATCACAGCATGTTTGATATGGACAAAGGGTTTGTCATGGGGCCAATGCAGCAAGGCATTCGTATCACCACGGGTGCTGAGATGACCACCATGAATGCGCCAAAAAACTTTGGTCAGCTCAAAACCGTATTGAAGCTTGCCAAAAAAATCTTGCCATTGGAAGATGCCGTAGAGAGCGAAGCTTGGGCAGGGTCACGTCCTTGTATGCCAGATATGAAGCCAGTGATTGGTCCAGCAGACAAGCATGACAAGCTATGGTTTGCCTTTGGTCATAGTCATCAAGGCTTTACTTTGGGTCCGATCACGGGACGCTTGGTTGAAGAGCTGATTCATGACAAACCTTTGACGGTCAATGTTGAGCCATTCAATGCGACACGTTTTTCAAAAAAGTAACTGGCACATTCACATAACAACTGCTCAATGCAGGTAAGGATAACTCATGATCAAAAAGCTTCATAGCAATCAACGTATGAGCAAAACCGTCATTCATAACCAGACCATTTACTTGTGTGGTCAAGTGGGCAATGCGGAAGATGATATCAAAGCACAAACACTGACGTGCTTAGAAAAAATACAAACCCTGCTAGAGGAAGTCGGCAGTGACAAATCAAAGCTGCTCTCAGTGACCGTTTGGGTCAAAGACATGGCAGACTTTGCTGCGATGAATGAAGTGTGGGACAGCTGGTTTGAAGGCATACAGCCACCTGCCCGTGCTTGTGGTGAGTCTGCATTGGCACGCCCTGAGCTGTTGGTTGAAATGACTGCCATCGCTGCTGAATAGCCACGCTACTGCGATAGTGACATAAAAAAGGACATGATATGTGTATCGTGTCCTTTTTTTATAATTGATTCACTCTACAATTGATAGCGACACTTATTGCTTCAACAGCCCTGTCATTTGTTGCAAAAACCCTGCGGTTTGTTTATGCAGGTTTTCTCGGTATGCCCAGTGATGCTTGACTTCATAACTTGCTTCATCGGGTAGAAGTATTTTCATGAGGCCCATTTCTGCATAGCGCATGGCTAAATCATTGGGTAGGTAACCGACGTGGTGACCTGCCAATATCAGCTGCGCCGTCGCCTCCATATGATAAGTGGTGGCACTCAAGGTTTTGGGTCGTACGTGATTGATACTCAAATCGGTGATATAGCCGCGCTTTATCCATGGATAGTTTTGTTCCAAGTCCTTGAAGGTCAAATGCTCTGAGTCATAAAACAACGAATGTTCACGGCCACAGCACACGACTTGCTTTTCTATAAATGCTGACTGAAAAGTTAGTAAAGGGGGAAAGCTGCCAAAATACCCCACGCCAATATCGCTCTCATTGCTCAAAAGCTTGTCAAGCATGCTCTCAGGGCTCTGTACATCGATAGAAAAATGAATGAGCGGATTATTGCGATAGCTGTCTGCTAAGCATTGACGCAAGGCATCATAAAAAAATGTCGGCATCTGATCGATAAGGCACAAGCGGATATGGCCGCCACGTACTGAATCTAACTGCTGAATATAATGTAGCTGATGCTGAAAGCTGGCCACGGCTTCCGTGAAGCTCAAGCAGGCCTCATAAACGGCGGCACCGTCTTCAGTGAGCTTAAACCCCGCACGACCACGTTGGCAAAGCGTCATACCCAAGCGATCTTCTAGATGGGTCAAATGCCCACTAATGACAGAGGGTGTGACATTGAGGCGAGATTGAGCGGCTGTCACGCCCTGACATTCTACGATAGCCATAAAGCTGCGTAGGGTTTTGATGTCTATTTTGATCAGTTCATCTAACATCGACACTGGGTCCTTATCGGCTTGATGGTTGATTAAACTTCTAATAATAACGTTTAAATTAATATTACTACGAAAAATCAGAAGTTTACTTCTAAATTTTACCATGGTCTGCATCATGATATTTAGGTATCGTCAAAGCATCTGACAAACTATCTATCGTGATCAACCAAGACAAGGATGTGAATTATGAAATTCAATCAACCATTAAGTGGCAACGATATGCCAAGGTTTGGTGGCTTTGCGTCTATGATGCGTCTGCCAACTCAAGCTGATGCTCAAGGATTGGATGCCGCATTTGTCGGAGTGCCGATGGACATTGGCGCCTCCAATCGTAGTGGCGCAAGATTAGGCCCTCGGCAGATTCGGGATGAGTCACGCATGATACGCCCTTATAATGTGGCCACTCGTGCCGCCCCTTTTGAGTCCTTACAAGTTGCTGATATCGGTGACGTGCCTATTAATACATTTAACCTGCTCAAAAGTGTCGATATTATCGAGCGTTTTTATACAGAAAAAATCCTCAGTCATGAAGCGATTCCTTTGACTTTGGGCGGTGACCATACCATTGCTTTGCCGATTTTACGTGCACTTGCCAAAAAACATGGCCCTGTCGGACTGGTACATATTGATGCTCATGCAGATATCAATGATGACATGTTTGGCGAAAAAATTGCGCATGGCACGCCATTTCGCCGTGCTATGGAAGAAAACTTGCTCGACGGCAATCGTGTGGTGCAGATTGGGTTGCGTGGCACGGGATATAGTGCTGAAGAGTTTGATTGGTCAACTCAGCAAGGCTTTCGGGTCGTGCCAGCCGAGGAATGCTGGTACAAGTCACTGGCGCCGCTGATGGCAGAAGTGAGAGAGAAAGTAGGGGGCGGCCCAGTGTATCTAAGCTTTGATATCGATGGTATCGATCCTGCGTTTGCTCCTGGTACTGGTACTGCCGAGATTGGTGGCTTGACCTCTACGCAGGGCATTGAGATTGTACGCGGTATGCGTGGCTTGGATGTGGTTGGTTGTGACTTGGTAGAGGTGTCGCCACCTTATGATCCCTTTGGCAATACATCGGTACTGGCGGCAAACTTACTGTTTGAGATGTTATGTATCCTACCAGGCGTGCGTTATGACGATAAAGTCAAAGCGGTTTACTGACCTTTATTGTCACTATAACAGGTGAACGACAACAGTCGGTAGTCATAGGTTTTTATAGAGTCATTTAAAAGATGTGATCAGGCTGTCACAGTCGATGACTGACCAATAATGGCATATTCAGTATGATTTTAAGGATGATTTACTCATGATGCATTCGACACAAGACTTCTCGTCACAGCCAGCGCCGCCCACACTGACTTGCGGTGAGCTACTCGTCCATTGGTTAGAGTATTATGGCGTTGAGACCGTGTTTGGTATTCCAGGTGTCCATACGGTAGAGCTCTACCGTGGCTTACCTAGCACAAACATATGCCATGTGACACCGCGGCATGAGCAGGGCGCTGGGTTTATGGCTGATGGTTATTACCGTGCTTCTGGTAAGGTTGGGGTGTGTTTTATCATCACCGGCCCTGGTATGACTAATATCATGACGGCAATGGCGCAAGCACTAGCGGATTCTATACCCATGCTGGTGATCTCTAGTGTCAATAAAGTGAAAGATACCGGTAGCGGCGAAGGGCATTTACATGAGTTGCACGATCAGCAAGGCATGGTCAGCAAGGTGGCGCTGACAAGCAAGACGGTCTGGCAGCCTGAAGCGCTACCAAAAGTCATCGCCGAAGCTTTTTCGCTCTTTAATAGTGCACGACCTGGACCGGTCCATATTCAGCTACCTATCGATGTCATCACAGCAGATGCCAGTCATGTGGCAAGACCACCAGTTAGTGACCAAGACCAGTATGCGCAGGCCAATACTATCATGTCTTCACAGATGATGAGACCATTGCCCAATCCTGCACAGCTTGATCTTATCGTCGAGCAGTTAAAGACTGCAAAAAACCCTGTGCTACTTTATGGCGGCGGCTGCGTAGATGTAAATGGCGACGCACAAAAACTGGCCGAGCTACTCGATGCACCCACGTTTTTGACCATTAATGCCAAAGGCTTGTTGCCGCCGGGTCATCCATTAAGTTTGGGCAGTAACCAGTCGCTGGCAGCGGGTCGGGCGCTGATTGGCGAGGCAGATGTGGTGCTGGCCATCGGTACTGAGCTGGGTGAAACCGATTACGATATTGTGTTTGATGGTGGGTTTCGCATTAATGGTACGCTCATTCGTATCGATTGTGATGCCCAACAATTACAGCGCCCATTTAGAGCTGATATCGCCGTCCTGGCCGATGCCCAAATGGCGATTAGTGGACTGTGCCAGCGCTTAGACAGTCAGACATTAGATCACCAAGCTGCGCAGCAAGTGGCTGATGTAAAACAAAAAATGATTGCAGCTATGCCAGCCAGCTTTAAAGGTCAAAATGCATTGCTTAAGCTGTTTCGAGATGAAATAAAAGACGTCATTATCGTTGGTGACTCCACTCAACCCGTCTACAGCGGCAACCACGGCTATGAGGCGTTGGGCACTCGTCGCTGGTTCAACTCCGCCACAGGGTTTGGCACCTTGGGCTATGGTCTGCCGGCGGCAATTGGTGCCATGATTGGTGCAAACAAGCCAGTAATTAGCCTTATCGGTGATGGCGGTATTCAGTTTACTCTACCTGAGCTGATTTGTGCAGCAGAGCTTGAGCTGCCGTTGATAGTGCTGTTATGGAACAACCAAGGCTATGGTGAGATTCGAAGCTATATGGAGGAGCGAGGGCTACCGCTGATTGGGGTGAATATCAAGACCCCGAGCTTTCAGCCTTTAGCGACTGGGTTTGGTGCAGGTTATCGTAGAATCCAAGATAAGCAGCAGCTGTTACACGCACTGCAACAAGATCTTGCTGGTCAACAGCCTATGGTCTACGAGGTGGATGAAACGGATGACTTTCTCACTGATATAGGCTTGTCGTTTAGCTACTTTAGCTGAGTGTAGCGACAGCTCTGAGTGTCAGTCGTTCAAGGAAGAATGTCTATGGAGTCACATCATAATCGCTTGCTTTCTAAGCCAGCAGCAGTCATGACTGATCCACTGGCTCATCTCATCGCTGTGGTTGGGCGCACTCATGTGCTGACCAAGCCCAGCCAACAACAAGCTTACCTGCAAGGAATGCTGGATAACACCAGCACAGATCAGCAGGGTAGGGAGATTGATCTTGCGGTTCTGGCGGTTGTCATTCCCCAGTCTCTGGTCAGTCTTTGGCATGTCCTTAATGTCTGTGCGGCAGCGGATGTCATCATCATTGCCCAAGCTGCCAACACTGGGCTGACAGGTGGTTCTACACCGTTTGGGACATACGATAGACCTGTAGTCGTGATATCCATGCAGGCGCTGAGCGGGATTTATCTGCTTGACGATGCAAGAGAGCTAATAGCACTGCCTGCAGCGACGTTGCAGCAGCTAGAGTCTGAGCTTGCACCGCTGGGTCGTGAGCCCCACTCGGTACTGGGGTCAAGCTGTGTCGGTGCGTCAGTGATCGGCGGTATCTGCAACAGCTCAGGCGGTATGTTGGTACAGCGTGGCCCAGCTTATACTGAGATGGCTTTGTTTGCCAAACGCAATACTACAGGCGAGTTTGAGTTAATCAATCATCTGGGTATTGATTTAGGTACGCACCCAGAAGAGATACTATGCAATTTACAGTCTGGTCAGTTTGATAAAGCGCTGAGCGCTGCCATCAATAAGCCGACCGATAGAAGCAACTCGAATCATCATTATCAATCTAAAGTTCGTGACTGCGAGGCCAGTACACCTGCTCGGTATAATAATGACCCCACTGGTCTTTATGAAGCTGCTGGCTCAGCAGGAAAGGTTGTCGTATTTGCAGTTAGGGTCGCCACGTTTATAAAGCCTAAAAAAGAGCAGATTTTTTATGTCTCTAGTGACGACGCTGTTACCTTGACGACATTACGGCAGCAGTGGTTGCAGAGTGATTTAAACCTGCCAGTTTTGGCAGAGTATATGCATAGGGATTACAACGACATTACCTTACGCTACGGGCGTGATACCTGCCTTAGTATGCGCAAATTGCCTGCCAACAAGATAGGAGCGCTGTATCGGCTGCAAGCCAAAGTCGGCTATTATCTAAAAAAATGGCGACTGCCTCAGACGTTGCCAGATCGGCTGCTACAGCTGCTGTCTGTACTCATGCCGCCATCTCTGCCACCTGGCCTAGCGAAGCAGTCAATGTCATATCGTTATCATTTAATCATCAAGGTGGCAGATGCCGATATAGCTGCTGCGCAAGACTTTTTGCAGTCGTTTATGCAGCGGCATCAAGGCGAACTATATCGATGTCGCCCCACCGAAGCAGAGGCGCTATTGGTGTTTCGTAGCGCTGCGACAGCGGCGATGTTTCGTTATTATCATCTCAAGCACTCAGAGTTTGGTGAGCTGATCTCCACAGACATTGCACTACCAAGAAACGCTGTGGATTGGGACGAGGTGTTGCCTGAGTCGTTGCAGCGCCAAGTCAAGCAGAGCTTTTATCTGGGTCACTTCTTTTGTTACGTCATGCACCAAGATTATTTATTGTACCCTGATGTTGATGCCCAAGCGTTTAAGGATGAACTGCTGGCCTTCTATGATCAGCGCCATATTGAGTATCCTGCTGAGCATAATGTCGGTCACATCTACACGGCCAAACCTGCATTAAGCGCATTTTATAAAGCATTGGATCCGACCAATTCGCTAAACCCAGGAGTCGGTCAGACAGCAAAATGGAAAAACTGGCGATCGTCGCCTATCATGGAGGAATCAAATGACGAATTATATCAATAAGTCGCAACAGCCAGTCTTAGGCAATAATGCTGTCGACCCCAAAACCCCGCAAGGAGAGCAGTGGCGCTCATCAATGTGGAAGTTTTTGTTGTTTTCAGCGATTGGTCTGGCGCTGTTTATTGTGCCATTTCAATGGGACGGTAAGGTGACGATCTTATTGGGTGTGTTAACTGATACCTTGCAAGCTTGGTTGGGCGATTATGTCATTTATGTAGCATTGGCAATAGTAACCACCTCTTTTGTTGGCGCTTTGGCGGTAAAGCTTACCAAACCCCGTTTGCATGAAGATGCTATGTTGGCAAAGCTTTTCGATGTCGATTGGTTGTGGTTGACGGCTCGGTTTTTGGGTACCGTATTTATCTGGATGATTTTTTTACAGGTAGGTCCTGAATTTATCATTAATCGCAATACTGGCGGCGTGATTTTTGAAGACTTGGTGCCGATTCTCATTCCTTTGTTCTTCTTTGCTATTTTGTCATTGCCGTTTTTAACGGACTTTGGTCTGATGGAGTTTTTGGGGACGATGGCCAGTAAGATCTTTGTCACGCTCTTTAAATTGCCCGGCCGCTCAGCTGTCGATGCTATGTCCTCTTGGTTTGGTGCTGCCTCTATTGGCTTACTGGTGACCATGCAAGAGTACAACAAAAGCTACTACAGCCAGCGTGAAGCGGCAATCATTGCCACCACTTTTTCGGTAACATCGATTGCCTTTACTTATGTGGTTGCCAAAACCATCGGAGTGGACAACAACTTTATTTTCTTTTATCTCACGATTGCTTTAACTGGTTTTATTGCCGCCATCATCATGCCGCGTATACCGCCATTGTCATTGAAGCCAGATACTTATCACTCTGGGGAGTGTATGCTAGATGAGGATATCCCTAACCAGTACACGACTTATCAGTGGGCAGTCAACCGTGCTGTGACACGGGCGCATTCGATGCCACCTTTAGGGAATGTTTTTAAAAACAGTCTAAAAAATCTGTTTGATATTTACTTTGGGCTTATCCCGGTTATCTTTGCCATTGGTACGATTGGCCTTGGTTTGGCAGAGTACACGCCTATGTTTAACTGGCTGTCTGCCCCGCTCGTGCCACTGCTTGAGCTATTGCAGATTCCGGAGGCAGCAGAGGCGGCGCCTGCGATGATCATGGGCTTTGCTGATATGTACTTACCAGCGTTGGTCGGCAAAAGTATCGAGAGTGAGATGACACGGTTTATCGTTGGTGCGGCTTCTATTACTCAGATTATCTATATGTCTGAGGTGGGCGCTCTGATCTTGAAATCAAATATCAAGCTAAATGTGCTCGAGCTGTTTATGATTTTTATCTTTCGTACTCTTATCAGCTTGGTGGTGATTACTTCAGCGGCGCATTTATTGTATTAGCAGTGAGTTAAAAACAATGCAGCTGGTTAAGGCGGCCTCAAACGCCTAAATGGCCAATCTAGAGAATTTATTTTGATATTCTTTTGGGGTCAGCTCGGTGGCGCGTTTAAACAGACGGGTAAATGATGAGATGTCATCATAGCCGACTTGGCAGGCGAGTGATTTTATCGTTATCTCTCCTGATTCTAAAAGCCGTTTGGCCTGTTCAATCCTGACGGCTTGAATATACTCTATCGGGCGCATAGCGATAGCAGACTGAAAGCGTCTGTTCAATGTCCTGGGCGTGACATTAACCATAGTGGCCAAATGACTGACCTGCATAGGCTGGGCAAAGTTTTGTTCAATAAACGCTTGTACCTGTTTGACCAGTTGGTCAGCATGCGATTTTTGCAAAGTCACATTGGTATAGCTGTTTTGTTTGCCACGTTTGCTATCGATTATCTGGGTTTTGGCCACTTGAGTCGAAATCTCACGCCCACAATAACGCTCTATCAATAACAAGGCCAAATCATAAAAGCTACTGCCGCCTGCTGCACAAAAAATACTACTCACTTGTGCTGTTGAGTGCTGATCAGGCGGGCTGCTAAATGTGCTTTTGGCTTGCGTGACAAACTGGTTTTCTTGCAAGTTTACCAATGGAAAGTCTGCCTTAAATTTTTTGGCATAGCCCCAATGGGTAGTGGCGACCTTGCCATCGAGCAGACCTGCCTGCGCCAAAAAGAACGCCCCGCTACAGTTGCTGGCGATATCGGCTTTGGTACTTGCCAGTCGCTTGATATGCTCAATCAACTCAGCGTTTTGACTCAGCACTTTATCGATTGAATCGCCAATCGTTGGGATTAACAATAAATCACAGTCCGTCACCTGCCGAATATCGCAATGCGCTTGCATGATCAAGCGATTGCTGCATCTGATATCGACGCCGCCAAGGCTGGCAATCTGCACATCAAACCTTGGCTCTACCGTCTCATCCAAAAAGCGCTGCCAGCTGACGCCAGTAAATGAAAACAAATCTAATGCCCCTGTCAGCGCACTACCGAGCACCCCATCAAAACCTACGATGATGACTTTATATGGTTTGGAATAGGGCATAGCGTCTCGCCTTTTTGACGTGTGTTGATTTTAAATAAGTACAGGTTAGACAGAGATGTGTCTTATTTGACCATAATTATGTCATAAATGACAATACGGTAAGGCATTAAATTAGATTACTATCAAGACATCACCACATATTATGAGCGAGTAAAAATACTATGGCAGCCGATACGCTTATCCATGACTTTGAGTTACCGTTTCAGCTATACGATGTCTTAGGTACTGAAGACCTAACCAAACATCCGAAATTTGCAGAGCATAGCCGGGACACCTTTGATGCGGTGCTTAGTACCGCCAATAAGATTGCCACCGATTTGTTTTTGCCGCACAATCATGTGGCCGATAAAAATGAGCCACAGTTTGATGGCAAAAAAGTCAGTATGATAGACGACGTCAAAGTCGCTTTTGATGCGTTTCGTGAGTCAGGCTTTATCGCTGGTCGTTATCGCTTTGATGATGGCGGCATGCAACTGCCCGAAACCGTCATGACGGCGGTGGCTGGCTATTTTATGGCGGCCAATCCTTCGACCACCGCTTATCCATTTCTGACCACGGCAGCGATCAATGTTATCTCGCACTTTGCTAGTGATGAGATTAAAGACGCCTTTATGCCACGCATGCTGACGGGTGAGTTTACCGGTACCATGGCACTTACCGAACCACACGCTGGTTCGTCGCTGGCTGATATTAAGACCACCGCCATCAAGCAAGACGATGGCAGCTACCGCATCAAGGGCAGTAAGATTTATATCTCAGCGGGCGATCATGAGTTGTCTGACAATATTGTGCATTTGGTATTGGCCAAAGTCCCAGGCGGCCCTGCTGGGGTCAAAGGCATCTCGTTGTTTGCCGTGCCCAAGTATCGTCTCAATGAGGATTTGTCGGTCGGCGAGCGCAATGATGTGCATCTGACAGGGCTTATTCATAAGCTGGGGTATAGGGGCGCAACCTCTACAGCGTTGAGCTTTGGCGATGTCGGCGAGTGTCATGGCTACCTGATTGGGGATGAGCATTTTGGTCTGCGTTATATGTTTAAGATGATGAATGAGGCACGTATTGCGGTTGGCTTTGGCGCAGCGATGATCGGCTATCGAGGTTATCAGTACTCACTCGATTATGCTAAAGACAGAACCCAAGGACGAGTGGCTCCGAATAATAAACCTGAAGATGCGGCGACAGCGATCATCAATCATGGTGACGTCAAGCGCATGCTACTGGCGCAAAAGGCCTATAGCGAAGGCGGTATTTCACTGTGCTTATACGGCTCAAATCTGATTGACCGTATCAACACCTGTACAGACGACACTCTAAAAAATGAGCTCACCGAACTATTAGACCTATTAACCCCTGTACTTAAAGCATGGCCATCAGAGTACGGGCCGAAAGCCAATGACTTAGGCATTCAAGTGTTGGGCGGTGCAGGTTATACGCGTGAGTATCAAGCCGAGCAGTTTTGGCGTGACAATCGTCTTAATCCCATTCATGAAGGCACCAATGGTATTCAAGCGTTGGATTTGACATTTCGTAAGTTATGGCAAAAGGGCGGGCTGGGTATTCAAATATTAAAGCGGGAGATCACTTGGGATTTAGAAGCCATTACCACCGCAGAAACGGCCAAACTAGCAGGTAAATTGATGCCTTATACAGGGCATTTACATGAAGTGTTGCTGCATTTAAGCAAAACACTGCAAACCCAAAAAGCCATCACGTTAACCGGCAATGCGCAGGCGTTGATGAATGTTTTTGCGACTATCGTGGTCAGCTGGATTTGGATTCGCCAAGCGAGCAAAGCAGAGCAACTATTAGCGGTAGAATCAGATACTGAAAAACAAAACTTTTATCATGGCAAAATACAAGCGGCCAAGTACTTTATCGATTGGGAGCTGCCGTTGATTAATCGTGATATTGAACTGCTAAATAACGATAACGCTGTGTGTACAGATATGCAGGCTGCGTGGTTTTAGTTAACCGCAAACACCTAAGTTTGTTTTAATAAACCCTAATAAATAATAAGGATATGACATGAAAGATTTATTTGATTTGACCGGTAAGATTGCTTTAGTAACAGGCGCCAGCCGTGGCATTGGTGAGTCTATCGCTCGCCTATTAGCAGCAAAAGGCGCCCATGTGATTGTTTCTAGCCGCAAAATCGAAGCCTGCCAAGCTGTGGCTGACAGCATTCAGGAAGATGGCGGCACAGCCAGTGCCTTCGCATGCCATGTAGGCGAGATGGATCAGATTGAGGGAGTTTTTGAATACATCAAAAATGAGTTTGGTCAGATCGATATCTTAGTGAATAATGCCGCTGCAAACCCATATTATGGTCATATCTTAGATACAGATCTAGCAGCCTATCAAAAGACAGTCGATGTCAATATTCGCGGCTATTTCTTTATGTCAACGGCAGCGGGGAAAATGATGCGTGAGCAGGGTGGCGGGGTGATATTAAACACCGCATCAGTAAATGGTCTAGTCGCAGGTGATAAGCAAGGCATCTATTCGATTACCAAAGCGGCGGTCATCAGCATGACCAAAGCCTTTGCGAAAGAATGTGGCTCATTAAATATTCGTGTCAACGCCCTGTTGCCAGGCTTGACTGATACCAAGTTTGCCTCAGCGTTGACCAGCAATGATAAAGTCCTGAATATGGCATTGCATGCGATACCGCTTGGGCGTGTGGCGCATCCAGATGAGATGGCTGGCACGGTACTGTACCTAGTGTCCGACGCATCAAGCTATACCACTGGTGCTACGGTTGTGGTCGATGGGGGGATGTTGGCTTAGTCACAAACAAAGGGTTTGAAAAATAATGTCTATTTAATGCTTGTTTTATATCAATTGACACTGTCTAGGCACTGACATATATTCAATGATTGTTACATAATAAATGGAATTCACCCCACACAACGGAGAGTAAGCGTGAAGATATATAGTCATGACAATCTGAGCCTGCATAGGCCCCTGCCATATTTTTCTTACGGCCGGATGGAGGAGCCGTTAGAGATACCAGAACGTATGACCGAGCTGCTAAAAGCGCCCGCAGCGTTGGGGCTTGATGTGACCACTGCCAAAGAAGTAGGCATGAGTCCGATATTGGCAGTACATGACTTTGGTTATGTGCAGTTTTTAAAGCATGGCTACGATGAGTGGATGGCATTGGATGATGATTTAGGCGCTCAGGTGCAGACAGGTATATTTATGCCCTATGACAACCCTGGCATAGGCATCATGGCCAAGGCAGCCAAATATCAAGCTGATGATAGTGCCCCAATCAGTGAACACTCGTGGACCTCTATCTACTGGTCAGCACAGACAGCGCTGAATGCTGCGGAAGCCTTGCTCAGTGATGAGAGTGGTGACAGTGATGTGCAGCTGTGTTTTTCACGGCCGCCTGGTCATCATGCACGTAGGAGTGCCGCTGGTGGGTTTTGTTACCTTAATAACGCCGCTATTATCGCAGAGCACTTACGACAAAAATACGCAAAAATCGCCATTATAGATACCGACATGCATCATGGTCAGGGTATTCAAGAGATATTCTACGATCGCAGTGATGTCCTGTATACCTCGGTACATGGCGATACGGTTAACTTTTATCCGGGTGTTACTGGCCATGAGTTTGAAAAAGGCGAAGGGGAGGGCTATGGCTATAACCTTAACTTCCCAATGCCACATGGTACTGATGAGGCAGGGTTTTTTGAGCATGTCGATAAGTCCATCGAAGCGATGAGCGTATTTGATCCTGATGTCATCATTCATGTGCTAGGGTTTGATGTGTATAAAGATGATCCAGAGGCCAAGTGTGAAGTCAGCACTGAGGGCTTTAAAGTACTGGCACAAAAAATGATAGCACTTGGTAAGCCTTTGATTGTACTCGTAGAAGGGGGCTATTACCTGCAAAAACTCAATGATAATTTACAAGCGTTTTTATCAGGACTGACAGACGTAAGCTAGGGCGTGTCTAGATTTTATCATCCAGCGCCGTAAAACCACGTCCTTCTATGGGCGTGGATATCAGGCGTCAACCGTTGTCACCTAAGATTAAACATGCCTTGATAACCAAACGCATTGAGATCATAATTAATCCATGAAAACGCT
>NZ_JAGBKM010000018.1 GCF_017498085.1 Psychrobacter coccoides
AGACCTCTTGCAAAAGTAGTTGTCAGACACAACGTATATTATTGAACTCTACTTACTTAATAGATATGCCAAACATAGATAAGCTACTCAAACAAAGTGACGCTGGTTTTAAACGCTACACTGGCATTCATAAAGCCACTTTTTATGACATGCTTGAGGCCATGCAAAAGCATGAAGCATCTAAGACCAAATCAGGTAGACCAAGTGTGCTCAGTCTTAAGGAGCAGATACTACTAGCCCTGACTTATTGGCGTGAATACCGCACGCTTTATCATATCAGTATGGACTTTGGTATTCATGAGTCTTCTGCTAGCCGTATCATTCGTAAAGTAGAAGACACACTGATTAACTCTGGCAAGTTTGAATTGCCCAAAAAGCTGCCTAGTCGTGTCGATGAGGACATCAATTGGTCAGTCGTCATTGTCGATGCCACCGAAACCCCAATTGAGCGTCCAAAAAAAACCAAAGAGACTACTACAGCGGCAAGAAAAAACAACACACCTTAAAAGCGCAGGTTATCGTTCATTGGCAAACCGGTTTGATACTTGATGTGCAAACCTGTAAAGGGTCCATCCACGATTTTAAGCTGTATAAAGATACTTGTCCTGATTGGTTACCTGAGAACACTAACTATCTAGCAGACAGTGGTTATCAAGGGTTAGCAAAGCGACATAACCAAACTTTCACACCATTTAAGAAACCTCGTGGTGGTCAGTTATTGGAGATATGCAAACAAGCCAATCAGTATCTGGCAAAGTTCCGTATTGTGGTTGAACACAAAATAGGCTTAATCAAGTTGTTTAAAATCGTGGCTCATAAATATCGCAACCGTCGTCAGCGCTACGATCTTAGAATGAAGCTATTTGCTGGTATCATTAATTCCGAGCTTAAACTATGACTTTTGCAAGAGGTCTACTTTATAGTTATTTTCTCAGATAAATATTTACAATATCCATCTGTGGCAATGAGCAATTCCTTGTATGCTTTTAAATAAAACCTGAATAAAAACCACAACCATATTATTTCTAGGAAGGATTATGTATCAGACTGGCTTAATGATTGGGCATTTTGAGCCGCTACATTTGGGGCAGATGCGCAGTATTCTGGATGCTGCAGGGCATGTACAGACCTTACACATCGTCATCACTGCTCACCCCTCACCACATCCAGACTTTAACATCACTCTACAAGACAAGGCCCGTTGGCTCCAGATGGCCTGTGCTGATCTGCCGTTTATTCAGATCCACACCTCTGATGAAGTCGATTTGCCCTTTCATGAGCGCTTTGCAAAAGTCACTATCGATGTGCCTGCTAGTGATGCTAAATTACAGCGTATGATGGCGACGCTAAACTTGCCCAACGATACCGTACTAGTCGTTGCAGACAACCATCCGCTGGCCTATGACGCTGCTCAAAATCAGCTGACCATGAGCGTGTTAACAACAGCCTTACATCCGGAGTTTGACTCTGACGCTATCATGCAAAACCCAGTGGCTCACTGGACAGCCATTCACCCTGAAGCACGCGGCGACTATACCAAGACTGTCGCTATCGTTGGCGGTGAGAGCTCAGGCAAAACGACTTTGGTACACAAGCTTGCAAACTATTACGGTGCTACCTTTGCGCTGGAGATGGGCAGACTGTATGTCGGTTCTGATTTGGGTGGCACAGAGGTTGGGCTACAGTATAGCGACTATGGTCCGATTGCATTGGATCATGCTCAGGCTATTCGAGAGGCAACCGCTATGGCAACGGCGCCGGTGACTATCGTTGATACTGACTTTGTGACGACGCAGGCGTTTTGTGAGGAGTATGAAGGTCGTACACATCCGTTTGTAGCGGCATCTATCGATGAGTTTCGCACTGACCATACCATCATGCTCGATAATAATGTGCCTTGGGTCGCTGATGGTATGCGCTCTTTGGGCACGCCGGATGCGCGTGGGCGTTTTGAGCAGCGTTTACTGGATATTTTCTCACGGCACAATATCAAACCGCACCTCATCGATGCCCCTGATTATGACACTCGTTACAAAGAGGCCCTTTTGTATATCGATCAGCATATTTACGGTAAAAAACCATAAAATAAAAATAACACAAGAAGGATAAGCGATGCGCATTAAACTACTGGACAATATCACTGGAAAATGGGCACTGCAATGGATTGTCATTTGGTTCATTTGCGGGGTTTTAGCGTTATCGGCAGGATTTTGGTGGACCACTGATCATACCACCCTTGATGTGTTTTATTTGGGCGTGTCATTCATTGGTTTAATTTGTGTGGTATCTCTGTCCTTCCGGAAAAACGTCTTAGGCAACGGCTTTGGTATGGCAGCAACTGCTGGAGAAGTGGTCGTACAGGCTACCTCAGGTGCTGTAGGCTTGATGCTGGCACCTCTTTTTAATTTCTTTACTCATGTTTACGGTATATTTTACTGGTCAAAGCATACCGATCTTGATGGTGATATGGTGCCCAAATCTGCTAGTAAATGGGTTTGGCTGATCACTGGCGCCTTTATCATTATTGGTCTGGCGTTATTTCCTACAGTAAACGATATACTTGCCAGCTATGGTTACGCAGTCGTAGAAAATGACAGTAGTTTGTTTTTGGGCTTTATCTCCTTTTTTTGGATTAACGTGATTGCTTTTGTTCTCTCTATAACGGCTCAAGCTGCCATGATTTTGCGCTATTCCTTCAACTGGTGGTTATGGATTGTTGTCAACTTCGTTTGGCTGCTGGTCAATCTGATGTCTGGTAACTATATTTTTGCCATTCAGACCATGATTTACCAAATCAACTCTTTTATTGGGCTTTATGAGTGGCACCGTAGTGAGCAAGACTCTGTAGAGGTATAGTCAATATAAAGAAAGCGACGACAGGCTTAGGCAGACTACTGTATATGACAACTCGCAAGAAATGACTATTAAGAAGTGACCCGCAAGAAATGACTATCAGGTTTATCGGATAAGTTGGTAGTGTGGCTAAATTAGTGCTACAACTGATAATAGGAATAAAACGCACTCATTCACTAACAAGGAGGTTAGTATGTCTCGTACGTCGCAAAAACGCCTGTCTAAGCGCACGCTAGAACAGTGGCTCAGTGAATATGCCGTTAGTCATCAAAACTTAATCAATAAAAGAATTCACTGGTTAGCAGTACCTACCATTTTTGTCAGTATCCTTGGTATGGGTATGTCGCTGTCGGTCTGGATAACACTGGTACTGAGCGCTTTGGTGCTCTTGTTTTATATACAGCTCTCCACACCATTGTTTTTGGCGATGGGTATTTTTATGCTTATCTGTTTGAGTGTGATGACACTGTTCCCGATTGGTTTTAAAATTTGGGCAAGTGTGTTTGTCGTTGCTTGGATTGGACAGTTTATTGGACATAAGATAGAAGGCAAAAAACCCTCGTTTTTTGAGGATTTACAGTTTTTGTTAATCGGTCCTGCTTGGGTAGCAGACAGTTTGATGGGTGGCAAAAAAAGGCAGAACGCCTAGCCCTGTCAGCCAAGCAGGCTACAGCCGCTCTATTTTAGACTAATTATTTCGTATTGAATGAAAAAACGTCAACCAAGGACATCTTGATTGACGCTTTTTTGTATTTGTGATTATAGAGCATGGCGATAATGTATGTATTTTATGTGATACGGATGATATCCCTACTCTAGTGTTTGCACGCCACCACCGTTGACAAATATAGTCTGACCGCTCACCCACTCTGATATTGGCGATGCAAAATACAGCATGGCACCAGCGATATCATCAGCCTCACCCAAACGCTTAATTGGGGTATGCGATAGCATTTTTTTCTCAATCTCAGGCGTTAGGACACTCTCAAGCGAGGCGGTACGAGTTGCCCCAGGACCCACCGCATTGATACGGACTTCGGGGCCAAAGTCGTGAGCGAGGTTGGCGACCATATGGTTGACTGCCGCTTTTGAGCCGGCATACCCGCTCATATTTGGGCTCTTATTGACGCTAGACATAGAAGTCGTAAAGACGATAGAACCATAGCCTGATTTTTTCATATGTGGCACACACAGTTGGCATAAACGCCAGCCACTAAAGACATTGAGCTCAAAGTCGCGGCGAATCTCATCTACTGCTATCTTTGCTGGGTTTTCACGACCTCCGCCGCCGCCACCTGCATTATTGATTAAGATATTGACTGTGCCCAGCTCTTCTACCACGTCGTCGACCATCGCCACCAAGTCGTCTTCTTTTAGGATGTTACACTCCACTGCCAAACCCTTAACGCCTAGCGCTTCTATGTCTTTTATAGCGGCCTTGGCCTCATCAAGTTTTAGATCAGCTATGGCAACATGAGCACCCGCTTCCGCTAAACGTATCGCAGTGGCTTTACCAATACCGTTAGCACCGCCTGTGACAATGGCAACCTTGCCTGACAAGTCAAACAGCTCATTAAATTTTTTGTGTTTATACTGCTGCATAAAAGCCTCTTATTCATTATTTATTTGGCGCAGGTAAAACATTTACTACTGATCAAGTGTTTCATACCTGCCAAGGCTTTATATTATGTTCGAGTAACAAAAACCTAGTATGACCCGTCAGCTACTTTTTTGTAATTAATGCCCCGCCGCTTAGTCATTGCGATAAAAAGCCGTAGAATAAAATGAAGGCGAACACTATTAATTTTTCCATAAAAAAAGCCCCACAATAAAGTGAGGCTTTTGCGCTTATTCAGCTGAATTTGGAGCGGGATAAGAGATTCGAACTCTCGACCCCAACCTTGGCAAGGTTGTGCTCTACCACTGAGCTAATCCCGCTTAGATCAAATCGTAGTGTGATAATCGTTTACCACGTCTCGATAGGTTGGCTATTCTAGCAACTATTCTGGCAGTGTCAATCCCTTTTTTTACTTTTTATCATTATTATTATTCATTATCGTGATACCAAGCACTAAAAAACACGGTACAGCATTGATATAATTACAAATTTACTAACTCTCTCGTTAGGTTATAAAATTTATAATTTATGGTCAATGGCGACTGCTATTTCACACTTTTGTCATACTGCACTTACAATCGTACTTATTATTGTTACTTTTACGGCACTGGTTTTGTGAGAGTATCGGATTTATAATTATTTACGCATTGTGCGTATGAGAGGTTTTTGACAGCGTGTGCTAAGTTTTTGTCTGATGGGTTTTTCTCACTTATCTATGCTTGGCTTAGTAGTGGTTGTGTCTGTGTTTACTTTGTTCAACTTTTATTTTTAATAATTATAGCGAGGAACTCCATGAAAAAACAACTTACTACGGCCGTGATGGCGGCATCACTGTCCGCTCTGGCTCTCGTTGGCTGCAGCAGCACCACGAGCACAGGCGCTGTCGGTGTCGATCGCCAGCAGCTACTGCTGGTATCAAGCGAACAGGTACTGCAGTTGTCCGCACAAAGCTACAATAAGAGCATCCAAGAAGCCCGTCAACGTGGGGTGCTCGATACCAATAAAGCACAAGTGAACCGTCTAAAAAATATCTCCAACCGTCTTATCGGACAAGTCGGTGTGTACCGTCCAGATGCGGCTCGCTGGCAATGGGAGGTCCATACTATTAAGTCAGACCAGCTCAACGCTTTTGTCATGCCAGGCGGTAAGATTATGTTCTATACGGGCATCATTGAGCGTCTTAATTTAACCGATGATGAAATCGCAGCTATCATGGGCCATGAGATGTCGCACGCCCTACGTGAGCACTCACGTGAGCGCCTGTCACGCGAGTATGCAACTCAGACTGGCATTGGCATTGCTGCCAGTGTTTTTGGCTTCTCCGAAGGGCAGGCAGAGCTTGCTAGCTTAGCCGGTGACTTCGGCCTGAGTCGTCCACACAGCCGAACGCAGGAATCTGAAGCAGATCGCATCGGTCTTGAGCTGATGGCACGAGCGGGCTATAACCCACAAGCTGCCATCACTCTATGGCAAAAGATGCAACGTGCCAGTCAAGGCGAGCCACCACAGTTTTTGAGCACCCACCCGAGCAGCACCAACCGTATTGCTGAGCTGCAGACTCTGATGCCCAAGGTCATGCCCCTGTATCAAAAATCACGTCGTTAACTTGATGGCTCTGCCTCTTTATTAGATATTCATTAGTAGATATTCATCTACTTTAGTAGTCGGTAGTGACAAAAGCAAAGTATGATAGACGGTTCATACTTTGCTTTTTTATGCTTTGTATTTCAGTTGGCTTGGCGTCTGCTATACTACTGACGATACATTATCGTCACCCCTTGGTATTTATCTTATTTAGGCTTGTATTAAAAAGGATCGTTATGACTACTTCCTCTGCTACCCCTACTGCGACTGCTTTATATACTGCGCTCGAAACCTTACAACCACAGCATATTGAACTGATTAATGAATCTATGGATCATGCCGGTTATTTTGAGGGCAAAGAAAGCCATTTTAAACTGACTGTCGTCAGTGAGGCGTTTACTGGTAAACGTTTGGTTGCTCGTCACCAGCTTATCTACGACTTAGTGGCCTCACTATTGACAGCACAAGGTGGTAGTGTTCATGCCTTAGCTATTCATGCCTATACCCCAGAGGAGTGGCAAGGACAAAGCCCTGACAGCCCATTGTGTGCAGGTCAAAACAAAGGTTAGGCGTGGTCGTATTTAAGCAATTTAACAAGAACTATGATTGAGCGAGGATTGGTATTTAATGAAACACTTACATATGCTGATGGCCGTATTGGTTATTGGGCTGTTTTTATATCAAAGCTATTTGGTATTAAGCTCACATAGACGAGCGCCACGAGTCGTCAAAATCTCGACCCATGTCGTTTATGCGCTGGTTATTCTCTCAGGTGCCGCAATCCTCATGAAGCTTATGAGTGCCAATGCACCGGTCCAATGGGTATTTGCGAAGATAATTTTACTCGTAGCGGCTATCAGTGCCAGTATGAAAGCCTTTCACAATCATGCTACCCCTGCCCAAAGCAAAGCGGGTATTTTTATCGCTGGTTTGGCTTATATTGGTATTTTGATATTGGCTTTTGCAAAACCTGATAATTTATTTTAAAACGGTATGACAAGGTCGATTCAAAGTACAGCAGACCCTATACATTAGACTCTAGATGCTGTATTTTTAGTAGGGCGTGTCTTCATTTTAAAATGGTCATAAAAATGAGATAAATTGCTGTCAGACAAGAAAAATAACGCAGGTAATATCGGGATATTAATCAGTTATTTGACGCAGTATGACAAAATTTAGCCATTTTTAGCCCATTTAGATATCATCATTTGAATTGAAGACACGCCCTATGGTTAGTTCTTTATTTTTGGTATCTTAATCACTAGCACTTTAGACTTATGGAGCCGTTATGAAAGCTTTTACTGCAGCGACCCTATTAGCAGCGACTGGCCTATTAGGTCTTGCTGGCTGTGCCTCTACTGGTAATATTACGCCGCAATACGTGCCTCCAAGTAACTATCAAGGCTACGACTGCCAGACACTTAGTCAAGAGTATAATCGTGTCAATCGTTATGTTGATGCCACACGCAATGAGCAATCGACCTTATCTGCCTCAGGCGTAGGCATTGGCGTCTCAGCAGGACGTTGGGGCGTCTCTCCCAATATTAGCTTTGGCGTGGGAAAAAGTAATAACACCAAAGCGCGCGATGCTAAGCTTTCACGCTTATACGGTGAACGTGACGCCATTATTCAAGCCGCTCGTGTGCAGCGCTGTCCGTTTGTGAATGGCATTAAAATCTATGGTGAGTAACACCAGCAAAGATAAACCCAGCCGCTCTAAAAAGAGCATGAAAAAAGCCAATATGTGAACTGAATACCACATATTGGCTTTTTATTATGTCCATAAAAGTCTACTAAGACGATAAGCTTTGTACCCATTGTACGATTTGATGACTTGGTAGCGCACCTGACTGTCGGGCGATCTCTTTTCCGCCTTTAAAAGCCACCATCGTCGGTAAGCTACGTATATTGTAAGGGGCGGCGGCTTGTTCGTGCTTATCCGTTTGTAGCTTGGCAAATACCACTTCTGGCAGTTGCCCTGCCGCTTCTTTGAACTGCGGCGCCATCATGATACATGGCTGACACCAACTGGCCCAAAAATCAACAATCGTTAAAACCTCATTTTTTTGGATGACTTTATTGACGGTTTGTGCTGTGAGCTCCTGCGGAGTGGCTGACAGTAACTCCTGACCACATTTGCCACAGTTGGGCTTGGCACTTAAGCGCGCACTTGGCACACGGTTGGTCGCTTGGCAGTGTGGGCAGACTAAATGCATACTCTGTTCACTCATAGAATCATTTCCTCTTAATCAGTAGCGGTCAGCTATCATCAATCAAAACAGTGTCTTTTATCAGCTCAATTAATGATAGCTGTTTCACTTAGCGTTTGCAGGTATTGATACCAAGCATCGTGTATAAAGGACAAAAACGCAACAATCCTGTAAATAAAGGTATTAAGCCAATTGCGCCCCATAAGCTTTGATAATACACACCCAACGCAATAATAATGATACCGGCTGCAATACGTAACACTCTCTCAGTATTTCCAATGTTTGCTTTCATCACTAACTCCTTCAGTTTTCTTATTGAGGGCTTATTACAGACCAGTCATGAGCTTTGCAGCCTAGACCGGTATTGTTGTAAATGGTCTATCTATCACACTACTATTACGTAAGCGCATTAATCGGTACTTTTAGATAGCGCACGCCATTGTCTTCAGGCTGTGGCAGATGCCCTGCATCGATGTTGACTTGAACAGACGGTATGATCAGGCGTGGCATCGCAAGTGTGGCGTCACGGCGCTCACGCATCTGCACAAACTCAGCTTCATTGATGCCATCTTTGACATGGATATTACCTAGCTTTTGGGCAGCGACACTGGTTGTTGGGCAGTGCTTACGACCTTTACTTGGATAGTCATGACACAGATACATCACGGTGTCCTCATCAAGTGCCAGCAGCCTTTGGATAGAGTGATATAGTGTTTTGGCGTCACCACCTGGAAAGTCGCAGCGTGCTGTCCCTACATCAGGCGCAAATAAGGTATCACCGACAAACACCACTGTTTTTTCATCATCAGCAGCGATATATGCCATGTCGGCAGGTGTATGCCCTGGCACGTGCATAGCAGTAATGGTAATATCACCAAGCGCTAGGGTATCGCCTTCGTCTGTCAAAATATCAAACTGACTGGCGTCGGTACGAAAGCTGGTATCGAAGTTAAAAATTTGTTTGAATATTTTTTGGACTTCGGTAATATGACAACCCATTACCAACTGTCCACCTAGTGTCTCTTTTAGATGGATAGCACCTGACAGATGATCGGCATGTGCATGCGTCTCGATGATATATACCAACTCCCAATCATGCTCACGTACAAACTCAATCACTGTATCGACATCAGCCGTATTGGTATGTCCTGATTTGGCATCAAAATCCAAAACAGGGTCGATAACTGCGCATTGCTTATTTTTGGCGTCTACAAGTACGTGGGTATAGGTCTCTGTATCACTGTGCAAAAACGAATGGACTTCCATAGGTACCTCTCTATTTATATACTCTAATTTATTTATCTGCTTTAATATTTAGATTTAAATAATGATTGGTATTAATATAGCAACTACTATACACTTTATCAATTTATATAATGTAAATGAAGATAATTTGCTATATTCTGCTATACAATAGATAATTAACAACACATGATCATCAATACTATAATGATCACTACAAATCAAACACCAATGCAGCGATGCTTTTTGCCGCTGTATATAGGAGCTCACTATTATGACTTCTGTATCAGAACTCAGCCCAACCTCAACCAACGATGCACTTAGTGCAGAAACAGAAACTCAAGACATGACTGGCTTTGCGCCGACAGATCTTGCCAAACAAATGCAGCAAGCCTCCATGCAAGCCAGTCAGCTACTTAAGTCACTGTCACATCCGGATCGTCTACTGCTCTTATGTCAGCTGACGCAAGGTGAATACTGCGTAGGCGAGCTTGAAGACTTGGTCGGTGTCGGACAGCCAAGCCTGTCACAACAACTGGGTATCTTGCGTAAAGATCAGCTGGTCTCGACCCGCCGTGAAGGCAAGCAAATCTACTACAGTATCGCAAGCGATGATGCTTTAGCAGTCCTACAACTACTATATCAGCGCTTCTGTGCCAAGATAGACTAATCGCTTGCCTAATACTTGCCTAATAATAGTGATATTCGATGATAAACCTAAAGGTGCGCTAGTGATTGCCCATCTCTATGTCTGCCTTATTCCTTGATGTGATGATGAATTGATATGTCTTCTATCGCTGCTCGCTTGATTCCTGCTTGGCTGCGTCAATACCAACTGACTGACCTACCGACTGATGTCGTCGCAGGGCTGGTAGTGGGCGTATTGGTCATCCCACAAAGTCTAGGCTATGCTGTCCTCGCAGGTCTGCCTCCGGTCTATGGCCTATATGCAGCGATCGTCCCTGTCATCGTCTATGCGTGGGCAGGCTCCAGTAACATACAAGCAGTCGGCCCAGTAGCCATCACTGCTATCATGACCGCCAGCAGCTTGTATCCCTATGCTGAACAGGGCTCTGAGCAGTACATATTGATGGCCAGTCTATTGGCGTTGATGGTTGGTGCTCTGCTGTGGATAGCAGGGCAGCTCAAACTTGGCTGGATTATGCAGTTTATCAGTCGCGGGGTCACAGCAGGGTTTGTCAGTGGTGCTGCCGTATTGATATTTGTCAGTCAGATCAAGTATCTAACCGACATTCCTATCTCAGGCAGTAGCTTGGTCGATTATGTAGGGAGTATGATCACGCAGACCAATCAGCTGCATCCACAAACACTGATCATTGGTGTGATTGCTTTTTGTCTTTTGGTTGCCAATCGTTATGGCAAAAAGTGGCTTTGGCACTCTTGGTTATCAGCGTCTTATGCTAAGTGGGCGGAGCGCTTGTTTCCGCTCATTTTACTGATTATCGCCATAGTCCTTAGCATGAGCTTACAATGGGGTGCGCTTGGGGTGGCCATCATCGGTGAGATACCGCAAGGACTTCCAAGCTTTACGCTGCCGCCTATACCAGATGTTAGTGAAGCCCTAAATCTACTCCCAACCGCAGGACTGATGGCGCTAATTGCGTTTGTCTCGAGCAGTTCGGTCGCCAGCACGTATGCTCGTAAGCGTGGAGAGAGCTTTGATGCCAACCGTGAGCTAACAGGACTTGGGCTGGCTAATCTTGTTGGTGGGTTTTTTCAGAGCTTTGCCGTAGCAGGCGGGTTTTCTCGTACGGCCATCAACGTTGATTCTGGCGCAAAAACCCCGATCGCCAGTCTGGTCACTGTACTGGTCATGATAGCCGCTTTGGTAGCTTTTGGTAGCGCCCTTGCGCCTCTGCCCTATGCGTTACTTGGCGCCACGATCATGTCCTCTATCATCGGGCTGATTGATGTGGCGACATTAAGGTCGGCTTGGCAGCGTGATCGCTTGGATGCGCTGAGCTTTTTGGCAGCCTTTTTTGGGGTATTGATATTTGGGCTCAATACGGGCTTGGTCATTGGACTAATGGTGTCATTTGCCAGCTTGATTTTGCAATCCAGTCAGCCACATGTGGCTGTCGTCGGCCAACTGGGTGGCAGCGGACACTTTCGTAATATCAATCGTCATGATGTCGTTACTTTTACTAATTTATTGATATTACGCATTGATGAGAGTTTATTTTTTGGTAATAGCGAGTCTGTACATCGTCGTATCTTGCAAGCGACCAAAGACTATCCAAACGCCAAAGAGATCATCTTGATTATGGCGGCGGTCAACCACATTGACCTGACGGCACAGGAGATGCTTAGCACTCTTAATCAGGAGTTGGCAGAGCAAGACAAGCGCTTGCATTTTAGCTTTATTAAAGGCCCTGTCATGGATATTATTGGTCATACGCCGCTTATCAATGAGCTTTCTGGACAGGTCTACCTTAGTACCATAGAAGCGGTCAGAGACCTTGAAAAGGGCTAATCATTATTCAGGCTTATTAGGATTGTCAGCAGCGTGACAGTAAAACTGTACCAACTATAAACATACAATAGTTGTGGTCAGTAGGAAAATATCGTTATGATAAGTGTTATATTATGCTAGATTGGCACTCTATCGCTAGCGTTGATACTTGATAAGCTCAGCGCTTTATCGTAGATGGCTAGCCAACTATTGAACTTTTTTAAACTCATAACTGATATTACTTATGACTGATGATTTAACGATTTACAGGCAGATCTACCCCCATCAATGTATTAAAATTGCTGAGCTGGGGTATCGATCAGTACTGAATGTGCGCCCTGATGACGAAGCAGACATGCAGCCCAACAGCTGTGACTTTACTGTAGCGACTGAACGGGCTAACCTAACTTATCATTATCTACCATTCGATGATGAGCGCCTGAGTACGATGACTGTGGAGCAGTTTGCGACCTACTATCACGCCATGCCCAAACCTATATTAATGTTCTGTGGTACTGGCGCACGTGCAAAGCTGCTGTATCAAAGTGCGCTTATGCAAGGCCTATTGTAGGCTTTTATAGGTAAAAATAAGCCGCAGATATGTCTGACTGACACCGGAGTAATTGCAGCACATATATGCTTCTTACGCCCCACTATACTTTATAGGCCTTTAAGCTTTATAAGCACTTAAAAACAATAGATACTTAAAGAGAATAACGCTTTAAACGCTATAACCACCTTTAAATAAACTGATAAAAAAGGAGCTCTTATGAGCCACCAAGTGAGTATTGCTGGACAAATCACCCCTGATCAGGTGCCAACGATTGCTGAAAACGGTTTTAAAACCATCATCAACAACCGTCCTGATGGTGAGGAGCCAGGACAACCAACCAGCGCTGATATCGCTGCTGCTGCCAAGCAAGCGGGCATTGCGTATAAAGAAATATCATTTGCAGGTAGTGAGCTCAATCAAACGCATGTCGAACGGTTTGCTGAGTTTTTTAACGAGGCTGAGCAGCCTATCTTGATATTTTGCCGTACAGGCAACCGCTCATCAGGCATCTATGAAGCGGCTAAGCAGATGGACTTGTTGGATGACTAACTGATCACATGTCTTAACGATTGACTTTGCTATAAAATAGTAGGCCCATGTAATGATATGGGCTTTTATACTATTTAAGGCATATGGATTAAGGCATATTGAACCTACTTATGATCACTGCATTACCACAAGGAATGTGATCACTTAAAAAGTCACTTTATGATGACCTTTAATTTTACAAGGACTGTTTCATGAGTAATACCGTATTGGCTTTACTCCCATTGGCGCTCGCCTATATCATGTTTACTTTAGGAACAGGATTAAAACCTAGCGACTTCAAGGTTATCATTAATCATCCTAAAGCATTTTTTGTTGGTTTGATTAACCAAGTCATCTTCGTACCCTTAGTTGCTTTGGCCATAATTTTAGTGATGGGTCCACCGCCTGCCATTGCTTTTGGTATCTTGCTGATTAGCTTTTGTCCGGGTGGCGTGACCAGCAACATGCTGACCTATTATGCCAAGGGCAACGTTGCTCTATCCATTGCGCTGACTGGCGTGGTCAGTTTGCTATCAGTCATTACTTTACCTGTTTTTATCACTCTGGCATTTAACCACTTTATGCAAGATCAAGCGGGCTCTATTAGCGCAGTCAAGATTGGTATGGTGATGTTTTTGCTGACGACTTTGCCTGTTTCCTTAGGTATGTTTGCGCGGCATAAGTTCAATCGACTGATGATACGTAAAAGCGGTATGCTAAATGGTTTAGCCAGCCTATTTTTTGTGTTGGTCGTCCTCGCCGCTATGATCTCTAATTGGGCGCTTCTAAAATCACAATTAAACTCCATGGGACTTGAGCTGATGCTCATCATTATGGCTTTATTTGTATTGAGTATCTTGACGTCTAAAGCCTTTAGGTTGAGTTGGTTTGATACTAAGACCATCTCTATAGAAACCAGTATTCAAAACAGTACCACTGCGATTACTTTAGCGCCCATTATTATGGGTTCCACTGTAGGCTTACCGGCTATCGCTTTGCCTGCTGCTGTCTATGGCGTGCTCATGTATGTGATTGCGTTGCCAGTGATTGCGCTCATCCGTAACAAAAACTGAGTCTACCTAACGCAAAAAGCCACCTCTTAGAGGTGGCTTTTTAAACTAACATTAGAGCTGATTGGCTTACTGCATAACCAAGTATTCAAACGCTGACAATGCTGCTTTACTACCCTCACCCATCGCAATATTGATCTGTTTGAACGGTACAGTGGTCACATCACCACAAGCGAAGATACCTTTGCGATCTGTACGGCAGCGCTCATCAATCTCAATCTCACCAAAGCGATTTAGATCGACAAAGCCTTTGACAAAATCAGTATTCGGCATCAAACCAATCTGGACAAACACCCCTGACAAATCACGCTCATGCATCTCTTCTGTGCTACGATCTTGGTAGACGATAGAAGTCACCTTGCCATCAGTCGCCTTGATCTCTTGGGTTGCCGCATTAGTGATAAACTCGATATTGTCTTGTTCTTTGGCTTTATTGATCAATACCTGATCAGCTTTTAGCTCATCAGCGAACTCGAGTACGGTCACATGATTGACGATACCTGCCAAATCAAGGGCTGCTTCTATACCTGAGTTACCGCCGCCGATGACAGAGATGTCTTTACCTTTAAAGAAAGGCCCATCACAGTGTGCACAGTAAGCCACGCCCTTACCGATGTTTTCTTCCTCCCCTGGAACACCAAGCTTACGCCACTGTGCACCGGTCGCAAGAATAATACTACGGGTCTCAAATGTCTCACCGGTATTGAGATGGATGCTGTAGTTTTCTTCTACGGTTTCGCCGATCTCCTTGACACTGACATGCTCTTTTAGAGTAATGTCGTATTCATGCAAGTGTTTTTCAAAGTTGGCTGACAACTCATTACCCGTCGTCAAGGGTACAGAAATCAAGTTTTCGATATCTTGCGTGTCTTTGACCTGTCCACCAATACGATCAGCGACCATGGTTACTTTTAGGCCTTTACGCGCTGTATAAATTGCCGCAGCCACGCCAGCAGGACCGGCACCGATAATCGTCACGTCTTGCTGCTCTAACTGCTCAGCATCAGCGTCCGCCTCACTCAGTAGATCAGGGAACTGCTCTTGTAGCTTTTCAATCAGTTTAGCCGTATCGATCAAGCCATTAGCGAACGGTTCACCATTCAAAAATACCGCTGGTACACCTTGGATATTATTCGCCTCTACTTGCTCCTGAAACAGCGCCCCATCGATCATCTCATTACTGATGCCATCGTTGAGTAGAGAAAACTGGTTTAGCGCTTGCACGACTTCTGGACAGCTGTGGCAAGACAGTGACACATAAGTCTGAAACACTAACGGCTTTTGAATACGCTTAATCAGACTTTGAATGCCTTCGTCTAGCTTTAGGGTATGACCACCAGCCTGCAGAATGGCCAAAATCAGCGAGGTGAACTCATGACCACCTGGGATACCACTAAATACGATACCTGTATCAACTAAAGCACCATCGATATGACTAAGTACCGCAAAACTAATCGGACTTGGTAAGCTGTCATCATTGGTGTCGGCATCGAAGTTAATCTTATCGGTAGTGCCTGCGATTTTGGTTAAAAAATCAATCAGCTCACCGCGTTTTTCATGCTCACCACTGCCCAATACAAAGCTGATTGGGCGGGTCATGTTTTCGCTATAGCTTTTAACGGCGTCTAATAAACTTTGATCTATCATGTTTGTTCCTCATTATTACTGTATATGTAACGGCAACGGTAATATTGCACGTTCAAATCTGATTTATTTATTACTGATAATAGTATTAAAAATGTGATAGGCAGTATGCTTTTGCCTTTTGATGTCTCTATTATCATAGGTTTGAAGGGTTTGAGCAAGCTGAGAAATTTAAACCTTAAGTTTTATAAAACCAATCGATATCCTTGACTATTAATTAAAATTAAAACTATATAAAAACGATGGGCATGGTATCCATGGTCTTTTTTCGCTACAATCAAATGGAGCTAATAAGAAAGATTCTTATTTGTTTCGCACCCTCATTGATGCCAGTGTTTGAGTCATTCACTACCAGATACCTCATGACACTGCGTCAATACGTTACCTACATAGGCCAGTTTTATGTAAACGTTTAACTATCAAGGATGAACATATGAGAAAGACAGATACCCTGCAAGACAACAGAGATATCATCGCTAAGCTTAAACAAACAGACAGCCACTTTGCTGTTATTTTTGATGAGCACACGACACTTGATCAGCAGATTAACCAACTAGAAAAAGATAGGGTCAAGCACGCCAGTCGTGATGAAGAGATTGAACACATGAAACGCCGAAAGCTACAGCTCAAAGACGAGATATACAAGATGATCGATAAAAATAAAAATACAGTCTAGCTAGGGCGTGTCTTCATTTTAAAAATAGTCATAAAAATGAGATAAATTGCTGTCAGACAAGGAAAATGACGCAGATAATATCGGGATATTAACCAGTTATTTGACGCAGTATGACAAAATTTAGCCATTTTTAGCCCATTTAGATATCATCATTTGAATTGAAGACACGCTCTAGTATGGACTGTTATACCAGTTCCAAAAAACAAGGCAGTAAGAAAAAACAAGTACATGTATCATCATTAATAAAAGATACGAGTTTGATACTTGTAATTAATCAATGCTATAAACCGCCCTTTTATGATTTAATACTAGCGCACCAAAAGGCCCCATCAATGGTTATTGATGGGGCCTTCCTGATAGTTGATAGTACTGATATTATATAGACTTCTATATAATATTGACTACACAGTACTCTAAACGTATCTAATTGATTAGACTGCTAGTTAGATTTTACCGACAAGATCAAGACTTGGCTTTAGAGTGTCGCCGCCTTGTTCCCAAGCTGCTGGGCAAACTTCACCGTCGTTTTCACGCACGTATTGGGCAGCTTTAACTTTGCGTACCATGTCTTTAGCGCTACGGCCGATACCGCCAGCGTGAATTTCAGCGACCTGAATCAGACCATCAGGATCCACTAAGAACGTACCACGCTCAGCCAGACCTGCTTCTTCAATCATGACATTGAAGCCACGAGTGATACGACCTGTTGGGTCACCGATCATTGGGAAAGTAACTTTACCAATGGCTTCTGAAGAATCATGCCATGCTTTGTGCGTGAAATGAGTGTCAGTTGATACTGAGTATACTTCTACGCCTAGGCCTTGCAGCTCTTCGTACTGAGCTGCCATGTCTTCTAGTTCTGTTGGGCAGACAAACGTGAAGTCTGCTGGATAAAACATGAAGATAGCCCATTTACCTTTGACGTCTTCTGATGTGATGGTTTTGAACTCGCCATTTACAAATGCGTCTGCTGAAAACTCTGGGATTTCCTGATTGATAATAGATGCCATTTTGGGCTCCTTTATTGTTAAGATAAATAAAAATATAAATGATTGGGATGTCTTTAAGACTAAAACGAACTTTCTATTAAGCCTTTATCTATCTGGGCTACATGACTAACTATACCCGAATCTGATGGTTAATCCAGTTAAAAGTTTTTAATGTGATGTTTTGTTTTATTAATCTTGTTAAACTATTATCTCTCGTTTTTATTATGAGTACGCTACGTGCAAGCTATCGCTTGACAGTCAGTCTATAGCTCACATAAACCCGCTCAAAACAGTGTTAAAAAAACCATTAATAAAGAGGTTTTATGATTACCTTACGTCAACTTGAATTCGCTTTAGCCGTCGCCAAACATCGTCACTTCAAACGCGCAGCAGAAGACTGCAATATCTCACAATCTGCTCTAAGCTTAGGTATTGCAGAGCTTGAAAAACAGCTTGATACACAGATTTTTGAGCGTAATAATAAACAGGTCCTGATCACTCCTATTGGTGAGGAGATTTTGACACGAGCCCAGCGGATATTTTCTGAAGTCAACGATTTGACTACCCGAGCCCACAGCCATCAGACGCCGCTGGCTTATCCGATGACGGTCGGTATTATTCCAACGATTGCGCCTTATCTGCTACCCAAAGTCTTGCCAGCATTACGAACGCAATATCCGAGCTTTCGTATGACGATTATCGAGCAGCAGACAGAGCGCCTGCTAGAACAAGTGCGCTACGGACATATCGACACTGCGATTATTGCGCTGCCTTATGCAATAGAGGGCTTACATACCTTTGAATTTTGGGCAGAGGATTTCTTTGCTGTATTTCCAAAGGACGATGTACACGCCAAGCTAGATAGCATCAGCTCTAACGAGCTAGCGACCGCCAATTTGATGCTGCTTGGAGAGGGTCATTGCCTAACGGATCAGACCTTATCCGTCTGTGAGTTTGATCGTACAGAAATGAAATCCAGCTTTTCTGACGCCAGTTTAAACACACTGATACAAATGGCGCTTGCCAATATGGGCACGACGCTGGTACCAGAAATGGCGCTGAATCAGCTGCATCTACAAAACCAAAATGCCGTCGCTGTCCCCTTGGCAGAGGCAGGTCCGCACCGTCATATCGCCTTTGTGACTCGCCTCAATTATGCCCGTGTCGATGACGTCAATCTACTCGGCGAGCTGTTTAGAAAGGCTTTTGAAGAGGCTGCTAGTACCGATAAATCCTAAATTTGAAGCGATAGTTTATCGGACGATGCCATATAGTAGACTCACTTTATAAGTGTCTATGATCGTTTTTTAACTGACTGTATAGACCTGTCATGAGCACAAGAACAGGTTGCACATAAAGTAGGTGAGGTATGAACGAGTTGCCACTAGCCGCTGCCGCTCTTGGCGAGCAGTTTGCGCTATACTTATCTGCGTTGAGCAACAATATCGAGCCTGCACAAGCCAGACTGCTCTGGCAAGATATCGCAGCTCAATATGGCGCCACTCAACGTGCTTACCATGACTTAAACCATCTGCGCCAGTTGTTTGTGCAGTTTGAACAAGTCAAGCACGACCTACATGCGCCCTCTATCATCGCTCTCGCACTCTATTACCATGATGTGATATATGAGCCCAGTCGTTCAGACAATGAGCTTAGAAGTGCTGAATATGCGTTTGCGGCATTACGCCCTTATCTCAGGCTTCCTCAATGCCAACATGTTTATGCGCTTATCATGATGACAGCGACCCATCAGCTCGGTGAACTCTCGGACCCTGATAAAGTCAGTGATACAGCTTATATGCTTGATATGGACTTGAGTATCTTAGGCACACCTTGGCACGAGTACCAACAGTACGCACAAGCGGTGCGTCAAGAGTACCATCAGGTTCCATTGGCAGATTATCGCCTCGGACGGACTCAAGTACTCACAGCTCTGCTCTCTCGTTCTAGACTGTACCTAACCGATTATTATTATCAGCGCCTAGAGATACAAGCACGGGACAATATCAAACGTGAAATAAGCCTGCTACTTAACTTGTAGCTTCAGAAACAGCTCACTTCCCTGCCTAGCGGGATGGGAGTTCGTACTGGTTTCCATGATATCGATATCAAAATAAGGCGCAAAAAGCTTTAAATATTCTGCTTTTGAGCCACCAAAAGGGATGCCATCACCGCCAAAGTCCTTATCAAACAACAAACCTATCAGCTTGCCCTGAGGCTTGAGTAGCGCTGCCATCTTCTGCACATACTCATCACGGCGTGAGGGGGTTATCGCACAAAAAAACGTCTGCTCAAGTATCCAGTCAAACTGATACGTTTCAGGCGATAACTCAAAGAAATCAGCGCAGACTAGATGCTCAGACGGAAAATCTGGATAGCGCTCAGAAAAATCTTCAATCGGTGCAGGAGCAAAGTCAACCAAAATGACATTGGTAAACCCTTGTTCGTGCAAATACCCCACTTCGTAAGCATTGCCTGCACCTGGCACCAATATCCTTTGATTTTTTGCTGACTGTGGCAATTGATCAATATAAGCTTTAAGTGGTGGTGAGACCTGCCCCATATCCCACTGTATACTACCCGACTCGTAACGCTGCTGCCAGAACTCAGCTTGATTGACACTATCCATATGCTGTTTCTCCCTATTATTTGCTCACTGTATGTTTGATTGTTTTTAAACAATACATTTCGTCCCATTATGACTTATCATAACAGCTTATACAGGTTGTTTACCTATATTATTGCAGCGTTAACTCTTATTGGTAGGCAAGCCAATATCGTTAACCCTAAATAAAACTGGCACCTTCTGTGTCATGTGCTGCCAACATATCATGCCAATATCGATAGTCCGGCATTGCAGCAGCTACCGTTTGCCAAAACGCAGGGCTATGATTGGCGTGATGCAAATGGCACAGCTCATGGACGACCACGTATTCGGTACACTCAATCGGATAGGCCGGCAGATAAACCGATAGCCAAATTCGCTTTGCGTGAGTATTACAGCTGCCCCAGCGGGTGTGCATCTTTTTAATACGGGTCTCATGAGCTTGAGCACCGACAACGGGCTGCCACTTGTCAAATAAGGACGCCATAATATCGCCAAGCTGTTGGCGATAGTAAGCTATCTTTTCATCATGACTTAAGACGAGAGATTGCGGCACACCCCATAGCAAGACAGGGCGAGCACTAGATAAAGATGAAGCCATTTTATGCTGATGTTGCGCCAATACTTGCGCATGGTGGCTGATCGCCCAAGGTACACGCTTAGCGACAGCCTGGGCAGTTTGGGCGGTACTCATAAACATGGGTACGGATACCCTCAGTGTGTATGGCAAGAGACGGAAATTAACGTTTTTGACTCGCTTTTTTGTCACCTGTAGCTCAATACCTGCCGCTGCTAACTGCTGATTTATACTTTGTAGTAGCGCTGTACTCATCAGCAAACCGCCTGCAGATGATTATCAAAAGACATTTTGTGCCCTTTGCTATGTTTGATAAGGTGCTGAGCGGTTTTGCTGTGAGCCACTTTTCTTGGGCTGGCTGATGCGCTGGACAGCGCTAGTGTCGTCAATTGACCTTGCCCATCGCTGACGATAAAGCCTGCCTGTTTATCATTGGCTAAGGGTAGCACTGATGCCCCAGCGCAATCTGGCAAATTAACAGCATCAACCAATGCTCGAGTATTTAAGTCGTAAATCGCCGCACAGCCGCCAATTGGTGTGGTCACGCACAATAAGTTATGTGTGCTATCCACTGCCACACTGGCAATATACTGATGAAAGCGCTGCCACTGGTCATTAGGCATAATAAGCGGTTTAAGGTCAGTATCACCGCGCTGGTGCGTCAGCACTAATGGCACATTGAGATGGCGCTCGCCTTGAAACTGAACCCCTATCATCACGGTGCCATCATCATGTATGGCGAGATGACGGATACTCATCTGATTATGTTGTGGGGTGATTTGCTCAAGCAGTGTGCCATCATAACGATTTAAGTAAGTCAATGAGGGACGCATACTATCAAGATTAAGCTCCTCGCGTGATGCCTGCTCGGTTTTAATACCACCATTAGCTATCACTAGCGCCTCCCCATCAGGATGCATAATCAGCTCGTGGGGACCGATACCGCGTGCCTCGAACTCGCTTACCTTTTTGTAAGCATCATGAGCATCATACACACCAATTTTGCCCTCTAAACTCACCGTATCATTTTCAGTCACGTAAAGCAGCTTACCATCTAAGCTATAGCAAGCATGACCATAAAAATGACGCTGAGCTGCCGCTTGTATAGCGAGCTTGACCTGTCCTGTCGCCGCATCCAATACCCAAAACCGCTCGCTGGGACGACGACCCATGACCACCACATCACGGTTATGCTTATGAATATGACACTCCTCTTTGGGTATTACGGCAGGCTGCACGACGATATCATGAACACGCTCAGGCATAGTAGTCTGCCAGACAAGCTCTCTATCGGCGTCAATACCGACCACACCAAAGTCGTTTTCGGGCGGTGTCTCATCATTAGGGGTAGCAATACTGTTTTTTGGCATAGAGGCGACGCCACTTACCCAGCACACTGGGCGTGCCAACATGGTAGTGGTATGCAAGGCGCTCAAATCTGGCGTCTCTTCTGCTTGCTGATAAGCGTGCCGCCACGTCTGCCATCGAGCATAGGCGCCCGTCATATAATCTTGCCAACGGGCATTGGGCTGGTGCTGCTTACGATAACGATGATGAATGGCGATTAATGCTGCCGTACCAATCAGCGTACCAGAGAGCGTTTCCATGGCTGTTTTTAAAGCAGGCAGTTTTGTGGTCCTTTGTGTCATTATCAGTCGCCATCGGTACTATTGAAGCCCACACGAATACCAAGTGCTGGGATCAATTGGCGCTTAATAATACGAGTCATGGTGGTCAGATGATCGTATAACTCCTGCTGAGCAGCGCTATCAGCATCAGCGATATCTTCAGGCATTTGCGCCAGTAGGCCTGTGGTTTGGGCGAGTATGGTAGATAAGCTATTCCCGACTTCACTATTATCACTATCCGTTAATATCTTGGTTAGTATGGGATCGGTCAGCGTTTGATTAAGGACGGCCAGTTTGGCATTGATGATGGCACGGCTCTGACCAGCAGTCGCAGCTGGCAGATGACCTTTGGCTTTACCTGTGAGGCCCAAAGGCTGATCAATGGCGCTAGATTTCATAGTCTCAACCAATGACAGCAACGAATTAAACCATTGGTTCAAGCCTTGATCACTCTCTGCTGTCTGGTCAATTGCCAACAGCGTCGTCGCATTTTGTTGCCAACTGCTTTCGATATCTTGTAGGCGTGTGCTCAACGCACCACTTGCGCTGATCACATAAGCACATTGACCTGCATCTAGGCGGTCATTGGCGTACAGTGCTTCTTCTAATCCTGGTACACCTTGGACAATAGCACTTTCGTTTGCCAGCTGTGCGGCGGTGAGGTTTGGATTGGTGGCGATCAGATCAGCGACACCATCATGCACCAGTCCTCGCTCATCTGGATAGTAATTGATGTACAGATTGCTCATACTGGCGGTGGCAGGGCCGAAGTTAATTGCCTCAGCACGTGCCCATGCTTGTGCCAGCATCAGCCATTGGTCTCGCAGCGCTTGTAGCTCCTGGCCGCTTACTGGCGCTTGCTGACAATGCTTCTTTGCCAACTCATGTAACAGGCTACTCTGCTTCGCTGCATCAGCATACGCTGGAATGACGATATCATCAGCAACATGTGTCAGGTAGGATGTTTGGGTATCGGCGCTGATGTCAACTGCGACAATGTCAGCTGCACTATCCTTTATAGTGTCGACAGACTCTATACTTGAGGCAACTTCTTGGTTGTCTGTCTCTACTGCTTTATTTTCTTCGGCAGGTTTGACGCAGCTGATCAGTAAGCCTGCGCTGAGCGCTGATAGCGCCATGGCTAAAGCATGGTTTATTTTCATAGTTTTCTCGTGTGTTTTGCGCAGGCATTTGCATTCTGCGCAACGTTATTTCAGTGTTATAGCGATTGCAAAAAGGCAGTTAACTCAGCACGCCCTTGTTTGTCTAGCTGTAGTACATTTTGCTTTTGTTTTTCGGCTTCCCCGCCGTGCCAGAGCACTGCTTCCATCAGGGTGCGAGCACGACCATCATGCAAGAATGTCGCTTGCGGATCAACCGTTTGCGCCAGGCCAATACCCCACAGGGCCGGTGTTCGCCATTCATACGAGTTGGCCAAAAACTCGACTTGTAAATCTTTTGATGGCAGTTTGCCTGCAATCGTCCGATCAGCAAGATCATCACCCATATCATGGAGTAGTAGATCAGTATAAGGATAAATCACTTGTCCATGCTGCTCAAGGTGATCATCAGGGGTTTTTGGCAACTGATATCTTGGCGTATGACAGCTGTGACAGCCCATATCATAAAAGCGTTTTTTGCCCGCTAAGACCAGCGCATCATCAGCATTACGACGGTGTGGCACAGCCAAGTTACGTGTATAAAACTCCACAAACCTCGCCACCTCGTCATTGACTTCAACAGGCGGCTTACCATTACCTTGCTCGTCAGCGCCAGTAGGGGCATTTAAACAAGCCGTCTGTGCAGGCATGCAGGACTCATGAGGGCGGATGTTTGAGGTTAGCCCCATATCTTCATTAAAGGCACTTTGGTTTTGAGTCAACAGCTTGGTTTGCCCAGCTTTCCAGCCAAAGCGTCCTAGAGCAACCTTACCCGTTTGTGGGTCCATAGCAAGATTAAACTTGCCATAAATGCCATCACCATCTTGATCCATACTATCGGCTTGTTTTTTGATGTCATCGTCAGGTATTTGCTCTAGCAAGCCAAGTCCTATCATCGGTAGTGCCACGCGTGGCGAGACCATCAGCGTTTCATCAAAGTCACCATAACCCAGATTGGTTAAGTGAAAAGTTGGCGCTCGCAAGGTTTCGACATGACCATCAGTAAAGGTGACGGGTTTGTCTGTCCATTGCACACTAATACGCGCTTCAGCGGGTACGCCTTGAATACCACGGTCCTGTAACTGGCCACCATAGACAGGATGGACAACTTTTTCGATCAACGAATTTTTTAATTGTTCTCGCTCTTTATCTGTGGTCGCCGGCATCGCCAGTCGAATCAGCAAGCTATCAGCATCATCGTCGCTAGTCATAGGCGCATGACCACGACCATCTTTGATGTGACAGGACTGACAAGCAGCGACATTGAATAGCGCCCCAAGACCGTCACGGCTATCGGTACTGGCAGGCGCCACCACCCACGGCTGCTTAAAAAATGCATTGCCGATGAAAAAGTCGCCTTTACGAGAGGCCGTTAGGTTAGACGAAGGCTTGGAGTAACTTTCACTACTGGTGATGCTAATGCCAGTATCCCCACCTTGCTTAATCTCTTGTGGATCAAAAGTTGCCAGCTGTGTCATCGGCACGCCGGCCAGCGCTTCAATCGTCTCGACCCGTTTGGGCGCTACTGCTTGAGTGGCTTCTTCATGGTTTGTTACTCCATTAGACGCCTTGTCAGTAGGCTGACAAGCACTGAGAGCCACTGTACTGATAAGCATTAAAGTAAGTTTGTACATGCTATTTTTTGAGGATAAAACAGAGAAAAATACGGCAGAAGGCTTGGCAGGAGTAAAGCTCATAGAGGTTGCCTTTGTTTGCAAGTGAAGCCAATAAAACCATTACAGTCATGTGACTGTGGTTCAAGCTTCCAACAGACCTTGTTTTTGTAAAGTACGCTGCCAACCCTTGTTAGCAACGTATGCATAGCGTCTGATTGATGCTTTAGCAGCAGATATAGACCAGCTTAAAACTGCGAGCCAGCATCTGCATCTAGATTATCAATACCTACTGCTTTTGCAGCATTTTCGATACCATCTGTCAGCTGCTGTAAGCTGGTAATACCTGCCTCAATCCAACCACGGCGCTTGTTTTGTTCTTCAGCTGAGATGCCTTCTTTACTCGCTTGGCCGACGGTTGCTATCATTTGATCGACCTTAATCCCGTCTTTCTCGCCTTTTTCGACGATAACATTAAAGGCATCTTCTACCTGTTTAAAGTCAGCAGCAAGCTTATCTGCCGCTTCTGTGTGACCATTGTCGATCAAATACTGTTTAATACCATAACCGCCGATGGTATCACCAGCAACTGTCTTATAGCTGCCATTAAAGACATTTTGGATGCCACGCGCATTATTGGCATAACTCAAATGAGTCAGATCACTAAAGCACTCATGCTCATCTTCGGTAGATCCTGTAACAAAGGCCACCTGCATGCGCTCCGAAGCAAGCTCTCCTAGCGCAAGACTACCCATCTGATACATAATCTGACGCAGGGCATTGTCATCTTTACGCGCCATTAAATCGCTACGAAGGGTGTTTTCACTTTCAGGTTGCCACTGAGCTTCCATTGCTGTTAAGTCGTCCACTAGTAACTGAGCGGCAGCCTTCAAATACTCACCACGGCGCTCACAAACAGCAGCATCTTCATTGACCGTATCACCGCTAGTGCATTGTCCTGCTTCGCTCATATAATCAGTCACAGGACGATTTCCTGCGCCCTCGCCCACGCCATTGGTATCTTGACCCCATAGCATAAACTCAATCGCATGATAGCCAGTCGTCACATTCGCCTCACTCCCACCGATCTCATTCATGTCTGCAAGCAGCTCAGGCGTGATCTCGCTGGTGTCTTGCTTAACACTACCGACAGTGATGCTATCGCTATTGATGATATTGTCTTGGCTATTGTACTCGCCTTGATAGCTGTCACTGACATAGTCGATTAAAGCCTCATCGAGTGGCCATGCATTCACCTGACCTTCCCAACCATCGACACTGCCGATTGCGCGCTTTTCATTAGCGGTAACAAACCCTTCATCGAAACGAAATACTTCAGTTTGTGAGTACGGTTGACGAGCCGTCTTATAAGCCGCTTGCGCTGCCTCTAAACTGGCTGGTGTTGGCGACTCTACATAGGCCTCTACCGCTGCTTGTAGGGCTTTGGCGGTTTCAAGCGAATCCTTGTAAACGGCATGAGCCATATCAGCATAACTAATGACCAGTCTATCGATGTGAGCCTGCTCGGTCGCGGACACTTCATTTTTATCCGCTGATGGGGTGCTTTGTATCTCTGCCTGTGTACTGGTGTCAACATTCTCTTCACTTTGTTTGGTGCAGCCTGACACCATCAATAGTCCTGCTAAAGCAGCAGCTAAAGTAGTGGGTAAACATTTACGGCTCGTCACGGTAGTCATCGTCATACACATCCTCAAAAGATATCGCAAAATTATTATCAATGCCTTATAAATGTCATGAACAGAGGCTACAAATTGTCTAAATAGCTGATCTCATTACACTCATGGCACAACTTAAAACACTCACAAATTATAGAGTTATTGATAATCATTATCAATGATTAATTTATAATTATATAAATGCGTTTAATAAAAAAAGAGCCGACAAGACGTCAGCTCTTTTATAAATAATTTTAAGATAAATCAGGCTAAAAATTAGTTCACGCTCTGTGGTGAATTAATGGTTAACTCGACGCGGCGGTTTTGTTGACGGCCATAGTCAGTACTGTTGTCAGCAACTGGGCGTGACTCACCATAAGCAACGACGTTGATACGGTTTGAAGACACACCACGTGCGCTTAAGTAGTTGGCGACTGAATAAGCACGATCACGTGACAGACGCATGTTATAAGCTTCTGCACCTCGGCTGTCCGTATGACCTGCGATATTGACAGTTGTTTGATTATACTGGCTCATCGTTGAAGCAAGCTTATCAAGCGTGGGCTTGAATGAAGAACTTAGTGTAGCGTCATCAAAGGCAAAAGTAATGTTACCTGGCATCACAAGATCGATGTTACCAGTGGTTGGGTTCTGCTCAACCGTCACCCCTGTACCTGCCATTTGCTGCTCAAGCTGTCTTGCTTGACGCTCCATGTAATAACCAACACCAGTGCCTAATGCAGCACCAATCAAGGCATCACGGCCCGTCTTATCGCCACCTGTTGCTTTAGAAATCGTCGCACCACCTGCTGCACCTGCTAGACCACCGATGGCTGCTTTATTTAAGCGTTGCTGCCCAGTGTTTGGGTCTGTCACACAACCAGTAAGGGCTAGGCCTGAAGCGACTGCGGCAATCATTAATTTATTACGCATAATTAAATCCTCTTAAGTTATCAGTTAATTCTACAAATTCTAATTTATTTTACTTTAATTTTTAAATACCAAACGTGCCATTTATATCAACGAGTGTATAAACAAAACTGTTGTATAAAATAGTCACTAAGTGCAAAGCACACCTGTCTTATTATGCCAATACCCTTCTATCTATATGTAATATTTTGTCACACCTATGTATGGAAACTGCACAAGGCTTACTCAGTACATGATGCTTAATAGCGATAAATATCTAACATACAGTTGATCTACTTTAAAACCGATACAGTGCTGTTGGGATGAGTTTTGCAGTTTCTGTGTAAACAGTACGCAAAAAAAGACTATTCAAATAGTACGACTCTAGAACCGTATCAATTCTATTTCGACTTGACATCATAAAGCAAGTATACGTCACTTAGCATGCCTGAATGAGCGCATCCTGACAACATTTAATCCCATTATTTACATCCAAGGCTATTAGGGCGTGTCTTCATTTTGAAAATGGTCATAAAAATGGGATAAATTGAAGACACGCCCTAAGCTTAATTAAAGCGCTGAATGACAAAACGATGGTGTAAAACATCAAACCGACAAATATAGCGGGTGTTGTTATTTGCTATCATCAGTCACGTTAACAGTCGTACACTGTGATTGTTTTCTGCTAAAATTAGTCGTTGCTGACATTACCATGATTAAAACGAAGCTCGTTTGTGATTTATAAATTGAATGACTTATCAATTGAACATCGACTAAAAATAAATATCCAAAAGGACTTAACATGCGACTGAGCGCTACCATTGAAAAGCTGCATGAACGTGCGCCTAAACTTGGCAAAGCTGTTTCTCTTATGACCGCTACTGGTGTGATCGCTGGTAATAGCATAGGCGGCAGTATCCCGATCTGGCTCATGGGGACGGCCAAAATGATCACAGGATCAGATATCGCTGATAAGACAGTGATCAAAATTGCCAATCACTGGATCAAGAGCAACAATGCGGTTATCAATTATATCTTACCGAAAAAAGACTGGCGTATTGACTTGCCCGACGATGTCCATATGGATGGCAAGTATTTATTGGTGAGCAACCATCAATCATGGGTGGATACCAGTATCGTACAATATATCAGCGAAAACCGGTTACCACTGACCCGTTTTTTTACCAAATTTGAGCTGATTTATATCCCTGTAGTTGGGCAAACCTTTTATTTTTTAGACTTTCCAATGATGCGTAGGCACTCCAAAGAAGCGCTTGCCAAAAATCCTGAGCTCAAAGGCAAGGATTTACTAGAGGCTCAACGTGCCTGCGCTTTGTTAAAAGACAAGCCTTTTACGCTACTCAACTACTTAGAAGGTACCCGCTTCACCAAAGCCAAACATGATAAACAGAACTCCCCCTATACTCATCTGCTCAAACCACGGGCCGGTGGCCTTTCATTGGCGATCAACGCTTTGGGTGAAGATATTGATGGTATTTTAGATATGACTATCGTGTACCCTGATGGTATACCAAACTATAGTGACTTATGGAAAGGTAACATCAAGCGTCTGGGAGTAAATGTACGACATATTGAGATGCCAGATGCGCTATTTACTGCCATCCAAAACGGTGGCTATCAAGATGACGACGCCATCAAAAAACAAATGTTTGATTGGATCGATAATATATGGCAACAAAAAGATGCGCTTATCGATGATATGTTGGCTGACTTTGACAATAAACCACAGGTCTCAAAAGCTTAGCCATTTATCTTTGATCTAACTGGCTTTTACCCAACTGGCTTTGCTTTATAATAGCGGGATAACCCTGCTATGTTATGCAAACCGCTACGCTACAAGCGATAATGATCACATACCTACTGACATAAGGGATGACTGTGTCTGCCTCTACTGCTTCCGACCCTGCTATAAAACAAAAACCACTCTCCAGCGTCTCTACAGGCTCGCAGCATCCGAAACGCCCAACGCCCAACCGTAAAAAGCTGATTTATGATATTTTGATGTTGATCGTTATCAGTATTGATTTACTGCTCATCGGGCTTGATGCCATCTTGATGAGTAATTTTAGTAGTGAAGTTGCCAACTGGCTGGCATTGAGTGACGGGCTGAACTGGTATAAAAGTGTTTTGCATGATCCATTGCGCACTGCTGGTGGGTTTTTTACTCTGTTCTTGATTACCGAGCTGCTGATACGCTGGGCAATCGCCATTAAAGAGCGGGTATACTACCGTTGGTTTTTCTTTCCCTTTGTCCATTGGTATGAGGTGCTTGGCTGCTTCCCACAGCTGCGAGCATTACGTCTGTTTCGCGCTGTCATCATCGGTCGACGTTTGTATCAGCTCGGCTATCAAGTGCTACCACAGCCTTGGCTTAACCGTATCAAGTTCTACATCGACTTATTGTTAGAAGAGCTATCTGACCGAGTGATACTAACCACCATTGCCAATTATCGACAGCAATTAACAGATCCTAAGATGCAAAAGTCGCTGATAGAGTCAACGATTACTCGCAACCGTGATGAGATTGAAGCAGTGATACTATCGTTGCTACGTAAAGAGCTGATACCGCAATTACAAAGACTAAATGATCAAAGTGCAGAAGGTAACCTGTTGGCGAATGAGGTCGGCAAGGCCATTCAAGACGGTCTGGCAAACACCCCAGAACTACGTCGCTACCTGAGGCTGATTCCCATTGCTGGCAGCCTAATCGAGTCTGAACTGCAGCAGATCGGACAGAGTATTGGCGAGAATTCTATTATTTCTCTTAATGAGCGCTTATTAGATACAGAGATTCTTGATAAACTCATGCAAGCGATCGCCCATGGAGTGACGAATATCGATACTTCAGATACGCTGCTTGAAGCCTTGATCGCCACTATCATCTCTGATAGCTTGTCGGAGCTTGAAGAGCAGGTCAAAGTACAGCAGTGGAAGCATCGCGAGATGTTGCCTTTATAAACAGGCTTAAGTATAGATATCATAAACATACTTGAGCGTTTTTTGGCGATATTTATGTTGCTCAGGGGTTGTTAAACTTTGGCATCTCTTAGTACACTGCATAATAACCGCCAAGTCTTGATGACTAACTGACGGATAACGACATGACAAATGATAAGTGACTGATGATAAAGTGCTCGGTGACATACCTATAATAATAACTGCGCCATGATTACAGCAATATAGGTATCTTCCAGATAGGTATCTTTTAAGGATTTATATTATGACGACCTCGGATACAAACAGCCAAGTAACGGCCAATCAGCCTGCGATAAGCTTCTACGGCAAGATGCTGACATTTTCGCGCCTGCAGCTACATACAGATGACCCAGCAGCAATCGAAGAGCACTTAGCCGGTTTGGTTAGTAACAAAAACAGCAATATTCCAGTCGTTATCGACAGTAGCGTTGAGCAAGACTTATCCGCTTTAGTAGATCTGCTTTGGTCGTGGGGATTGCAGCCTATCGGTGTGGTCACAGGCTTGCTTGATGAACAAGCCCGCCTACAAAGGCTGGCCATTTTTCCAAGTGATGGCAAACGTATCGAACGTATATTGCCAACGAAAAAACCAAAAACTGAAATCAATCAAACCACTGAGCCCAAAACCTCACAAGACTCGACGACAAACAGTGAACAAAATACTTCCTTGTCAGAGGCCGACACCCCTTCCAAGCCTGCAGCAGCCTTGTCTACTGATACAGTAGAGAGTGCAGATCATATAACCAGTTTGATCTATGATCAAATGCTACGCTCTGGACAAAGCATTAATCATGTTGGTGGTGATCTCATCTTGACCAATAGTGTCAATAGTGGCGCTGAAGCAATCACAGACAATAGCCTTCATGTCTATGGTCGAGCTCAGGGCAGACTGGTAGCAGGCGCTACAGGTGACAAAGACGCCCGTATTTTTTGCCAAGTTTTTAACCCTTCCCTAGTCTCTGTCGCTGGCACCTACTGCTTACGAGATAACCTACCTGAGGAAACCATTGATAAGCCGGTACAGGTGCGTTTCGTTGAGGGCCAAGGGTTGGTGTTTACCGTAATGGATAATCTATAATCGCACTGGTTAATCTGCCTGTTTTCTGTTTTAATATTCAGGAAAGTTAATTTAACAAAAAAACGCTACGATAAATTTGTAACTCAGCCACTATTGATGATAACAATCGTATATAAGCAGTGGCTTACAATGTGTCAGTACTTATTCAGCAAGATACGACCCTGTCACAATAACCCTGCTATAAATTGTGATTTATTTATGCTAGGCTTACGCTCGCAGATAGTAGTCGTAGCGTAACGGTGCGGTTTAGTTATAAGCATTTATTTAAAGAACTGAGTGGCCCTGTTTTCGAGGCTACAACAGACAGTGATAACACGCATACATATGTTATCAAACGATTTTTATCTATCAGATATTCCAATGAACTATAGGAGTGTGCCATTGTGGCGAAGATTGTTGTAATCACTTCAGGTAAAGGCGGTGTGGGTAAAACCACAACAAGCGCGTCTTTTGCCGCCGGCTTAGCATTACGTGGCTATAAAACCGTTGTTATCGATTTTGATGTCGGCTTACGTAATCTAGACTTGATTATGGGCTGTGAAAATCGCATTGTGTACGACTTTGTTGACGTGATTAACGGCAATGCTCGTTTGTCACAAGCACTAGTAAAAGACAAGCAGCTAGAGAATTTATATATTTTACCTGCCAGTCAGACCCGTGACAAAGATGCATTGACAGATGAAGGGGTTAGCGAGGTTATGGATGAGCTGTCAAAGCAGTTTGACTATATCATCTGTGACTCGCCTGCCGGTATTGAGCGTGGTGCACAGCTAGCGATGTATCATGCTGATGAAGCCATCATCGTCACCAACCCTGAAATCTCTTCAGTACGTGACTCTGATCGCATCATTGGTATCTTGCAGAGCCGCACCAAAAAAGCGGAAGAAGGCCAAGGGGCGGTTCGAGAGCATCTAGTGGTCACCCGTTACAATGCCGAACGTGCCGCAGCCAACGAGATGATGGATATTGATACCATTTCTAATGATATCCTCAAGGTGCCTTTATTGGGTGTCATTCCTGAAAGTGACGCTGTACTTGAAGCGTCTAACCATGGTGAGCCAGTCATTCACTATTCTGACTCGGTTGCTGGCCAATGCTATGACGATATGGTTGCTCGCTTCTTAGGAGAAGAGCGTCCGCTACGTCATCTTGATGTCAAGAAAAAGAGTCTACTACAGCGTTGGTTTGGGGGTTAATGATGAGTAAGAAAAAAGGATTCTGGAGCAGCCTATTTGGCACTGACGACAAAAACAGCGCCGGTAGTGCCAATATGGCCACTGAGCGCTTAAAGGTTATCGTTGCCAGCGAAAATAGGTTAAATAACCGCCTAACGACTGACCGTATTGAAAAGATGAAACGTGAGATATTAGAAGTCGTTAATAAATACGTAAACGGTGTACAAATGGATGATGTAAATATCAATCATCGCTCTGAAGACAGCCTGGATGTATTAGAGATGAACATCAGCCTGCCTGAACATAAGAAGTAGCTTTACCAAAAACTAAAGTCAGGTTCATGCTCTATGATCTAGACCACTGATATGTATAACTGATAGAGGTCTGTATTTTATAGAGAAGCGCTAAGCGGAATGCTTGGCGTTTTTTATATCAAATCTAAAGTGTAACTGAACACCTTTATAGCGCCATATCACTCTCAGCGCTGTTGTGTGTTGTCAGCTATCTAAATCGACCAACTGGTGGGCAATTTTGTCTAAGTCTGGCACCAAGTAATGTACATTATCAATCATAACTGTCTGAAACATATAAGAAGTCACGACATTTTCTCTAAAGCGGTTTGCTGTCACTTCTAGCTCAGTGTCATTGAAGCCATCACTAGCAGATTGTTGATGCTGCGACCCTTCTTCACTGCTGTGGATAGCAGCGCTATTACTCTGGGCCTGTTGCCGGTACACGTCAGGCAGTTCAGCGTCTTCAACATCTGAGATACGCACCTGCATTTGCCGTATCTCACCTGCCGTCTGTAGAGCCAATCGGTGAGCTACCGTATTGCCTTCTAATACGATGATTGTATCAACCTGCTGATCATCTGGAACCAAGTGAAACACAGCGACTTCCTGCTGCTGCCACAAGTAGGTCAAAATATGCTCATCATAGGCATCGACACTTAATATCAAGCTGCTAGGAATGATCCAATCGGGCTGATTTAGCGCGGGTATAACAGTCACTTCAAGCATACCTTTACTGGTTGTCAATAAACTGACAGCTTCAAATGAATGCTTCATGATTTGCTTCATAAATCGATCACCGTAGATAAAGAAGGGGTTGCCACTCTCTCACCGATATACTCGGTAAGCTTTTGGGCCAGTGCTTTGGGACTGCCAACAAACTGACAGTATCCTGAATCAATAATAGCCTGTGGTTGATTGGGGTACTTACTCAGACTCGGATCTTGTGCCCAGATCTGACTATTGTTATCTTGAATGGCGTCTAAGTGCTGGACACCATCATTACCCATACCAGAAAAAACAATACTTATGAGCTCACTACCATAGACGTCACTGGTGTTTTTGAGTAGCTGACCGATCGAGGGTTGGTACTCTTCTGGCCACTTTTGCTCTGTCAAGATCACTCTACCATGAGAGTCACAGACAATCTGTCGATCAATAGGTGCTATCAGGCAATACCCAGAGCGCAGTCTCTGACTCATAGAGATCACTTGATATTGCCAATCATTATGATGATTTAATATACGTGGTAAGGTCTCGATCATATCTTGATTGAAGTGCTGTGCCAACAAAATACAAATCGGCAATGAGGGCGACAAATTATCCAAAAAGGCTTTGATCGCACTAGGACCGCCTGCTGATGAGCCTAAAAAAACCACAAACTTCCACGGAGGCGTTGACCCATCATAAGTGCTGTTTTGCAGCAGGGCAGGTTTATTAAGTAGCTGAGCCAGCTTGCGCTTTAGCTTACGCTGCCATTGGGCATAACGATACACTTCATTAAGATGTGGTGCTGGGCTAAACCCAACTAGAACCACACTTGAGTTAGAGGCCTTAATTGCCATAGCAATCGTGTCATCATACTCACTATCAATCAACCAAATATCAACTTGGACCTGATAAGGTTGAGGTTTATCTTGCAGTTGCTGACGCGACAAGCAATCAACCAGCACCAAATCGCAACTGCGTACCGTGTCACTGAATGCCAGCCTTTGATGCTGATTTTCTGCTATCACTAGTACTCTAATAGCGCTGCTCTCCTTAGTGCCTAGATGTGAGGTGACCATATTATCCATTTTGACTTAAGCTAATGCTATATCCTAATTGCGCTTCAATTTTATCCAACAACTCGTTTTCTTGGAATGGCTTACCCATATAGTCATTGACGCCGAGCTTAAAGGCACGCTCTTGATGTTTTTCACCAGTACGTGAAGTGATCATGATAATAGGTATATCACGCAAACGCTTATTGTGACGCACCTGCGTCGTCACTTCAAAACCATCCATACGCGGCATCTCGATATCTAGCAGGATAAGATCTGGCGTCATCTCTTGTAGTATCTCGATAGCATCGATACCGTCTTTGGCAACAGCAACATTGATCCCTTGACGCTCTAGTAAGCGTGAAGTAACTTTGCGCACGGTGACTGAGTCATCAACAACCAATATTCTAGTTTGTGACGACTTATCCTCTCTCTTAACTTTGATGTCTTTCTTGACATCCTTGACAACTGGAGCGTTACGCATCAGAGCCATCGGATCCAAAATAGGCAGTACAGAACCGTCACCCATAATGGTAGCCGCTGAAATACCTGCAAGGTTTGCAAGCTGGCGACCTAGAGGCTTTACCACCACTTCGATACGTGATCCTGCGATCTGATCGACCTGAAGCGCGGTTTTTTGACCAGTACGATTTTTGATCACAATCACCGGCAAGCTGGTATTGGTACTGACCATTAACTCATTGAGTTTATTGCCAGATAAAATCTCATTGAGATAGCGAATACGATAATCTTCGCCTTCAATTCTTAAACTGCTCACGCCAGACTCGTAATAGTCATAAAGGCTTTCAGGATTGACACGAATGACCCGCTCAATCTGTACCAGAGGTATGGCGTAATAACGATCTGCAGCACGTACCACTAAGGCATCTGATATGGCGACAGTCAACGGCATACGAATCGTAAAGCGAGAGCCTTTGCCTTCCTCAGAGCTGACCGATACCGAGCCACCCAATTGACGAATCTCACTTATCACTACGTTCATTCCAACGCCGCGCCCTGAGATTTGTGTGACTCTTTTATTGGTCGTTAGACCCGCATTAAAGATATACTGCATAATATCTAGGTCGCTAAGACTGTCATCGTCAGCGGCAATCAAGCCTTGTTCAATGGCTTTATTTTTTACCGCTTCGACATTAATGCCATGACCATCATCGGATAAATGAATGACAATCTCACTGCCTTCCCGTATGACGTCTAAATTGATTTGACCGCTACGGGCTTTCCCGGCTCTTAAGCGTGCTTGAGTGTTTTCGATGCCATGGTCGATGGCGTTACGTAACATGTGCTCAAGAGGTGAAGTGATGCGCTCAAGAATGGTTCTATCAATCTCATCATCGGCATTTACAATGTTTAGCTCTACTGACTTATTAAGCTCATGAGCGGTTTGTCTGACAATACGCTCAAGGCGTGGTACTACTCGGGTAAACGGTACCATACGTGAGTTCATAAGCCCGTCTTGTAGCTCAGCTTGAGTACGTGAAAGCTGTAATAACAGACTTTCGTTATCACGTGTTTTTTCGAGCAAGGTTCCTTTAATATCAATCAAGTCAGAAGCGGACTCTGTCAAAGATTTTGACAGTTGGTTCAAGGATGAGTATTGGTCCATTTCTAGTGGATCAAACCCTTCTTCGTTCATTAATGACCTATCATCAATCTGCGATAGGATTTGCTCTTCAAGCTCGGTTTCCATTCGACGTAACTGGTCGGCCAGACGTTGAACTGTAGTCCCCATCTCTTCGATGCTGTTGGTCAGGCTACTCATTCCCATATCGATACGAGCACGGTTGATTGCTGACTCACCTGATAGGTTAATCATATGTTCAACCAGGCTGCCTGATATACGAACGACCTCATTATAATTGTCGCTTTTTTCCTGCGTCTCAAAGCTGCCAGTCATGGGGGGCATGTCATTAATATCAACTGTCACCCGCCCTCTTTGCTGCTGCTTAGCAGCTGAAATCATACTGCGCTGCTCTTGCAAAGACTCTCTAGGGACATGCTGCAAATTATCAGGGTTCTTACTAAACTGCTTTAATGCCGCAATCAAAGCTGTCGGTAGCGGCGGGTTTACTTTTTGCTTGAGAATATAAACCGCATCAGCTAACCAGTCATGACAAGCCATAAGCAGCTGCGAGACCATCTTTGTCGCTGGGCGACGGCGAATCGCCAACTCTTCGTATACGGTTTCCATCTCATGAGCCAGATCAGCGATACCGTTAGCAGTCACCATACGTGCACCACCTTTGATGGTGTGCAAATCTCTTTGCAATGCTTGTAAAGCAGCCACATCACTAATATTACTCAAAAACAGCTGCAGGTATTTGTTGCTGCTTTCAATAATCTCATCAGCTTCTTCTAAAAACACCTCTAAAATATCAGCATCAGGCAGCTCGCCTGCCCAAGACTCCGCAATGATGTCAGCCAGACTGTCTGTTTTGACAGCATGGTCAGTATCTGCAGTGTCAGCTTCAGCCAAGTCCTCATCACTGTCTTTATACAAGGCAGGTAAAATAAGGGTTATGGCTGTTGGCAGCTCATTAGCTCGCTGAAAGCCTTGTAACTGCTCAATAAGCTCGTTGGCAAAAAACGACTCTTGATAGCGCTCTACATAGTCAATTTGCAAGGACAGCGTGTCGTGCAATATCTGCATGATCGTGAGCCACTGAGGCGTCGGCTGCAATTCCTGCTCGTCAAATGCTTCGTAAATATTCTCTGCCATATGCGTCAAGTCACCGATACTGCGGATCCCTGCCATTTGTGCACCACCTTTAATGGTATGCATATGACGCTGTAGAGTTTTTAAGGTAGTATGATTACTGAGGTCAGTTCGCCACTTATTGAACGTCTGAGCCACAACACCGTCTAGTTCCTGTGTTTCTTCTAAGAATATCTCTAACAGCTCAATATCGGTATTGATTGCTTCAGTCTGTAGCGTCTCTGCTTGAGTACTATCTACACTTGGCTCAACGACCTCGACATCGACATCAATATTTTCTGGCATAGCAGCAGCTAAACTCTCATCACTATCGGTGATGGCTTTTAAGTCTATGAGCACTTGCTGATCTACTTTTAAGGACATACCTGCTGCAATGGCATCGAATAAGCTGATCAATTGCTGATGACCGGCGAGCAGCGCTTGCTGTAACTGTACGCCTTCGGCAATATCAGGATAGGCTCTAATCTGCTTATAGGCTGCATGCAAAGCATTTAGCACCGAAGTAAACTTTGGTGAGTCAGTAGTCTGCTCTATTAGTTGTTCGATTTGGTAGATTTGTTGTTCAGCATAGTCTTGTACCGCAGTCGTGCTTTCACTAGCCAGTTTATCTTGCAGCTGCCATTCAGCATCAAGCAAACCATCAACATCAGCCTCTAAAAGATTAGCAACCACTAACTCATTGTTTACAGCGGTTTCGGTCTCATCAGGCTCGCCAAGCATCACTTGTAAAGAAACCAAGTCATCTTGGTTTTGAAGTGTGGCAACTGGTACGTCCTGCTGATTGACATCCTGCGTATAATTATTCAGATAGTTTTCAATCAATAACACTGATTGACACAGCGCCTGTAAATGCTGAGCACTCATAAGGATATCTTGTTGCTGCAGCTGCATTAAGCTTTGTTCTATTGTGGCGCTGATCTGACTGACAGCAGACAATGCACTCGAGCCAGAAGACGAGCGCAAGGTATGAAATGCTCGCACTATCTCATCTGCAACTTCAACCTCACTGTCTTCACGATGGGCATTGACAAAGTCTTTGACATCTTGCAGCAGCTCTTGCGCCTCTTCGATAAATATGGCGCAAAACGCTTGCTCTTCACTGCTTTGAGGGGTAGTTATTGCTGAAGCATCAGCCATCATCTCATTGACAGAATGAATAGACGCTAAAGCAGGATCAGGGCTAACACTTTCATTGACAGGACTGTCCACAATATCAGAGCAATACCTAGTGCTATCTGTCTTTGCATTATCAGCACTGAGATTAGTGTCGCTCTTCGCAGGCACACGCTTACGTAAGGCAGCATAGCTAAACTCATCACCATATTGCTTACTATAAGCACCAGCACAGGCAATCCACAACGATACTATCTCGGGATAGTCAGCGTCCTGACTGCTACTACTGCGGGCAAAAATGTCTACTAAGTTAGGATAAGCCAGCAAAACGTCATCTATCAGCTGAATAACACCTGCAGACACGTCGATACTATGCTCTAAAATACGATTGAGCATATTTTCTATGGCCCAAGCCAACTCACCTGTATAGTGTGCGCCAACCATACGGCCAGAGCCTTTGAGTGTATGAAAGCCGCGTCGTACTTCTTTTAGTTTGGTTAGATCAGCAGTATCATCACACCAGCGGTTATAAAGAGGTATGATTTCAGCCAACACCTCTTCTGCTTCTTCAATAAATATCTCTTTGATATCGGCATCTATATCATGGTCATCGGCAGGTGACTGCAAAGCCTCTTGCATGAACGGCTCAAGCACAGCAGGTATAGCAGAATCGGTCGGAGCGAGGCTTGACTGCGCTGTAGCCTCATTTATCACATGACCATGAGTAGCATCAGACTGACTGGCTGACGTCAGAGGGGCTTCTGTTGAATGGCTGGACTGATTTGCATCAGACTCAGCGAGCACTGGCTGCTCTGTATTTTGGTCTAATGCTTGGCCAGTTGCAAGATTGTTGATTTGTAGAATAATAGTAGCAGGGTCTGTATGAGGCGCTTGTTTTGCTAAAAAACTGGCGACCATGGTGGGCAGTTGCGCTGTTGTCTCTACGACCCGCCCTACCATCTCGTCAGTTATCGCCAACGACATATCTAAGGCTTTGTTAAGCAGGCTTTCTAGAGCCCATGCTATCTCACTGATACTGTAAGCCCCTGCCTGACGGCCTGCTCCTTTTAGAGAATGAAAGCCACGGCGCACTTCTATTAATGGCGTCAGATCCTGCGCATCTTGTTGCCAAATAGAGACAAAATCATCAAGATCTTCGATAATCTCCGCAGCCTCTTCAGCAAAAATATCTCGGATATCCTCACTCACTTCAAAATCATCGGACTGTATCGAGGTATATGACGGATGTAATGCCTTGCTATCAGCGTCAATCATCGGCAACACATCAGACGTCGTCTCAGCTTCAGCTGTCTGGTTTTTATCAGCTGCCTCTAGGACTGCTTTACCGTCAAGATCATCTAGGGTGCTATCCAAGGTTGAGTCATTAGGTGCTATCTCTCCTGTGTCATCGTAACGCACCTCATTAGAAGCTGTAGTTACGGCAAACTGATAGGTATCCGTCACCGTATCAGGTGCTGTGATTAGCACATCCAAAAGCTCGCCTGCCTTTTCTAGTTGTGCGTCTATCTTTGCCAACAACTGCTGATCAAGGACCTGATGTCCCAAATAACTGAGCAATAGCTCAAAGGAGGCGATTCCTTGCACTAATACTTCAACGAGCTCTTTGCTAAGGCGCTCTACTTTATGCTCGGCCATCTGTGCAAATAAATCTGCCATCTGATTATTTATTTGTCGTATTAAAGGCAGTTCTAGATTATCTAGTACCTCACCGATTTCTACAAAAGCCTCTGAGATAGCTAATAAATAAGTCTGCTTATGCGGCTGCTGTAAGTATTGCTTAAAGTTGTTTTTGACGTCTTCTAGAGCAAGGCGCAGATGGCGCAGCGTACTAGCAAACGTCATCTCAAAAGAGACAGACTTTGCATCGATAGAGTTATCACCAGATACAGTGGCTTCGGATGAAGGTGCTGTCGTCTCGTCGATATTGGTTTGGATAAGCTGCTCAGTGTTATAAATAGAGCTATATGACTCTTGCAACTGACGCTCAATTTGCCACTGCATTTGTGCAAACGCGTCTTCAGAGCTTAGACTGCTGTCAATATCAGACAAGATCTGATCTATATGTGATTCGTACTGTACCCAGCCTCGTTGTCCTAGCTGCCTTTTAATATCTTGCAATGGTCTGGTGAGTGCTTGCGGCTCTTCGAGATCAAAGATCACAGATTCAAGATCAGCCAAGATGCGAGGTAAAAAACGCATCGTACTGTCATGTTTTGATAATGAGTGGCTGATTAAGCTTTGTGTTGACAGATTAAGGCTCTTTAGCAGGTTGAGCTGAATAAAGATATCGGCAATCAGGCCTTCAATATCTTCTTGCTGTATATCGCTGTTTGTCTGACCGTCTGTAGCCAAAGCTTGTCGATGGCGCTTTACAATGACTTGCTCTAAACGTGACAGCAGATGAGCATAGCTTGCTGGTATCGGCGAGTCATTATCCAGCATATTTTGCAACCAAAGCGCTGTCAGATACCATAGACGTTGCTGATTCTGACTTGTACTGGTCTGCCATAAGTAATGGCTGGCCTTTTCTAGGCTGGCTAACGTTTCAACTTGATTACGATTGGTGGCGAGCAGTTGTTGCGTCTGTTGGCGCCATGCCAGTAATAGCTGCTGATACTGCTCAGGCTGCATAGGTAGCAAGACGGTATCCTTAGATACGTCTATGTTTATACTTTCTTGAGCATGTTGGCTTTGGTAAGCACTGACCAGCAACGCTGGGTCATTATTGTTTGACCCGTCTTGTGGTTTTAGATCTTGAGCAAGCTGCTGGATAACTCGATGCAGTAGTACCTCATGACAAGCGCCTGTTTGCACCGTATATGTCAGCTCATATCGCAGCAATTGATGCGCAAACTGTACCAGACGGTACCCTATACCAGTATCAACCTCCGTACCGACTACTTTAACAGACCAGCGTAGCTGAGAGGCTAAGGCTGCTAATAAAGGCAGGTTTATCATGGTTAAGGTGTTGCTGATCTGATGATAAGACTGTGCCATAAGATCAAAGTCAGGATGAGCATCTGCTTGCCAACCATCAGATACAATTGATAACTGCTGATCGAGTAATGGTAGCAACCACTCTCGCCTTACCATTTCATTAGGCTGGTTATTCATAAGGTTATCCTGACTCATTTATACACTTGATTTATGCATTTGTGCTTACCATAGCAACAACCGCTGTATCACATCACTATCTAATCATGGCTTTAGTAAATCTCAGCAACAGCTTCTAAATGCTCTTCTTCATCTGAGAGCTTAAAGCCTGTTACTGATTCTTGTAGAGCTGCTGCCATCTCATTTAACTCGCCAATAGAGCGTGCTGTTGCCATAGTACCTGATGAGGTTTGTGAGGTGATGTCCTGAATGATGTTCATGGTATTGGAGATACTACCGGCAGACTTGGCCTGCTGCTGTGCGGCATCTGAGATATTTTGAATCAAGTCTGCTAGAGTGTTCGATACACTTTGGACTTCTTCTAGCGCTTCACCAGCATCCTTTGCTAAGCGCGCCCCGCGTACTACTTCAGAAGTGGTCGACTCCATAGACATGACCGCTTCACTGGTATCTGCCTGAATGGTTTTAACCAAGGTTTCAATCTGTTTGGTGGCGTTGGCTGAACGTTCTGCCAGACGCTGAACCTCATCGGCAACGACTGCAAAACCACGCCCTGCCTCACCAGCCATAGAGGCCTGAATGGCAGCGTTCAAGGCCAATACGTTGGTCTGATCAGCAATATCATTAATCAAGCTAACAATATCACCAATCTCTTGTGATGACTCACCTAAGCGTTTGATTCGTTTTGACGTTTCTTGAATCTGATCACGAATGACGTTCATGCCCTCGATTGAGCGCTGTACTACCTCTGCTCCATTATGCGCAATCACAACTGATCTTTGGGCAACAGCCGCTGATTCAGTTGCGTTATCCGATACTTGGTCAATAGATATGGCCATCTGATTAATTGCGCTAGATACGCCGTCAATCTCCTGAGCTTGGTGCTCAGACGCTTCAGCCAGCTCGACAGCGTTCATCTGAGTCTGCTGAGATGATTGCGAGACACGATCAGCAGTACTGTTGATGACCAATACCAGTTGGCGCAATTGGTCAATAGCGAAGTTGACTGAGTCAGCGATTGCACCCGTAAAGTCTTCTGAGACGGTAGCGTTAACGGTCAAGTCACCTTCAGCCAAGTCACCAAGCTCATCAAGTAGGCGCAAAATCGCCATCTGGTTACGCTCGTTTTCTTCTTGGATTTGGCGGGCACGCTCAGACTCAGTTTCTGACTCTTGACGCCGACGTAAGGTTTCTTTTTCAATCAGTATACGCTCAGCACCACCACGGTTTTTAAATAACTGCGTTAGGACCAGTAGCATTCCAAGTAAGCCGATCAAAAATAAAATAGCTGGCCATACTATGCTACCACTGGTTAAGAGTTCACGCTCAACATCACTTAAGTAATGGCTTACCGTTGCGAGCGAGTTGATTAACCAAGCTAAAAAAACAACACTCACTAAGGCAAAAAGCCCTAATAAAATCTTCCACTTCCTATTGGAGTCCTCAACACCTAGCGTACTTGTACTCACACTAGCTGTAGGGCTTTTTGTAACATCACTCATTGTGTTCATTCCTTCCAAACAGTCGTTTAAGTCGTATCATGACTAGCTTTGCATCACCTGACTCAAAACAAGCAATTAGCTATATTTATTGTTGGTAGTAACTATTTAGCACTGCACCTTATATCGCTGCATCAATATATCGCCCATCTTTAGCCAACAGGCTTGGCATAAAGACAAACCACTCTTGCTGATCTTTTACAAACTTGCCATGATTATAAGGGGCGAATGGTGAGTCGCTATCGATGGCTTCAGCACGATACTGACCATGTGTAAACTGCTCAATACCGAGCACTTTATCTACGACTAGACCAGAAAACACAGTACTATTATCAATCACCAAAACCTTACGCAGGCTTTTTTTCTGACGACTTGGTACATTCAAAAACTGCGGCAAGTCCGTTAAAGGCAATAAGCGTCCACGTATATTAGCAATACCTAGTAGCCATGGCTCTACCATAGGGATATGGGTATATTCAGGTATGCTTAACACCTCAAAAACCTCTCCCATCGGTGCCACTAAGCGTTGGTCGCCAACCTCAAACACCACACCTCGCCAGTCATAGTCTTTACCACTTTGAAGACCACGGCTACGGGCTTTGGCTAGATCGGCCAAACGTAAAAGCTCAATAAATCCTTTAGAGGCCACAGGTTACTCCGTTACCGATTGGATAACATGCATCAGCTCAGATTCGTTAACTGGCTTGGTAAGATATTCTTTTGCCCCTTGGCGTTTACCCCACACTCGATCAGTTTCTTGATTTTTGGTGCTAATCATAATCACTGGGATATGGGCGGTGGTTTTACCACGGGTGATCTTACGGGTCGCTTGGAAACCGTTCATTTCTGGCATGACCACATCCATTAAAATGACGTCGGGTAAGTGCTCTTCTGCCATCTTGCAGCCGTGCTCACCGTTAGCCGCTTCTAATACCTGAAAGTCGTTTCTGGCAAGCATGTCACGGAATTTCGCCATCTCTGATGGTGAGTCGTCAATGACTAGTACAGTCTTCATGGTGTTTCCTTTATATTTTGACATCCACTAGGATATTTTTTGTTGTTGCAGACAGTAACTGTTAAATACAGTGGCTGTTACTAAAGGCAAATGATTGCTTTTTTACGATTTATATATAATCAGTGCGCAACAGTACTATCGTTGTCACTATTCATCTGTGTCAGTGCTTAGTGCTAAATAACATCAACCAAAGTGACAAAAATTGGCAATGACTAGCGATACTGCTCAATTGCGTCAAACAGCTCATTTTTACTAAAAGGTTTGGTTAAATATTCGTCAGAACCGACAATACGGCCACGAGCCTTATCAAACAGTCCATCTTTTGAAGACAACATAATGACGGGCTTTTCGGCATAATCAGGATTGTTTTTGATCAAAGCGCAAGTCTGATAGCCATCAAGGCGTGGCATCATAATGTCAACGAAGATAATATCTGGATTGTTATCAACGATTTTTGCTAATGCATCAAAACCATCAATAGCGGTAACGACTTCACAGCCCACTTTTTGTAATAAAGTCTCAGCAGTACGGCGAATGGTCTTTGAGTCATCAATCACCATAACCTTCAACCCTTCAAAGTTATTTTCCATTATCATTGTCCTATGAACGCCTAATTAATCTTAAGATAGCCATGATGACCATCTCAGCTCTTTATTTCAAATATTGTAGGGAAGTGTTTTTATAACCCAACTCTTTATCTAACCACAAACTTTAATGAAAGCGTATGTCAATCCTAGCCTGCAGCTTAACCAAACAAAACTCATTATAATGACTGCATGCATTATTCATGCCAATTAAGTCTGTGTTAAAAACTGTCATAAGCACTATTTATCAGCACCCCACTTTACTGGTTATTAAGTATTAGCGTAAGATAATGTTCATAGTTATCGAACCTTATGGCTATTGTCTATATAATAAAATAACGTTTATAGTGGTGGTCGATGATGAAAAAACTAAAACCTTCTACATGGTTTAAATACAGCGCTGTTGTCATGACAGTGTTGTCTATAAGTGCTTGTCAGCCACCTTCCTCTACTGATACCCAATTACCCCCTGAAGAGAGCGATCAGGCAAGCTCACCCCTATCTATCAGTGCTGACACGGTGAGTATGACATCAGACTATATACTCAGTACAAAACCGTCTCGCTATCAGCCCAGTCTTGGATTACAAGGTACCATCACCCCTGACAAGCAGTCACGCTTTGTTACTACTCGTAATGTCATAGTCCAAAAAGTTCTGGTTAAAAAAGGCCAGTGGGTAGAAAAAGGCGCACCTTTGGTTATCTTAAAACAACAAAGCAGTGCAAATACAGCAGCGCCTTTAGAGGTTAATGATGATAATTCTGAGCGGCTATCGGTGCGCCAAACAAATGAAGCTGCATCTAAACAAGTCAATGACGATAAAGAAGACAGCGCAAGCGATACTAATACGACAAACACTGAAGGCAGACGAAACGAGACAACCACTAACGCCTCAAAGGATAACAATGACATTGAAAATAGCTCGCTGATCAAGACATCGGCTGAATCTAGTGACACGGATGCGATTGTCGATCATACTGAGCCCACTGTCGATGGTGAGCCTCCCATTGTGGTCTATGCCAGCTTTTCAGGACGTATAGACGCCCTGTATGTCGACGCTCTGCAACAGGTGGCTGCTGGCAAGCCATTATTACTATTAAGCAATGATGACAACTTACGCTTTATCGCCACTGTACCTAGTCGAGCAGAGTCTCAGCTGTCAGTAGGTCAGACCGTCAACTTCTTAACGAAAGAGCTGGCAAAGACTTTTACCGGACAAATCAGCAAACTCAGCAAAGATGCGCAATCAGATGATCTAAAAGTCTACGTCAGTGTGGTAAAAAACGAGGCCAGCCGCAGTAACCTAAAGCCTGGTATGCCCGTGACAGGCCGCGTTGATTATGGTCAAATCGCTGTCGGCAATATCGTCCCTAAACAGGCGCTTCATGATGTGGACCTCTCCTCTCTGCAGAGCCCACCTTATCAACCATTGACACCGCTAACCGCTCATGTCTGGATCATAGAACAAAACCAACGCCTAACTCGGCAATCCGTTGAGGTCATTGAATATGATCCCAGCACTGGCAAGTATCTTATTGCTGGCATCAGCAATGACAGTTTGATTTGTTTGGCTGACTTGCCGATTGACGCTGTTGGCAAAAAAGTAGTGGTTTCTTAATAAAGCCATTAAATTGTGGCAATCGCACTATCAAGCTACTGTCGGTCGGTAGACTGAATTGATCATTGGCTAGACCAGTTATCCACGGACCCTAATGCCTATATTAAAAGATGGGCATTAAAAGATGGATATTGAGAGATGGGTCGAAACATGGATTGTTACATTCTGTAGAAACATTAACAAAGGCTGTCTTGTTTGGTAACGTCAATATTAGGCAAAATAGACATATTGACCCTATAATTAATTAACCCTATAACTGTAAATCATATTAATAACAATCACTATAACCATGACTAGAGGACATTTTATGAGTAAGCAAATCCTATTGATTGAAGACGACCCTGACTTAGCAGAGCTTATCAGCGACTATTTGACCATGAACTACTATGACGTGCATCATGCCGGGCTTGGACAAGAAGGCCTTGATATTTTGGATGCCAAAGAACGTGATATCGACTTGGTCGTCTTAGACTTGATGCTACCTGATATGGATGGTATGCAAGTCTGTCAAAAGATTCGTGGTAATAAGAGCAATATGACCAATAAAGTGCCCATCATTATGCTGACAGCTAAAGGAGATACTACTGATCGGGTCTTAGGATTAGAGATGGGTGCTGACGATTACATCGCCAAGCCATTTGAGCCTCGTGAGCTTTTGGCTCGTATTCGGGCCGTGATTCGCCGCCATGAACAACCAAATCAAGCTGACAGCCAGTCTGATAGCTTGACATTTGGGCGTCTCAGCGTGTTCCCTGACAGCCATGAAGTGACCATTGATGAGCAACCTGTGCGCTTGACCACTCACCAGTTCCAATTGCTGCATTATTTCGCTACCCATGCAGGTAAAGTACTCAACCGTGAGCAGCTATGGCAGGCCATGCCAAATGATGACAGCTCTGATAATATCGATCGAGCCATTGATGTACATATCTCACGTCTGCGGGCACTGATCGAAGATAACCCTCGTCAACCGAAACGTATCATCACAGTACGCGGCGTTGGCTATCAGTTTGCCACTGATCAAGTCTGATTGCGTCAAACAACGCTTGCTTAGCCGCTAAGATATTTATAAGATTCCAAGTGCTTTATACTATAAAGTACTGTCTTTATTAACGACGGCCAGCTCGTCGTCGACTTTGAGTATCTACCATTAGAGATCAATGCATGCAACAACTGGGTTTTCGCTCTGTTTTCGCTAAGTTATTTGCCAGTGTCATGCTGGCACTTATCTTATTTGCCATAGCGATGGTGCTATTGACGCAGTTGGTTCATGACAAAGACGCAGGCATTCGCTCCGAGGTGGTTGCCACGCAAATATTAGGGCAAATAGATCCTTTTTTACAAGAGCTAAACGTTGCTGTTAGTAAAGACAATCGACTACAAGCACGCTTTATGCTCGCTGTGGTCAAAAAGAGCTTTGATATTTTTGATGAGTCATTACAGGCTAAGATGGGCTTGTATGATAATACTGGACACTTGCTCATGCAGACAGACAATAGTGATCTACCACTAGAGCTGCCTGATACGCCCTCGTTACTGACTCGTGTTTTTCCTTCTTTTTCAGACACACCAGCTACCCAGCAAGCGCAAGTATATAGCAGCACAGGGTACACTTTGTTGTATGAGTCGCGCTTAACTCCCAAGAAACCTGCCTTATCTGCCGCTTTAAATTTATTTACTGGCACACTGCTGCTGCTGCTGATTATGGCAGGCGTTTTATGGTTAATCGCCCGCACCATGACTTGGCGTATCAATCAGATGAGTCAGCAGATGGCTCAATTGGGTGATGGTGATTTTACGGTGCGTGTCAACAGCCGTGGTAATGATGAAATCGCTTCGCTGGCACGGGGGTTTAACCAAGCAGCACAAAAGATCGAACACCTTGTCAATGCCAATAGTCTACTACTGGCTCACGCCTCACATGAGCTACGTACCCCCATCACTCGCATTCGATTACAGATTGAGATGATGGATATGCTGGCAAGGAGTATGCCCAATGATATTAAAGAAAAGTTTGATAAACGGGCACAAGCTATTAATCGTGACCTCTCTGGCTTAAATGATTTGGTAGAGAGCATCTTGTTGGTCAGTCGCTTGGATGCTGGTCATGCTATGCAGCAAATTGAGCGGGTAGACTTTTATGACCTGATCAATCAAGAGCGTCAACATTACTCTGAAGCCACCTTGATTGGTGAGCATATTGTGATTGATGGTCAACCAGCCATGCTGACTCACTTGATTCGCAATTTACTAAATAACGCCATGCTGCATGGGGTGCCACCCGTGACTGTCTTGCTTTATGGCGTACAGGATAGAGCGGATGCAGACACCATACCTGACTATCTACTGCAATCAATAGTAGACAGCAGTTTTGCAGACTATAACTGCTTAACTGATGCCGATGAAGACACGCTGCTTGATACAAGCTTGGCATTGCTGAATGATGACTCTGATACTGCTGATAACGTAACCAAGTCAAAGTCTGACCCGCTGGCTTTAGGTGAGCACTTAGACGCTCAAGACGCTTTATCAGCGCCCGTCATCTACCGAAATGGCGAGACGCTGACGCCCCCGAGTGATGACGAGAAAGGCCCCGATCAGCTTGCCAGCCCAAAGACAGTAGACTCCGCCTCTGGCGCTACCTTTGACACCAGCACTCGCAATGATGAGGGTGACGCTGATACTACCGCAGCTGTAAAAGAACCCCGCTTTTCTGCTGCATCACACGGTGTGCCGACGGAGGTCATGGCGCTTGATAAAGCCATATTTAGCCCTGCCCCTGATGATACAAGTATCAGCCTTCTCACTAACACTACAACCGTCCAAAGCGTCCAAAATAACGCCAAGGCGGATGGTGCAGATAAGCCCGACGGTCTCAACGATAACGACGCAAACAACGAGCCTCGTAAAGAAAGCTTGTTTTTAAAGCATTTAAAGAAAACCAAGCCTGAACCAGCACGCCCATTACCAAAGTATGCTGTGCTCGCTGTGATAGATGAAGGTGCAGGTATACCAGAGGATAAACGTGAGGAGATCTTCAGTCCCTTTGTACGCTTACAGCAAAAAAACAAAGGGTCTGGCCTTGGTCTATCTTTGGTCTCACAAATCGTTAGTGCCCATCAAGGCCACATTATTAATGATACGATTAATGGTCATACTCGGTTTTTGGTCATCCTACCCGTCAAGCATGATCCACATTATCACTCGCCAGACGAGCATGATTAACTACTTATCACTCGCAAATATCATCAACTATAGGTCTCACTTCGACCTATAGTCTGTCTTATGGCAATATTGTCATAAGTGGGTCACGGATGTGCATATCCAAACCCCTGTATAATGTGCTATATTATCGCCCCTTATTACATAGTTAATGATAGCAAACCTCAATATTGACGCTGTCACCTTAAGGTTTAGCTATCAGCAGTCCCATCTAACTCATACCAACCCAAAATCAGTGCTGCGCCTAGTAGACCAAGCGAGTTTGTTACTGCCAACCATAGTTTTGGGTTCAGTATAAATCTATTAAATTTCGAGCATTCCATGAGTGACATGATCGTCCTAAATGATGTGACCAAACGCTTTTTGAGCGACCGATCTATAAAAGATAAAAACGGTAAGCCTCATTGGTTTACAGCTGTTGAGCCGACATCAATATCTGTAAAGCAAGGTGAAATTTTCGGCCTCATGGGCTATTCAGGTGCGGGGAAATCTACCCTACTGCGTCTGATTAATCTACTTGAGCGTCCAGATAGTGGCCAAGTCATCATCGATGGCGTGGATTTGACCAGCTTGTCAGCCAGTGAGTTACGTGTCGCTCGCCATAATATCGGTATGATTTTTCAGCAGTTCAACTTGATGTCTAACCGCACCGTCTTTGACAATGTGGCATTTAATTTGACTGTGGCCGGCTACCCTAGTCGTGATATTCATAAGCGGGTGATGGAATGCCTTGAGATCGTTGATTTGACAGATCGTGCCAGTCATTATCCAGCACAGCTATCAGGTGGGCAAAAGCAGCGAGTCGGCATAGCTCGAGCAATCGCTCCAAGTCCAAAAGTATTGTTGGCTGACGAGCCGACCAGTGCTCTTGACCCAGCGACCACCCGCAGTCTGCTCACCTGCCTGCGTGATATCAATGAGCAGCTTGGTGTGACCATAGTGATTGTTACCCATGAGATGAGCGTCATACGTAGGCTGTGTGATCGAGCAGCACTGTTACATCAGGGTCAACTATTAGAGGTCGCTGATGTTCGAGACGGTCTGATTCAGGCCACCACCCCGATTGGCCAAGGCTTAATCGTCGAGGACTAACAAGTCAGGAGAAATAGATATGTTGACTGGTGCTGAATTATCCGCCTCAATCGATAAGCTGATCGCACTGCGTAAAGAGATTTGGCAAGCTTCGGTAGATACCTTTGTCATGCTCGGTATTTCCACCACTGCCGCTGTCACTATTGGCGGTCTCTTTGGCGTGTTCTTATTTTTGTCCAGTGATCGGCAGTTTTTACAAAACAAAGGGCTATACGCCATTTTGGGCGGTATTACCAACTTTATGCGCGCCTTCCCGTTTGTCATTCTGATGATTGCCATGAGCCCTTTTACCAAGGCGATTGTCGGTACCGGAATTGGCCCAATCGCTGCATCACTGGTATTGGCGATTGCCGGTTCGTTTTATTTTGCACGTTTGGTTGAACAAAACCTACGAGAAGTGCCACGTGGTATTATAGAGGCTACTGAATCTATGGGGGCTAAGCCTTTTACGATTATCAAGGTATTGCTCAACGAAGCACGTTCAGGTTTGGTATTGTCAGTGACCATCCTTTGTATTAGCCTGCTTTCTTATTCAGCAGCTGCCGGTATGATTGGTGGTGGTGGCCTTGGTGACTTGGCCATTCGCTACGGTTATTATCGCTATCAAACCGAAGTCATGGTATTTATCGTTATCATGCTGTCTATCATGGTTATCTCGATTCAGGCCTTTGGTAACTGGTTGGCAAGTCGTCTAGACAAACGTTAATTGACTGGCACTAAATATGAATATTTTTCAAGGTTTAATGCTTTTTATTCATAACTAAACTGCTTGATTTTGTCACAAAAACCATATAACTTTGTATCATTCACGCAATTTTCTATGCAGCAACATTACTCTATTTAATGTTGCTTTTTTAACGCCTGTGCTTAGGGTTCGTTAAATGCATAATTTTTACTACTTTCATTTGTAAGGGAACGCTATGAAATTAACAGATATCAGCCGTCAGTTGGCAACCGCTTTTGCCGCTGTGGGTGTATCAAGCTTGGTTTTGGTTGGCTGTAATAACTCATCTGCACCAGAAGCCACTAAAGAGCCGGTTACTGAAGGCGCAACCTCCGAGACAGCTGCTAATGATATCGATCCTGAGCATAGCAAAATCGTCATCGGCACCACAGAAGGCGACTTTGCAGATATGGTGCGCAACCAAGTAAAAGGCTCTCTAGAAGCTCAAGGCTATGAAGTTGAGCTGGTGACCTTTACAGATTATGTACGTCCTAACTTGGCGTTGGCTGATGGTGATTTAGACATCAATATCTTTCAGCATAAGCCGTACTTAGATACGTTTAAGACAGAAAACGATCTTGATTTGGTCGAAGTATTCCAAGTACCCACGGCCCCGCTTGGTATCTATACGGGCAAAAAAACCACACTTGATGAAGCCTACAAAGGTATGAGCGTATCAGCGCCAAACGACCCCAGTAACTTCGCTCGTGCCTTGGTGATGATGGATGATTTGGGTTGGCTGACGCTAAAAGAGGATATCGACCCATTAACCGCATCAAAAACAGATATCGCTGACAATAGCAAGTATGACATCAAAATCGTTGAGCTAGAAGCAGCACAGCTACCCCGTGCCCGTGATGAAGTTGATTTTGCTGTAATCAATGGCAACTATGCAACCGATGCTGGCATTGAGCTCACTGATGCGCTGTTTCAAGAGCCAAGCTTTGCTTATGTCAACTGGTCAGCGATTAAAGCGGCAGATAATGGTAAAAAATGGGTAGAAGATGTTACAGAAGCCTATAACTCTGACGACTTCAAAAAGTACGCTCATGAGACTTTCCCAGGTTATAAATATCCAAAAATCTGGAATACTGCTGGTCAAGCAGATACAGTAACAGCGACGGATGGCACTGCCAGCGCTGAGGCGACGGTCGCTGCTGAATAATCAGCTCGGTTTTCTCTCAGCGATTCAGCAATAAAAAACGCCCGTTACCGACTGGTATAGGGCGTTTTTTTACGGGTTTTATTTATTAGGGCATGCCATCATTTAGATGATGAGGCTTAAAGTATGTATATGTGCCAATGGGTGACACACCCTAAGGCCTATTCAACAGGCCTTATATTCATTTATTTTGTTTTTCTAAATACATCCAATTCAATCTCATAGCTTGGCTCAGGCTTTTTAAACAGATGCTGACCATTACGGATAGAGGCCAGTACATCTGCACGTTGGCGCACTGCCTCAAACGGAGTATCAGCGTCCAGTACCAAGAAATTTGCTGCACGTCCTACCTCAATACCATAATCGTCTGCAATATTGAGCGTTTTAGCGCCATTAAAGGTAATGAGGTCGAGACAGACATCCAGCTGCGGTAGCGACATGGTTTGTGCCAGATGAATACCATTGTCGAGAATATTCATCAAATTACCATTACCTGCTGGGTACCAAGGATCATTGATAGAGTCTTGACCGAAACTGACGTTGATACCACTTTCCCAAAACTCTTTTACTCGTGTCAGACCACGGCGTTTAGGATAGGTGTCTTGACGACCTTGTAGATAGGCGTTTTCGGTGGGTAGTGCGATAAAGTTCATGCCCGACTGCTCAAACAAGCCCATCATGCGAAACGCATAAGCATCATCTGCTGAACCAAACGAGCAAGTATGACTCGCTGCTGTGCGCTCGCCGATGCCTTCGATCATTACTAAAGCATTCAACAGCTGCACATGGCGACTCATCGGATCATCAGTTTCATCACAGTGGACGTCGATAAGCTTGTCATACTTCATCGCCAGCTCAACCGTTTTGCGTACCGAGTCTTGACCAAACTCATATGCCCACTCAAAGTGTGGAATGCCGCCCACACAGTCTGCACCCATTTTTAGCGCCTCTTCCATCAGCTCATCAGCACCTTTATAGGCATACATACCTTCTTGTGGAAAAGCGACAATCTGAATGGTGACATTGTCTTTGAGCGCTTCACGCAGCTCCAGCATAGCTTTGAGTCCCGTTAGATCAGGATCACAAACGTCAATGTGCGTACGGATATACTGTACGCCTTTGGACACCTCTTCTTGGATACCTTTTAACATTCGCTGCTTGGCATCTTCGAAGGTTTGGTTTTTTTTGACATCATGCCAGCGAGCGATACCTTCAAACAGCGTACCCGAGGCGTTTTTGGCATCATCACCACCGCCAGTATAGACATAGTCAAGATGTAAATGTGAGTCAACATAAGGCGGTACGATCAAGCGACCTTTGAGATCAATCTCTTCATCAGCGGCTGGCAAGTTATGACCTATCTGCTCGATGATCCCATTTTTGACCAAGATTTCACTGGCATCACTATTGCGATAGATATTGGCATTGGTAAATTTAATCATTATAAACTCCTGTTTTTATAAGGCTTATTTAGCAAAATCTGTTATGCGGTAGGGGCATCTAGAGTCTTTTTGGATATAAAAGTAATGATGACGGCAGGAATAAAACATAGGATAGACAGATAGACAATGCCAAGCACGCCTGTCTCTGGCATATGTACCAAAATCAATCCAGCAATCCAAGTAGCAATCATGATTGAGAAATTAAAGACACTGGACTGGACTGAGGTCGCCACTGCCTTGGCTTCATCGACTTGATGGCTGACAGCCGTTTGAAACATCGTCACTAACGGACCAAACGCAAGACCCCATAATAAAAAGGCAATATGCGCCACACCATTAGTCCCTCTAAAGAACACAAACAGTCCCATCGCTATCAGACCACACGCCAGCATACTGACGATAAGACCGCGCAAATGAGTGTCAATAACCCGAGCTGATAGAATGACTGAGATAACTGACCCGATACCAAAAATCAGCAGCGCCAAACTGATACCACCGACGAACTCTAGTGTTTCAACCAATAGCGTAATATAAGTATAAGTGCTGTAATGCGCCACGACCGCCAAAAACGTCAAGGCCAACACAATCCAAACCCCAGGTATCTTAAGGACTGCTATGGGTGAATTGCTTTGGGTCAGTTTTTCGCCCTCGACAGAAGGTAAAAACTTTATTGCCAACAAAGCAATTGCAGCCCCTAATAACCCAAGAACGATAAATGACATACGCCAACCCACCTGCGTACCGATAAACGTCATCACCGGCAAACCAAGACTGACGCCAAACGTATTGCCTGCCATGATGATAGTAATGGCTCTACCATGCATGTTTTCAGGTACGAGTGCCGTACCATAAGCGGCAATCATCGGCCACATAATACCGGCACAGATACCGCCAAGAATACGCATAGCGACGATAAGATAATACGATGAGGTCATACCGACGACGATGTTAGAGACAGCAAAGCCAGTCAACAAAGCCAATAATAGAATTTTTCGATTGATCCATAACGTCATACTGATTAAGGGAATCGCAAAAATCGCCGACGCTAAGGCATAAATACCGACTAAAAACCCCACTTGGGTCTGTTCAACACCAAGACCAGCTGTCATCTGCGGCAAGATTCCTGATGGCATCAGCTCGGATAAAATACCAACGAAAGTCACACTGGCCATAAGTCCAAAGATGAACCATGAGATGGGGCTTTGTCCAGTACCGTTGCCTGACAGACTGTTGGTTGCCTGATTACTATTTGAAAGACTAGACACATCCTCTCCTAAAAATGAAAAGGTAATCATTTTTTTAAGTTTTGAGATCTATGTAAGGGGGTTTTAATTGAGCGCTTTTTTAACTCGGAGCGCTTTTAACTTAGCAGTTATTTAATATTGTTTGTCTTGAACCTAGCTAGCTATTATGGATAGAGGGTGTGAGATACACCTTTTATGACGGATCAGCTATGGCTTAGCCTTTAATACTACCTCAGTATATCCATGATATTAGTAAGGAATTGTGTGTTGAAGTAAATATTTGTTTGATGGCAAGTTATTTGATCGTTATTTGCAGCATAAAAAGACAAGCAAACTGTCAAAACAGTCTTTAGCAAAAAAATAGCCACTGACGTTACAGCCTGTGTATGCTTTGTAGAAAACCGTCACTAACCATTTCTCTTAATACTGATTTTTTTTATAGTGATTAAGTGACCTAGAGCAATAAGCGCTCTCTAAAATCAAAACACTCTATAGCCAATGCACTTTAAAAATGACATAAGGATAATAATATGCACGCCAAAAACTATAATATCCGCACCGCAGGACTTGCCAATATCCCGGTATTAGGCCTGGGCACATGGCAATCAAAAGGACAAGACTGTATCGATATCGTCAGTCAAGCGCTACAAATGGGTTATGAACATATTGATACGGCACAAGCTTACGACAATGAAAAGGAGGTTGGACAAGGTATCAAGCAATCAGGTGTCTCACGTGATAAGTTCTTTTTGACCACTAAGATTTTCCCTGATGATATGAAGTTTGAACCAGAGAAACTACAAGCAGCCGCCAAGCGTTCATTAGAAAACCTAGACACTGACTATGTTGATCTATTACTACTGCACTGGCCAGATGACCGTGTGCCATTATCTGAGACCATGCCGGCATTATGTGACCTACAAAAACAAGGATTAACCCGTCATATCGGTGTTTCTAACTTTAATATCGCCAATCTTATGGAAGCCAAAAAACACGCTGACGTGCCGATCGTGGTCAACCAAGTTGAGTTTCACCCCTTTATTAAACAAAATACCTTACAGACGTTTTTGCATAATCATCATATTTTGTTAGAGGCGTATTCACCACTGGCACGTGGTGATGTGTTTGATAACGAAACCATCAAAGAAATCGCTGATAAGCATGGCGTAACGCCTGCACAGGTATCACTGGCTTGGATATTGTCAGACAAAGAGCGCCTTGCTATTCCAAAGACTTCTAACCCTGATCACTTGCAGGGCAATTTAGACGCTATAAATATTGAGCTGAGTGCCGAGGAGTTAGAAAAGATTGGCAGCTTGGCTCGTAGTGATGGTCGCAAGATTGAGCATCCTGACTACACGCCAGTATGGGACGATTAGGGTCTGTGGCGCATTAAACAATGGTACCGACGGTAATAAACATTTCTAAATGCCGTCATTACTGCTCAGAATAAACCACAAAAGCCACTGATTATCAGTGGCTTTTTGCTACTTAGTAATGAGGTGCTTTACTTTATTGGTAAGCGTATTAGGCTGTTCGATAGCTTATGATTATTGCTGTAACGTTTGCGTCTCACGTATCGGTTCAGCAGGATTATACTGCTCTGATGCGGGGATAGCACCGCTACGATTGTGCTCTTTTAGCGACTTGGCAACCTCTGGTGGCATATAGTTTTCATCGTGTTTGGCCAGTACCTCACCTGCGACAAAGGTCTCACCTTGCATCTTACCTGTCGCTACCACACCTGAGTTTTCAGCGAACAAGTCAGGCAAAATTCCTTGATAAGTCACAGGTACTGTCGAAGCAAAATCAGTGATCGCAAATTCAACACTTAAAGGGTCGCTAGGCGAGCGCTGTACGCTGCCTGCTACTACCATGCCGCCAGCACGAATGCGTTTGTCTTGCGGTGCTTCACCTTGAGCAATGGCTGTAGCGTCAAAATAATAATCGGTCTGCTGCCCAATAGCATAAATAACCAACACCACGGCTATCGCAGCGCCTGCAAGCGTAAACATAACCCACATTAGTTTTTTGCGACGAACTGCATTCATGTCACCACCTCATTCACGAGTGATTAATAGACCAATAAAAGATGATAAAAAAAGGGACCTAATAGCATCGCCATCAAATCCCATTGATATGAATGATATGATAGCATTTTTTTTCGACATCAACACTGCTTATTGGTTGATATTAAAGTCTTTTTATAAGGTTTGAGGCTTATCTTTCGATTTGGACGCATGAGAAGTACGCTGGGCCTGCCTTGCTTGTTGTATGGCCAACTGACGAATCAAAGCCTGCCTTTGACGACGGCTATAAAAAATAAAAACCAGTATCAAAGCGACCGCGATGCCCCAGCACGACCAGACAAATACGCCATGTTTTCCCATAGCGATAAACTCTGAAAAGCTATAAAAATAAGGCTGCACAACCTTCTCCTAGGTATTATTAGGTATTATTTGGTTTTTTCACGGACAAACTCTTTAACCCAAGCTTTACCTTGATCACGGTATAAAATAAGCGTGTTGGTACGATAAATCGCTAATGTCCCAACCAACAAATAACTGCCTATGGTCATCAGCAGCAGTGGCATCCACATATCCGCTGACATCTTTGGAGCGGCAGTCAGGGTAAAAGTAGCCCCTTGATGCAAGGTATTCCACCACTCGACCGAGTACTTGATAATGGGTAGATTGACAGCCCCTACTACCGATAAGATAGCGGCCGCCTTACCCCGATTGGCCGTATGTTCAAAGGCGGCAAACAGCGCCATAACACCGGCATACAAAAACGCCAAAATCAGCATCGAGGTCAGGCGTGCGTCCCATACCCAGTAAGTCCCCCATGTAGGCTTGGCCCAAATCGAGCCTGTCAATAAACTGATCACACACAGTAAAAATCCTAACGGGGCGATGGCTTGCGCCACCAGACTTGCCGTCTTGATCTTCCAAACCAAGAAGATAACCCCGAGTACAGCCAAGGCAAAGTATATAGAAATAGCCAAACTGGCCGCTGGCACATGGATAAAGATAATACGATAGCTATTGCCCTGCAAGTAGTCGGGTGGCGCAAACGCCAAGCCCCATACGCTACCAATCGCAAGACATATACTGGCTAATATCGCAAGCCACTTCACCCAAGGCGCAAAAATGCGAAAAAACTGCTTGGTACCCACCGTGGTCAAGAACACTTGCCAAATGCGCTGCCACACACTAGGGGATGAGACATTTTTCATATTGGGCATGGAGTCAACCTATGTCACAGCATATTATTTATGACAGATATACCCAGCTCAGCCAGTACCATAGTACTGATCAGGCTATAGGCTACAAGCCACTGTCTATAAATATGCTGACGTTAAATACGGGATAGAATCTATAAACCACTATTATAGCAAAGTTGCCAGTTTTAACCATGCTGTTGATTTAAAACCTAAAGGCTGTTTCTAATTACCAAACAAGCCTTAATTCAACCACGCCATCTTTAGGGTCTGAGCAATCACCCACGGCATGATCAGCACCGACATGATACTACCGGCCAGTAACAGGGCCAAAATAGGCAGCCCATTTAGACCAGTGGCAAACAAGTCAACAGCCCCTGTCGCAAAAATCAACACCGGTAACTGCATCGGCAAAGCAATCAAGGGCACCAATACTGCGCCGTTTTTGAGAGACAAGGTCAAACTACTGGCAATCGCTGACAACATAAGTAGCATCGGACTACCTGCCATGATAGAGACCATCAAAATACCAGCGTCAAACCAGCTAAGCTGAAACAATGGCACAGCAAGTAGACTAAGCACGGCAACAATACCACTGCTAAATAGCCAATGAATGATCAGGCGTATCAACACCCAAAGCGGCAATGAGGCCTTTGCGACCACTAGCTGCGCCAAGGTCCCATTGTCCAGTGCAGGTTTGAACAACCCATCAACACCCATTACCAAGGATAATAATGCGGCAATCCACACAGCAGAGACAGCCAGACGTTGTAGCAGCTGCGGCTCGCTACCTACTGCTAATGGAAACAAGGTAATTATCATCAAAAACAGCACCAATGGATATAACCACTGCACTGCCCCTTGCTGCTTGACCTGCCACTCACGCCGCCACAACTGACCAAAACTAATGCCACGCATGGCAGCAGCGCTAGGCGGCATCATATCTTTGGAGGATTCGGGACTGGTGATGATGGGTTGCACATTGTTTTTGCTCATTTTGTATCCCTTATACCATATAGTCTGACAAATCGAGCACCTGACTGGCAACCGCTACCGGCTGATGGCTGGTCATAAGTACCGCACCGCCAGCAGCAGCAAACGCTTGCAACCTATCTTCCATGCGTGCCACCATATCGACATCAAGAGCAGTAAAAGGCTCGTCAAGCAGCCACAATGGCGTCACTTGTGGCGTCAAAAGATACAAACGTGCCAACGTAATGCGGCGTGTCTGTCCGGCAGACAGATGGTTTGAGCTAAGCGTTTCAAACCCCTGCAGCCCGACCCATGCCAACGCCTCATCGATATCAGTAGCACGTGGCACGATACCATATAGATTCAGCAAAAAGCTTAGGTTTTGCGCTACTGTTAAGCTGGGATTGATGCCCAATTGATGAGAGACATACAACGGCTGCAGCGGCAACCGCTCATGACCTTTATAAAAAACATGCCCTGTCAATACAGGTAACAAACCTGCTAGCTGCATAAGCAATGTGGTTTTACCTGTCCCATTTGCACCGACAAGATGACAAATACTACCTGCTGATAAATTCAGCGAGACACCGGCGCACAAAGGTATCTCACCACGCTGAATCGTTAGCTCATCAAGCTTGAGCAATGGCACAGAGATATCACCTGATTTAGGTGTCATACCGGACATGGTGGTAGATACTGTCATCAAAACCTCTTATTATATGTTAAACGACCCAACTGACAGTCGATACTTAATAAAATAGATACACTGCATAATTGCGCTAGACTGTTACAAACCTTTCTGGCGTGCGATGCCTGATGCTGCAAAAAACTCATCCTAGCCTCGCCGTATGTTTTTTATATTGGTCTGACTATATTACTGCTGTCTTCAGATCGTCTAAAAATTGTCTCTGCCAGTGTCATGATAGAACCATGAATCATCAAACATGCCCTAGGGCTTGTCCTCATTTTAAAAATGGAGATAAAAATGAGATAAATTGCCGTCAAACAAGGAAAATAGCGCAGATAATATCGGGATATTACCTAGCTATTTAACGCTGTTTGGCAAGATTTAGCCATTTTTAGCCCATTTAGTATCCTTCGATTGAATTGAGGACATGCCCTAATATAGGAATGCAATATTCCTCATAAACTGGTGTGGCGTTCGTGGCATAATACACCACACCAAACACAACCCCACAGTATAACAAATTGTCGATTACTATGACCTCAAAACCGATACAAACTAAAAAGCATGATCCTATATCAATGACTCCTGCAGCGAGCACCACCAGTCATCAAGAGGGTGTCAATATAACCATCAATAGCTTGATTGAGGCCCAGACTGCTTTTATAAAGCACTGGCTACAACAGCAGGCAGAGCCGCTAGCGACTGAGGCTTGGCAATGGCTTGGCGCTCAATCATTGAATAAATACTTAAACGCTGATGACTTAACACGCTTAATCAATGATGGGATACTCACTCAACCGATGAGCGATATCATGCGTAGCGATGTCCGTGACATCATGCGCACCCTGATCTATCATCCGGCCAATGACAACGTCCCCTTATCTGACTTGGTTGATGAGACCCAAATTGTGACCCTCGCCACCTATATTGGCAACTATGAGCAGCAGCGCAATATACTCATTAGCACGTTTATCGGTAATGAGACCTTTGCTGATCTACTCACACAAACACTGTACCACGCCATCAATGACTTTATGGAAACCACTTTAGACAGGGCTGGCGGCGTCGGCAAACTGATGAAAATGGGACGCAGCTCCTTTGAAAAAGCGACCAATAGGAATCTCGACGAAAAACTACAAACCTACTTGCATCGCAATATTAAAGATTTGGCACAGCGGGCAGAAGCCAACGCCCAAGCGCACTTATCAAATGAGGAAGTCACTCGTCTACTGGTAACAGGTTGGGCACGTATAAAAGATCAGCCCGTCAGTCGGTTACAAGAGTATCTACGTGAGACGCCTGAGCACAGTAGTATCGACCATCTCGAGGCCAGTTTACAGCAAAGCTATAATCGCTTGCGCCTCTCCCCTTACTTGCACAGCCTGGTTGCAGCGGTGGTAGACACTTGGTATAGCAACCATCAATTTGACTCTATCGCTGAGTTGGCTGCCAGCTTAAACTTAGGCCCGTCTGCCTCGATGGCACTTAGTACTACTATGATACCGATGCTTAATGACGCTCTTGAAAGTGACTGGTTCACGACACATATCAAGGAGATGTTGTCTGCATTTTATGCGCAACCAGACATCAAAGAGGGGCTAGGATTACAGGAGCTTTAGTAGTAAGGTAAACATAGCCTTTTGTGTTTTAGGTCGCTAAATACATTTAACATTTACACTTTATTGATGGCCAGTATCACACCTATGAGTCACAGCAACAAACTCAGCTTATGGCAAAAGATCAAGCAGCTCTTGACTGCTGCTGAGCCTAACTCTGCCAATAAGCACCCAAGCTCAAAGACGAGTAACAGTGAGGCTGCTGATGTGGCCTCGGCCACTCATGGCTTAGAGAATGAACAGACACAAACCGATAATTTGACTGGCGATGACATTCCTGAAGCATCCACTACCACCAAAGAAGAAGCCGATCTTATAAAAAGCAGTGAGACGCCCATCGTTGAGCAACTAAAAGCGTTTTTTAACCGTAAGCAGTGGCACTACACCTACTATCCACCAAGGAATTCTGACAGTCAGCTGTCACATCACTTGTCTCTACGGATGCGTAGCAGACAAATGGACTGTGGCTATCTGTTTCGAGCACAAGAAGGCAATAACTTGCTTGCGGTTTATGGGATTTTGCCGTTTTTGATCCCTGAAAGCCACCAGGGTGCGGCCATGTTGCTCATCACCCAAATCAACTATGACATGCTCATCGGTAATCTAGAGATGGATATGAGCGATGGTGAAGTTCGCTATAAGCATGCGATTGATGTCGAGGCTGTCGGTCTGGACGATACGATCATCGAGCATTTATTACAAAGCGTGGTGGCCATGACGACCGTAAGCTATGAGCTTTTTAGCGACCTCATAAATACACCAGACCCTAGCGAAGACATAGCGACCTTACTCAGCGAGCTGCGTCAGCAAGAGGATGCTCGAACCTTTTTTTTGCCCACACAGTATGTACAATAAAGCCGTGCTCATGCTTGTCTGTCGTTACCCTTTCTACATTCATCAACACAACAGTCACCATATAACATTATGCTAAAAATCGCTTACTCTGACGTTTTTCGCTATGCTGTACCTGAAAAGCATCGCTTTCCCATGCAAAAATACATCATGATTCCTGAGCGTTTGCTTGATGAAGGTACCATCACTAGCGACAACTTCTTTGCGCCCAAGCGTTTGAGCGAAGCGGAGATTTTGACCACCCATACTGAGGAATATTGGCATAAGCTAAAAACCCAAACCCTCACCCGAAAAGAAGCTCGAGCAATCGGTTTTGAGATGACCGAAGTCTTGGTCGAACGTGGTCGCTATATTGCTCATGCCACTTATGAGTGTGCCTTGTATGCCAAAAAGTATGGCGTGGCGATGAATGTCGCTGGCGGTACGCATCATGCGTTTGCCGATCACGGTGAAGGGTTTTGTGTGTTTAATGATGTCTGTATCGCCAGCAATCTACTGCTCATGCGAGATGAGGCCAAAAAAATCTTGGTGATTGACTTAGATGTGCACCAAGGTAACGGCAATGCCAGTATTATGGCCAATGAGCCTCGAGTTTTTGTGTTTAGTATGCATGGCACAAAGAACTATCCATTTCGCAAACCACCTTCAGACCTAGATATTGGGTTGGAGAATGGCACTGGTGATGCAGAGTATCTGCGTGTTTTGCAAGAAACGCTGCCGCTACTGATCGCCCAAGTAAACCCTGATATGATTTTTTATCAGTCGGCGGTCGACGTGCTCGCTACTGATAAGCTGGGTAAGTTAGGACTGACCCAAGCAGGCTGTAAAGCTCGTGACGAGTATGTCATGCAGACGGCGAAAGCTGCGGATATTCCGGTGGCGATTGTGATGGGTGGCGGTTATTCAGAGGATGTTGAAGATGTGGTTGAGGCGCACTGCAACACTTTCCGGGCAGCGCAAGAGATTTATTTTAATAAAGTAAGGCCTTATGCGCTAGAGGGACAAGACTAATATGGCAAAAATCCTAATTGTCATCGGCATGGTACTGGTTATCATCGGTATTATCTGGCTGGTATTTCCTAGTGCCTTTGCGTGGCTGGGTAACTTGCCAGGTGATATCAAATACAAATCAGGTCATACCCAGATTTATTTTCCGATCGTCACCATGATAGTGATCAGTATCATCGGCAGTATCCTATTAAACTTATTTAACCGTTAGCGTCTGTCATGACATTACCATAACGCCATAGCGCCTTGCCAGCCCACACGCAGACCCAGTACAGTCAATATTAATAAAATCAGCTGACGGAATCTGGCTTGTGGCAAATAACGACGCAAACGAATACCTAATGCTAAAACCATAATAGACAGCACACTAAGCAGAGCGATCAGCTGCCATTCACTGCGACTGAGTGCCATGATAGGCTCTCGCAGCACGATAATTTGTGCCACCTTGCCCAGTAGATAGCACATGTTGCCGACTTTAGCGATGGTGTTTTTATCATCGCTCGCCGACAGCAAGTACATCATTAGAATGGTCGACATGGCGTTGGTCGCACCGCCGATGACGCCTGCACTAAATCCCACAATCACCAATACAGGTTTGGTATCAGGCAGTCGAACTTGCTTACCTAATAGTGCGCTGATCACATAAAAGCCGATCACCGCTGCCAACACCACTAAAATATAAGCGCTATTGACCCACAATAACAGCTGAGCGCCCACGATACTGCCGATTAAGCTGGTGAGCGCCAGTAGCCAATAACGACGACCATAGTAGCTAAAATTTTGCCAAATACTGCGTCCGCCACCAGACAGCCACGTCATTGCATTTAGCAATAAAGAAGGGAAAATAACTAAGATAATGGCATGCGGTAAGGGGTAAACACTGGCTAAGGCGGTCGTGGTCACCAAGGTGATACCAAGACCACTGATCCCATGAAGCAGTGAGGCTATCGCAAAAACTGCAATCAACAGCAGTGTCTGAGGGCTTTCACTGCTCACTGCTTCCGCCACAGCCAACATAACACTCAAAACTGCACGCCTACGGCCACTATCGATATACTAATAAACACACTCGCAGAAGAGACGCCTTTGTTAAACACTGTGGCGTTGCCATATCGCCTCGCCGATGATACTCGTCAGCTGCGCGGCGATCTTATCTTTATTGGCCTTCTCTAACGTGATGCTATCATGATTATAACGCTCAGAAAAAAACACCTGCATCGCATTATCGTCACTAGCAAAGCCAATATCTGCCCGTGAAACATCGTTACATGCGATTAAATCCAAATCCTTGGCAGCCAGCTTGCCCCGTGCGTAATGCTCCACATCTTGAGTTTCTGCCGCAAAACCGACCACGAACATATCAGGATACGCATGCGAGATGGTCGCTAAAATATCTGGGTTTTTAACTAAGTTGAGGGTCATTGCGTCTTGGGTTTTTTTGATTTTTTGTGGCGCTGCCTCTTCAGTGCGGTAGTCAGCGACCGCAGCCGTAGCGATAAAGATATCTGCATGTTGCAGGCTATTATCTTGTAGGCTTTGCTGCTCGATAGGTTCAGGTGAGTCATGGCAGTCGCAGTCACCATGCTCGTGCTCGTGTTTGTGAAGCGACTGATGAGTACTGTCTTGTGTCCTCTCAGTCAATGCCAATAAAGCAGGGTGCTCACCTGAGACACACTGCTGTACCGTGGTGAGCATCTCGGCCGCAGACAGTACATCGATGCGTGTGACCCCAAGTGGTGTCGGCAATGCAACCTTACCACCCGCGACCAACGTCACTTGTGCCCCGGCTTCGACACACGCTTGTGCCAAAGCAAATCCCATCTTGCCTGAAGAGTGATTGGACAAGTAACGAACAGGATCAATTGCTTCAACAGTTGGGCCTGCGGTAATAACGACTTTTTTGCCTGCTAAATGTTGTGGAATGGTCTGCCGAATACTAAACAAACGCACCTCAGCTAATAGCTGCTCAGGCTCAGGCAGTCGCCCTGCGCCCACATCACCGCACGCCTGCTCGCCGCTAGCAGGCTCAATGATGTGATAATTCATATCACGCAAGGTCTGTATATTGAGACTGACGGCTGGATGCGCCCACATCTGCTGATTCATCGCTGGAGCGATGAGGACAGGAGCAGTCGTTGCCAGACATACAGTCGTCAGCAAATCATCCGCCATCCCCATAGACAGACGTGCCAAGGTATTGGCAGAGGCTGGCGCAATAATCACCAGCTCTGCCCACTTGGCAAGCTCAATGTGACCCATACCTGCTTCCGCTTGCTCATCGAGTAATGAGATATGCACCTCATTACCCGTCAGAGCCTGTAGCGTTAGAGGCGTGATAAAGGCTTGGGCCCCTGCGGTCATAATGACTCGCACCTCAAAGCCAGCTTTAATGAGTAAACGGGCAAAAACTGCAGATTTGTAAGCGGCAATACCGCCAGTGATAGCGAGCACAATATTTGACATAGGCATGACATCAATAAAAAATTAAAAATTAGAATTGCGCTTATAGTAACAATTATGAGATAAGTTGGGTAAGATTTTATATCTTGATGTTATTTATCATCGCATCAATCCTTCTCTTTATTCAACACCAAGTTATGTTCAAGGAAGCACAATGGCTATAAAAGACTGGCATGAAGATGATAGGCCACGTGAAAAGCTCTTAAAGTTTGGCGCAGCTCATCTCACCGATGCAGAGATTTTAGCGATATTCTTACGGACAGGCACCCAGTCACAATCCGCTATTGAACTTGCCCGGCACCTAATAGATGAGTTCGGCAGCTTAGCAGAGCTATTGGCTGCCCCTCAAGAGGTCGTGTTGGCCTGCCATGGCATCGGCCCTGCTAAGTACGCTCAGATAATGGCCTCACTTGAGATGGGTACCCGCTATCTCGACAGTCAATTAAAGATGGGACAAGCGCTTGGCCGCTCACAAGTGGTCAAGGACTATATCAGCACCCAGCTGCGTGGCGAGCATCGTGAGGTCTTTGCCCTACTCTGCTTAGATAACGCCTTAAAATTACTAGATTTTGAGATATTATTTACCGGCGGTATCTCCTCTTGCTCAGTCTGTATTAAGCACGTCCTGCGCCACGCTCTAAGTCATGCCGCCAGTCAGCTCATTATCGCTCATAACCACCCCCATACCGATGCCAAGCCATCAACAGCAGACAATATACTGACTTATGAGCTAAAAAAAGCCTGCGATCTGCTGGATTTATCTTTGATTGACCATATTATCGTTGGCCGTAACGATACGCTTTCTTATGCTGAGAATGGCTTACCGCCTTTTGATTAAAAACATTATATATATGAGAACGCAAGTATTTATTCGGATAAGTACATATTTTTGACATAGCGTAGCATTTTTCCTATTGATAGTTTGTGAGATTCCTTTCATATTAGTAGACTATTTATCTTATCGCTAGATAAGCACTCATTATCGTTAATGTATACTTATAATAACTGATACTTATCTTATACTTATAATGCAAGCTTGCCAGTCAGCCTTAACGCACGACATAGCACAGCTGTTTTATTCATTCTTTAAAAAGGAGGCAGTCATGACGATTGGCTTATTTATTTTGGCAGTATTCATTCAATTAGCCGTCGTCTTGGCCATATTTTTACTGTCTTTATCACGAGTGAGCGGTAGTGTTCTCGCTATCATCACTGTGCTGGTGACCGCCTTTATTCATCCGTGGTCATTGGTTCTGGGTGTACCCATTGCACTCTTAAGCCTCATACTTTTGATCCCCGCTATTCGCCAAACGCTCATTACCAAACCTGTCTATAAGGCGTTAGGTAATGCCATGCCTAGTATGAGTGATACCGAACGTGAAGCGCTCGATGCAGGTACCAGCTGGTGGGAAAAAGAGCTGTTTATGGGTGCCCCAAACTGGCGTACCTTCGAAAACTACACTTACCCACAACTGTCTGAAGAAGAACAGCACTTCATAGACCATGAGGTTGAGATGCTGTGCTCGATGCTCGATGAGTGGCAAATCAATGCAGAATATAGAGATCTGCCTCCACACGTTTGGCAGTTTATTAAAGACAATGGCTTCTTGGGGCTCATCATTCCAAAGCAGTATGGTGGTCTGGAGTTCAGTGCTTATGCACAGAGTCGAGTGATGAGTAAGATTGCTTCACGCTCACCGACAGCAGCGGTCAGCTGTATGGTGCCAAATTCGCTTGGTCCTGGTGAGCTGTTGATGCACTATGGTACAGAGGCGCAAAAACAATACTGGTTGCCAGGTCTGGCAAACGGTGAGCAGATACCTTGCTTTGGGCTTACAGGTCCTGAAGCAGGCTCTGATGCTGGCGCCATTCCTGATACTGGCGTGGTCTGCTATGGCATTCATGACGGGCAGCATATGCTCGGATTAAATATGAATTTCTCTAAACGCTGGATTACCCTTGCGCCGATTGCGACTGTCGTCGGCCTTGCTTTTAAGATGCACGATCCGGAGGGGCTACTGGGTGATCCTGACAAAACCGATTATGGCATTACCTGTGCGCTCATCCCTGCTGATCATGAGGGCGTGGTCGTAGGTCCGCGGCATTATCCTAGCGGCTCACCCTTTATGAATGGTACGGTCGATGGTACAGACGTCTTTATTCCGCTTGATTATATTATTGGCGGTGTTGAAAACGCAGGACGTGGTTGGCGAATGCTGATGGAGTGCTTGGCTGTTGGCCGTGGTATCTCTCTGCCAGCTTTATCGACTTCAGCCAGTGAAATGAGCTATCTGTCGGTTGGTGCTTTTTCTAAAGTGCGTGAACAGTTCAAAATCTCAGTCGGTAAGTTTGAAGGTGTTCAAGATGCCACCAGTCGCATCGCCAGCCATACTTATATGCTAGAGTCTTTTCGCCATCTGGTGACTTGCGGCCTCAATGAAGGCGGCAGTCCATCAGTGATGACCGCAATGGCCAAATACTATGCCACAGAGACCATGCGTGAAGTGGTCAACGATGGTATGGATATCGTCGGCGGCCGTGCCATTCAAATGGGCCCTCGTAACTTTTTAGCCATTCCTTATCAAGCGATTCCTGTCTCTATTACTGTTGAAGGGGCCAATATTCTTACCCGCTCACTTATGATCTTTGGTCAAGGGGCGATGCGCTGTCATCCTTATTTGTTTGATGAGTTACAACTGCTGCAAAATGATGATAAAAAAACGGCGCTGACACAGTTTGACACGCTGTTTTTTAAACATTTAGGCTATACCTTCAATCGTGGTGCCAAAGCCTTTGTCGCCGGTTATATCGGTGGTAGTCGACAGGCGCCAAGCTATGCTGATGGCTTTACCCGTCCCTACTATAAGCATATCAACCGCCTGAGCGCCAGCTTTGCGCTCACAGCTGACATGGCGCTTGGTTTACTCGCAGGCGATCTCAAACGCAAAGAGATGTTATCAGGTCGCCTCGCTGACATTCACAGTCATTTGTTTATCGCTACTGCTATTTTGCAGTTTTATCAGCATGGCAGTAAATCAGACGCTGAGCGTTTACATGCCAAAGTCGCACTGCAACATAGCTTATATACTATTCAAGAAGCATTTGCTGATTTTTTTGCCAACTTCCCTAATCGCATAGCGGCTAATATTGTTGGTTTTGTGACCTTCCCAAGCGGCCGCATCTTTACCCCTGTCAGTGACGATTTAAAGCGTAAACTTGGCGATACCTTCATGGATGATTTTGAGGCCAACCCATTTCGTGACTATCTCAAAACTATGGTGTACTACAATACAGATCCCGAGGACGCCACAGGACGTATGGAAAATGCTTATCAAGCGCTACTTGCCATCGAGCCATTGTGGAAGTCTTTCAAAAAGGCAGAACATAATGGGGATTTTGCAGGTTTGACCTTTGAAGATCATGTGGTTTATGCCAGCCAAAACGGTGACATCACCGAGGATGAAGCAGAGCAGCTGATTCATTACAACTCACTGCGTTTTGACTCGTTATTAACTGACGTGTTTGATGAGCATCTGTTGCAAGCACAAGAGCGTATCAACCCGCACAGTCTAGAAAACGCCGTGCATCAATTGACTGATTATGCGCAAACCAAAAGCGATGCACAGCAGAGAAGAAACCAGCAGCTGGCCGCTGAGCAGCAGGCGCAAGAAGAGACGCTCACAGCCAACGAAGATACACCAGCGGCTGCAACGGATACCAATGATCATACTGGCGATGCCAATCCAAATCACGGCTACGAAACTGACGGCGACGTCACGCTAGTCGGTGAACAAGACAGTGCCAAAGAAGCGCAAGCCCAGACTGACTTTGATGAGTCAAACCCTCAAGCACAGGCACTTAAGCATCGTGCGCGTGATGCTGAGTCTATGTTAAGTGAACGCATGAGTCATAACCATAGTCGTCATACACAGAACGACGCCTATCAAGAGGCAGATCAGCAGCGTTCAGAGTCTCAAACTCTAGATGAGCAGTCAATATACAAACAGGCTCAAGCGGACTCAAGCGACACTAAAGCAGCCGCTAAAAAAGAGCAGGACGGGCACAGTGACTTATATCATGAGGATGACAATAAGGCATAATACGTTTGATACTGTACACATCATATTGACTTCCTCCCCGACCTAAAGGAACGGGGATTCCTACTAAAGACGGCCAAGCCCGACCGCGAGAATGTTTTTTGCTCCATTAACATCTCTGT
>NZ_JAGBKM010000019.1 GCF_017498085.1 Psychrobacter coccoides
CTTGTGCCCATTTTTTCTCAATGGGGTTAAGATCAGGGCTATAGGGTGGCAGCCATAGAATGCGATGACCATGTCTGTTGAGCAGTTTTTGGATACGTCTGCTTTTATGAAACCTAGCGTTATCCATAACGATCACGCATTTAGTCTTGAGACTTGGAATAAGTGTGATCTTACACCAGTCATAAAATATATTGCTATTGATATTCTGTTCAAAGTAATCAAGCGCAAACAGCATCTTGTTATAAAGAGCACCGATGACGTTAGTTCTCTTTTTTGCTTGCCAGTTGTAGCTGTCGATACAGGGTGTACCAATCGGTGCATAGCCATGAGAGCGGATGGTCTCGTGCTCAAAGCCGCTTTCATCCATATAGATAATGGGATAGCCTTGCTGCGTAAAGCGATCAAGTTTACTCTGATAAGCCACTCTTTTTATCAGGCAGGCTTTTGGATGCTCTAAGGTCTTTTTTTTGACTGATACCTAGACGTTTTAAAGCAGTGTGCATGCCGGTCTTACTACAGTTGAATCGCCTAGCTCGCTCGTACAGATAATCGTCTGGATATTGTTCAACGTCTTTTAAGAGTGCTTCATTCGGTATTTTAGTTGGTGATTTATCTCGAGTTTGTTTGATACTTGGGTTTCTCAGCCAGCGCTGTAATGCGGTTTTGCTAACATTATAGAAAGTACAAGCCTGACGGATACTCATGTCTTTGTTTTTGACACTTTTAATCACTTGTGCTCGAAAATCTGCTGAATAGGTCATTTGTTCTTCTGCTATTTCGCTTGCTTTAAAACGATTGTATCTTATTTAAAAAGAACTGACTATACCTATTGTTATAGCCTAGTAAGAAAAATAAGCATATATAAAATTATTTATAAATGCAAAACAATAATTTAACTTTTGAAAAAGATTATAAAGCCGTAAAACTATACCAATAAGAATTTATAGAGGGCAGCCTATTTATAAACCCTTAAACACGCCCCATATCCCATATAGAGAATAATTCTTTGAAAAAATAAAAGAGCACTATGATTTTTATAAGTAATAACATTAGCCTAAGCGATAGTGATGTCGAGATTAGCGCCATCCGTGCGCAAGGGGCAGGCGGACAAAACGTCAATAAAGTTTCCTCCGCCATTCATCTGCGTTTCGATATCAAGGCTTCAAGCCTGAGTGACTCTCAAAAGCAGCGTTTATTAGATAGCAAAGACAGCCGTATCACCAAAGACGGTATCTTTGTCCTCAAGGCACAGCAGTACCGTACGCAAGAGCGCAATAAAATTGACGCCTTTGAACGTCTAAAAGCCTTTATCGTGCAAGCCACCCAAGTTACCAAAGTTCGCAAGCCCACTAAGCCGAGCAAAAGTGCCAAGCGCAAACGTGTCGATCAAAAAACCCAGCGTGGTAAACTCAAAGCCTTACGGGGTAAAGTAGATTTTTAAAGGGCTTTTAGGTTGCTTGGCAGCCTCTAACGTCCTGTCCATACCGCATGACGTTTTTCGATAAAGGCATCAATCCCTTCCGTCACATCGTCTGCCATCATATTGCAAGTCATGACCTTACCAGCATAGTCGTAAGCCTCTGCCAGATCCATATCCAATTGTTTATAAAACATATCTTTGCCCGTCTTGACGGCGACCGAAGACTTGGCAGTGATCGCTTCAATTAAGGACTGTAGCGTATCATCTAACTGATTGGTGGGTGCAAGACGATTGATCAACCCTTGTTGTTGTGCTGTATGCGCATCGATAAACTCACCCGTGATGAGCATCTCAAAGGCTTGTTTGCGAGATAAGTTGCGGCTGACGGCCACGGCAGGGGTGGAGCAAAACAGCCCAACATTGATGCCAGAGGTTGCAAACTTAGCGTCATCAGAGGCCACTGCTAAGTCACACGCTGCCACCAATTGACAGCCAGCAGCAGTAGCAATGCCTTGTACTTTGGCGATCACGACTTGCGGCATCTGATTGATGGTCAGCATCATTTGACTGCACTGTGCAAACAGTGACTGATGAGCGGCTTCATTCATATTCGCACGCATCTCTTTTAGATTGTGACCTGCACAGAAGGCTTTACCATTGGCGGCAATGACTACCACATGGATATTATCGTCTTGCGCAATATCGTCCAGCTCTGTTTGCATGGCCGCCAGCATATCGACCGATAGCGCGTTGAATTGTTTGGGGCGATTGAGAGTAAGGGTAACGACGCCGTTGTTGTTGCTGTCTTCTCTAATAACTAAGGGTTCATCTGTGGGTTTGTTTGTCGCTGCATTGGTATTTGAATGAGACCGCGTCATTTTTATCGTCCTTGATAGTGAGGGTTTGTTTTGTAGGAGCAAGAAATGTCTTGCATGATATTTGCTAAACCGTTTGTTGTTGGCATGTCCTGCCAGTTATATCATAAATGAGCTACAAAATGCATCCTAGTAAGTTACCAACATACCCACTCTTTACAATAAAGGTTACTGCCCAAACGCATCGCTGCTGCCACATTGAACGCTGTGGTTTCAACATTTTCATAGCCACTTTTTAATACCTTATCAACAGTGTCTAACTTTTGGATACTGGGCATGACAACATCAAACTGAGCGCTCTGAGCAGGGTTTAAACCGTCAACGCTACCGCAAATAGCGATGACAGGCTTACCATGGGCTTTTGCAAGTTGGCTGATGCCGCCTGCAACTTTACCCATCGCACTTTGTGCATCAAGCTTGCCTTCGCCAGTAATCACCAAGTCAGCGTGAGCAATGTGCTTATCTAGGCTGACAGCCTCAGCGACGGTATCAAATCCTGATTTAAGATTAGCGCTGCAAAAGGTCATTAAGGCAAAGCCAAGACCGCCTGCTGCTCCAGCGCCCGCTATATTTTGATAATCTTGATAGCCATGCTGATGGCACACCGCTGCAAAGTGACTTACTGCTTTATCTAATAGCGCCACTTGTTTGGGACTGGCACCTTTTTGCGGGCCAAAAACAGCGCTGGCTCCTGATGATCCGCATAATGGATTGGTCACATCACAGGCCACCTCAAAGACGGTGTCTAAAACCTTTGGATGGAGTCTGACAGCATCTATTCGTCTCAAGTGAGCAAGCTCGCTACCGCCTTGGGCTAGAGCTTGGCCTTTAGCGTCATAAAAAGCCATTCCTAATGCCATGAGCATACCGAGTCCTGCATCATTGGTGGCACTGCCGCCCAGACCGATGATGATGCGTTTGACGCCTTCGCCCAAAGCATCAGCAATCAGCTCGCCAACCCCATAGCTACTGGTGATTAATGGGTGTCTTTCCTCACTCATTAATAAATGCAGGCCGCAGGCTTGGGCGATTTCTATCACCGCTGTGTTGTCGGGCAACAGCAAGTATTTGGCGGTAATGGGTCGCATGAGTGGATCATTGACAATCACATCCTTCCAGCGCCCGCCTAGTGCGTAAGACAATATGCTTGCTGTGCCTTCACCACCATCAGCCATGGGCAGTAGCGTGTAGTCGGCATCAGGAAGCACCTGTTCAAACCCAGATTGGATAGCGCGGCAAACCTCTAGCGCTTCTAGACTTTCTTTGAAGGCGTCGGGGGCGATTAGGATCTTCATGGCTTTTCTACAATGAGTCAAGATTAAAGGTTTAATAGACCTTAATCATATCATCATTAATCAAATAATCTGCTACCATAGCTGCTGTTTTATCTTTACGACTAGGAATATTTCTTGACCACTTTTACCGCGCCAACCATTGCCAACATAGAAAATAAAGACCTACGCCAGCAGCTACAACAGATTATCGATAGCAAGACCAAGCCACTGGGTGCGCTTGGCCGTTTAGAGTCGTTAGGCTTGCAGCTGGGTATGATTCAAGGAACGACCACGCCACATATTGAGCAGCCACAGATTCGAGTGTTTGCCGCTGATCACGGCTTGACCAAGCATGGTACTTCCGCTTATCCCAGTGCGGTCACCGCACAGATGGTCTACAACTTCTTGCAGGGCGGCGCAGCGATTAACGTTCTGGCTCGTCAGCATAATATTGAGCTCAAGGTCGTCGATGCTGGAGTAAATACTGACTTTGCCAACTCTCCTTTTAAAGGGCATCCGCAATTGCTTGATTATAAGGTCCGGCATGGTAGCCGAGATGCGTTATCAGAGTCTGCGATGACGAATGCAGAATGTCTGACTGCATTAGAGAGCGGTATGGCAGTGGTCAACAATTTGGCAGGTAATTTGCTCATCGTCGGTGAGATGGGGATTGGCAATACTTCTGCGGCAAGCCTGCTGCTGGCCAGATTGGGTGATGTCCCGATAGCTGATTGTATCGGTCGGGGTACGGGCCTTGATGATGTAGGGCTACAGCATAAACAGAGTGTTTTAACACAAATATTGCAGCGCCATCAAAAGGCACAAGCGCCATTGGAAGTGCTTGCGGCATTGGGCGGCCTTGAGATTGCCATGATGGCAGGTGCCTTGATTCAGGGTGCCAGTGAGCGCCGTATTTTATTGATTGATGGCTTTATTGCCAGTAGTGCTTTGTTAGTTGCTGAGCGCTTAGCGCCAGGGGTCGCTCAATACGCTGTATTCGCCCATCATTCCGTCGAGCCAGGCCATGCACATCTATTAAAGTTACTACAGGCTGAGCCACTACTCGACATGGACATGCGCTTGGGTGAGGGCAGTGGGGCGGCGCTTGCTTATCCACTATTGCAGTCTGCTTGCGCCATTATCAATGAGATGGCAAGCTTTAGTGATGCTGGTGTGAGTGAAAAAGACAGCTGATGCCAGACCTATCAGACCTACCAAATAAACAGCAGCAACACGCCAGATCGATATGGAAGGCGATTAAACATGAATGGACGCTATTATTGGTCGCCATTCAGTTTTTGACCCGTCTGCCTGTGCCACGGTTTCGCCATTATGAACCGCAATGGTTACATCAAAGCAGTCGCCATTTCCCTGCAGTCGGACTGCTCGTCGGACTGCTTTGCGCTGGTGTGTTTTGGTTGACCAGCAGCTTGTTTACGCCACTTGTGGCGGCAGTGATGAGCACCGCCTTTGGCATCAAGCTCACGGGCGCTTTTCATGAAGATGGCCTTGCCGATACGTGTGATGGGCTGGGCGGCGGTCTGACACGTGAGCGTACTTTGACCATTATGAAAGACTCGCGTTTGGGCACTTATGGCGTGTTGGGTTTGGTTTCAGCGCTATTGCTCAAGATCAGTTTGCTCGCTGCCATGCCGCCCTCCGTCGCTATAGTTGCTTTGGTTGTTGGCCATACCGCTTCACGCCTACTTTGTATCAGTCTGATCGCCCTATTGCCTTATGGTGGTGAGGTTGCGCATGCTAAAGCCAAGCCAATGGCGCAGCAGCTAACCCCGAAGCAAGGTATTATCGCCAGTGGTTGGTTGCTATTGAGCGTCATTTTAATGATGGCTATATCTCCTAATGCCATGCAAAAAATTAGTATCGGTCAGTGGTTGTTGGCCTTAGTATTGGCGTTAGTTGCTACTGACTATATGCGCCGCTTATTACGTAGACGGCTTGATGGCTATACAGGTGATGGGTTGGGAGCCACGCAGCAGCTGAGTGAAGTGGCGATTTATGCGGGACTGGCGGCCTCTATGCCTTTTTTTTAAAGCAATAGAAATCAAGTAGGAAAATAAATAAGGAGAGTTTTTTAATGACGCTTTATATCTGGCGTCACCCCAAGCCCATGGCCACTGAGGGTATCTGTATCGGGCAAACCGATGTGGCAGTTGATAAGCGTAAATTAAAACGCCTTGCCAATCGCATTGAGCGCTTTACCCGTCTGCAGCAACTGCCCAAAGTCATTTGGGTCAGTCCCTTACAGCGCTCGCTAAAAGTGGGGCAGATACTGGCGCGGCGTGGCTTTCAGTGCCGAGTCGCGCCTGAGCTGGCAGAGATCAATTTTGGCGAATGGGATGGCCGCTCTTGGGCACAAATCGCTAAGCAAGAGATTGATGACTGGTGTGATGACTTTGCGCATTTTGCGCCTGATCATGGCGAGAGTTTGCAGCAGTTGTTTGATCGTGTTGAGATGTGGTTGGCTAAAAGGCTAGCTGAACAAGACAATCTCCCGATACTGGCTGTCGGCCATGCTGGCTGGATTAATGCTGCTAAGATGATTGCAGCTGGGCAAAATATACCCAAGGTAGCGGCGGATTGGCCGTCTGCGGTGACTTATGGGGCGTGTAGTTGTTTGGAGATTTAACAGGCTCTAATAAGATTCTCGTAATTACGATATGTCACGAGAATCATGGTATTAGAAAATGATTTTTTTACGCTAAGAAGCCGGCTGAATGTCTAGTTTAAACTTCCACGAGGTCGCCGTCGTCGCCGTGCTATCAGGATAACTGATCTTATCCAAACGCACACGCGCATAGCTGTTGCCTTCAGCAGATCTGATGAGGGCGCCTTGCGCATTATCAAGCGGTGTTATTATCTGTTTTTATGAGGACACGCCCTAGTAAGAGAGTGATAAAAAAAGGCTGAGCCAACGCCCAACCTTTTATCACAGTATTTATCTAACGTATTTTTGCAACGATCAGTCTTTCAAAACTTCTGCCATCGCATTGGCCACATAGTCGACGTTATTGACATTCAGGCCAGCCACACACATACGTGAGTTTGATACCATATAAATACCAAACTCATCTTTCATGCGTTCAACTTGCTCTGGCGTCAATCCGGTAAAGCTAAACATACCGTTTTGGGCAGTGAGGTAATCAAAGCTGCGCCCCGGGACTTTTGCTTCTAGCACGGATTTTAACTTCAAGCGCATGGCTTTGATACGGTCACGCATGGCATAGACCTCACCCACCCATTGCTCATGCAAGGCGTCGTCATTCATGACGATATCGACCACACGGCCACCATGTGATGGTGGGCTTGAATAGATGCGACGCACTGTGTAGGTAAGCTGACCAAAGACCCGCTCAGCCTCATCTGCTGTCGGGCAGACCACGGACAGACCGCCGACACGCTCGCCATATAATGATAGGTTTTTGGAGAAAGAGTTACTGACAAACAATGGCAGGCCCATATCCACAGCTTTACGAATGGCATAAGCATCGCTGTCCATATCATTGCCAAAGCCTTGGTAAGCGATGTCCATAAATGGAATCAATTCACGCTGTTGAATGACTTCCAGTACTTTATCCCACTGCTCTTGTGTCAAATCTACGCCCGTTGGGTTGTGGCAGCACGGGTGCAATAGAATCACGTCGTTTTTATTAAGGGTTTCAAAAAACGCAATCATCTCATCAAACTTGATACCACCAGTTGCTTGGTCGTAGTATGGGTATTTTCCGACTTCGATATTACTACCTTCGAAGATAGCGATATGGTTGCCCCAAGTCGGGTCGCTCACATAGCACTTAGATTGCGGAAACCACTGATGGATAAAGTCAGCGCCTACTTTTAGGGCACCTGAACCACCAATGGTTGCAATGGTTGCGACAAGACCATCTTTTAAGACTTGCGCCTCTTTGCCGAACAACAGCTCCTGACAGCCTTTACGGTGGCCCGGTAGTCCTGCCATTGGTAAATAAGGACGAGGAGAGACTGGATCTGCAATACGCTTTTCAGCAGTTTTTACACACTCAAGCACTGGCATTTTGCCATCTTCATCATAATAAACGCCTACGCCTAAGTTCACTTTATCTGGATTGCTATCTTGTGCAAACTTGCCCATTAGCCCTAAGATTGGATCACCAGCATAGTAGTCGATACGTTCAAACATTTTTTTTCCTTACAAGAATAGAGATAAAGCCGTTAAAAAGCATAAACCAGTTTGGTGATTAACTCAACGTTAGATTCATCTTTACAGCAATTATTTGACGGTAGCAGCTTTCTTAATCATGCCGGCAACTGTCTGAGACACTGATCAAAATCAGTGAGTCACTATGCCTCACTCACTATGTATCAGTCTTTAGGTAAGTCATTAAAGTGGTTGGCAAAGTATGTCTGTAAAAACTGCTTAAAGGCGACAGTAGCTGGAGATAAAGAGCGAGAGGAGCGCTGATAAATAAAAAATCGCCGTGTTTTTACTGGCTGTAATAAAGGGCGCATCAACAGACCGTTGGCACTTACCCAATCAATCACTTCAGGCATATATGGCAGACACAAGGTAATACCAAAACCTTGACGGGTCATCTCAAGCGCAGTCGACATAAAATTTACTTTATAGCGTGCTTGTTGGATATGAGCTGCGACAGTTTCGTCAAGCTCAGTGGTGACTTGTTCAAGAAAAGGACCCTGCAAAGTAATCAAGGGGTTGTCTATCAAATCCTGCCAAATGAGCTCGCTTTTTTTTGCCAGTACATGATTATCTGGTATCACTACACAAAACGGCAGCTCATATAATAAGTCAGCATTGATATCATCCTCAGTGTCCATAAAACCAAGCTCGGTGCCGACACCTAGGTCCACCTCGATGTCCTGAATGTGCTCGAGGACGTTCTCTGCGGAGCAATCAAGCAATGACACACTGATATCGGGATAGTCTTTGGCAAACTGAGCAATAACCGCAGGCATGGAAGAGGCGGCAAACTGCGATACCGCCAGTCGCACCTGGCCTTGCGCTAGGCTGGTTAGACTGCTGGCTTCATTTTCAAATAAATGCATCTCATTGAGGACTCTGCGAGCTTGTGGCAGTAAGTGTCGCCCAACCGCAGATAAAGTCAGCTGGCGAGTGGTGCGATCAAATAACACAATGTCTAGACTAGACTCTAGCTCTTTGATCAGTCCGCTAACGGCTGATTGCGTCAAATACATCTGCTCACTGGCACGGGTAAAACTGCCATTGTCAGCAACTTTGATAAAAGCGGTCAATTGTCGAATACTGATATTCATAAGAAAACCTGATAAATAAATAAAAAAATACGATTGGTCTTATAAATAAAGCTAATCTAATATAAATACACCGTCAACAAGATTTGTTGCAATAACTGCAATAAACCACGTATTACACCGATTTTATACCACCAATTGAAATTAAGGATGATGACAATGGCAGATTTATTTGACAACCCAATGGGATTACAAGGGTTTGATTTTGTTGAATTCGCCTCGCCCAACCCTGAAGCCGTGGAAGCACTATTTGAGCAGCTGGGTTTTAGTCATGTTGCCAATCACAGATCCAAAGATGTGTCTTTATACCGTCAAGGCGACATCAATCTGATTCTCAACCGTGAGCCCAAAAGCCCAGCCAGCTACTTTGTAGAAGAGCATGGTGCAGGCGCTTGTAGTATGGGCTTTCGTGTCAAAGACTCTACAAAAGCTTATGAGCTTGCAGTCGAAAACGGTGCCCAGCCAGTAGAGGTGCCGACAGGGTTTATGGAGCTGAGACTGCCTGCCATTAAAGGGATTGGCGGCTCACTGATTTATTTGGTTGACCGTTTTAAAGACGGTGAATCTATCTATGATGTCGACTTTGAGTTCTTTCCAGAGGTGGACAGACGTCCTGTCGGCCATGGTTTCAAGGTCATCGACCACCTTACTCATAACGTCTACCGTGGCCGTATGGCTTACTGGGCAGACTTCTATGAGCGCATCTTTAACTTCCGTGAAATCCGCTATTTCGATATCAAAGGTGAGTACACTGGGCTTACCAGTAAGGCCATGACAGCTCCTGATGGAAAAATCCGTATTCCTCTAAACGAAGAATCGAAGCAGGGCGGCGGCCAAATCGAAGAGTATTTAATGCAATTTAACGGTGAAGGCATTCAGCATATCGCCTTGGCCAGTGATGATCTGCTCGCCAGTATTGATAAGCTCAAAGCAGCCGGTATCCCGCTAATGACAGCGCCACCTGCCGCCTACTATGAGATGTTGAGCGAGCGTTTACCAAACCATGGCGAAAATGTCGATGAGCTGCAAGCTCGTGGCATCTTGTTAGATGGTACGACAGAGGGCGGAACCCCGCGTCTGCTGCTACAGATTTTCTCAGAGACCATCTTAGGCAGCCCTGTATTCTTCGAGTTTATCCAGCGTAAAGGTGATTATGCTGAGGGCTTCGGCGAGGGTAACTTTAAGGCGTTATTTGAGTCGATAGAGCGTGATCAGATGCGCCGCGGTGCTATAGATCAGCCAGAGACTGAAGCTGAGTAATATACTGGCTTTATGAATCAAGGGGCGGGGCAAAAGGAGTTTGTCTTGCCTGTACTCTAATATCACAGGTGTCAAGACAATGATGCCTTTACTGAGAGTCGTTTAGGACCACAATCTACAAGGAATACCGGCATGGAACGCCAAGATAAGCAACCCTACGTGTCGCATCAACCTGATGCCAATGGTCATATTCACTATAGTGATGATGAAAATGCTATGTGGCAAGCCTTGCTCGAGCGTCAAGCCAAGCAAATACCAAACCGTGCTTGCTCGGAGTATCTAGAAGGTTTAACCAAACTCGACCTACCGACCACACGTATCCCACAACTTCACGATATTGATGACGTACTACAAGCCACCACAGGCTGGCAGACCGCTGCCGTGCCTGCGCTTATCAGTTTTGGGAAGTTTTTTAAGTTACTCTCTGAAAAGCGTTTTCCCGTCGCCACCTTTATACGTCGTCCCGATGATATGGATTATATCGAAGAGCCTGATATCTTTCATGAGATAGTCGGGCATTGTCCGCTGCTGACCCATCCTGCGTTTGCTGCTTTTAATGAGACATATGGTAGGCTTGGGCTACATGCAAGTAAAGAAGAGAGATGGTTTTTGGCACGACTGTATTGGTTCACTATTGAGTTTGGATTGGTGGGCCATCATCGTCAAGACCGCAGGATCTACGGTGGTGGCATTTTAAGCTCACCTTCTGAAACGCTCTATGCGCTCAATAATGACGCTCAAAACCAACCCCAGCCTGAACACCGAGCATTTGATTTGCTCGATGTGCTGCGCACGCCTTATCGAATCGATCATATCCAACCGATTTATTATGTGATTGATGATTTAGATACTCTCTTTGACATCGTAGATAGCGACATCATGGCAGTGGTTAAGCAGGCCATGTCACTTGGACTGTTTGAGCCAACGTACTCCGTCGCCACCAATTGATATTATTCGACATTTAGGGCATGTCACCAATTAGCCCATATACATATTTGACGGTCTTAAAATAAAAGGAACTTATTATGACAACATTATCACAATCTAGCTGTGAAGCTTGCCGTGTCGGCGCACCAACAGTCAGTGAAACTGAGGCACGCGAGCTACTAAAGCAAATTCCAGAGTGGTCGCTGATTGAAGTTGATGGCATCAGACAGCTACAGCGCCAGTATAAGTTTAAAAACTTTGTCACCGCAATGGCATTTGCCAACCAGCTGGCAGACATCTCTGAAGCGGAGGGGCATCATCCAGGCATTTTGGTCGAGTGGGGTAAGGCCACTGTTACTTGGTGGTCACACAGTATTAAAGGCTTGCATCATAACGACTTTGTGATGGCTGCAAAGACTGATGATCTGCTAGGTAAGTAATCAGAGTGGCAAAAATCAGAGCAACTCATTAAACTTGCCCCACTCACGGTTAACGCCAGCTGTACTTTCTAATATAAGGACGTGTGATGCCACCAAAAATACTGACTCAATCTTCCCCTCAACTGGCTTTTATGATTTCTGCCATTGTTATCGCCATCATGGGTGTCACCATGATCGGCTTTGGCTGGGTGCCTCATCTTTCATTGATACTTGCTATCTGTGTGCTACTGGCCATCGGTCTCATCAAAGGTTTAAACTTCAATGACATGCAGGAGCAAATGGCGTCAGGCGTCATGCGTGGCATTGGGGCAATATATTTGTTCTTCTTTATCGGCTTGATGGTGGCCGCCTTGATGATGTCTGGTGCTATACCGACGCTGATGTACTTTGGTTTTCAGCTGATCTCGCCAGAGTACTATTATATCTCTGCCTTTATATTGACCTCTATTATAGGTGTGGCATTGGGTAGTAGCTTGACGACAGCAGCGACGCTCGGTGTGGCTTTTATTGGTATGAGTCATGCCTTTGATGCCAATGTCGCTATTGCTGCGGGCGCTATAGTATCGGGGGCATTTTTTGGTGATAAGATGTCGCCACTGTCAGATACTTGTACCATCGCTTCATCTGTCGTGGGCATTGATCTGTTCGAGCATATTCGCAATATGATGTATACCACAGTACCGGCTTGGATACTGACGGTTATACTTTTTTGGTTTTTTTCTGGTACAACGGTTAGCTCTGATTTAAGTCAAGTGACGGTCTTGCAAGGTCAGCTGATTGACAGTGGACTAGTGCAGAGCTATGCGGTATTGCCCTTTATCGTGCTCGTAGGCTTAGCCGTGTTCCGCATCAATGCTATCTATACTATCATCTGTACCATTATTGTGGCATTGATCGTCACCTATTTTCATAGCTCGCCCAGTATTGGACAATTAGGGGGTTATCTGTTTGCAGGCTATACACCTGCTGAGACTTTGGATCTGGGTGAAGTGGGCGGCATGATATCGCGTGGCGGCGTACAAAGCATGTTCTTTACTCAAATGATTGTGGTATTGGCGCTGAGTCTTGGCGGGCTGTTGACTGCTTTAGGCATCTTGCCAGCACTATTGTCAGGCATCAAAGACACGTTGACCACTTCAGGGCGTGCCATCTTTGCTGCTGCTATGTCGGCGCTGAGTATCAACGTGCTTATTGGTGAGCAATACTTGAGTATTCTACTGTCAGGCACCGCATTTCGTCCAACCTTTGAGCGTTTGAACTTACACCCCAAAAACCTATCACGAACGATTGAAGATGCAGGAACGGTCATCAACCCCCTTGTCCCTTGGAGTGTATGTGGTGTATTTATTAGCCAAGCGTTAGGAGTGCCCGTACTGGATTATCTGCCGTATGCCTTCTTTTGTTATCTGTCGTTGTTTTTGACATTGATATTTGGCTTTACAGGATTGACGATCAGTCGCACAGATGGGGCCAAGCCGTCAGCTGGCGAGTCTTAAAACGACTTGAGCATCAACCAAAGTAATCTTTGTCGGTATAACGGCTAAAGGCTTAACCCATCCTATCAGAGCCGCTCTATTTTGCTAGAGGCGGCTCTATGCTACTTATCGACTATAATAGTAACGGCAATGGTTTGGTTTATACCAGTAGCACGTTGTCAAAGCGGTGCTCTTTTTATTCAGGATTCACTACATAGCAGTATCTCAGATACTACTGCACGCATTTTAAAAGAATTTTAGATGTGCATATCTTGGGGCCGCAGCATAATCACTAAAGCAGCTAGCCAACTTGATAATGCTGGACGATCGTCATAATCTGTCGAATAGTCTGTTGCTGAGTCCTCAACGGCAGCTGTTCGGTAGTACCAATCACAGTAAGGGCATATTCTAATTGTCTATCATCAGCGGCTGAGATGGTTGCCGGTGCAGTCGTCGCTTGGGGCGGTAGGATGGGGATACTAACAGCGTTGATGCCCATCAGCATATCACCGGTCACTGTCGCATAACCTTGTCTGCGGACAGCGGTTTGTAGCTCAGTAAACGCTTGCCATTTAGCTGTGAGCTCTGCATCAGTGAATCCAGTAGCAGGCTTTTTGGTCGTCTCTTTGAGACAGCTTTGCCATTCTGCCAACATCAAAGGTTTAATCGTAGCATCGGGATGATAGCTGGCGAATAGTTTGCCTGTCGCCGAAGACGACAGTGGCATACGTGAACCTATACGAGTAATGATACTGATCGGACTGTCTGGCTCAAACGACTGGATAATGATAGGGCCTTCATTAAACCACTTAGAGATTTGTACCCCACACTTTAAGGTATCTTTGATTTCAGTCGCAGCAGTGCTCAGCCGTTGCAATAGATTGTTTTGATCAAGGCCTGTATATCCTAGCGTCTTGACTCTCGCCCCTAGACCATAACGCCCATCATCGAGCTTGCGTGCATAGTTCTTTCGGATAAGGCTGACCAAGTAGCGATGCGCTTTTGCAGGATGCATCTTAAGAGCATGCGCAATATCCTTTAACATCATCGGCTCGTTATGCTCTACGAGCACATCGAGTACCGCTAACCCAATCTCAAGGGACTGGATGCCACCTTGGCTCTTGCTTATGACTTTTTCGGTTGATGACATCACATACTCAATTCAATAATGCTTCGTGAAGCGTGTTAATCATATTACTTATTATGTAATTATATAGGTAATGATTAATTTTTAATATAGGTAAAAGAACAAACGCTCAGCGCTCATTGTTATAGCCGATCCACTATAAAGTAGATACAGTGCCACTGAAACATTGACTTAAATACAAGTTGCGCTGCCTTTGTTGATGCCTGATAAACGAGCACTATATGTCATCAAGACCTTGCTTTTTTGATGCCCTAAAAACCATACCCAATTGGCGCAATATCAGTACATATAGTCAGCTGAATGTAAAACTGTTAAGGGTTTGAACGTACTACTGGTATACATTTTACTTGTGTGCTGTGTATCTTCGATGCTGCGCAACCTATATTTTGAACAGAAAGCATCCCAATAGCGCTATGACATTGTTAGAGTGTATCGACTATACTGTCCAACGCTGCAATATGCGATATAATCTTAAGATTGAAGTAAAGATACCGTTTGTTGCTGTTGTTGGTTTGCACACAGCGGATGGTTGTGTCTTATTGCGCTTGTACGATATGGGATAAAAGATATAAATGATGAAGACTGAAGTCAATAAGCCGCTTTCTTTTAGAAGGTATCCTTCGACCACTGCATTGCAATGCTTTGAAACGGCTGCTCGGCACTTAAGTTTTACGAATGCTGCGCAAGAGATGCATATGACGCAAAGCGCCATCAGTAAGCAGGTCGCTCAACTCGAAGAGATGCTGAATCTGTCACTTTTTTATCGCACACCGCATCGAATCTCTTTAACCCCAGCGGGGAAGACCTACTATCTTGAGGTCTTAGAGATTCTCAAACATATCGAAGCGGCGACGACCAGCTTGATGTCAAATAGTGATAACTCAGAGGTACTCAAGATTGTCTCTCATCCCACATTTTGTTCACGTTGGCTGATGCCCGCTTTAAAGGGGTTTAGCCAAGCACAGCCTTTGATTAATTTAGATATCAAAGAGTTGGCTGGGCCGTTTTTTTCTGAAGATCAAAATGTCGATGTGGCTTTTTTATATGGGGATGGCATCTGGGGCGGGATGGAGTCAATCAAGCTGTTTGACGAATATAGTGTCGCTGTCTGTCATCCTGACTATTTAAAAGACAAAGCACCCTGTACCAGTAATATAGACAACTGCACTTTATTACAGCTCAGCTCTCGCCCAAGCGCTTGGTATGAGTACTTTAGACAGCAGGATATCAGTATCGATGGCACTTTTGTAGGCCCACGTTTTGATACCTTCCACACCACTATTTCTGCCGCTTTACTCGGGTATGGTATTGCATTGGTGCCGCTACGATTAGTGGCTCCAGAGCTGCGATCAGGTGCTCTAGTGACAGCTTGGCGCTATGCTGTCAAAGGCAGAGGCGCTTATTACATATCTTATCCTTTATCATTGGGGCGATCGCACAAGATAAAGGTGCTTTTAGAGTGGGTTTCAGCCTATCTGGACACCTCAAACGATCATGAGCAAGGCTTGGATTTTTACCAGCAGTCATAGAGTGATTTTAGCTACTGATTGTCGATATACTCAGCATGCTCAATACACTCTAATCATCCATACTTTTAAACAGACAAAAATGCCGACTATATGTCGGTTTTTTGATGATGACAAAAAGGAATGGCATCACAACTTATATTCGTTTGCCGATGACAGTAGGGTTTGCTGAAATGATGGTCTAACTCAGGGAAGATGAGAGACAGTCATGGATCAGCTATACAATGTCACGGATGCTTTTACGATGGTGCATCCAGTGACACTTACCAAGGGGGATAATGCTAAAGTCTGGGACGATCAAGCGCGCTGCTACATCGATTTTGTGGGCGGGATTGGCGTATTAAACTTTGGGCATTGTCATCCTGATATCGTCAGCGCCATCACCAGTCAAGCGCAGTCACTCATTCATTATGCCTATAATGCGGCCGCTCATCAGCCGTATCAAACCTTTATGCCAAGATTGTGTGCGTTCGTTCCTATCGAAGATGAATGCTCAGGCATGCTCACCAACTGCGGCGCAGAAGCCACCGAAAACGCCATAAAAATTGCTCGTATGAAGACAGGCCGTACCGGTGTGATTGCTTTTGATGGCGGCTTTCATGGGCGTACGCTTGCGGCGGTGAATCTCAACGGCAAGGTCGCACCTTATAAGCGTGGACTAGGCCCTTTAGCTGGCGGTGTTTATCATATTCCTTTTCCTAGTCCTGATAGCGAGGTCAGTGACCAACAGGCTATCGACGCATTAGAGCGTTTGTTTGCGGTCGAGACAGATGTGCAAAATATCGGTGCCGTTATTGTGGAGCCAGTACAAGGAGAGGGCGGTTTTCAACTGATGTCAGCTTCATTTGCGCAGTACTTGCGAGGCTTTTGTGATGCGCATGGCATCTTGCTAATCATGGATGAGATTCAGTCTGGCTATGGCCGTACCGGGGTGCCTTTTGCCTTTACCCATTTAGGGATTGAGCCTGATCTGCTCTTATTAGGCAAAAGTATCGCTGGCGGTTTGCCATTGGCGGCTGTGATCGGTAAAGCCAGTGTGATGAATGGCCTGCCCAAAGGAAGTTTGGGAGGTACCTATTCTGGCAACCCTGTCGCTTGTGCAGCGGCCAATGCGATTTTGGACATCATGCATGAAGATGAGGTATGGCAATCTGCCCAGTATTATGCAGAGACGATCGAAAGTACATTCACTGAGTGGCAACAAACAGGCGTCTCACCTTGGCTACACGACCTCACTGGTATAGGCGCTATGCGTGGCATAGTGCTGCGTCATCCTGTATTTGGAACGCATCCAAGTGTCATGGCTTTTGTATTAACACAAGCACGAGAGCAGGGGCTGCTTCTTATGCCAAGTGGCAAACACCGTCATATTATTCGTTTATTACCCCCACTGACGATAGAGCCTGACACCCTAAAGGCCGGACTTGATATTTTAAAAGAAGTGCTCAGCGCCATTCCAGATGAAGCACCCCAACCACAGTTGACTTAAAAAGGATATTTATCTGTGAAAAATACATTTATAAATAGTGACGATATTCGCCATGATTTTTCTGCTGCGATGTCAGAGATGTACCAAAAAGAAGTGCCTTTATATGGGGATCTTATCGACTTGGTGACTGAAGTCAATACAGCAGTACTCAGTGAGCAGCCTGAGGTGAGACAACAGCTTGAGCACACAGGAGAGCTAGACCGACTCAATATGGAACGTCACGGTGCCATCAGGCTTGGTACGGCCCATGAGCTGAGCATGATGCGCAGACTCTTTGCCGTGATGGGCATGTATCCTGTAGGCTACTATGATTTGGCGCCGGCGGGTGTGCCCGTACATTCTACGGCCTTTAGAGCCATAGATACGCAATCTCTAAATAACAGCCCATTTCGGGTGTTTACCTCTTTGCTGCGCTTAGATCTCATCACTGATGAAGCGCTAAAACAAGAAGCGATCACCGCTTTGAATAAGCGTAATATATTTACAGACAAGGTTATAAATTTAATCAAACGCTTTGAGACTCAAGGCGGCCTGACTGCTGATGAGGCACAGCAGTTTGTCAAAGAAGCATTAGAGACGTTTCGTTGGCACGATAAAACGCCTGTATCTAAAACACTGTATCAACGGCTGTTAGCACAGCATGGACTGATCGCTGATGTTGTGGGTTTTAAAGGCCCTCATATCAATCATTTGACGCCCAGAACCTTAGATATAGATGCAGTACAGGCAGGTATGCAGGCCAAGGGCATCCCGCCAAAAGCGATTATCGAGGGACCACCAAAACGAGACTGTCCTATTTTGTTAAGACAAACCAGCTTTAAGGCTTTAGAGGAGCCAGTAAGTTTTCAAACCCCAGAAGGCAGCTATGAAACAGGGCATCATACGGCAAGGTTTGGTGAGATTGAGCAGCGTGGCGTGGCCTTAACGCCCAAAGGCCGAGAGCTATATGATCGGCTGCTTAACCAAGCTCGTAATCAGCTACAAGCCACACCAAATGCGGACAATGCTACAGAGTACTATCAGATTTTAGAAAAATCGTTTGAAGCTTTTCCAGACGATTATCTGACATTACATAATGAAGCGTTGGCTTATTTTTATTATCAAGTGGCCGATGATGTCGCTGCAAGTGGTGATGATATTAATGCTCACACAGATGACGAAGCGCAGACAAACGCTCTGAGTGACTCTGTATCCAAGCAAACCCTCTCTGAGCTGATTGAGCAAAAGATCATTCGTCTTGAGCCTATTGTCTATGAGGATTTTTTGCCAGTGAGTGCGGCAGGTATCTTCCAGTCCAATCTGCATGACGCTGAGCAAAGCCACTATGAGGGCAGCTCAAATCAGCAAGCGTTTGAGCGTGCTTTAGGTGCTTCTGTCTACGATGAGCTTGCGCTATATCAGACGATGCAGCACCAAAGCCTCAAGGCGTGTTTGTCAACGCTCGGCAGTGATGTTTAAAACCAGGCGTCAATAGAGGAGTGGTCAGAGGTTGACCTGTCATTCCAAAAAGGAATGGCAGTAAGAAATTAATTATTTTGCAACTTAGCTTGCTACAAGGTAACGTATTAAGTCTGTCAAGGAAGTATCAATCAACATAAAAGGATGCGATATGATTAAGCAGTATATGTCCGCTATGGGTGTCAAAGAAGAACAATATCAAAATGGCGACTTTGAAATTCATACCCCAATAGATGGCTCTGTGATAGGTAAAATCACTTTGGATAGTGTTGAGGATGTCAACACTAAAGTTGCTAACGCCAAAAAGGCCTTCAAAGAATGGCGTACCGTGCCGGCACCAAGACGCGGTGAGCTGATTCGTTTGTTGGGTGAGGTGCTGCGTGAGCACAAAGAAGATTTGGGCATGCTGGTGTCATTTGAGGCGGGCAAGATCAAAGAAGAAGGCCTAGGTGAAGTGCAAGAGATGATCGATATCTGTGACTTCGCCGTTGGTTTGTCTCGTCAGCTGTATGGTCTGACGATCGCATCAGAGCGCCCAGGTCACCACATGCGTGAGACTTGGCATCCTCTAGGTGTCATCGGTGTTATCTCTGCCTTTAACTTCCCAGTCGCTGTATGGTCCTGGAACACAACACTGGCCATCGTCTGCGGTAACCCTGTGGTGTGGAAGCCATCAGAAAAAGCCCCTTTAGTGGCGCTGGCTTGTCAAGCCATGTTTGAAAAAGCCTTAGCTAAGTTTGGCGATGCGCCAGAGCATCTGTCGCAAGTACTACTAGGCAAGACGGATGTTGGTAATGTTTTGGTAGAAAATAAAGATGTGGCCTTGGTCAGTGCAACGGGCAGCACCCGTATGGGTCAGGAAGTAGGACCAAAAGTCGCAGAGCGCTTTGGTAAATGCTTACTTGAGCTAGGCGGTAACAATGCCATGATATTGGCGCCAACTGCCGACTTAGACTTGGCATTACGAGGTATTTTGTTTTCAGCAGTTGGGACAGCCGGCCAGCGTTGTACCACCTTACGTCGTCTGTTTGTACACGAATCCATCAAAGACGACATCTTACCCCGTATCAAGTCCGCTTATGAAACCGTCAGTATCGGTCACCCACTAGAAGGCAATCTGGTCGGTCCGCTGATCGATGAAGACAGCTTTAATAACATGCAAGAGGCCTTAAAAAAGGCCAAAGAAGCGGGCGGGACAGTCACCGGTGGCGAGCGCGTACTCGAAGACAAGTATCCGAATGCTTATTATGTCACCCCTGCCATTGTGGAGTTTGATGAGCAAAACGATGTTGCTAGAAGTGAAACCTTTGCGCCTATATTATATGTCATGACCTATAAAGACTTTGATGAGGCGATTGAGATGCAAAACGATGTCCCTCAGGGCTTGTCATCTTGTGTGTTTACCAATGATGTGCGTGAAGCTGAAACCTTCCTCAGCGATCGCGGTAGTGATTGCGGTATTGCTAATGTCAACATTGGGACTAGCGGTGCAGAGATTGGTGGTGCCTTTGGTGGTGAAAAAGAGACAGGCGGTGGGCGTGAGTCTGGATCGGATGCATGGAAAGTTTATATGCGCCGACAGACCAATACGATTAACTATTCAACCGAGCTGCCTCTAGCGCAAGGCATCAGTTTTGGTTAGGTAAGGCGATAAGCCTCTTTTTTATAAATTTATAAAGTATTGATTGACTTGTAAGATTTGAAATATTGGCTGACTACTATGCATACGAAAGGTATGCTTAGTAGTCGCGAGTTGCTTTAAGGTCATAAAGCAATAGGCAGTTTTGGATGAAGCTGCGAACACTAAAGATGACTACTAAGGAAGGTAGAACGCTCATGACTAAAGAAAAAAATCACGACCCTGATATTGATGGCTATGGGCCATCTTCTAACTTTTTACTCGATATTGCCCCGCTTGTTTTGACTGCCATGATTCTCATGGTGCAGTTTTTCATATTTAAAGACTTTACCCCTCATATTCCTTTAGCTTGCGGCATTTTAATTACCGGCTTGTTTATGAAGATGCGTGGCCGTGGCTGGGAAGGCATGGAAGAGCGCTTTTTAAAGGTCATCAAGATTGGTTTGCCGGCGATGATTATTTTAATGGGTGTGGGTATGCTGATTGGGGCATGGATTATCGCAGGGACGGTCCCGACCATCTTATATTATGGTTTTAGTATATTTTCCCCTTCCACTTTTTTAGTTTCTGTTTGTGCGATTTGTGCCATTATTTCTGTGGCCACAGGTACGTCGTGGGGGACTGTCGGTACCGTCGGTCTTGCGATGATGGGTATCGGCATGGGGCTTGGCATACCAGCGCACTTTACTGGTGGTGCTATCGTCTCTGGTGCGTTTTTTGGAGACAAGATGTCGCCATTGTCAGACACCACCAACCTGACGCCGGCAGCAGCTGGTGTTGAGCTTTGGGATCACATCAAAGGCATGTTGCCGACGACTGTTCCTGCAATGCTCACTGCGTTGGCGATTTATGCTTGGATTGGCATGGGCTATGGCGATGACAGTATTGATTTGTCCTCTATCCAAGCGCTACAGGATAACTTAGCCGCTAATTACAACCTAAGCATAATCACCTTGCTACCAGCGGTAGTCGTTGTGGCAGCCGCAGTTATGAAAATGCCAGCCATTCCGACAGTATTAAGCGGTGTGTTTGTAGGCTCCGTGATCGCTGTCTTTTTGCAGGGTGTGGGCGTTAGCGATGTTTTTAATGTGTTACAAAACGGTTTTGTCAGTGAGACAGGCTTTGAGGTGGTTGATCAGCTGCTATCAAAAGGCGGTGTGATGTCGATGACATGGGTCATTAGCTTGACTATTTTTGCATTAGGTTTTATCGGGGCATTAGAACATTACGGCACACTCAAAGCCATCATGGCAAAGATCAATCACTTTGTGAAATCTCGTCTAGGCTTGATTTTTACGACCTATGGCAGTGTACTCAGTGTCGGTACGCTTATCGGTGATGTTTATACGACTTGTGTTTTACCAGGCCGTCTACTACAAGATAAGTATAAAGAAATGGGCTATCAGCGTACGACGTTGACCCGCTCAATCGAAGATGCAGGTACGCTTTTATCACCGCTTATTCCATGGAACATGGGGGGTAGCTTTGTGGCAGCAACACTTGGCATTGCGACCTTGACTTATGCACCCTTTGCTTTTGCCTGCTGGTTATCACCCTTGTTTGGGTTGTTATGGGCGTTCCTTAATAAGTTTATACCACGCGAAGAGCCTTCTATAGAAAATTCTGGCACGACGGCTTCGATCAGTGACGTGGGATAAGTAGGGAGTATGAAATGTTGCAAGAGCAGTGTCTATGGGACATAACTGCGCCCCTTATTGATACCTATAGCCAAATGAATAGTGACACTCAAGCGACTGTTTGTATCATTGGCGGTGGTTATACAGGGTTGTCGGCTGCGATTCATCTGGCCGAAAAGGGCGTCAAAGTTGTGTTGTTGGAAAGTAAAGCTGTCGGCAGTGGTGGTTCAGGAAAAAGTGTCGGGCTAGTCAATGCCGGCACTTGGGCGCGTCCAGATGACTTAAATGTGGCTCTAGGCGAAGAGGCAGGGGAGCGTCTGACAGAAGCCCTTGGACAAGCGCCCAGCTTGGTGTTTGACTTGATTGAACGCTACAATATTGATGCGCAAGCGACCCGTGCGGGCAATATTCACATGGCCCATAATGCTATGGGTGAGCTCGATGTCGATATCAGATACGAGCAGCTCAGCCGCCGTGGAGCCGATGTCGAGATATTAACTGGCAGTAAGTGCCATGAGTACTGTGGCAGTACCAGTATCAACAAAGCATTGTTAGACCGTCGTGCAGGCACCTTAAACCCGCTTGCTTATACAAGAGGACTGGCAAAAGTTGCGACAGATCTTGGTGTGACTATTTATGAGCATTCAGCTGTTGAGTCGCTACAAAAAGTAGAGGGTTATTGGTATGCGAGGACGGCGAAGGCTCGTGTGAGATCTGAGCGTGTTATCATTGCAACCAATGCCTATACTGAAGGTGAGTGGACAGAGATTGCCAAGACATTTTATCTGGTTTACTACTATCAGATTGCCTCTGAGCCGCTTAGTGGAGAAGTAGCAGATCGTATCTTACCGTACGGGACGGGTGCATGGGACACACGTTTGGCATTATCTAGCTTTCGCCGTGATGACGATGGTCGTCTATTATTAGGAACTGTCGGTGGCACACAGCTCAAACCAAAGTCTTTTTATCAGTCGTGGGCCAATACGGTACAAAAAAGCTATTATCCAGATTTGCCAGCATTTAAGTGGCAATACGAGTGGTGTGGTAGCTTTGGCTTTACTCAAGATCATATCTTTCGAGTGATGGAGCCTGATGAAGGCCTGCTGACGGCAACGGCCTATAATGGCCGAGGCATTACTACAGGTACGATGATGGGTAAGTGCTTTGCAGAGTACATCATGACAGGCAATAGAAACGCTATTCCTATACCATTCAAGACCTTAGAGGAGTCAAAAGTCTCTTTTGGTGGTCTCAAATCTGGATTTACCGAATTAGGATTGACACTGTATCATGCTGGTCAGTTTCTAAAGATAATCAGATAGCTCAACACTTCTTGAAGACACTCTCTAAACCTATTTTATAATATAAAAGCATCGAAGCCAGGCAGCATTGTGTTGTCTGGCTTTTTTAGTGATCATTATTTCAACAGACTCTATTCTGTTCAGGCGCAATGTCTGGTAAAGTCAATAAACACTGTATGATTAAGTTTATACTTAAGGACGAAGGTGCGCATGCAAACCCCTATTAATAATGACCATGATAATCTAGCCAATACTGCTCATCATAAGACTTGGCTGTTTGTGCCTGCCACAAGAATAGAACTGGTCGCCAAAGCCTTTGTCAGTGGTGCCGATGCCGTGATTGTGGATTTGGAAGATGCAGTGGCGCAAGCGGACAAACCACAAGCCCGTGACCATCTAAAAACTTATCATGATAGTGCCGATTATCAAGCGGTGTGGGTGCGTATCAATAAAGCAGGGAGTGATGAATTTGTCAAAGACTTGCAGCTTTGCCAGCAACTGCCTAATCTGGCAGGCGTGATACTGTCCAAAGCCGAGCAAGCTGCAGATATTGAACAAGTTTATCAGCGTACAGGGTTGCCAGTGATTGCCTTGATAGAAAGTGCCATCGGCTTATATCAAGTCGATGCCATGGCCAAGGCGTCAGGGCTGCTGACATTTAGTTATGGCTTTTTGGATTTATGCAATGATTTGCGCGTGCAAGTCGGGACGCCAGCAGCGGATATCATCGCCAATCAGATTCGCTATCAGCTCATCCTGACGTCTAAAGTCCATGAGCTAGCGCCACCTATTGATACTGTCTATCCGGATTTTGATGATACTACAGGTCTGAATGTACGTGTGCAATTGTGGTCGCAGATGGGGATGGCAGGCATGCTTTGTATTCATCCTAAGCAGGTCGCTGTGGTACAAAAAGCGCTTGAGCCGACAGCTGCTGAGATTGAGTTTGCCAAACGTGTGGTAGCAGAGTATGAGCGCAGCGGACAGGCGGTATTTAAGATAGACGGCGAGATGGTCGATGCGCCAGTCATTAAACGCTGCCTACAGCTATTAGCGGAGTAAGGTGACCACACACCTTACATATATTTAAGCAGTACATTAAAAATGGAGAACCCTATTGCGTGCTATCGGCTATAAATCTGTAATCGTACTCATGCTGCTGATACTCGCTGTTGGGTTTGCGGGGTTTCGTTGGTGGCAAGGGCCGATTATGTCAGTTTATACTGCTACGTCTAAGCCATTGGTGCAGACGGTGGTAGCGACCGGTCAGGTGCTTACCGTATCACGCACGCAAGTGGGTAGCGAAGTGGCTGGCGTGGTACTTGAGCGTTTGGTGCAGGAAGGAGAGCGAGTTGCCAAGGGTGATTTACTGTTGGTATTGAGCTCAGATGATGTGGCGGCGCAAGTACGTCAAGCCCAAACGGAGCTGCAGGCGCTGACCAGTAGTACGCGGCCGCAAGCGTTAGTAGAGTTAGAAAAGGCGAAGGTACAGTTGGCACAAGCCCGCCGTGACGTTGCTCGTAGGCGTGAGCTGGCGGCGATATCGGCAATATCGGCTGAAGAGATGGAGCAAGCGGTACAGGCCGAAAACGTCGCCCGCACGACGCTTGAAGCAGCACGTCTAAGGGTACAGGCGCTAGCCGCTGGTGGGGTCGAGGAAGCCTTACTTCGTGAAAGGTTAGCGGCTTTGCAGGCGCAGCTCAATAAGACTGAAGTACGTAGCGAGGTGTCTGGGACGATATTGACCCGTGATGTAGAGCTTGGCGACTTTGTCCAGCCTGGACGTACTTTATTCACTATTGCGCTTGACGGCAGTACCGAAATCCATGTGCCGCTTGATGAGCGTAACTTATCACGGTTGGCATTACAGCAACAAGCCGTTGCCATTGCTGACGCTTATCCCGAGCGCCCCTTTCCTGCTCGTATTAACTTTATCGCCCCGAGTATTGACCCGCAGCGTGGTACGGTCGAAGTGAGATTGAGTGTCGATCCTGTGCCTGAGTTTTTGCGACAAGACATGACGGTTTCAGTCAATATCGAAACAGGGCGACGAGAGCGGGCGCTAGTGATTGCCAATGATGCTTTAACCAACATACAGGCAGACAAGGCAAGTGTATTACTGGTGCGAGATGGCAAAGTACAGCGCCAACAGGTCACTTTGGGCTTACGAGGACTGACCATGTCTGAGATTGTCGCAGGGTTGGGTGAAGGTGATTATGTATTGGCCGATGCCGCTTTTTCTATCGCTGATGGTAAACGAGTCCGAATAAAAGAAAAGCCCATGCCATTTGTGGATAATAGTTATGATGCAGATAATCGTGCATTAGCGACAACGGATTTAACTAAAAAGAGCCTCACTTCTTATGAGCCATCATCGGTGAATGTCTCGTGAAAACCCTGTTTGGACGACTATGGATTGATGCCACCATTGCACTTGGGTTTTTACGTGAGGGGCGAGTGCAATCACTGATGATCACTGTGGGCGTCGCCATCGGCGTGGCAGTGATCGTCTTTATTACGGCTTTGATCCAAGGACTACAGGCCAATTTAATTGATAATACCCTTGGCAGCCAATCTCATATTCGCCTGGTCTCACCAGATGAAGTCAATCAAGTCGCGCCACCAGAGAGAGGTGCTGTGCAGTTGATTCAAGAGGACAAAAGACCACAGCGTTTACGCTCAATTAATAATTGGCAGCAAGTCACCGAAACCTTGGATCAATTGCCGATACTGACAGGCGTATCCCCCATCGTATCAGGACCTGCTTTTGTACGTCGTGGTAATGCCCTAGAATCAGTGGTGCTGGTCGGCACTGAGCTTACACGTTATCAAAAAATCATACCACTCGATGAGTACCTGATAAATGGTCAATTACATGTCGGTGCTGACAATGTCATGATTGGCAGTGAGCTTGCCAAAGATCTCGGTGTGCAAGTAGGCAGTAAGCTGCGATTAGAAACCGGTCAACAGAACAGTACCGTGGTCAATGTCGCTGGTATCTTTGAGCTGGGTGTGCGTGAGCTAGATGAGCGTTATGTGTATCTCGATCTCAAACAAGCACAATCGTTACTCAGCCTACCGGGCGGCGTCACTGTTATTGACTTGACTGTAGAAGATATCTTTGCCGCAGAAGACATCGCAGATCAAATAGGGCGCTTGACCTCATTGCAAGCGGAGAGCTGGATTAAAACCAATGCGCAACTGATGAGTGCGCTGTCCGCACAAAGCCTATCTACCAATATGATCATTGTGTTTGTAGCAATCTCAGTAGCGTTTGGGATTGCCAGTGTACTGTCTGTCAGTGTCGTACAGCGCACTAGAGAGATTGGGATTTTACGTGCCACTGGCGCCACCCGTCAGCAAATATTACGCATATTTTTGATACAAGGGGCGGTATTTGGGCTATTTGGGTCGGTGCTGGGCAGTGCTGTCAGCTATATACTGATATGGGGGTTTAACACCTTTGGCCCAAACTTGTTTTATATCACCGTGTCAATAGAGCTTGTGTTGTTGGCCATGCTGCTCGCGACGCTTACAGGCGTATTGGCAGCGGCCATACCTTCACGGCGAGCAGCCGCACTAGATCCAGTAGTGGCCATTCGCTATGTCTAATCATGCGTCCACAAATGAGTTTAATCTTATGCCTGACAGACCTGATGACACTCATGAAGTACTGCGCTTAGAGGGGCTGCGCAAATCCTATAATATAGGCCAACCCAATGAGATAGAGGTACTACACGGTATCGACTTACGTATCGATAACAGTGATTTTGCAGCGCTCATCGGTCCCTCTGGCTCTGGTAAGAGTACCCTGCTAAACGTGCTTGGACTGCTCGATAAACCAACCAGTGGCGAGCTCTATCTGCTCGGTCAGCCGACCAGTGACATGAGTGACGCTGAACGTACTGCGCTACGTGGTAATAGCATTGGTTTTGTGTTTCAGTTTCATCATCTGATTCAAGCATTTACAGCGCTAGACAATGTGCTCATGCCGCTGATGTTGACCCAAGGTCGCCCAGATAAACACGCCATACAAAAAGCAAGAGGCTTGCTGGCAGCGGTCGGGCTTGAGAAGTTTGCCGACACCAAGCCCAATGAGCTCTCAGGTGGTCAGCAGCAGCGAGTGGCTATCGCAAGGGCGCTTATCACCGATCCTGCATTACTACTCGCTGATGAACCAACAGGTAATCTGGACACCGTCACAGCGGCTGAGGTGTTTGAGCTGTTCCGTAAGGTCAACCGTGAGCGCGACTGTGGCGTGCTTTTGGTCACTCATGATCCACGTCTGTCAGCTTCCTGTGATCGCACTATCAATCTGGTAGATGGGCTGATTGAAAGTGATACTTTGAATGATATGCTATGAATTATAGTGCTCTACGAGTTTTATTCACTGGCGATATGAGGGCTGATATTTTGACTGCTTTTCTTCGACATCAGCTTTTTACCTAGCCCAGTCTTTTACTCAACTCAGGAAAGCGTTTTATCATAAATAGCAACAGTAGCAGCGCCGCACTAGCGATAGTCGCACCGACATAGCCCACGCTTGATAGTGACAAATGCGTCACCGCATAACCGCCAAAAAGCGCCCCCGTACCAATTCCTAAGTTAATAATGCCTGAAAACATCGACATCAGCATGTCTTGGGCATTGACATCGACCATGATGACTTTGGCTTGCATAGAAATGATCAGCAGCATCAGCGCTGCGCCCCATAGCAAAGCAATTAGGCTGAGCGCCCAGATCGAGGTCACGACGAATAGTAGCACAAGCATAGACAGGAGCATTAGGAGTGTCGATATCAGCATCAGGCGTGTGTTAAATCGATCACCCCAACGACTGAATATCACACTGCCTGCAATCCCCGCAACACCGAATAGCAGCAATACAAAAGTAGCCGAGTTTTCACTGACTGAGCCGACTTGCCGCATGAAAGGCTCAATATAAGAATACGCAGTATAGTGGGCAGTAAAGACTAGCAAAATAAGCAAGTACAGACAGACTAATAATGGGTTTTTTAGCAGTTCTGGAATCTTTCGAAAAGAGCCTTCAAACATACTGGGCAAGGTCGGTAACAGCCTTGCTTGTAGTACAAATACCACAAAAGCAAGCACCCCAATACCGCCAAACGTCGCGCGCCAGCCAAACCATTGACCGATCAAGCGTCCCAATGGCACGCCCATGACCATCGCCAATGAAGTACCCGTCGCAAGGACACTGAGAGCCAGTGCCTTTTTGCCTTCTGGTGCTACCCGTATGGCGATTGCGGCCGTGATGGACCAAAATATCGCATGCGATAGGGCGATCCCAACTCGACTAATGAGCAGCACATCAAAGCTCCATGCAAATACGGACAACACATGACTGGCAATAAATACCGCAAACAATGCCAACAGTAAACGTTTGCGCTCAAAACGACTGGTCAGTAGCATCAGTGGTAATGACATCGCAGCGACGATCCACGCATACAGCGTCAGCATCCAGCCAGTCTCTGCTGTGGTGATAGCAAAGTCTTGGGCAATATCACTGAGTAAGGCGACGGGGACAAATTCTGTGGTATTCATGATAAAGGCACTGACACCCATCAGAAATACTTGAAAATACTGAGTCCGGCGAGCGTCTGAGCTCGCCTCAAGGTTTTTTTTCATAAGATCCAATATGAGAAAGGTGTTGATACAACAGCAGGGTAAGCCAAAAATGGGGGCAGAAATATTTGCTAATAAAAGCTTTTGGCAATATAAGCGTGGCGGAGCAAGATAGCAAGTCGGTCAGATTAGTTAAAGGGCTTTTTTGCTAAGGAATGTTAACTGTTTTATAAGCGTCTTGTATTACACATTAGGCCGTTTCAAGTGTATTGGCTGTAGTGTGAATATTTTAAATTAGAAAATTACAGTCTAGGCCTTCACATTAAGAAAGTATTTGTATAAAATACCGACCAGATGGTTTCTTTATTGGGATGTACAATTTCATTTAAGCCATTATTATCTCATAATGAAATTACTGTCTAATTTTATGGTGTACTCGTATGGAAACAAAAAACGCATATAAACGTAAAAAACAGCCAGAGCTGGTGCGACGTGCCCTTCTTGATCAGGCAGCACGCATCACGTTAGAGCAAGGGTTGGCTAAGGTGACCTTCCAAGCAGTGGCGGATGCTGTTGGGGTGACCAAAGGCGGGGTGATGCATCACTTTGCCACCAAAGACGCACTCATCTTAGAGGTTTTTCATGACGCAATGGCCAAGTTTGAGGCAGAAGTCAATGCCGCCATGGCAAAGGATCCTGTCCGCTACGGCTCTTTTACTCGAGCTTATATCGATGCCACTATCAGCTTGGGCGAAAAAGGACAAGCAGAGTTCAATAGCCAAGCCACGCTATACGTATTGATGCTAGGAGATCGAAAGCTGCGCGAACTCTGGGCTGAATGGTCAAACGAGCAGCTAAAAAAACACGCTGATACTGATAATACCGAAACGCTATGTCTGGTGCGTCTGGTCGCTGATGGCATTTGGCTCTCTGACTTTTCGGGTATCGATATCTCAGACAAAGCCTCATTACGTGAGCGCTTGATAAACATGACGCAGCAGCACTTTGATAAACAGCCTTGATAACTGACTCTAATACATCACTTTGATAATCCGATAAATAGTGTCGAGAAAAATACACACAGAAAATTTAATCTTTAACCCATGACGGCATGATTTACTGAACGCTTTTTTATAAAGCTTCAGTCGCCCTAAGGAAAACTTATGACAACTACTCAGACAAACGTAAATGATTTACAAGATATTATCGACTTAACACAAACGCAGACCGCTTATATCAACGGTCGCTATCTGGCTGTCGACGAGTCGCTGACTACCTTTGATGATATCAATCCAGCGACAGGTGAGGTGCTGGCGACCATTCAGCAGACCGCCACTGAGCAAATCGATGAAGCAGTAAAGGCGGCGCAACAAGGGCAAAAACTATGGGCAGCGATGACCGCAGTCGAGCGTGGCCGTATTTTGTCAAAGGCAGTAGAAATATTGCGCGCGCGCAATGACGTACTGGCATTGCTCGAAACTAAAGACACGGGCAAAGCCTACTCTGAGACTAAGTATGTCGATATCGTCACTGGTGCTGATGTCGTTGAATATTATGCTGGGCTTGCGCCAATGATTGAGGGTCGTCAAATTCCGCTACGTGATAGCAGCTTTGTTTATACTCGCCGTGAGCCACTCGGCGTCGTCGCTGGTATCGGTGCGTGGAACTATCCGATTCAGATCGCCATGTGGAAGGCTGCGCCAGCGTTGGCCGCTGGTAATGCGATGATTTTTAAACCTTCAGAAGTCACGCCATTAACGGCGCTCAAACTGGCAGAGATCTTTACTGAGGCTGGCATGCCTGATGGCGTATTTAACGTCGTGCAAGGTGATTATAAAGTAGGCGAAGCATTAACCCAGCATCCTGATATCGCTAAAGTCTCGTTTACGGGCGGGGTACCAACGGGTAAAAAAGTCATGGCAAGCGCTGCTTCGTCATCGCTCAAAGACGTGACCTTAGAGCTGGGTGGTAAGTCGCCATTAATCATATTTGACGATGCCGATATCGATATGGCAGCCGACATCGCCATGATGGCGAACTTTTATAGCACCGGTCAGGTCTGTACCAATGGTACACGGGTGTTTATCCCAAAAGCGCTACAAGCCAAATTTGAACAAGCGATCTTGACCCGTGTCAAACGTATCAAACTCGGCGATCCGATGGATGAAAACACCAATATGGGACCACTGGTGAGTTTCCCGCATATGGAGCGGGTGCTGGGTTATATTGAGCAAGGTAAAGCGGGTGGTGCACGTTTATTGGCGGGCGGTGAACGAGTGACGACAGACAAGCTTGCCAATGGTGCGTTTGTTGCCCCAACGGTATTTACTGACTGTAGCGATGACATGACCATCGTGCGTGAAGAAATCTTTGGTCCTGTGATGTCGATACTGACTTATGAGACTGAAGAGGAAGTCATTCGCCGTGCTAATGATACCGAATACGGCTTGGCGGCTGGGGTGGTGACTGCTGACTTTACCCGTGCACATCGTGTCATTGGGCAGATTGAAGCGGGTATCTGCTGGTTAAATACGTGGGGTGAGTCACCTGCGCAAATGCCAGTCGGTGGTTATAAACACTCGGGTATTGGCCGCGAAAACGGCATCGAAGCCCTTGAGCACTATACGCAGACCAAGTCCATCCAAGTTGAGTTGGGCACGTTTGAATCGGTATTTTAACCATTTGTTTTCTAACAGCATGTATAAAGGGAACGGTCATCAGTACGTGTGTTATGCAGGCGAATTTGTCTTTTTATTTCACCTTACTGATATGACCTGACGTATTTTTATTATTATGGAGCGTTTTATGACATCACCCACACCTGAGTATGACTATATCATTGTCGGTGCAGGCTCAGCAGGTAATGTGTTGGCCACACGCTTGACTGAAGATGCCGATATTAAGGTGTTACTACTAGAGGCAGGTCGTCCCGATCATCGTCTGGATTTTCGCACACAGATGCCAGCAGCGCTTGCCATGCCGCTACAAGGCACCACGTATAACTGGGGCTACAAAACCGACCCTGAGCCACATATGAATAACCGCGTCATGGACTGTGGCCGTGGTAAAGGGCTTGGCGGCTCATCACTCATTAATGGCATGTGTTATATCCGTGGTAATGCGCTCGATTTTGACGACTGGGCAAAGATTAAAGGCTTAGAAGATTGGACCTACTTGGACTGCTTGCCTTATTTTAAAAAGTCAGAAAACTTTGATGCAGGCGAAAACGACTATCATGGCGTTGGTGGGCCAGTAGAGATCACCACCTCAAAACCAGGGGTGAATCCGCTGTTTGAGGCCATGATTGAAGCCGGTGTGCAAGCTGGCTATCCACGTACAGAGGATCTAAACGGCTATCAGCAAGAAGGCTTTGGCCCGATGGATCGCTTCGTCACACCCAATGGTCGCCGAGCTTCAACGGCGCGCGGCTATCTGGATCGTGCCAAACCACGCAGTAATATCACTATTTTGACCGGCGCCTTGACCGATGTGATTTTGTTCGATGGTAAGCGAGCAGTTGGTGTCAAGGTTGAGCATCAAGGTCAGACCAAGCATTTTTATGCCGCTCGTGAGGTCATTGTTTCTTCAGGGGCGATCGCCTCACCGCAGTTGCTACAGCGCTCAGGCATCGGTCCGGGTCAATGGCTCAAAGACGTGGGTATCAATGAAATACTTGAGCTGCCGGGCGTGGGCAATAACCTACAAGACCATTTAGAGCTTTATATGCAGTACGAGTGTAAGCTGCCGGTGTCGATTGCCCCTGCCAATAAATGGTGGAATAAGCCTGCCATCGGTGCTGAGTGGTTATTTATGGGTACAGGGCTTGGGGCGTCCAATCAATTTGAGGGTGGCGGCTTTATCCGTACCGACGAGAAGTTTACTCATCCTAATATCCAGTATCACTTCTTGCCATTAGCGGTGCGTTATGATGGCCGCAGTGCTATCAAGTCCCATAGCTTTCAAGCACACGTCGGTTCACTGCGCTCACCAAGCCGTGGCCGTGTCAAGCTGACGTCAAAAGACCCAAATGCCCATCCAAGTATTTTATTTAACTATATGTCGCATGAGCAAGACTGGCAAGAGTTTCGCGCGGCGATGCGTATCACTCGTGAGATTATGCATCAGCCAGCGCTTGACCCGTATCGCGGCCGCGCCATTGCGCCGACCGATGATCTGAACACCGATGCGCAGCTCGATGAGTATGTCCGCAACCATAGCGAGACCGCTTATCATCCGTCTTGTACCTGTCCCATGGGCGAGGACAATGACTCGGTGGTCAATGGTGAGGGGCTCGTGCATGGTATCGATGGCTTGCGTATCGTCGATGCGTCAATCATGCCCAATATCATCAGTGGCAACTTAAACGCCACTACCATTATGTTGGCAGAAAAAATCGCCGATAAGATGCGTGGTATACAGCTGCCACGCTCGACAGCGGATTATTATGTCGCCAATGGTGCGCCGCTCAGAGCCGAGCCGATGCGTAATTATAATGCTGCTGTATAGGTAAAGGTGCTCATCAGTGCCTAAGGTATTGGACAAGAAATAATATAAGGCAGTTTCAATAAAAGACCTTTCACCGCAAAGGTCTTTTTTATCAGTGTTGAGATGTTAATACTGGCATCAAATGGGATGACTTGCCATCTTGTTTGTGATGCCAGACTTTTAGTGGTCTTGCTAAGTGTTTTGGGAGTGGTTTAGCAAGTTTTTATTCATTGGTACTGCTTTGTGCGTCATGTGTTTGTTTGCAGATGATGTGGCGCTTATTACTCAAGCTATGACGGACAAAGCAAGATCAGATTGTGTTTCATTTACCTATTGAGGTTTTTTATGTACAGCTCGCCATCAGAAGATGCGACGAAATCTCTGGCTCTAAATAAGACGGTTTTTTTGGGGTCAGCCATTGTTTCTATTTTATTGATCATCTGGACGATAGCCTTACCAGATTATAGTGAGGCATTATTAAGCGCTGGCATGGCATGGGTATCAGAGAGCTTTGGCTGGTATTACATGCTGGTGGTTGCCGCTTATAGTATATTTGCCTTGTTTGTTGGCTGCTCTAAGTATGGCGACATCAAGCTGGGGCAAGACCACGAAAAAGCCCAGTTTCCTTTTTTAGCGTGGGCGGCGATGCTGTTTTCGGCAGGTATCGGTATCGATTTATTATTCTTCGGTGCTTCTGAGCCGTTGATGCATTATCTCACCCCGCATGCAGGGCTGGAGCCTGCCAGTGCCGCAGCCATGCGTGAAGCCCTGTCACAGACTTTTTTGCATTGGGGTCTGCACGGCTGGGGTATTTATGCGCTTATCGGTATGGCATTGGCCTACTTTGCTTATCGTAAAAACATGCCATTGGCGCTACGCTCACCACTGACGCCTATCTTTGGCGAGCGCCTTATCAAAGGCTGGCTCGGTGATGGTATCGATACTTTTGGCGTGGTCTGTACCTTGATGGGGATTGCGACCAGTTTGGGTATCGGCGTGTTGCAGGCCAATGCAGGCTTGACCCATGTCTTTGGTATCGAATCGAGCAAAATGGTGCAGAGCTTTATCATTTTAGGGGTGGTCATAGCTGCCGCTATCTCGGCGATGACGGGTGTGGAGCGAGGCGTACGCCGTTTATCAGAGTTCAATATGCTCTCGTCGATATTGCTATTGATCGCCATACTGGTGATGGGCAATACGATATATTTGCTCAATACCTTTACTCAAAGTATCGGTCAGTACTTCCAGACTATCGTCTACAAGACCTTTGATGTTTATGCTTATGATGGCAGCGCTGGTGCTGATTGGAAGTCAGGTTGGACGATATTTTTCTGGGCATGGTGGGTCGCGTGGGCACCATTTGTTGGGTTGTTTATCGCCCGTATTAGCCGTGGCCGCACGTTGCGTGAGTTTGTGTTTGGGGTGATGTTTATCCCGCTTGGCTTTATTTTTGCGTGGTTTTCTATCTTTGGTAATTCAGCGATAGACTTGGTGGCCAATGGTGCGACAGAGCTTGGTGAAATCGCCCTTAATGATGCGGCGATGGGTATGTTTGCCTTGTTTGAGTACTTTCCCTTTAGTGATGTTTTATCATTTGCTGGGGTGGTTATTGGCCTTATCTTCTTTGTCACCTCAGCGGACTCCGGCGCTTTGGTACTGGCAAACTTAAGCTCAAAAGGCATGACCAATGACACCGATGCGCCGGTTTGGCTGCGTTTGTTTTGGGCAGCGGCGACCGGTCTTATCACTTTAGGTCTGCTGTTTGCCGGCGGTTTTGCCTCCTTGCAGTCTGTGTCTGTGATAGCAGGCTTGCCGTTCTCGCTGATTCTTGTGCTCTACATGATGTCGATGTGGAGATCGCTAAAAGAAGAGGGTAACAAGCGCAAAGCCAGTACGGTCGGCACGGCAAACGTACTCGATAATGGTAAAAGTTGGAAGGCGCGTCTACAACGTATCGTCAGCTTTCCCAGTCATACCCAAGTCGAGCGTTTTATACAAAACATCGTTATGCCAGCGATGAGCGAGTTTGAAAAAGAAATGCAAGCTGGCGGCCTTAACACTTCATTAGATGTGCGCAATCTCGCCACTATTGGTGAAGATATTGATGCCAATCTCACCAGTGATAACGATCATATAGATGGTATCAAGCTGCGTGTTGGTCATGGCGATGAGGATGATTTTGTTTATGAGGTGAATCTGATTAAAGCTGAGCGACCGAATTTTACCCTCAATACGTCGACCAAGCATGCTGAGTTTTATTATCGTGCTGAGGTGTTTTTAAGTGATGGTTCACAAGAGTATGATCTGGTGGGCTATACCAAAGAGCAAATACTGGTCGATATTTTGCATCAGTATGAATGTCATTTGCAGTATCTGCATTTAGAGCGTTAATGAAGGTTTTATATTAGGGCGTGTCCTCATTTTAAGGCCGTCAAATACCTATATGTGCTAATTAGTGACACGCCCTAAGTAACGTGATTTTATTGTGACGGGCCTCATAAGTTGAATGCAGCTTATGAGGCTTTTGATTATATATTGTTTATCTACTTTTCATTGTCATGACTAAAAACGACACTATATGTCGCATAGGGTATAAAAGCGCTTTATTTTTATCAATCTTTATACTATAGTTGTTGAGTCAGGCAAAAGTAATTTTAAAAACAATAACCGGATAAACAACAACTGGACAAACAGTGAACCCTCGGGGCGCAACGCCTAACTTTTAACTGAGTTGTCTTTAATGATGCTATTTTTATTTTATCTTACCTTCCTTCGTCTGCACAAATCCAACAAACCCTTAGTTGTTAATACACATAAAACTAAAAAAACGCTCGTTAGTCTGGCAAACATGCCGACGAGACGACAATAGCGAACTGCGTCAAAAAACTCGCTTCATAAAACAACTGCTTTACCAAAGCGACTAATCTACTTTCCTTTATAAATACTAACTAATAGATAAGCGACGTCATTTAATAAAATGGCGAACACACTCGGCTTGCCGAAAATCGGGATATCGCCAAGTGCTGCCAAACAATAAAACAAGCAATTCGACAAACTATGCAACAAGCAATGTAAAACTAAAATAATAAGGATATGACGATGACGAAATTAACCTCTCAATTTGAGCAAAAACGCGTAGACAATATGCAATGGGTAGGTCACTCAAAACTGTCTGGGTTAACGGCATTGGCCAGTGATGAGCAGGAGCGAGTACGAAAAACGCCCTTGTTTTATCTCGAGAGGGTGTCGGTAGACAATTATGAAGATGACATTTACTTTGTGAATAATAGCGATGAGACGCTGAGCTTTGTCGCATCATTTAGGCCCTATCGAAACATAATAGAGGCAGGGGCCAAGCTCGGCGATGTCAGTGAGGAAAATCTAAATAAAGTAAAGCTTTATAGTGATGACATGGACTGCTTATACACCGATGTACTACCCAAGCAAGGCGTGCGTATCGGTAGCAGTCATATCATTTATGACAGTGATGCGCTGATGCAGTGGCTGATACACCTGCCTTTTAAGGGTGCTAAGACGCATTACGCCATTTGGCGCTTTAACGTGGTGGAGAAAGGCGGTATTGGCAAATCTTATCCACTGCTATGGGAGGATTTTAGTAAACCCTTACCTATGGTCAGTAGCGATTGCCTGTTTGAAAAGTCCGAGATGCCGATAGAGGCCAGTATTTATGAGGAACGCTGTGCGCTGCTTGAGCGGCTGATTGACGCATTTGGGGTAGCCAATGCCATATTTGTCTTAGCGATTAACGATGTGCTGTATCGTTACTGCGTGGGCTGGAGCGCGCCCTATAGCGAGTCGGATATACAGGCACAAGACATTGCGCGTAAATTAAAAGAGCAGAAGCCAAAGGATGCGCAAGCGGTAAAAGGTATCGTCCAAGCTATTTATGATTTTTGGTTTAACAAAGGATTTGCAAAAAATATCTCAATGCAAGCTTGTGAGGAGGTTTTAGCTTTATACCAAGCGCAGGTCGCTATAGTCGATTCTAAATAAAAGAGTCATACGTTTATTGATCAGCAAGGCCGATAAAAATTTTCTGGCGTGCTGTGCCTACGCAGACAGAGGCTGCAAAAATTTCTATCAGCCTTGCTATAACATTTTTATAGTGAACTGACTATAGCCAAAAAGCAGTTTAATCTAATTTAAATCTATAAGCCAAGCTGGTGAAAAAATTAAATAATTATTAAAAAAGGAGGACGCTATGATGTTTCCTATCGAAAACAATGATACGTTTTTATTGTTTTTTCATGGTCTCGATTCAAGCAATGAGACCAGCAAATATACCTGTATCACCCGTGAACCAAAATATTGCCAAACGGTCAATTATCGAGATAATTTTGCAGAGGTGTTTGAGATTTACGATGCCTTGATTCGTGAAAAAATAACACAGTATCCGCGTGTGGTGCTGGCAGGGCATTCGCTTGGCGGCTGGTTTGCCAATCATTTTGCTCATCAATACAACTTGCGAGCGCTGTTGATTGCGCCTTGTATCTATCCGAATGAGGTGTTGGCCGATCGTATTCCGGCAGTAGCAGATATGAAGCTATCGTTCCCTACTTCTAACACTGAGATGATGCGGGTCATGGTAGAGGTCGACGATGAAAGCTTGGATGTGGCGGTGGCCAGACGAACTTTGGTCAATCTGCCTGAGAGCTGGGAAGTCGATTACTTCGACGGCGGTCATCACCGTATCGCCCGCAGTAGTGATATCTGGTATCACTTGGTTCACCTATGCGAAGATCCGATCGTTTGGATAGATGACGCAACCTACTATGGAGAGGATTAAAGAGTGGGGGTGAGGATTAAAGGATGGACTTCATCTAAAAAAAGCAGTTATTTGAGGTTAAAATAACTATTCACAAACAGACACACAGTTCAGTATTTATTTACGCTTATCTGATGTGCTATCATCATAAAACGATTTATCGTGGGTTTAACAGTTTTGTATTGCCAATCGCTACTGACGACGATGATGTCAGTTGAATGATGGTGTGCAACCCTTGCAACTTCCAGCACGATATAAAACAATTCTGGTAAAGCGCATGAGCCTGTACTCCGACATCCTCATTTGTGCCTGATTTTATTATTTTTTGTCGGAGTTATAGGAATCTAAGGTGTTCACCATCATGAGCCACTCATCTCATCTTTCTAAATACACTCGTCACTATCGCCCGCAGCACCCGCTTGCTCAGTATATTATTAATCAAATCAACACGCTAGAGATGCGTGTACCAGATATCATTAGAGCCATGGGCTATCCGTTAGGGCATACCATACCCGCTTGTGAGCGCTTGCGCCATGTCTTGTGTCATCGTCATCTTGGGCTTGATGACAGCTATATGGACAGATACTTTAGTGCTGATGCGTTTTTGGCCACGCTGTTTGAGATACTTGAGCTGCCTTATGAGCCATTTGCAGAAGATATCGCCCAGATTAAAGCTCAAGTGGCGCAACACTCTGATTCTTTGCCTCACTACTGTCTGCGAGCGCAGGTCGATTTTGCGTTTGTTGACGGAGCCAATTGGCTGTCTCGATGGGGGTCGGTGTTGGCAGCTGAGGTGCATTTGCCAAGTGGGTTTGCGACATTAGATGAGCGCGAGCGCAAGGTGACAATCAAGCAGAGTATCCGTGAGCATTATCAGCAGTTTGATGGTCATTTGCCTTACAATGGGGTGATTCAGGGCTATCAGCTGATGGTGCTGCAGCAAGATGAGGTCATCGAAAAAGTAGCCTATGGACTGCCGACCTCTAGCAGTGTATGAGTGCACGCTTAATAATCTTTAAATATCGATCAAATAAATGGTCTGAAGCCTCACTAAATAGTGGGGTTTTTTTGTGGCACCAATAGATTTTTGCCCAATAGTTAACAATGAGGCGTAAGAATGAGGTAGCATTAGAAATTTAAGAAGTGTACCAATAACAAGGGAGTCATAACATGAAAGGAATCACACGCTTCTCAAACAGTCTGATGGAAAAATATCTGCCAGACCCGTTTTTATTTGTCATTATTTTAACCTTGGTTATCTTTGTGATGGGTTTGGGGTTAACTGATGCCTCACCGGTACAGATGGTGTCGTATTGGGGCGATGGGTTTTGGGCACTGCTCGCCTTTTCGATGCAAATGGTATTGGTTTTAGTCACAGGGTTTGTGCTGGCAAGCAATCCAGTATTCAAGCAGACGCTAGGGAAGCTTGCCAACTTTGCAAGCTCGCCTGGTAGCGCCATTATCCTGGTCACCTTGGTGTCGCTGGCAGCAAGCTGGATCAACTGGGGTTTTGGACTGGTTATTGGTGCCTTGTTTGCAAAAGAGCTAGCCAAACGTGTGGCAGGCGTCGATTATCGTTTGCTCATTGCTAGTGCTTACTCTGGTTTTATTATTTGGCATGGCGGTTTTTCTGGGTCGATTCCGTTATCAATTGCGACAGAGGGTCATCCGTTTGTAGATAAAATTGGGGTCTTGCCGACGAGCGCTACCATCTTTGCCAGTTACAACCTGATTATCATTGCGGCATTGGTGATTATCGTGCCTCTACTAAACCGCATGATGATGCCAAAAAAAGAAGATACGATTACGGTCGATCCAAAGCTGCTGGTGGATCCTGTCAGTGAGACGCTACCAGCTAAATCAGATATGACACCTGCTGAGCGCTTGGAAAACAGCTGGATATTATCGATGGTGATCGGTGTGTTAGGTATTGCTTTTATTGTTTATTATTTTGTCCAAAATGGTTTTGCCTTGACGCTTAATCTGGTTAACTTTATGTTTTTGTTCCTCGGGATTATATTTCATGGCACCCCTCGTAACTACTTGATCTCTATTCAAGAAGCCGTTAAGGGGGCGGGCGGTATTATCGTTCAGTTTCCGTTTTATGCCGGTATCATGGGGATGATGACCGCATCTGGTCTGGCAGGGGTGATGTCAGAGGCTTTTGTTAGTGTTTCGACAGCACAGACGTTACCACTTTTTGCTTTTTTAAGTGCAGGGCTCGTCAACTTTTTTGTCCCTTCAGGGGGTGGTCAGTGGGCAGTACAAGCGCCGATCATGTTAGAAGCGGCCGAGATGCTCGGCAGTGATCCATCGAGAGTGGCCATGGCGGTAGCTTGGGGTGATGCTTGGACCAATATGATTCAGCCTTTTTGGGCGTTGCCAGCACTGGCGATTGCAGGGCTAAAGGCTAAAGACATCATGGGCTTCTGTGTCATTGTTTTGGTGGTCAGTGGCATAGTGATTGCTCTAGGGTTGTTGTTTTTATAAATACAATCTATAGGATTAGGCTGACTTTTGAGATTGGTATCAGATAGTGATATGGTGCCATGGTAGGGCTGAGATCATATTATCTCAGCCTGTTGGTTTTGATTAAATAGTGAGACATACTATGACTTCTTCTTTACCGCTTTTGTACTCTTTTCGCCGTTGTCCTTATGCGATGCGTGCTAGGCTGGGTATCTTGTTCGCTGAGCTTGAGGTGCAGCTGCGAGAGATTGTCTTAAAGCATAAACCGCCGCAGATGTTAGCGATCAGCCCAAAGGGTACCGTACCGGTATTACAGCTGACAGATGGCGCTGTGATAGAAGAAAGCCGTGAAATCATGGAGTGGGCACTGGCGCAGCAAGACCCACAAGGACTGCTTGATACTGCCAATGTAGCGCAGGCCAATGTGCTAATCGATAACAATGACAATGAGTTTAAGCACTGGCTGGATCGTTACAAGTATGCTGACCGTCATCCTGAGATGACTCAAGAAGCGTATCGGCAGCGTGGTGAGGCGTTTTTGCAGGTTTTGGAGGAGCTGCTAACCGATCATAATTATTTGTTAGGGGAGAGCGTAACCATTGCCGATATTGGTATTATGCCTTTCGTCCGGCAATTCGCTCATGTCGATCGTGATACTTTTTACAGCTTGCCCTATCCGAACCTGCAGCGCTGGCTGCAAGACTGGTTGGCGCATCCATTATTTGTACAAGTCATGACGAAGTATCAGCCTTGGCAGGAAGGGGACGACATAGTGGTTTTTCCAGACGATACTTAACTTAGTAATGGTCATTTACTGTCGTTCACTATCCAATCTTTTCATAATGCTTTTACTCTTTATCAGCCTTGTTTTTGGCAGCTTCATTTTCATTAAAGCGGGCTAATTGTTCTGGTGTGGCTTTTTTCTGATACTTCTGTTTCCACTCAGAGTAGGGCATACCGTAAACAAGCTCGCGCGCGTCTTCGTAGTCGATATCAATACCGCGCTCATCAGCGGCCGCTACATACCATTTGGATAGACAGTTGCGACAAAAGTCTGCAAGGTTCATTAGATCAATGTTTTGCACATCTTTACGCTCGTCTAAGTGGGCCAGTAGGCGACGAAATGCTGCAGCTTCTAATTCGGTGTTTGATTCTAGTTTTGCCATAAGGTTTTTCCTAATTGTTAATGCGTATTTGGGTATGGTTGTTTGTTCTTATACTGGTACTTTAGTGATAATGATAAGCTGTTGCTCTATTGCTTACTGGTTATCTATCTCCTAAAGCTCTTTGGTTTCTAACATAACATTATACCACTCTTCATTTCTATCTGCTCTTTGGTCAGTGGTGAGCCAAGTTTTACCTTTGAATTGATAATTAACTTTTTGTTTTAGAGCTTTCCAGCGTTCTGCATTCATATCGCAAAAAAAGCGACCATCTTTCATGCGCTCACTATGACCGTATTTGAATGAGGCGTAAAACACACCATCGTCTGTCAGCATGTTTAGTAACCCTTCTATCAACTCAGGAAGCTCGGTATAAGGTACATGGAGTAATGAAGCACAGGCCCAAATAGTGAACTGCCCCGAGTATATCGGAGACTTAATATTCTGAGAGAATACGACAATGAAAAGAAAAATCTACATTCCTAAGATGAAAGAAGGCACCGTCCGCATGCTGATTGAAGCAGCGAGCGACTATCTTTCCATCTGGTCAGCCATCTCAATCATTACTCCTAAGATTGGCTGTAGGCCTGAAACTCTGCGTTCATGGCATAAAAAGAAAAGCACATAAACCAAATCGCACTTATCTCAGTACCAAACCAAAGCCAAGAGCAGCGTATCAAAATCTTGAACATGAGAATAAAGCGCTTAAGCAAGCTAATGAGTCTATACGTAAAGCAGCTGCTTTTTAAAGAAATGTTCGTAGCGTAGTAGCATACTAATTGTAGACTTTGTTTAAGAGAGGCTGTGCAAGAAAAACCCAGACAACCTAAGCTGTCTGGATTTTTTTGATGGTTAGAACTCATCTGCTTTCTTTATCTGTTTGCCAAAAACATGCTCAAAGATATAGATACCTTAATCTGATAAAGATAATTGCAGTATTTATATACAACACCGTCTAAGTCACCTTACCACCAACACTACTCAAAAACTGACTGACAGTTTCTGATACATCCAAGAGCATAGGCTCACTAACATCCAGTTGTTTCAATGCTTTTAGGTTAGTAATACTCTCGGGCAGACTTTGCAGGCCATTTTGATAGAGTCCAAGACTTTTTAATTGCTTTAGGTTGCCTATTGAACTTGGCAGGGTTTTAAGATCAGAAGCACGTACTTCTAGCTTTTCAAGGTTTGTTAAATTTCCGATACTATCAGGTAAAGCCTTCAAGTCTTCATTAGCATACAGCTCAATACTAGTAAGCTTGCTGAGATTGCCAATAGCGTCTGGTAGATGCTGTACCTGCGTTCCTCTCATATCAAAATGGGTGAGCGATGATAGATTACCGAGCTCATCAGGAAACTGCTTTAAGCTTTTTGAAAAGATATTGAGTGATTTAAGGTTTTTTAGTTTACACAACACCTTTGGAAATTCAGTGAAAGAGCAGTTCATATAAACCAGCGTCTCTAAGTTATCTAGTTGAGCAATCTGTTCTGGTAATTCATTAAAACCTCTTAGTCTAAGATACTTTAGGTTTGTTAAATGGCCGATAGCAGCTGGCAATGGCTCAGTAGACTCACTTTCGCTTTGTAATACTGGTTTATTATCAATATAACTATAACTCGTCGATTTTCCATATCCCAAATCTAGTCGCTCTAACCGCCGTAACGCTTCAGGTTCACGAGGGACACTGCTGTCAGAGCTGCCATGTATATTATGGTTGTCAATCCAGTCCCATATCTCCGTCATCCAGTCTTCAACGCACGTATCTTGATTGCGAATGGTGTTGTCATCTTGGTTGGTTTTATCGCTATATACTGTCATAAGGTTACCTTTTAATAATCGTTAAATGAGGTGAATGCATTCAAATTCTTAGTGGGTTTTATCGCTATGTGTCAAACTTGAAAGTCGTTGGGTACAGTGATAAAACCAAGGTAAGCCATATGCTTAACAAAGCTTGGTCTATCAGTGGTTGAGACTGATAAAGGTTTATGACGCTGGTTGGAGGGCTTGTTTAAAAAAGTAAGACAGCATAAAGCGCTCATAAGACTCAGTAGCTGAGTATGAGGAAAATGATTGAGAAGTATAAAATTTGGAATCAATTGACTGGAAGTAGTCATAAAGAAATCTCCTGTTGCTCTGTCTGTGCCAAATTGAAACGACACAGTCACCTTACAGAGCGAAAAGGAGTTGTGCGTTTTACCAGTCTTTGTTTTTCATCGCGCTGGAAGTAGCCGTAAACCCACGATGTTTTTTAATCATAGCAAGCGGTTTATTCTTTGTCAAAGAAGGTTGTCGAACTCTCTCAAGATGTTAAGTCTCCGACAATACTGAGGCGGCTCTTTATGAGGTAACGAATTACTTCGGCCTTATTAGTCTTGTAGGGGCAGCAAGCAAATAAAACTTATACCAGTAGCACGTGGCTATTGATAATGTATCGATTTTATTTAGTATTGACTATATAATGCCGTGATGATCGATACTTTATAAAGGGTTTATATTATGGCTCGCACCGCTAGCGCATTACACATTTTAGTAAAAGACAAAGAGCTGGCGGAGGAAATTATCGCTAAGCTGAAAAAAGGTGCCCAGTTTGATGTGTTGGCCAAGAAGCACTCCACCTGCCCATCAGGCAAAAAAGGCGGCGACTTAGGTGAGTTTAAAAAAGGTCAAATGGTAGGGCCATTTGATAAAGTCTGTTTTAACGGCGAGCTCTTTATCCCGCATTTAGTCAAAACCAAATTCGGTTGGCATGTGGTAAAAGTGCTTTATAGATCTTAAGTATTAGAGTCTAACGTAAGTGATAGAGTCTAAAGTGGCATAGAGCCTTTGAGCTGTTTTTAATAGATGCCGCACAAAAAAGCCAGATAGCTTAGTTTTCTGGCTTTAAATATTGCTACAACCCCCTAAAAATGGACAAAAAAAAGCCTCACTGCTCGTATAAAGAGAAGTGAGGCTTTTTAAATATTTGGAGCGGGATAAGAGATTCGAACTCTCGACCCCAACCTTGGCAAGGTTGTGCTCTACCACTGAGCTAATCCCGCTGATTCATCGTTTGATTAACTATCATCAGATGATGAAGGCGTATTATACGCAGTTTTTTTGAGGTGTCAACACCCTTGACGAAAAAAAGTAAAAGTTAGCAAGACAGGTATGTCATCTGGCTACAAATATATGTTATAACGGTTTCTTATAATATGCATTCCAAAAGCTTTGCATTGAATGGATAAGCTGGCATGCATTTTATAGTTCGTTCTACTGATGTTTATAATCATAAATACTTATAACTAATGACAACTGATAAGGATAAGGAAATGAGTCAACAATACACCATCGCTGACTATTTGTTTGATCGCATCGCAGAAGCGGGCGCAAGTGACATATTCGGTGTGCCGGGGGACTTTAACCTCACATTTTTAGATAATGTGATTGCCTCTGATAAATTACGCTGGGTGGGTAATACCAATGAGCTCAATGCAGGCTACGCAGCGGACGGCTACGCACGTGAGCGTGGGTTTGCAGCTATGGTGACAACTTTTGGTGTCGGTGAGCTGTCGGCGATTAACGCCACTGCCGGATCCTTTGCTGAGTATGCACCAGTACTGCATGTCGTCGGTGCGCCAAGCACCGCATTGCAAGACTCAAAACGCCGTATCCATCATACGCTCGGTGATGGCGTGTTTAATCACTTTATAAAAATGGTTGAACCGGTCACTGTGGCACGTGCCAAAATCACGCCAGAAAATGCCGCTTCAGAGATTGACCGCGTGATTCGCTTAATCCTCAAAAAGCATCGTCCAGGCTATTTGCTACTACCACCAGATGTGGCAAAAATGCCGATTTATCCGCCGACGACCAAGCTTGATGACAGTCAAGAAGACATCACCAGTCAAGCGGCGCTGGCAGACTTTAAACAAGCACTGGTAGAGTTTTTGCCCAATAAGACCACCACACTGATGGCAGACTTGATGGTGCATCGTTTAGGGTTACAAAACCAGCTAAAAGCGCTGATCGCTGATACCGAGATTCCTTATACCACACTGTCATGGGGTAAGACGCTGCTTGATGAAAACAGCGAGCGCTGGGCGGGTACTTATGCCGGTGTCGCCTCACGTCCTGTGGTAAAGGATGCTGTAGAAAACTGCGAATGCCTAATAAAGGTGGGGGTGCAATACACTGATACGACGACGGCAGGCTTTAGTCAAAATATCGATCAAAAGACAGTGGTTGACTTACATTATGAGCGGGCATCTATCAGTGGTCGCAACTTTGCCCCGATTGCGCTAAAGGACTCGTTGCAAGCATTGCATGAAGTGATGATATCAGGTATTGAAGTGGTACCCAAGCCATTTTGTAAAGAGATGACACCTCATGAGCAAAATGGCAAAGATGATGAGCCGATTCGCCAGGATGATCTTTGGCACATCATTGCCGATAATCTAAATCATAATAACGTGGTGTTTTCTGATCAAGGCACGGCTTACTTTGGTATCAGTGATGTGCGCCTACCAGAAGGCGTGACCTCGTACGGACAGCCGATGTGGGGATCCATTGGTTATACGCTGCCGGCAAGTCTGGGCGCTGCCATTGCTTCGCCAAATAAGCGTAGCGTGCTGCTCATTGGTGATGGTTCAGCACTGCTGACAGTACAAGAGATTGCGGTAATGATTAAAGAGCGTATTAACCCTGTGATTGTATTGGTCAACAATGACGGTTATACCGTTGAACGTGCGATTCATGGTGAGCATCAACCTTACAATGACATCCCTAAGTGTGACTGGCAGGTGATGCCAAAAGCCTTTGGCGCTACCGAAGACAACAGCTTACTGCTCAAAGTCACCACGGCAGGTGAGCTAAAAGCTGCGCTCAAGCAAGCGGCTGCCACCACCGATAAGCTGGTGATGCTAGAGGTGATGGCTGATAAGCATGATATTCCGCCGCTATTGGCCGATATCAGTGCAGCGTTGAAGCCATCGTAAGTAGCCTAAAACGGTATTAGATCTCTGAGTTTGTACAAAATAAAAGCTCTATTTGGCAGTAAGCCAGATAGAGCTTTTCTTATGTTTTATACTCATGATAGATGAGGTGATAAATAGGTGGTCTAAGTCTTAATCTGTGCTTAAATCTTCTACTTAAACATAGTAGGTTTGGATTTGTGCTGCACAATCCCGTAATATAGGCAAAAGTTGCTCCATTAGAGCCTCATGAGAAATACGTGAAGCGTTGGTGCTGATGTTAATGGCACCAATAAGCTCGTTATTTGCCTTATAGACGGGTAGGGCAAGCGACAATAACCCCGTATCTAGCTCTTGATCTACGACCGCATATTGGTTCTCTGCCGCTTGTTGTAGTACTTGCAATAAATGGTTGCGGTCGGTAATGCTGTGGGGTGTGTGTGATTTCAGTTCAACGTTATCGACATAGTCTTTGAGCTGTTCATCAGGTAGGTTGGCAAGAATAGCGCGCCCCATCGAAGTATACGCCGCAGGGAGGCGGGTGCCAACTGAAATGCTGATCGACAATAAGCGATGCTTAGCGGCGGAGCGGGCGATATAAACCACATCGTCGCCATCTAATACTGCAAAAGAACAAGACTCTCCTGTCTGTTCAGTCACACGCTCTAGATAAAACTGAATAATCTCATGATGATGTACGCCGCCCAAATAGCTTGCACCAATGCTCAACGTCTTTGGGGTCAAGCTGAATTGGCGCTTGTCTTTGTGTACGTAACCAAGCGCATGCAAGGTTAATAGATAGCGTCGGGCTTTTGCTCTGTCTATATTGGCACGTTCAGCGACTTCGCTTAGTGTCATGCTAGAGTGATTTTCATCAAAAGTTAGCAATACGTCTAGACCTGCTGCAAGAGAGGCCACAAAGTCTGGGCTATCGAAGGGTATTTTCTTATCTTGTTCTTTATGCATGATGTTTAATAATTACCAATAAATGATGACTAAAATTAGGGAGTTTAAATGCGAATTACTCAGTTAATCAATCAGCCTTTTGTACATCCGGATATTGCCCGTGATTTCTCTGACCGTTCGTTTGTGCAAGCGATGTTAGATTTTGAATTGGCTATTATCGAAGCCAGAGAACATAATAGCCTGATTCCCAAAGGTATTCTACAGCAAACTAAGCAAGCATTAGCGATAGATTTATTTGATATTGAGGCGATCGGGTCACAAACTTATCTGGGTGGCAATGCGGCTATTCCTTTTGTCGCCCAAGCCAAATCCTTGTTACCTACAGAAATAAAGCCCTATTTTCATAAAACAGTCACCAGTCAAGACGTGGTTGATACGGCGATGATGATGATGCTTAAGCCTGCACTAAAGCGTATCAACCAAGACTTAATTGACGTGCTGCAAGCATGTGCAGCTCTGATAGATGCTCATAGCACGACACCGATGGCGGGTAGGACCTTATTGCAACACGCTTTACCGATTACTTTTGGTGTAAAAGTCTCACAGTGGGCGGCATCTTTAATCGCTGTAATGCCAAATTTAGCACAATTAGAGCAATCAGGCTTTTATTTGCAATGGGGTGGGCCGGTAGGGGTCAGTGATCAAGACAACGAGCAGTATGAGCTACCCCAGCAAGTTGCCACACTACTTGGTTTGTCACTGCCATTACTGCCTTGGCATACCAACAGGCAACCGATTCATACGATCGCTTCTGCATTAGATGCCTGTGCAGGTGCGATGGAAAATATCGTTGATGATATTGCATTACTGTGCCAGTCTGAATTGGGTGAGGTGGCTGAGCCTGCGATTAAAGGGATGGGCGGGTCCTCTTCAATGCCTCATAAGCGCAACCCTGTATTGTGTGGCTTAATTAAAACAGCCACCTTAAGAATGCATGGTCATCTGAGTGTGATAAGCAATACTACCGCCCAACCTTTTGAGCGTGCATTGGGTCAATGGCATGCCAGTTGGGTACCTTTAGCCGAGGGAGTGGCTTTGGTCGCAGGTGCAGCGGCTTATCTGAAGACTTTGCTACAAGGTCTGCAAGTTTATCCAGAACGCATGGCCGCCAACCTTGATTTAAATAGCGATGCTTATCTTATTGAGACTTTGCAGCGTTACTTCTTAGACAACCAAGAGCAAGTTTATCCTTTAATAGAGCAAGCCAGCCAAAAGGCGCATAGCGAGCACAACGGGTTTGTGCAGACTCTCTTAGCTTTATTAGAAGCACAGTCTGTAGATAGCGATGCCAATAATAATAGTGCTGAGCTTAAAGTTATTCTATCGCCTTTAACCTATAGTGGTGCTGCAGGTAGCCAGTGCCAAACAATCTTACGAGCCATTGAGAAATTAATTTTGACTTTAAAAGGAGATAAATAGAGAGTAATAAATCAAATAACGAGATTGACAGGAAGATAGAAAAGGGTTACCTTAATTCACTATACGAACAACTATTCTAATGAAGAACAAACACAGCTACCTTTTAATGGTATGGCTGTGCATTTTCTCAAAGTTGTTTTAAGATCGCCATCAAGCAAGCTGCGTCTGACTTGACACCAGAGCTTTATATTAGAACTATTTTTAATCATCAAAAAGGACTTCATGATGAAGAAGACTCTCGCACTTAGTATGGCCTTGGCCACTATGATTGGTATCGCTGGTTGCTCGCAATCAAATGATGCAGTCAGTGATGGTGCTACAGATACTCAAGAGACCACTACCTTACGTTTTGCCCATTTTTGGCCAGCAACTTCAGCGACCCATACCGAGGTTTTTGCCCCTTGGGCGCAAAAGATTGAAGAAGAGTCAGACGGACGGTTAAAAGTTGAAATATTCCCTTCTGCAACCCTCAGTAAAGCCGACGCTGCCTATGACGCAACTTCTAAAGGTATGGTGGATATAGGCTCGCAGCTGCAAGGCTATACAGCGGGACGTTTTCCATTGACTCAAATCACAGAACTCCCAGGTCTATCTAACTCAGCGACACAAATGAACTGTATGCTACAGACCTTATATGATGATGGGGTGATATCAAGTGAGTATGAAGATACACACCTACTGTTTATGATGGGAACTGGCCCTGGCGGTATTCATACGGTTGACCAACCTATCAACAAACCAGATGATTTGAAAGGCTTGCGCATTCGCCGTCCATCGGCCATCGCTGGTGACATCATTGAAGCGGCAGGCGGCACACCTGTCGGCTTGCCTGTCACTGATGTATATACGTCACTACAACGTGGTGTGCTTGATGGTTTGAGTCTGCCATGGGATGCCATGGGCTCATTTAAACTGATTGAGCTATCGAACACTCATACCAACATTCCGTTTTATAGCTCGGCTATCGTGGTCACTATGAACAAGGATAAATATGCAGGGCTGCCAAAGGATCTGCAGCAGGTCATTGACAATAATTCTGGCAAGATGATGGCGGCGCTTGCTGGTAAAGTGTTCGATGCCGAAGATGATAAGTTTATGGCTGAAGCCCAAGCTAATGGTGATGTGATAATAGACATTCCTGATCCATTGAATGATCCTGCTTGGAGAGGCCCATTAGAAGCAGGGACGCAAAAATACTTAAAAGATGTTGAAGCACTTGGATTAGATGCGCAAATGGTCTATGAAAAAGCCAAAGAAGCAAGTGCGGCTTGTAAGTCTTAAAGTATGTATAATAAAAATTAGATACAGCTTATTTACAGGGAAGAAATAACAATGTCTAATAAATTTAAAACCAGTGCTATGTTTTTATTCGTAGCATTTGCGACGGGTCTTTCAAGTTGTTCAGGTCAGCCTGAAGGGGCGGTTAAGGAGGACGCTATAATCTTAAGGTTCTCTCATTTTTGGCCTGCTACAGCTGCACTACATAAGGATGTGTTTGAGCCTTGGGCCAGACAGATCGAAGACGATTCAGCTGGTAGGCTCAAGGTTGAGATTTATCCTTCAGCGACCTTGAGTAAGCCCGACATCACTTATGACTCAACGGCCAAGGGTACGGTTGATATAGGTGCTCAGGTTCAAGGCTATATCAGTGGTCGTTTTCCATTGACTGAAATTACTCAGCTTCCGGGTCTGTCAAGCTCAGGCACTCAATTAAGCTGTATGCTACAAACCTTGTATAACGATGATGTAATAGCAAGTGAGTATGATGACACGCATCCACTATTTATGATGGCGTCAGGACCTGGCGCTTTCCATACTATTGATAAGCCTATCCGCAAGCCGGAAGACTTAAAAGGCATGCGTATTCGCCGCCCGTTAGAGATAGCGGCTAATATTATCGAAGCGGCTGGTGGTACCCCTGTTGGGATGCCAGCTTCTGATCAATATACGTCTTTGCAGCGCGGCGTCATTGATGGCGTGAGTACGCCTTGGGATGCGGCAGGCGCTTTTAGGTTAGCTGAATTAACAAATACGCATACGACCATGCCTTTATATGGCTCGGCTTTGCTTGTGACGATGAATAAAGATAAATACGAAAGCCTGCCTGATGATCTCAAACAAGTCATAGATAACCATTCAGGGATGGAGATGGCAAAGACTGCTGGTAATTTATTTGATAGAGAAGATACCAGAGTGATTGCTGAGGCCAAAGCTCGCGGTGATACGATGATAGAGATTCCTGATCCATTAAGTGATCCTGCTTGGAGCGGTATACTCAAGACAGAAATCCAAAGCTATTTAGACAATCTTGAAGCTCAAGGGCTAGACGCACAAGGTGTCTATGAAAAAGCGCAAGCAGCTAGTGCGGCTTGTAAAGTTTAAAGTGTAGTAGAGTCCCTAGTCAGAACAGTATTGCTTATTAGGAAGAGTGATGAAGGGCATTATGGATCAGACTATGAAAGATATTTTTGCCTTAGCAGTGACGCCTGTAGATTATAGCGATGTTGAGTGGAAGGTTCGAGTAGAGTTAGCACTGTGCTATAGAATGGTTGATTATTAAGGATGGACGACTCAAGTTTATAATCATATTTCATATAGAGCTCCAAGTACAAAGCATCTATTGATTAATGCGTTTGGACTTTTGTATAGTGCAATTACCCCTTCAAATTTTGTAAAAATAGATTTTGATAGCAATACAGTTGATGACTCATCTTATGCTATTAATAAAGCTAGTAGTGTTATTCATACGGCCTTGCGTAAGGGTAGAACTGATGTTCACTGCGTCATGCATACCCACAATCCTGATGTTCAAGCAGTAAGTGCGCTCAAGTGTGGCTTTATGCCCTTATATCAAGAAACTTTTATGTTCTACGATCGTATTGGTTACCATGACTTTGAAAGCATCGTACTGGATGAAAGCGAGCAGCAAAGACTGGTAGGCTCGCTAGGCCCGACCAATTACACCTTGATGCTTAACAATCATGGAGTTGTTACCACCGGGCCTGATGTGGCTTGGGCATTTATGCGAATGTACCAAATTATACAAGGCTGTCAGGTTTAGTTAAAAGTCATGGCTTCAGGTGCTGAGGTTAGACTATCTGAGTGGCCGGCGTATTGCTTTTAGTGACGAAAAAGCTTCAGGTGTAGGTCTCTTCGGTCGCTATATTACCTTTGATGAGTTCAGCACTTACTAGTGGGTGTCGGTACAGACGTAACAACGTCCGTATCCAGTTTAAGGAATGTTCTGACGATCTAAGAGAGTTTTAACCATATAAAGTATAAATTTATGGCTCCCATTTACTAGGATGCAATACAAGTTGTGTAAATTAAAAGCTACGTCTAACTTTATATTTATAATATTTTACAATCACTAAAAGGAATTTGTGATGAATAAAACCTTTCCATTAAGTCTAGCATTGGCTACTTTGATAGGTATGACTGGCTGCTCACAATCAGATAGCACTGCTAATCAAGACTCTCAAGAAGTGACGACATTACGTTTTTCACATTTCTGGCCTGCTAGCTCAACGACAAATACAGAGATCTTTGAACACTGGGCACAAAAAGTAGAAGAAGACTCTGAAGGCAAAATTAACGTTGAGATATACTCTTCTGCAACACTCAGTAAGCCAAATGCAACCTATGATGCCGTTGCCAATGGTGTTGTTGATATAGGAGCTACGTTACAAGGATACACCAATGGCCGCTTCCCATTGACACAAATTGCAGAATTACCAGGACTCTCAAATTCAGCAACACAATTAAATTGTATGCTACACAGTCTGTATGACAATGGGGTAATTTCAAGTGAGTATGAGGATACACATGTTTTATTCATGATGGGTACTGGTCCTGGAGGCTTACACACTGTCGATAAACCGATTCGTAAACCAGATGACTTAAAAGGAATGCGTATTCGAGGCCCTTCAGCTATCACAGGAAATATTATTGAAGCTGCTGGTGGCACACCTGTGGGATTACCCGTGACAGATCTTTATACCTCCCTCCAACGCGGTGTGTTGGACGGTACAAGCTTACCTTGGGATGCGATGGGCTCGTTTAAGCTAACAGAAATAACAAACACCCATACAAACATACCTTTCTATAGTTCACCAATCATAGTGACTATGAACAAGGACAAATATGAAAGTCTGCCAGATGATTTGAAAAAAGTAATTGATGATAATTCAGGTAAAGCTATGGCTGAGATTGCTGGTAAGGTATTCGATGAAGATGATGCAAGATATATGGCAGCAGCAAAAGCAAAAGGCGATACAATAATAGATATCCCAAACCCATTAAATAATCCAGATTGGAAAAAGCCTTTAGAAGAAGGTACACAAAGATACCTGCAAGATATCGCAAAGCTGGGATTGGACTCTCAAACCGCTTATCAGAAAACTAAAGAAGCGAGCGCAGCATGTCAATCTTAGTAGCTATTTAACTTTTTGCTTAAGTGGTTCGCTTAGTTGGATAGTAGCGTTAATAAAGAGTTCACTCTCCGTATTTTCGATATGGAGAGTAATTTAGGTCATGCTAGTTAAGTAAATGTACTATTCATCATACTGAAATAATTGAAACGTTTTAGACTCTAACCCTTAACATAAACAGTTCTGTCTACATTAAACTCGGCAATAAATAATTACTGACAAGGATGTTGTCTATGTCTCTTATTAATCATAAAAATACCGTACAACAAATAACGTTTCGTCTGATGCGTGAACTAAATATGACTAAGGTATTTGGTAATCCTGGCTCTACTGAGCTTAACTTTTTAAATAATTTTCCTGAAGATTTTGAATATGTGTTGGCTCTACAAGAATCATCTGCTGTGGCTATGGCAGATGGTTATGCTCAAGCGTCTGGCAATGCTGCTTTTGTTAATCTGCATTCAGCAGTAGGTGTTGGTCATGCTTTAGGAAACATCTTCACTGCATATCGAAATCATACCCCATTAGTCATAACAGCAGGTCAGCAATCACGTAGTATATTACCATTTGCGCCTTACCTTGGAGCAGATCACGCAGCGGATTTTCCAAAGCCTTATGTTAAATGGAGTATTGAGCCCGCACGCCCCGAAGATGTCCCATTGGCAATAGCTCAAGCCTATCATATTTCTATGCAGCATCCACGTGGGCCAACCTTTGTGTCTATACCCTCTGATGATTGGGATAAAACGACACAGATGCCTAATTACTCAAAGGTAATAGAGGGTACTACGCCAACTGAAGATGCTATCAACCAATTATTACAAGCGTTAGAAAACAGTCAAAATTTAGCCGTAGTCGTAGGATCGGATGTGGATAGGCAAGGCGCATTTAATACAGCGGTCAAACTGGCTGAGCGGCTGCAAGCACATGTTTGGGAAGCCCCGTATTCAAGTCGAGCTAGCTTTCCGGAAAACCATCCTCAGTTTGCAGGGTTTCTTCCAGCTCTTCCTGAGCAACTGTCAAAAAAACTTGCTGATTATGATGTGATTCTTGTAGTTGGTGCACCTGTGTTTACACTGCATATTGCAGGTGAAGTGGATATATTTGACTCTGAAGTTGAAATTTATCAAATTACTGATGATCCAAAGTATGCGGCATTTTCTTCTGCCACTACCACTTTATTTGGTTCAATAAATCACAGTCTTAACGCTGTGCTTGATAAGCTCGCTTCTTTATCTAACTCTCAGAGTGATAGTTTTGCTATACCGATTCGTCCTGCTACTCTAAAAATAACTGGAAGCACACCTATTCCAGTAGAATATGCCATTGACCTACTAGCTCATGCGAGACCATCTGATTCAGTAATAGTAGAAGAGGCGCCTTCTCACCGCTCTGTCATCCAGCGTTTTCTACCCATTACAAGGCCTAATAGTTTTTTTACTATGTCAAGTGGAGGTCTTGGGTATGCTCTACCTGCATCAGTCGGAGTAGCTCTAGCCACTGATAAACGCGTAATATGTGTCATTGGTGATGGCTCGTCTATGTATTCATTTCAAGCAGTTTGGACAGCCGCTCAGTTAAATTTACCTGTGACCTTTATCGTTCTAAATAACCTTGGATATGGCGCAATGCACTCATTTGGTAAGATTATGAATAGTCAATCTGTACCAGGTCTCGACTTACCTAATATTGATTTTGTACAGTTAGCTAATAGTATGGGATGTGATGCTGCTCGTATAAAGGAACATGAAAAACTACCGGAAGCGATTAACAAAGCGATTAATACGTCTGGTTGTTATCTATTAGAAATAATTGTTGATACTAAAGCAGGTGCTATTTGATAAGATTTTAGTTATTTTTAAAATTTAAATAAGAACTAAAAGCCTATGATTTTGAACTAAAACCAAAATAATTCATTTGGTTGAGTTTGATTTCATAGGTTTTTATTTTATATGCTTAGAATAATATATCTGACCATAATTTTTGTAATTAACAAAGTAAATATTAAGAAAAAAGGAATTCTATATTGACAGAAGGTTAGAAAAGGGGTAACTTAATTCACTATACGAACAATAATTCTGATATAGAACAAATCTGGTCGTGATTGTTCTTGGTAGTAACCATCGTTAAGTCATGAGTGTTATTAAATTGTGATGATCATCGAATCGTGTAATAGTTAAGTCACGACAATGAACAATGAACCGAACTAATATCATCTCTAGGGAGAGAGAAACATGACAACAGTTTATATTTGTCATCCAAAACGTTCAGCGGTAGCCCGCTATGGTGGTGCTTTAGCTGATATTCGTCCAGATGACCTGCTAGCGCAAGTCATTAAGTCTGTATTAGCAGAGGCCCCTAAGTTTGACCATAGTGCGATTGAAGATGTGTTTATGGGCTGTGCCAACCAAAGTGGTGAAGACAATCGCAACGTTGCTCGTATGAGCAGCCTGTTATCTGGTTTAACAGAGCAAGTACCAGCTACAACCATAAACCGTTTGTGTGGTTCTGGGTTAGATGCAGTTGGCACGGCTTTTCGTGCAATCGCCAGTGGTGAGATGGAGTTGGCTTTGGCGGGCGGTGTTGAGTCGATGACACGTGCGCCTTTTGTCATGGGCAAGCCAGAAAAATCCTATGATCGTAGTCAGAAGTTGCAAGACACCACCATGGGCTGGCGCTTTATTAACAAAAAGCTTGATGAGATGTATGGCACAGAAGCGATGCCACGTACCGCAGAGAATCTAGCCGAAAAATACAATATATCACGTGAAGATCAAGATGCTTTTGCCGTTTGGTCGCAACAAAAAGCTGCTCAAGCTCAAAATGACGGTCGTCTAAATGCAGAGATCACTCCTATTACTATCGAGAGGCGTAAGCAAGAGCCACTCGTCGTAGATAAAGATGAGCACCCACGTCCGAATACTGATATGGCGGCCCTAACAAAGCTAAGGCCTATCTATGAGAATGGCACGATCACCGCAGGTAATGCTTCAGGTATTAATGATGGTGCTGCGGCGATGTTAGTCGCTAGCGCCGCTGCAGTAAAAAAGTATGGTTTAACGCCTGTGGCAAAAATCGAAGGGATGGCAACGGCTGGGGTTTTGCCAACGATCATGGGTATCGGACCTGTACCTGCCACCCAGAAGTTATTGAAGCGGCTCAATCTTAGCTTGGATGATGTTGATATTATCGAGCTTAATGAAGCTTTTGCTGCCCAAGCATTGGCTTGCTCACGTGAGTTGGGACTTGATGATCATGACGAGCGCATTAACCCTAGAGGTGGTGCTATTGCTTTGGGTCATCCGCTTGGAGCGTCAGGTGCTCGTATCTTAATTTCTGCCATCTATGAATTACAACATAGTAAAAAGGATCGAGCGCTCTGTACCATGTGTATCGGGGTTGGGCAGGGAATTGCTTTGGTCGTTTCAAGAGTAGGAGAAGAGTAATGGCATTTTTGACAACAGACGCCCATCTTATTGGGTATCAAGACAGTGGTGAAACTTATTTACCCGCTTTATTTATGGCGCATCCGTTAGGCATGAGCCGTGATGTATGGGATGAAGTCTGTGATGCGCTACATGGGCATTATCGTTGTGTGCGCTGGGATCTACCGGGACACGGTAGTAGCGGCGCTGCGGCAGAGGGACTGAACGCTGAGATATTGGCTCAGGACGTCCTTACTTTGGCTGACACTTTAGACATTGATAGCTTTCATTTTATCGGTACCTCAATCGGCGGTGTCATTGGTCAAAGCTTGTGCCAGATAGCGCCTGAGCGCCTACAGCAAGTTTGGCTGACCAGTACCGGTGCGGTAATCGGCACCAAAGAAGCATGGGCTGAGCGTGCGGACAATGTGCGTCGCTTGGGCTTGGCTGAAATGGCGGAAGCCATTGTACCGCGCTGGTTCTCACCAAGTTATGTCGAGCAGAATCCTGATGTATTACAAGGCTGGCAAGTACAATTGTCACGCAGCGATGATGAAAGCTATGCCAAGCTTTGTGAAGCATTAGCAGAGGTCGATAATCGCGGAAAGCTAGCGGATTATGCTAATGGTGTGGCATTGATAGCGGGTGCAGATGATGTCTCAACGCCTGTCACTGCTTTAGAGTCACTGAAAGCTGAATTTACTGATGCCAGCTTAAGCGTCTTTGCAGGGGTAGGTCATGTGCCATCGGTTGAGGCGCCAAGCCTATTGGTTAAGCACCTTCAAGCCAATGCAGCTCGGACGGCTGTGGGTGAAACGGGTATCAGATATGAGCAAGGGTTGGTGCAGCGTAAGCGAATTTTAGGAGAGGCACATGTTGAAAGAGCCTCTAAAAATGCGACCACATTAGACAATCCTTTTCAGCAGTTTATCACCCGTAATGCTTGGGGCGAGTTGTGGGGAGATCCAAGTCTCACGGTACAACAGCGTAGTATGATTACCACAGGCATATTAGCGGCGCTTGGGCGTGATGGAGAGCTGAGTTTGCATCTGCGTACCGCAAAGCGTCTAGGCATCAATGAAGATCAGCTGCGTCAAGTCTTAATGCATGTGGCTATTTATGCTGGTGTACCAGCAGCAAATCATGCTTTTTCTATGGCTAAAGATAATGGCTGGGGCCATGAAATTTCTTAATATTCAAGCTATTAAGTGCACTATTTATATAAGTTATGCTTGAAAAGAATGGAGAAAATTATAATGAGTCAAAAGTATCCTTATTTTATTGCTCGTGATCGAGCATGGCAACCGGCACAATATACCCCGCGTTACAAAACCTCAGTGTCTCGTTCACCGCGCCAAGCTCTGGTCAGTATTCAAAATGCCAGCCCTTCTGAGCGCAGCGGTCCTGTTTTTGATGGTTTAGAGCTTGGTCAATACGACAATGATTTGTTGATGAACTTTCGTACCGAAGGGTCTGCAGCAGGCATGCCTGTTGGGGAACGCATTATTATGCATGGGCGTGTGATTGATCAGTTCGGTAAGCCTGTGCCCAATACCTTAGTTGAGATGTGGCAGGCAAACGCTGGTGGTAAATACCGCCACAAAAAAGATGGCTATTTGGCTGCGTTAGACCCGAGCTTTGGTGGTGTTGGTCGTTGCATTACCGATGCAGATGGTCGTTATCGCTTTCGCACAGTCCGCCCAGGTCCTTACCCTTGGCCTAATGACATCAATACTTGGCGCCCAGCACATATTCACGTATCGGTCATGGGGCCTTCGATCTCAACACGTTTGATCACCCAAATGTACTTTGAAGGCGATCCGCTTATTCCGCTGTGCCCTATCGTACAAGTATTAAAAGATCCAGACGCCGTTGAAACCATGATTGCACGCTTAGATATGGCCATGAGTAAACCCATGGACTGCTTAGCATATCGTTTTGATATTGTCGTTCGCGGCGCATTACAAACCTATTTTGAGGAGTAAAACATGTATAGCCAATACAAATTACAAGATGAAACGGGTTTATTGCGCGAAACAGCATCGCAAACGGCAGGGCCTTTTGTACATATCGGCTTGGCGTTAGAGATTGCTGGTTTTGAATCACGAGCAGATGAGATCTGGCAGGATTTGGCCAAAGAAGGCGCCGAAGGTGAGCATATTGAGTTGGTTGGTCGGGTGTATGACGGCAATGGCGACTTGGTGCGTGATGCCTTAATTGAAATCTGGCAAGCTGATAGTCAAGGCAACTATATTGCCAACTTTGATAATAAACAACCGTTTAGTGGCTTTGGGCGTAGCGCCTGTGCAGTAGACGGTGATTTTCATTTTAATACCATCAAACCTGGGCAAGTAGATTTTGATGGTAAGCCAATGGCGCCGCATATCAATATCGCTGTGTTTGCCCGTGGTATCAATATCCATCTACAAACCAGAGCCTATTTCGATGACGAACAAGCGGCTAATGATGACTGCCCAATCTTGAATGGTATTCCATCGGATGTACGCCGTCAGACCTTAATAGCAGTCAAAGAAGCAGGCGAGGGTAAGCCACGTTATCGTTTTGATATCTATCTACAAGGCGAGGGCGAGACGGTATTCTTCGACTTTTAACATCATATATTTCATAGATACTAATCAACATTTCAATTAGATAATGAGAGGGATTTCATGACTAAAACTCAAGTTGCCATCATCGGCGCCGGTCCATCTGGGTTATTGCTCGGTCAATTACTGACCAAAGCAGGCATTGATAACATTATTTTAGAAAGAAAATCTGGAGACTATGTCTTAAGTCGTATTCGTGCCGGTGTATTAGAGCAAGGCACAGCAGATTTGATTCGTGAAGCAGGTGCAGGCGCACGTATGGACAAAGAAGGTATTATCCATACGGGAACTGACTTTAGTTTCCAAGGTGAGCATCATCATCTGGACCTAGAAAAGTATAGCGGTGGCAAACACGTTATCGTCTATGGTCAAACAGAAGTTACTCGTGACTTAATGGAGGAGCGTGAAAAAGCCGGCGGCGTTACTGTCTATGAAGCTGATAACGTCAAGCTACACGATATCGACTCAGATAACCCTTATGTGACCTACCATCATAATGATGAACCGTTCCGTATCGATTGTGACTATATCGCTGGTTGCGATGGCTTCCATGGTGTAACGCGCAAATCGATTCCGCATGACAAGCTGGTAGAGTATGAAAAAGTCTATCCTTTTGGTTGGCTCGGTCTGATGAGTGACACACCACCCGTACACGATGAGTTAGTTTACTGTGCCCATGAGCGTGGCTTTGCCTTATGTTCCATGCGTTCAGAGACTCGCAGTCGTTATTATCTACAAGTACCTGATACCGATACTATAGATAATTGGGATGAAGACAAGTTCTGGGATGAGTTAAAGCGTCGTATCCCACCAGAAATGGCAGAGCGCTTGGTCACAGGTCCGGCATTAGAGATGAGCATCGCACCACTACGCTCTTATGTCTGCGAAACCATGCAGTATGGCAAAGTGTTTTTGTTGGGTGATGCGGCGCATATCGTACCACCAACAGGTGCGAAAGGTCTGAACCTTGCCGCCAGTGATGTCGAAACAGCATTCCGCCTGTTTGTCAAAATATATAACGAAGGCCGTACCGATCTGATTCCACGCTATCAAGAAATTTGTCTAGCCCGTGTCTGGAAAGCGGTACGTTTTTCATGGTGGATGACCATGTTCTTACATCGCTTTGAAAGTGCTGGTCGTTTTGATTTCCGTGTGCAACAAGCTGAGTTTGATTATTTCATTCACTCAGAAGCAGGGAAGACAACCATTGCGGAAAACTACGTTGGATTACCGTTTGAAGCGCTGGAATAGGGCATTCAGACTCAGATTTTTGCTTCTTTTTTATAGGACAAGTCAATGTTAAACAAAATAACAAAATCTGCGACCGAAGCCATCAGCAATATTCATGATGGTGCCACCATCTTGATAGGTGGCTTTGGTTTGGCAGGACAGCCAGCAGAGCTGATAGATGCTCTGATTGAGCGTAATGCAAAAGACCTAACGATAGTTAATAATAATGCAGGTAACGGTGATACTGGGCTTGCGGCACTGCTAAAAGCAGGTTGCGTGCGTAAGATCATCTGCTCTTTTCCACGTCAGCACGACTCATATATCTTTGATGATCTCTACCGAGCAGGCAAGATTGAGCTGGAAGTAGTGCCACAAGGTACTTTGGCTGCCCGTATTCAAGCAGGTGGTAGTGGCCTTGGTGCGATTTATACCCCGACAGCTTATGGAACCTTACTTGCTGAAGGCAAAGAGACGCGCACCATTGATGGTGTCAACTATGTATTGGAATATCCTATCAAAGGCGATTTTGCGCTTATTAAAGCACTAAAAGGCGATCGCTGGGGTAACCTGATTTATAACAAAGCTGCCCGCAACTTTGGGCCTATTATGGCCGCAGCTTCCAGTCATACCATTGCGCAAGTCAGCGAAGTGGTGGAGCTCGGTGCTTTAGATCCTGAGCATATCGTCACCCCAGGTATTTTCGTTCATGAAGTCGTTCACATTGGAGCAAAAGCATGATAACTAACTATACACCATGGTCCGTAGATGAGATCGCCCGCCGCGTTGCAGAGGATATTGAAGAGGGTATGTACGTCAATTTAGGTATTGGCCAACCCACGAAAGTTGCTGATTTTTTGCCAGATGATAAAGATATCTTTTTGCACAGTGAGAATGGGGTCTTGGGCATGGGCCCTGAACCTGCTGAGGGTAAAGAGGACGGCGATTTAATCAATGCTGGTAAACAATATATCACCTTGCTAGAAGGTGGTAGTTATTTCCATCATGGTGATTCTTTTGCGATGATTCGCGGTGGGCATATTGACTTATGTGTACTAGGTGCCTTTGAAGTCGCTGAAAATGGCGATATTGCCAACTGGTTTTTGGGTCGACCACAAGATATTCCCGCAGTAGGCGGGGCGATGGACTTAGCGGTTGGTGCCAAAGAAGTCTATGTGATGATGGATCATGTCAGCAAAAATGGTGAGCCTAAAATTGTTGAAAATCTTAAGCTGCCTATCACGGGTGAAAAATGCGTCAATCGCATCTACACTGATCTGGCAGTGATTAATGTCACTGATAAAGGCTTGGCCGTACGCGAAATTATCGATGGCTTAACTTTTGAGGAGCTGCAAGCTAAAACAGGCGCTAAATTAATCAACAACACGTAATAAAGTTCAATATCCATCAAGAAGGGATTCTACGATGAAAACATATTCAAAACGTGAAGTAGCGAAAGCGACTTCACGCAACACAACTAGACTTACGATGTCTAACCTTGCTGATAGTAAAGTATCTAGCCTTAATAGTACAGGGGAGGTCTAAGCACCTCTATTCTCATATGGCCGCCAGCGCCACCTGTAAAGTCTAACCTACAAGGCATACTCTCATGATACTTTTAACCAAACTCAGCACCCTCATCTCCAGGCTGTGTCAGTTTATCGGCGGCATCAGCCTAGTGATCATCGTCCTCGTCACCATCCTTGACGTCGGCGCCCGCTACATCTTCAAACTCACCGGCGGCGACATGGGCTTCACCGTCAAAGGCAGCGTCGAGATCGTCTCCTACTTCATGCTCTTCGCCCTACTGGCCGCCTTTGCCGCCTATGTCGAGCGCTCACAAATCATCGTCGACGTCTTCACCCAAAAGATGCCCAAAGCCATCAAAGGCTACATGATGGGCATCTTCATGATGGGCTTCTTCTTTATCGGCCTCGTCTTCACCTGGGGGTTATACGAAAGCGCCCTAGACGCCATCGAATTTGGCAAAGTCACCCAAGACCTCAGACTCTCCATGATGCCCATCTACCTGATCAGCGCAGCACTCAGCCTACTACTGGCCATCCGCTCACTCATCGAATCCATCAACATCTTTAGAACAGGCGAATTCTTTGACGCCGAGGAGGCAGGCGCATGAGCCCAGAAATAATCGGAGCCATCGGCTTACTCATCATGATCATACTGGTCGTCGTCAGAGTCCCCGTCGCCCTCGCCATGCTCGGCGTCGGCCTCGTCGGCTTTGGCGCCGTCACCAGCTCAGACGGGGCCCTACAAATGCTCAAAGACCTCCCAGTCGACGTCTTAGCCAAGTATGACTTCAGCGCCATCCCACTATTCATTTTAATGGGCGTCTTTGCCACCCACTCAGGCATGGCCGCCAAACTCTTTGACGCCACCCGCACCATCTTTGGCGGCGTCAGAGGCAGTCTTGGCATCGCCGGCATCGGATCCTCAGGCATCTTCGCCTCCATCTCAGGCTCCTCCCTTGCCACCGCCTCCACCATGACCCGTGTCGCCTTACCGCAAATGGAGAAATACGGCTACAAACCCGGCTTTGCCTGCGGCATCCTCGCCGCTGGTGGTACCCTTGGCATCATGATCCCGCCCAGCATCGCCTTACTGGTCTACGCCATCCTCACCGAACAATCAGTCGGTGACATGTTTATCGCCGGCTTTCTGCCTGGCATCCTTGGCATGGTCATGTACTCCTTGACCGTCATGATCATGGTACGCTGGAAACCGCACCTCGCCCCGCGCGGCGAGAAGACCCCCTGGAAAGACAAACTGCTGTCCCTAACCGGACTCATCCCCTTTGGCTTTATCTTTGTTCTGATCATTGCCGGTATCTTCTTTGGCCTGTTTACCCCAACCGAAGGGGCCGCTGTCGGTGCCTTTGCCTCTTGGGCGTATGCTGCTGCCAAAGGCATGCGTATGAGAGGACTGAAACAGTCACTGATTGAGACCCTAGCTCTGTCTGCTGTGGTGTTCTTTATGCTACTGGGTGCTGAAGCTTTAGGCTACTTTATCTCAGTCTCCAGACTGTCTTATTCGTTAGCCACTTGGATTGGTGGTTTGGCCGTCAGTCCGATGATCGTTCTGCTGGCCATCTTGCTGATGTACTTCCTGCTTGGTCTGTTTATGGATGCGCTCGCCATGTTGGTGATTACCATTCCAGTGGTGTTCCCCATCATTCTAGCCTTGGGCTTTGATCCGATCTGGTTTGGTATCATTGCGGTACTTACGGTAGAGCTGGGTCTGATCACGCCGCCGATGGGGATGAATATCTTTGTGATTAAGGCGGTGGCACCGCATATTAAGCTGTCGGAGATGTTTAGGGGGGT
>NZ_JAGBKM010000002.1:0-124845 GCF_017498085.1 Psychrobacter coccoides
TTCTTGTAAAACGACCCATAACAGAGATGTTAATGGAGCAAAAAACATTCTCGCGGTCGGGCTTGGCCGTCTTTAGTAGGAATCCTCGTTCCTTTTAGGTCGGGGAGGAAGTCAATTCTATAAATGGTTTTGAGTAGTTTGTGCATGACTTCTAAGCTAGGCTTGGTTATGCTATTAATACCCTTTAAATAATGATAAGAGATATGATGCAAGATCGCTTGATTAATCCGCTAGAAGCAGCAGCTGATGCGCCAGATGCTAATATTCGTCCAGCATTACTGTCTGAGTATATAGGACAGCCAGTTGTGCGTGAGCAGATGGAAGTGTTTATTGGCGCTGCTCGAGGTCGTGATGAGGCGCTGGATCATACTTTGATTTTTGGCCCTCCAGGATTAGGAAAAACCACCCTTGCCAATATCATTGCTCGTGAGATGGGTGGCAACCTGCGCTCAACGTCTGGGCCTGTTCTTGAGCGTGCTGGCGATCTGGCAGCCATGCTGACTAACCTAGAAGCAGGTGATGTGCTATTTATTGATGAGATTCATCGCTTAAGTCCTGTGATTGAAGAGATTCTCTATCCAGCGATGGAGGATTTTCAATTGGATATTATGATTGGCGAGGGGCCTGCAGCACGTTCTATTAAGCTGGATTTACCGCCATTTACACTAGTAGCTGCCACGACACGGGCAGGTCTGTTGACTTCACCGCTGCGTGATCGTTTCGGTATTGTTCAGCGTCTTGAGTTTTATAACATTGCAGATCTGACGACGATTGTGAAGCGTGCAGCAGGACTGATGCGGGTAACAATGAGCGAGGATGGGGCAATAGAGATTGCTCGCCGTGCGAGAGGCACGCCAAGGATAGCCAACCGTTTGCTGCGTCGTGTACGTGACTATGCTGAGGTCAAAGGCGACGGCTGTGTAAACGGGGTGATTGCTGCCAGTGCGCTCGATATGTTGGCGGTTGATAGACGGGGCTTAGACCATCTCGATAGACGCTATATTGAGATATTACGTGACCGTTTTGACGGGGGTCCGGCTGGTGTTGAGGCAGTAGCAGCGGCTATGGCCGAGGACCGTGGCACGCTTGAAGATGTGATTGAGCCATATCTCATCCAGCAAGGCTATGTATTGCGTACTGCTCGTGGGCGTGTGTTGACTCAGATGGCGATTGATCAGATTTGACTGGATTGAGGGTGTGTTGAACACCAGAAGAAAGTACGGCTGATAGCCAAAATCGTTTTAAACGTTATCAGCCGTACGGTCGAATATACAGTACGCCCTAGTCATTGAGCGGCAAACCCTATGGCAGCGATGGCCATATCTTGCCAGGGTTTAAAATATTATGAGGGTCTAAGGCTTGTTTGATGGCTTGCATCATTATCAAAGCACTGCCGTGCTCTTGTTGCATATATTTTTGCTTGCCTTGACCGATACCATGCTCGCCAGTACAGGTGCCATCCATTTCGATCGCTCGCTTGGCCAAACGATCGATAATATTTTCTGCTTTGCTCACCTCATCGGGGTCATCTGTATTTACCAATAGTAATACATGAAAGTTTCCATCACCGACATGACCGACAATGGGCCCAATCATACCAGCATCTTCAATGTCTTTGGCAGTAGCGCTCACACATTCAGCCAGTCGTGAGATAGGCACGCAAGCATCCGTTGAGAGGGCTTTTGCCTCTGGGCGTAGCGCAGAACTAGCATGATACGCATTATGCCGAGCTTCCCAAAGTCGTTTACGTTCGGTCTCATCGGTATCCCAGACAAAATCAGTACCGCCAAACTCTTCGATAATATCGCTAAAGCTTTGTGCTTGTTCATGTACACCAGCTTCTGTACCATGGAATTCAACAAACAGCGTTGGCGTTTCGGCTAGGTTTAGATGAGCATACTGGTTGCAGGCCTTGATTTGTAGTGCATCAAGCAGCTCAATACGGGCAATGGGTAGGCACATCTGAATAGTGAGCATCACAGCCTGACAGGCGTCTTCGATGGTCGGAAAGTGACAAAGTCCACTAGCGACACATTCATGGATGCCAGACAGCTTGAGTGTTATTTCGGTGACGATACCAAGCGTGCCTTCAGAGCCAACCATTAGACGTGTTAGATCATAGCCAGCCGCTGACTTTTTTGCCCGTGTTCCTGTTTTTATAATCTCTCCGCTTGCTGTGACTACTTCAAGAGCGAGTACCACATCTTTCATCGTACCGTAGCGTACAGCATTGGTACCTGATGCACGGGTGGCAACCATCCCGCCAATACTGGCATTGGCACCTGGGTCTATGGGAAAAAACAACCCCGTATCACGTAAGTAATGATTGAGCTGTTCTCGGGTGACGCCAGGCTGTACCGTGACAGTTAAGTCTTCATTGTTGACCTGCAAAACCGCATCAAGCGCATGCATATCGATGCATAAGCCACCATAAGGAGCGTTTAGCTGACCTTCAAGGGACGAGCCTATGCCAAAGGCAATCACAGGCATTTTATGCTGATGACAGATCTCAACTGCCTTGGCAACATCGTGCTTATCCTGGGCGCTTAAGACAGCATCGGGCGGCTGATTGGCTAGCCAAGTCATAGTATGACCATGTTGTTCCCGTACTGTCATATTAGTGCTTAGCTTGTCACCAAACTGCGCCTGCAACGCTTGAATAGCCGCATCGTACTGATGTGTTGCTGCGCTGCGGTCAGGGCTTTTAAGCGCATTCTTTGAATGGTTATCAGGTTTATTTATAAAAGAGGTGTTTTGAGTATCAGACATAGATAATTCCTAGTAAAATTTAGGCCAAAATACGCCACACAATCACTAATAGCGCTAATAAATAAAAAATGGGTGCAAACCAGCCAACTTGTATAGCGATAGCAATACTTATCCCAAAACCGGCTAATGCCAACCAGTCACGGCGGCGATCGTTGAGTATATCAGCGCGTATCTGTTGCATCTCTCGCAGTTGGCTATCCTGACGTGCACCCTGAGAAGCAAGACTTTGCAAGCCTTGATCTAATAGCTTAGGAATATCAGTTGTCGATAATAAAATCTCTGGCAGCTGTGTCCGAAGTTGCTGCAAATTACGCACAGGATCAAGCTGCTCCTTAATCCAGCCACTTAGTATAGGCTTTGCAAGTGACCAAATGTCCAAGTCAGGATATAGCTCACGACCTAAGCCTTCTACATGTACTAGGGTTTTTAGCAATAGCATCAATTGTGGTGGAATACTCATATGATGCCGGCGTGCAATATCCAGTATTTGCATGAGCACCCCGGCAAAATCGATCTCATTGATGGATTTTTGTAGCATCGGCCCTACAGTACGACGCATATCACGCACCAAGGCATGTTTGTCAGTATTGGGCGGTATCCAGCCCGCTCGGCTGACGATATCAATAAGTGCTGTGAAGTTGTTATTCATAACGGCCAGCAGCATGCGTGCCACAATCATTTGATCGTCTTTAGACAGTGTCCCCATAATGGCACAATCAAGACCAATATAGCGAGGTTCGTGACCTAGAGTGGCAGAGGCTACATCTGCGTCAAGCGTCTGAATAGGCGGTGTTTCAACAAACACATTGCCTGGGTGCATGTCGGCATGAAAAAAGTTATCACGAAAGACTTGAGTAAAAAATATCGTTAAGCCTTTTTCAGCGAGTGCCGCTCTGTCATAGCCAAGCCGATCAAACACGTCAACTTGTGAGATTGGGACACCTTGAATGCGCTCCATTACCATGACGTTTTGTGCGGCATGGTATACCTCAGGGACATACATCAATGCTGAGCCCAAAAAGTTATTACGCATCTGCGTGGTGTTGTCGGCCTCTAAAGTCAAATCAAGCTCATTGAGCATCACTTGCCGATAGTCTTCTACGATATCAATGATATGTACGGCACGGGCAGCTTCTATACGTGCAGAGGCCCAGCTTGCAAGCTCACGCAATAGCTCAAAGTCAGCAATGATCGTGTCACGAATATCAGGGCGCACCACTTTGACGACAACCTCACGACCATCCGGTAGCGCCGCCGTATGTACTTGTGCAATAGAGGCAGCCGCTAAAGGCTTGACATCAAAACGGGCAAATAAGGTTTCGATAGATTGGCCCAGACCATGTTTGTGGTCCTCGACTTGTGCGGCGGCAATATCGCTATCAAAGGGTTTTACTCTATCCTGTAACTGAACGAGTTGCTCGATAATCTCTGGTGTTACCAAGTCACGGCGTGTAGAGAGGAGTTGCCCAAGCTTTAAAAATAACGTGCCCATGTCTTCAAGTGCATACTTGATAGCATTGGACTGATGCTTTTTACCCCAAGCGGCAGGGTGCATACGAATCAAGTGGGCGATAGGCTGTAGCTGCGGCGCTTCATCTATAGGCAGGTGAGTGTCAATGCGATAGCTTGCCGCAATGCGCCAAAGCTCAAACAAACGGGCACGATGGGATAATAGCATGAGGGTGAATACTCTAAAGTAAAACGAAAGTAAGGCAAATAATAAGCTTGTCTGTTATTGACTATTGCTGATTTTGCATATGGCGCAAACGTGCTTGCTCCGCTTTTATGGCAGCCAAACGTGCCTCTTCACGTTCGATATCAGCACGAAGCTTAAGAATCTGCTGCTTAAGGCTGTCCGCCTCTGCTTTTTCGGCAGGGTCAGGCTCGCTATGACCAGCGATATCATTGGCCCAGTCACTGACGTCGTCAAACGCACGCTTGGCAGTATCACGAAAGCTTCCTTTTAACTGGGATATCAGCAGCTGTAGCTGGCTTGCTGTTGGTTTGCCAATAAAGGGCTCAAGCTGACCTGCGATATCCGGATCAAATCCAGAAATCAGCTGTTTTAGCTGCATGAGCACCTTGTAGTCACCAGTAATGGGAAGATTGCCTTCAGCACCGCGCATCAGGTTGAGTAACTGAGCAGGGTTTTCGACACTGATGGTACAATCTGGGCTTGTATGGCCGATACGTGCTATTTCTGCATCCGCTTGTTGGCGCTCATTAGTACCAGCCTTAAAGCTTTGTCCACGGGGCTCAAACACTGTATTGGCAGTGAGAGGCTCAAAACGTAAATGCTCATCATTAAACAACACGTCTAAGTGCACTTCAGGCATTGCCATATTTAACCGTAGCACTTTGCCAGTAAGCGGTTTTAGTCCAGCTTTGGTAATTTCATCACTAGCAATAGCCATATTAATCAGCTTTTCGGCACTGGCCAAAAGTAATACAGTCAGCATAATACTCTCACTTCCTTACAATGGGATTGGCTTTTAAAGAATATACGTGTTCAAAAGGTTTTAAGCTTTAAACCCACGGTGCACCGCTACGATACCAGCCGTCAAGTTATGATAGTCGCAATTCTCAAATCCTGCTTGTTCCATCATTTGCTTGAGCGTCTGCTGATTAGGATGCATACGAATCGACTCAGCCAAATATTGATAGCTTTCTGCATCGTTGGCCACAATTTTGCCCATAAGCGGTAGAGCAGTGAACGAGTATAAGTCATAAGCTTTTGATAAGGGTTCAAAAACTGGCTTTGAAAACTCAAGGATCAGTAAGCGGCCACCCGGTTTTAGGACTCGGTACATAGAGCGCAGTGCGGCATCTTTATCCGTAACATTACGTAGACCAAAGCTGATGGTCACCAAATCAAAGCTTTCATCTTCAAATGGTGCTAAAGTCTCAGCATTGGCTAAGACGAAATCAACATTATTGCAGCCAGCATTGATCAGTCGCTCACGACCCACCTCAAGCATGGCTGCGTTGATGTCTGATAAAACGACATGACCCTGCCGACCGACTTCACGGCTAAACACTTTCGCCAAATCACCAGTCCCGCCAGCAATGTCGAGCACTTGTTGGCCGGCGCGGACCCCTGATAAGCTAATGGCAAAACGCTTCCAGAGACGATGAATACCAAAAGACATCAAGTCGTTCATAATGTCATATTTCTTTGCGACTGAAGTAAAAACATCTGCCACCCGAGCTTGTTTTTCAGCTTTTTTTACTGTTTTGTAGCCGAAGTGGGTCTCTTCTGCGCCATCAGTATCAGCAGTGTGGGGGTTGTTGATATCATCACGCTGATTAAAAGCCGTGTGTGCCGATGACTGAGCCTTGTTTGACGCTGAAGTTTGATCGGTATTATTTGACATAATGGTTTGTTGACCTTGAGGGGTACCCGTGGGCAAATCTTGCACTTGAGTAAAGTCACTGCTATGACTTGCTTTTGCCTGAGCAGTGATGTTTTTGTTGTTTGTGATACTGTCTTGAACCAGCTTGTCTTGTAGCTGCCCATTGTTGGCTGTTTTATTATGTGCGCCATCAGTACTGGAGGTATTGGCCATAGAGGTATCCTATTGCTTGCTTTGATAAGTATCTAAAAATTAGAGTGCCTCCTATGATACATCAAACGCTGATTTATTGTCGTTATTATCCATGTTGTGAACTTGATCTATAATCATAAGCTCACGCTTACAGAATGGTTCGATAAAGCCACCAACGCTCTTTAAAGGTTTCATAGCCGTAAAGCCTGCATCAATAAAGTCATACAAAGGCTGGAAGTTGTGACGATAGGCTGTGCCTTTAGTTAATGAAAATACTTTGCGTAATATAAATGAGTTTAGGTATTTGTCAGTGCGATAGCAGACTTCTTTTAAGTTGTTAATCTGAGTACGGCGTGCTTCTGCCTCATCGACCGCACGATAAGCGGCCAGCATATTGTCTTCATTGACTTCTAGGTTCTCTTTTATAAGCCACTGTGCCAGATGCATGTCCAGCTCGATGGCCAAGATAGCCGCTTGAATAGCCATGCTACCAGTTTGTAATACAGACTCTTTAGTCAGACTCTCTAATCTTTTGGCTTTAGGTAAAATGCGCTCCAATTGCTTGGCTAATAGCTGAAACTCATCACCGCCGTACAGCTGAGTGAGAAAGTAATTTGCCATGGGTTTGTTTTTTTTCTGCTCAAAAACATCACTATGAGTTTGTTGAATACGAGCACGTTGCCATGCTTGAACGTCATGAAGCTTAGCCTTAAGTTCGGCATCTTCATGCGTGGGTAATGACCAGTAGTGATCTAAGTGTTGTTGCAGTTGGGATAAAGCTGACATGGCGATTGATCCTAAGTTAATAAAAAAATGGGCGTGACCCTAATCTATATATAGATATGCTAGACATATACAAATAAAGCATGCCTAAATAACAGGCATAAATAAATAGGCACTTACCTTAAAAGAAAATAAAACATAATACAAATAGCAAACGGTTAAATGGTAGGATTATCTACCGGCTAAGCAAATACTATCATTTATCCATTATAACGAATATTAGGAAACTACCAATCTAAACTTTTATAAAAATAAAATGGAGGCAAAAAATGAGTAAGGAGACATCATTACAAACAGTGAGCGAACAGTTTGCTAAGCATGGGGCTAGTGAGCGTCTAAAGCCCAATCTTTTAAGCCAGTTCTCTTTGGATAAAGATGAGCTAAGACTGGCGCTGGTGACCGCTCAATATGCGCTGCGAGCGACACGTCAACAAGAGCCGCCAACCATCAATGAACCGACAGGCCTCTTGGTACTCGTCAATGGTATGGAGCAAGCGGGCAAGGGAATGGCTGTCAAGCAGCTTAGACAGTGGGTTGATCCTCGGTTGTTAAAGGTTGAAGCCACCATTGGCTATCCACCACTTGCGCATCAGCCCATTTGGCAAGTGCACACCAAGTCTCTGCCACGTCATGGAGATGTGATGGTTTATTTTGGCAACTGGTATGCTGATCTGCTGTATAACGTCATGCAAATGGCTGCAAGTGACTATCAAAGTAGACAAACAGATGGTGAGCAGGTAGGTCATACTCATAAGCTACCGACTGCAAAATGGCGTGCCTACTTACAGCAGCAACTACAGGCATTAAGTGTCTTTGAAGAGGATCTCGCCGCCAATCAGACTGAAGTACTTAAATGCTGGTTCCATGTCGATACAGAGGTATTACAGCAACGTCTGCAAGATGAAAAAAAGGACCCTGAGTACTTGTATCAGATAGATTGGAGTGATGCAGAGGTGTTGGCACAGTTTAATCAGGTAGCAACCGAGCTGTTGAGGCAGCAAGGCGACTGGATCATCATTGATGGCAGCGACAAGGCGCAAGCGGCAACTGACTTCTGTCATCATGTGCTGCAGGCCATGCAAAAAGCTTTGGCCAGTAATATCGTGTCTGCAAATAGTGCTCTTGAGTCGACAGATGATAGGGATAAAAACCAGCAAAGAGTGAATGATCAAGAGATCAAGCAGCAACATAGTAATGATGGTCAGCAAGGGTTTAAAGCTGTCAAGATACCTTATGAGCTGATAGATATCGATGATCCAGATATGGATAAGTCAGATTATCATAAACAACTGGACAAAAAACAAACCAGACTTGCCCAGCTCTTACGAGCGCGTCAGGGTCGCCATGTGGTCTTTGCTTTTGAAGGTATGGACGCTGCTGGCAAAGGCGGTGCCATAAAACGTCTAGTAGCACCTCTCGATCCCCGTGAGTATCAAGTTTATAATATCGGTGCACCCATGCTCTATGAGCTACACCATCCCTATCTGTGGCGATTTTGGACACGATTGCCTAATGAGCGTGAGGATCGGATGAGCCGTATCGCCATTTTTGATCGTACTTGGTATGGTCGGGTGTTGGTCGAACGTATCGAAGGCTTTGCCACAGATGCTCAGTGGCAGCGAGCGTATGAGGAGATAAATCGCTTCGAGTCTCAACTCGTAACGTCAGGTACGATAGTGCTAAAGTATTGGCTCGCGATAGACAAAAAAGAGCAGCTTGAGCGCTTTGAGGATAGAAAAGAGACGCCGCATAAGCAGTTTAAGCTGACAGAAGATGACTGGCGTAATCGAAAAAAGTGGTCAGATTATGTGCAGGCAGCAGCAGATATGTTGGCACGCACCGATACTCAAGCAGCGCCTTGGTGTGTGGTGGCGACCAATGATAAGCGGACGGCGCGCTTGGCTGTTCTGGACTATGCTATCACACAGTTAGAGGCGCATTTGTCAATAAGCTGAGCCGTATTTGTGATAAAGATAAAATAATGAAGAAAACTACTCGGATATATAAAGATAGTGCAGTTTGTCTTTGACAATCTGCTGTGAATAACCATAATAGGCGAGTAATTAATGAAGCGCTCAAAATCTCTAATCAGAGTATATGACTGTCAAGATATCTATTCGCTTGAGTACGCTCTTTAGAGTCACAATTGGTGCTTACATTTACAGTTACAAATTTTGCAGTATCATCATGCATTGTGTGCAATTATTTAATATAATAGGCAAATGGTAATAATGGCTAGGTCATAAGTGCTCATAAGACTGCCAGAGTCTAGGCTGTTAAGCTCGCTTACAGTGCCGCCATTTTATTATCGATGTCTTGAAAATCCGTTCGTTGTCAGATTGTTAGATTCAAACACTTAAGCCGCAAGAAGCTCTAATCAGATGATTTAGCGTTTACCCTTGCGGCTTAATGGTATGTTAAAAGCTGCTATTTATTTTTTTATAGCATCATTATCAATTGCAAGTATCTTTAAACCAGCTTACGCAGGGCGTATCACTCTATGGGTATTATTAGCAGTTCTAAAGGGCCGACAAAATCAGTGGGCACTATGAGAATCAATCTATTTTTTGCCATTTTACTGATTGCGATGACTGCTTATTTTTTATGGTGGGGTCTTGACTACACCATGCGTCAGCAGACCACACTATTTATCGTGGCTACCGCTTTTGGTGTGTTTATGGCGTTTAACATCGGGGGTAACGATGTTGCTAACTCTTTTGGTACTTCGGTAGGAGCAGGCACGTTAACCATACCACAAGCGCTTGGTGTTGCCGCAATTTTTGAGGTTTCAGGTGCAGTTCTAGCAGGGGGGGAGGTCACTGATACCATACGAAGTGGTATTGTCGATCTAGATGGGTTGGCAGTCAGTCCCAATCAGTTTATTTACGTGATGCTCTCAGCATTGATAGCAGCCGCCTTTTGGTTGTTGTTTGCTACGCGTAAAGGCTTGCCTGTTTCTACCACGCATTCCATCATTGGCGGTGTGGTAGGTAGCTCTATCGTATTGGGCTTTGACTTAGGAGGTAGTGCCACCGTACTTTCTACTGTTGATTGGGGGACCATAGGTAAGATTGCTGTCTCTTGGGTGTTGTCACCCGTATTAGGCGGGGTGTTGGCTTATATCCTCTATGGGCAAATCAAAAAGAACATCATTAACTATAATGATAAAGCAGAAGCACAAGTAGCCACATTAAAAGCCAAGAAAAAGACCGTAAAAGCGGAGCATAAAGCGTTTTTTGAGGCATTGTCTGAGTCAGAGCAACTGATTTATACCTCAGCGATGTTACGTGATCAAGACATCTATAAAGACGACGACTGTAAGGTAGATGACTTAGAAACTGATTATTACAAACATCTTTATACCATCGATCGTGAGCGTAGCAGTTTAGATACCCTAAAGGCAATTAAGCAGTGGGTACCTATTATCGCTGCTATTGGTGGGGTGGTGATGACCTCATTGGTTGTATTTAAAGGTCTCAAAAACGTCAATGGCAATTTTACCACTTTACATGGGTTTTTATTCATGGGCATGGTGGGTGCCTTGGTATGGCTCGCTGCCTTTATTTATACCAAAAGTATTCGTGGTAAGCATAAAGAAGATTTGACCAAAGCTACTTTTATCTTGTTCAGTTGGATGCAAGTATTTACCGCATCAGCTTTTGCTTTTAGCCATGGTTCAAACGATATTGCCAACGCAGTCGGTCCTTTCGCCGCTATCATGGATGTGATTCGTACCAATCAAATCTCTTCAGAAGCTGCCGTACCTCCAGCGGTCATGCTAACCTTTGGTGTGGCGCTCATTGTCGGTCTTTGGTTTATTGGTAAAGAAGTCATTCAGACCGTCGGCACCAACTTGGCAAAGATGCATCCAGCTTCTGGGTTTTCGGCTGAACTTGCCGCAGCAGCAGTTGTTATGGGAGCTTCTACGATGGGACTACCTGTATCTAGTACGCATACCTTAGTTGGGGCGGTCTTGGGTATTGGTATTGTCAATCGAAATACCAACTGGGCTCTAATGAAGCCTATCGGCATGGCTTGGGTGATTACCTTGCCAGCAGCAGCAGGTATGTCAGCGCTAAGCTTTGTTATTCTGACAAAGATATTTTAAAACACTTAGGGTGCGTCCTCAATTCAATCGAAGGATACCTAAATGGGCTAAAAAATGGCTAAACCTTGCCAAACAGCGTTAAATAGCTAGGTCATATCCCAATATTATCTGCGCTACTTTCCTTGTTTGACGGCAATTTATCTCGTTTTTATCTCTATTTTTAAAATGAGGACACCCCCTAGGATTTGTTGAGTATTTGAAAGCGCTTACCGGTATAAGACCGATAGGCGCTTTTTATCAAGTACCAAAGCAAACTTACGCCTCTAAAGCATGAGCGCTATCAGACGGTGTGCTTTTAGCATCATCAGTACCAAACTGTTGACGTTTTTTGGCAAAGAAGCGATCCAAGCGATCCATAGCGTCTTCTAAGTCATGAAGGTTGGGTAAAAATACCACTCGGAAGTGATCAGGAGTGTCCCAATTAAACCCTGTGCCTTGTACCATCAGCACTTTTTCTTCAAGCAAAAGATCCATCATAAATTGCATGTCGTCTTGAATAGGATAAATATCAAGATCTATCTTGGGGAAGCAGTAAAATGCACCTTGTGGCATGGTGCAGGAGATACCAGGAATGGCATTCAAGCGAGAGACTGCCATTTCACGTTGCTTGTATAGCCGCCCAGACTCCGCTGTGAGCGCTTGCATGCTTTGATAGCCACCCATAGCCGTTTGAATGGCATATTGCCCTTGTACGTTTGAGCATAGACGCATAGACGCAAGCATGTCTAAGCCTTCAATAAAGTCTGTGGCATGCTGCTTTTTGCCCGATACCATGAGCCACCCTGCTCGAAACCCTGCGATTCGGTGCGATTTTGATAGGCCATTGTAAGAAAGTACCAGTACGTCATCTGTCAAGGTGCTCATCGGAGTATGTACGCAGTCATCGTAAAGGACTCGGTCGTAAATCTCGTCTGCCATCAACACCAAGTCATGTGCTTTAGCCACTTCAATAAGCTGTTTGAGGACATCATCTGAGTACAGGGCGCCGGTTGGGTTGTTAGGGTTAATCACTACGATACCCTTGGTTTTGCTGGTTATTTTGGCTTTAATATCCTCGATATCAGGATGCCAGTTGTCATCTTCATTGCAGCGGTAATGCACCGCTTTACCTCCAGCAAGGTTGGCTGCTGCTGTCCATAAAGGGTAATCTGGCATAGGAATCAATACCTCATCACCGTCATCCATCAGCGCTTGCATGGTCATCACAATCAGCTCAGAGACGCCATTACCCAAGTAAACATCACGTACATCAACAGCAGACAGCAAGCCTTTTGATTGATAGTACTGTAAGACGGCTTTACGTGCCGAAAAAATCCCTTGTGAATCTGAGTAACCCGTCGCTTCCGGCAGGTTCATGGATACATCACGTAATATCTCGTGCGGAGCCTCTAGACCAAACGGAGCAGGGTTACCCACATTTAGCTTAATAATACGCTGGCCTTCTGCCTCCATTTGTACAGCAGTCTTTAGTAGCGGACCTCGAATGTCATAGCAAACATTTTGTAATTTTGTGGATTTTTTTAGTGAAGCCATAGTCGTGCTACCTGTCGTTGTCTTATTGTTAAACGCTTCGTTATAATTTGTTGTTGCTACCGACTTGCTGTCTTGTTTGTCAGCTGTGTTGGTGGGTGTTTCGTTATTGGCTTGGCTGTCTTTTGATTTGATCTCACCACGTAACAAGTAACCTTCACTACATCCTAAAATACGAGCAAGCGTTGGCAGTTTTGAAGAAACGATACCATTTGTTCCACGTTCCCAATTAGAGATGGCGCCCCGGCTCACTTTGGCTCCCGCCTTGGTCATGGCTTGCGCCAGTTGTTCGGCTGTCAATCCTTTATCACGACGCAGCTGTATTAAGCGTTCAGCTTGTGCCAGCCGTTCTTTATTATCACTCATAACTATCTCGCCTTATTTCACTGACAAGCTTGTTCAAACGCCTGTATGTGTTATTGTTCACTTAATGCAAGATTTTATTGCATTAGTTGTAAGACTGCAAGAGGATAATTGAATACTAATTGCAAGATTATCTTGCAATTAGTGTTTGGTCATTAAACCAGCTGAAATGCCTCTCGTTTAAGTTTAGTAAATAAGGATAATTTGACCTTGTAACTTAAGTAAAAACTATCATATCTTAGGTTAGATTATTGACCCTAAGAAGTGTTTAACCAACTAGATGATTAACCAACAAAGGATAAACCATGCAAGACAAGCAACTTAGTCCAGAAGAGATAGCGCAGTTGACAGAAGCTGACTGGAAAGAACGCCTCAGTAGTGAGGAGTATCGGGTGATGAGAGAAAAAGGCACAGAGCGCCCATTTACTGGTATGTACAACGATATCAACGATGAAGGCGTTTATCGCTGTAAAGGCTGTGGCGCTAAGCTATTTGATTCAGAGCGCAAGTTTGATGCGGGTTGTGGTTGGCCCAGTTTTGATCAAGGGGTAGACAGCGATGCAATCGATGAGCATATTGATGACTCTTTAGGAATGCGCCGAATCGAGGTGACTTGTAGTCATTGTGATGCACACTTAGGGCATGTCTTTCCTGATGGTCCACGTGAGACTACTGGCATGCGTTACTGTATTAACTCGGTAGCTATCGACTTGGATAAAACAGCTAAGTAAAAATGATGATATATAAGGAAGTCTAATGAGCAGTATCTATGATTTTACAGCAGAGCGCATGGACGGTACGCAGCAAGCCTTTACTGACTATCAGGATAGCGTGTTACTAATAGTCAATACAGCCAGTAAGTGTGGCTTTACCCCACAATTTGCGGGCTTAGAAGAGCTGTATCAGCGTTTCAAAGATCAGGGACTTGTGGTCATTGGCTTTCCTTGCAATCAGTTTGGAAGTCAGGATCCTGGAAGCAACGATGAGATTGGTGCCTTTTGTCAAAAGAACTATGGCGTGACTTTTCCGATGATGGCTAAAACAGACGTTAATGGTCAAGATGCACATCCTGTTTTTGAGTGGTTAAAAGCACAAAAAGGCGGTGTGCTCACTGATGGTATTAAGTGGAACTTTACTAAGTTTTTAGTGGGAAAAGATGGGCAAGTGCTTGAACGCTATGCGCCAACGACCAAGCCAGAATCATTAACAGCAGATATCGAACAGGCTTTATCAGAGATAAGATAATTTGAGACACTGTATGTCCCTGTCAAAGAAGTTTATTTATTATCACAAAAAAACATAAAGTCAATAAAAACAAAGACTTACTGGCATTATGGACAATAAAGTAAAAAATAATGCAAAAAAGATAAAATAACATTTGACAGGCATGTGTAAATGTATATAATACACACCCACAGAGCGAGGCTTTAGTCAGCCAGCTTCTGTTAAAAGCCTTTCAAAGGGTGACAGCTTTGAATATCAAAGCTTTTAGAATTTTTCCTTTAAGGAAAATTCTCTTGCGAAGCTAAAATTGCAGTGATACTTATAGTATTGCGTTTAGATACAAGGCTTTTGAAAATCCTATTTAAAGGATTTTCCTTGCAGAGCTAAAAAAGCATTGCTTTTTTTATACGCTCTTCAGGGTGATTAGCTCAGTTGGTAGAGCGTCTGCCTTACACGCAGAATGTCGGCGGTTCGAATCCGTCATCACCCACCACTCATTTAGCGAAGTGGGCTCTGGCTATAAAGAGCAAAACGCTAAAGATGACCTAAGCAGCGGTAGTTCAGTTGGTTAGAATACCGGCCTGTCACGCCGGGGGTCGCGGGTTCGAGTCCCGTCCGCTGCGCCATATTTAAAACGAATTCAGATGTTAAATCTGAGCAAGTTTCGCCCCAAACATTAGATTGTTTGGGGTTTTTTTGTGTCTGTAAAACTTGTAAGTTAAGTATAGTAGGTTCAGAATGATCGTATCTGTTTTATAAGGTTTTTACCTCTTATTTTGGGCAGATATCAATAATCAAATACACTGCTATAAAAGACACATAACTACGATATTATAACTAATCTTTTGTTTAGCATTCCCTTTATTTTTAACGTAAATAAGCGAGAAATTCTTAATTTGTTACCATTTTAGTATACTTTCGTCATGGAAAAGTGTAATACTAATACTAATGGAATTGTAAATTAACTAGGGGGTCATCTATGTCAAAATCAAACACATCAGATAAAAAGGTTGCTATGGTAACTGGTGCACTGGGTGGAATTGGTACTGCAGTTTGTGAAAAGTTATTGGCAAAAGGCTATCATATCATCGCAACCCTGAGTAATGACGATCCAGAGCGAACTAAGAAATGGTGCGATGATAATGGATTTGACCAGAATAATTTCGAATTTCTGGCCGTTGACCTAAGCGATCACGAAAAAGCAATGGCAGCGATTCAGCAAACGCTTGATAAATATGACAGTGTTTACGCTTTGATAAATAGCGCAGGTATCACGCGCGATAGTAGCTTCAAAAGAATGAGCTATACTCAGTGGAAGCAAGTCATCGATACCAACCTAACCTCACTTTATACAGTGGTACATCCTGTCTTCACAAAAATGCTGCAACAAAAGACAGGTCGTATCGTCAATATTAGCTCAATCAATGGTTTACGTGGTCAATATGGCCAGACAAACTACTCTGCTGCTAAAGCGGGTATTATTGGATTCACCAAAGCACTTGCCTATGAAGGTGCATCCTCTTTTATTACGGCCAACGTAGTGGCTCCTGGTTACACTCATACCCCTATGGTAGAAACAGTTCCTGAACATATCATGGATAAAATTAAAGAGACCATTCCAATGAATCGCCTGGCTAGCGCAACCGAAATCGCTGCAGCTTGTATGTATCTTATTAGTGACGATGCCATATTTGTCACAGGGGAGACCATCTCAGTTAACGGTGGTCAGTATATGTCTTAGCCCAAGTGCCATAGAATAAGTAAAAATAAAGTTATATTTGTTACATTACTAAGTAACATTCTGATTTAAATAGCATTATAATGTTATCTCAATCGCCTATACACCAACTATCCACATATGGAGCAATACATGTCACAATCAAATCCTCAGGATTTTATCAACCAGTTCAACGAAAACACACAAAAAATGTTTGAGCCTTGGACTAAGCTTAACCAAGCTTTTCTAAGAAATGCTGAAACAATGACTGAGTTTTCACTCAATACGATTAAGTCTTATTCTGAAATGGGCTTAGAAAACATGCGTCAAGTGGCTGGTATCGACTCACCAGAATCAGCAAAAGATTTTAATAGTAAGCAAGCTGAGATGCTGAATGTTATTAGCCAGCAAATGCTAGCAGATGCCAAACGCATGACAGAGCTTGGCAATAATATGCAAGAAGAAGTCATGAAAGTCTTGAGTGAAGTTCATGGTGAAACCAATGAACAAGTTCAGGCCAACATGCAAAAAGCTGCAGACCAAGCCAAGAAAAAAGCCCAAGAATATACAGATAACATGAATAAGATGGCAGAAAAAGCAACTGAACAAGTTTCTAAAGCTGCTGAACAAGCCACTAAAGCTGCCGAACAAGCAACAGCCGCAGCAACTAAGGCTGCTGAGCAAGCAACAGCAGCGGCGACTAAAGCTTCTCAGCAAGCTTCAAAGTCTGCCTCTGCTGCAAAGTCTGCCACTACGGCAAAGCCTGCAACTGCTGCAAAATCAGCATCTACTACAGCGTCTTCTAACGCTAAAACGGCGTCTACCAGTAGCAATACTAAGTCAGCCAGTAAGTAGATACTTAGGTACTGTAAACATCAACGGAATGACACATTAATGTGTTTTTCTATTTGATGATTATAGAGGCGGTATCATATAGTCATTATGTTAAAAAGGTGGGCTAGAAGGCATTCTCCCACCTTATTTTTATTGTGTTAGCGGTATTTATACGCTTTCACTAGGGTATAAATAAGATAAAATATGGGTACAAATATGGACAATAAGCAGTACGATAAGGACAATCAACAATCCGATAACCAGTCGAAGCACTCATCGGGCGAATCAAGCGCTCACAATGAGCAGAGTACCTCTAATCCTTTTCTTGATTTCAATAATCTTGGTCAATACTATCTAAATCAGTTGAATCAACTGAGCCAACCGTTTTCTAATCAAAACCCCCAAGCACCAAATCCAATCGAAACCAATATGAAGCTATGGCAAGATTCTATGAAGAGTTTTAGTCACTTCATGATGCCAGGTGCTACTGAAGGCCCTGATACTACTGACTCAAGCCAAAAAAACGCACAGACCACATCAGAGCAGAGCATTGAGAACCCCATGGATGTGCTTAATGAAACCACTCAAAAGCTCTTTAATGAAACATTTAAACGAGTGGGTCAAGAAGGTCATGTGAATCAATCACTCATGTTTAACCTCATAGATGGTTGGCAAAACTTTACTACCGGCGTTACAGAGAAGAGTCCAACTGCACTATTAGAACAACAAATGGATCTTTGGCAACAGCAATTTAAGCTTTATCAAAATACCTTAATGAAGGTGACAGGTGGTGAGGCTGAACCTCTCATTACTCCAGAAAAAGGTGATAAGCGCTTTGCGGATGAGGATTGGTCAGATAATCCTTATTTTGATTTTATCAAACAAAGCTATTTGTTAACCGTCAATAATATGATGGAAGCCATTGATAATACTGAAGGTATTGATGAAAAAACCCGGCAACGTTTGTCGTTTTTTACCCGTCAGTGGTTAAATGCAGTGGCACCGAGTAACTTTTTATGGAGCAACCCTGAGGTTTTACGTCTGACCACAGAATCTGGTGGGCAAAACCTGCTACAAGGACTCAAACAGCTGTCAGAGGATATGGAAAAAAGCTCAGAGATGCTTAGTATTCGTATGACAGATGATGAAGCCTTTAAACTTGGTGAGAATATTGCAACCACACCTGGTAAGGTGGTATTTCGCAATCGCATGTTTGAGTTGATTCAATATACGCCAACCACTTCTAAAGTAAAAAAGCGTCCTTTGTTGATTGTACCGCCATGGATTAATAAGTTTTATATCTTAGACTTAAAAGAAAAAAACTCGTACATCCGTTGGGCGTTGGATGAAGGTCATAGTGTATTTGTCATTGCATGGGTAAACCCCACGCCAGCTTATAAAGATGTCGGCATGGAAACCTATATGCATGAAGGGTTACTTACTGCCTTAGACGTGATTGAAGAGATCACAGGTGAGCCAGATGCAAACGTCATCGGTTATTGTATCGGGGGTATGTTGTTGGCGCTGACACTGTCTTGGCTAACTGAAAATGAGCAGTCAGAGCGCATAGCCAGTGCTACGTTTTGGGCGACAATATTTGATTTTAGTGACCCCGGTGACTTAGGCGTATTTATTGATGAGCGTGTCGTCAGTGCGCTAGAAAAAGAAGAGGATAATAAAGGCGTTCTTGATGGACGAATCATGGGCGTGGCCTTTAGTTTGCTACGAGAAAACAGTCTTTACTGGAACTATTATGTACAGAATTATCTAAAGGGCGAGCGTCCAATGCCCTTTGACTTGTTATATTGGAACTCTGACTGTACGAATGTCACTGCTGCACTGCACAGCTTCGTATTGCGTGAGCTGTACCTAGAAAATAAAATGATCGAAAAAGGAACATTGGACTTTGATGGTATAAAAATCGATTTATCAAAAGTTAAGACGCCTGCTTATGTCGTCGCAACCTTGCAAGATCACATTGCTAAATGGAAAGGCAGCTATCAGTCCACCCAAGTATTGGGTGGTGACGTTACTTTTGTACTTGGAGAATCAGGGCATATTGCTGGTATTATTAACCCCCCAACGGGTAAGTATGGGTTTTATACACATGATGAGTATGTTGCTGATCCTGATGACTGGTACGCTAAGGCTGAAAAACAAGACAGAAGCTGGTGGTTACACTGGTCTGAATGGGTGGATAAACATACCAAAGCCAAAGTCGATGCCAGACAGCCTGGTTGTGATCATAAAGGTAAGGACTGGCCAGTATTAAGTGATGCGCCAGGTGAGTATGTACATGTTAGAGCAGATGAAGCTTTACGCTCGGTAGATACTTAGTTTTGTCTGTATATAAAATCCATTTAGAGACACTGCAAAGTCGTATTTTTAACTTAAAATTGGAATAATCAAATGACAGACATCATTGAAGAAAACATAGAAAACCCAGACAAAGCTGAGATCTGGTTAAGTCGTGACAACCCACATCATAGAATTACGGGCTCGATACCAACTTTTAAAGACATGATAAAGCATCAGTTTTATCAAAATGAAAATAATATTGAGCAGTATGTTCAGCGCAACCACTATAAAGCTGATAGTGTCGGGCTATTAACTGAAGTGACCTCCAAGCATCTGCAGCAAAATCATCAGCAAATTCAAGAAAATGTACGAACGCTAAATCAAAATGCTAAAAGCATCACACAAAGTTTTAAGAAAGCGTATACGCCTAATAAGCTTTGGAAAGAGTGGCTGAGTTATAGCACCGATAGTAGTAAGCGTCTGCTGCAAACTGCTGATGTGCTCAAAGAGCGTGGGGATATTTTCTTAGAGCATGAGCAAGCTGGTTGCCCACCAGTTTTAGATTATGATTATACAGTGGTGATGGACGCTAGTGAGTTTGAGCGTCCTTGTAACTATGTATTGTTGAGTATCATACCGCCAAAAGGCTGTGTCACTGATGAGAAGAAACGCCCTTATATCATTATAGATCCCAGAGCAGGACATGGGGCTGGTATTGGTGGTTTTAAGCACGAAAGCCAAGTTGGGGTCGCGCTAAGCCAAGGGCATCCGGTTTATTTTGTAGCCTTTAAACGGCTGCCAGAGCCAACGCAAACCATCGCTGATGTGACCTATGCGGAGGGAAGGTTTGCGCGGGAAGTGGCAAAACGACATCCAAACTCAGATGCGCCTACCATCATAGGTAACTGTCAAGGGGGGTGGGCTGCGCTGATATTAGCGGCAACCAACCCTAACATCACAGGACCTATCGTCCTAAATGGTGCACCGGTCTCAGCATGGAGTGGTGAGGTTGGGGTCAACCCGATGCGCTACAAAGCAGGCGTCAATGGTGGAGCTTGGCTCTCTATGCTTAGTGCGGATATGAATAACGGTGTGTTTGATGGAGCAGCGCTGGTACATAACTTTGAGCAAATGACCCCCTATCGTAACTATGTCGGCAAGTATTACGATCTGTATAAAAACCCACAAGCCAACCGTCAGCGCTTTCTGGACTTTGAACGCTGGTGGGGCGGTTTCTTTTTGATGAATGATGAAGAGATCCAGTGGATTGTAGAAAACATCTTTATCGGTAACCGAATTGCCCGCAATACCGCCCAGTTGGAAAAAGGGGTGAATATTGACTTGCGTCATGTTAAAGCACCGATTATCGCTTTTGCTTCACATGGGGATGATATTACCCCGCCACAACAAGCATTATCATGGATTTTGGATGCTTATAGTGACGAAAGAGATGTCGAGGTTTGTGGTCAGCGTATAATCTACATGATTCATGAGCAAGTGGGGCACTTGGGAATCTTCGTCAGCTCCAAAATCGCCAATAATGAGCACAAAGGCATTGCTTCCATTATGGATATGATTGAAGTGCTACCACCGGGTCTATATGAAATGCAGGTGGTTAGTTACGAAGGATCTGGTGAAGAAAAGACCTTTACGGTTGATTTAAAACGCCGCACGTTTGAGGACTTGAGTCAGGCGATAGGTAACAATCGTACTGATGAAGAGGCCTTTAAGGCGGTGCATCGTTATTCTATGTCGCAAACACAAGCCTATGAGCACAATATGCGCCCGCTTGTAAAAGCCATGAGCAATGAAACTTCGGCCCAATTGCTACGGACGATCCACCCGCTTAGATTACAAAGAAGTATATGGAGTAGTAAAAACCCATTGGCCATAGCCACGAGTAATCTAAATAAGGTGGTTAGCCGCACGATTAATGACCAAAAGAGTGAAAAATTTGTTCCTGTAGAAAAGGATGAAACCAAGCCTAAGCCTTCTGGTGCCTATGCTAGAGTAAGACTGCCTGCTATTGAGTCTATTCAGCAGGACAATCTTTTTTTGCAAATAGAAAAGATGTTTATGGACAGCACCAGGATGACGCTTGATTTTTGGCGAGACTGGCATGGCAGATATACAGAAACCCTGTTTTTTGCCATATGGTCTATGCCTTGGTTTCGCCAATATGGAAAAGCAGTAGGCTCTCGTCGCTTGTTGGATAAGGATGAACTGCATGAAATGCCGACAGTAGATAAGGCCTTGGCGAAAATCTATGAAGGCGACTTCAATGAAGCAGTGGTACGAATGCTGATCTTGGGTAATATCGTGGCTGACGATACCATAGATCGTGAACAGCTGATGCGTTTGACTGAAGTACTGACCCAACGTGCGCCATTTAAGCATCTGACAAACGCTGAGTTGGCCGCTAAAATACATACACAAACGATTATCGTGCGTTTTGCTGAAGATGAGTCCATTAAGTCGCTAAGCAAACTGCTAAAGACCAAAGCCAAACGTATTGAAGCATTAGAATTGGTAAACTATGTGGTTGGTGACAAATTAGTGGCACAAGACCCCACACTCTCATCGATTAAAAAGCGTATTGAGGCGGCATTAAATGTGAGCGATGCTGATCTTAAATAGAGACAGTGCTATCAATTAGCCAGTCGGTTTTTATCCAGCTTTAATATCGAGGAAGTGTGTTTGCCCCGAGTATGTATGTACTCGGGGCTTTTTATTTATAAAACAGAAGCATCGCTGAATTTTAGACAATAAAAAACCCACTAATAAGTGGGTTTTAATATTTGATCTAAGAAGAACTATCCGAAAATGGTGGGGATGGAGAGACTCGAACTCTCACACCTCTCGGCGCCAGAACCTAAATCTGGTGCGTCTACCAATTCCGCCACATCCCCATTTTCGTTACTCTATCATCAAAAGCATTTAAATTCAAATACTATCTAAACAGATAACTGATTCGGTAGTGCGTCTCAGTGGTTGGCTATTATATAGAGTTTAAATGTTTTGGCAAGCCCTTTTTGCAATTAATTTTAAGTTTATTGCTTTTTTTTACGTCTTTAATCGTAGGTATTTGATTTATAGCGTTTTTTTTATTAAAAGGGCTGTTAAGTATTTAGCCAGTCGCTGGTGCCTATATTTACAATACTGTGTTATTTATATTTTATGGGCTTTTAGGAATCTGAAGCCTTATCTATAGAGTGAGTATCGAGCTGCTGTAATTTACGGGTCAGAGTATTGCGCCCCCAGCCCAAAAGCTTGGCGGCAGCCTTCTTTTTACCGCCACTATGAAGAAGCGCTGCGTTTATAAGCACCTGTTCAAACTCAGGTGCCGCTGTCTGTAAAATATCGCTATTACCCGCCTGTAGCGACTCTGTCGCCCAATCGGCAAGCGCCTTTTGCCAAGTCACTGTAGCACTAGAGTACGGAAGATGTGGTGTAGGAGGTATCGCATTATTATTGGCGTCATCATGCTGATCAGTAGGCAGGTGAGTGGAAGGCTGTGCTAAAGCAGTATGGCGATTGGTTAATAACTCAGGAGGCAGGTCTTCAATCAAGACTGTGTCACCTGTTGCCATGACAGTTAACCATAAGCAAACGTTTTCGAGCTGGCGCACATTTCCTCGCCAGTCAAAATCTTGCATTAGGTGTACCGCTTGCGGATGGAGTTGCTTGGTGGCAGTGTTCATTTGTTGGGCTGCACGCTGCATAAAGTGTTCGGCCAGCGCAGGGATGTCTTCACGACGTGCACGTAACGGTGGTAAGGGCAAACGAATGACGTTGAGACGATAAAATAAATCTTCACGAAACTTGCCTTGCTGTACAAGATGCTCTAGGTCTTGATGAGTGGCAGCGATAATGCGTACGTCGACTTTGATGGGCTGTTGACCACCAACACGATAAAACTCTCCATTTGCCAGTACACGTAATAAGCGTGTTTGGGTGCTAAAGGGCATGTCGCCGATTTCATCTAAAAACAGTGTGCCGCCATCTGCTTGCTCAAAGCGTCCTTGCCGACGAGTCGTCGCTCCTGTGTAAGCGCCTTTTTCGTGTCCGAACAGCTCAGATTCAATTAAGTCATGTGGAATGGCTGCCATATTAAGTGCGATAAAGGGCTCTTGCTGCCTAGGTGAGTGCTGATGTAACGCACTAGCGACCAGCTCCTTACCTGTACCAGATTCACCAGTTATCAGTACGGTAACAGGGGAGTGTGCCAGTCGTCCAATGGCTCGAAAGACCGTTTGCATGGCCTGCGACTGCCCGATGATGCCGTTAGGGTTGTTGGTCTGATTGGTCGCTTTTGTGTTATTTATCTTGCTAGATTGGGTAATGGGTGACTTGTTTGAAGCAGGATCAGGATGAGGTTGTTGTTTCGCCTGAGCCTTGGTGTCGGTTTTGGTGTGTTTGTTACCTGTTGGTGTTTTGGACTGATAATGAATGGCCTTATAAATCGTTGCAACGGCTTCATCCAAGTCAAAGGGTTTGGGTAGGTACTCAAATGCGCCTGCCTGATAGCTGTTGATAGCAGAGGTAAGGTCTGAGTGGGCAGTCATAATAATGATGGGCAGTTGAGGGAAATGGTTATGTACCCAGTCGCTAAAAGACAAGCCATCCATGATGGGCATGCGAATATCCGTTACGATCGCATCTGGTAATGACGCCTCTGGTGTCGATTGCTGCAATATATCGTTGAGTTTAGTCCAAGCAGCCTGCGCTTGCGTAAAGCTGAGTACACAAAAACCAGCTGCCTCAAATGTATCCACCAAAACTAAGCGCAAAGCGGCATCATCTTCTATGAGCCATAAGGTTGCAGTAGGTGCTTTGGAGATGGTGTTGGCAGCTGGTTCATTTGCTGACGTTTCAGGCAACGTTTGACTGTCGTTGTTAGGATGATGGGTGTCATTATATTCAGTCATGTATCAGGCCTAATAAGCAAGGGTTTTAGGGTTGTTGGTGATTTAGGGTTGCCAAGGACGTTTACTTAATCACTCTGTCTGCGTCTTAAGCGCTGGCTGAGCAAAAGGTAAATATAGCGTAAAACATGTTTGACAGTCATACGTGTCAGATGCAGATTGCGTGGTGCTAACGTCAATCATACCATGATGTCGATTGATAATATCTTGTACGACAGATAGGCCTAACCCTGTGCCTGCTGCACGGTTGGTCACCATTGGAAAAAATATCTGCTCAATGAGGGCGGGGTCAATTCCTGCACCATTATCAGTAATGGTCACTTGCAGTACTTGCTTATGTTGTTGACTACCGATCGTATGCTGAAAAGCGACACGTGTTTGAATGTCTAGTTTTGGAGTGTAATGAGTGTTCATTTGGGCATAGGACTCTGGCAGATGCTTGTTTTGACGGGCTTGTTGTTGCTGGTACTCAGCCATGGATTCGCAAGCGTTATTGATGAGGTTTAAAAACACTTGAATCAACTGGTCTGCATCTGCCTCCAGCTCAGGTAAAGATAAGTCATAATCACGTTTGACAGTGACTTGTGGATAATGGTTCATTACCAAAGTTAAAACATGCTCTAGTGGCTTGTGGATATTGATCAGTTGCCAGTCGGGTAGTTGAGGCGAGCCAAGCAGCTGTTCTATGAGCTGTGTTAAGCGGTCCGTCTCTGAGATGATGATGTCGGTATAGCGATGTGGTTTTTTATGAGTGGTTACTATATTGTTGTCGTTATTAGGTTTAGCCGCTGTTGTGGCGCTCTGGTTTTTTAGAGAAGAAGTGTCGTTAGTGTTTATAAATTGCCGTTGTAAGAGCTGCGCCGCCCCGCGGATCCCTGCTAAAGGGTTTTTTACTTCATGGGCGACTGAGCGTAGCATACGGCGAGCGACATTGTATTGCTGTTGTTGGCGTTGTTCTTCTGTGATACGACTTTGGCGGTCTTTGCCCCACATTTCGATAATAAAAAAAGAGTGCTGTTGATAGACGACAGGAGTAACACTATAGTCGATAGTCACTACTGTCGTGTTGCTGGCTAGTGGTCTAACCTTATGGTCATGATCGATAAAGGGCTGCTGATATTTGGCTGCTTGCGCAAAGCGTGCGGTTAACGAACCGCTCCTATGCATGCTTTTATTGCAGTCAGCTTTCAATGGGCTGTTGAGGCCGTGGTTTGAACTCTGGCTTGTAGTGATATCTGTGTGCTGATGAAACGCATCACCCAATTCATTAGGCGCAAGTAACATCAGTATGGATTGGCCTATCAAGCGCTCACGACTGATTGCTAGCAGCTGCTCAGTCTGAGCGTTGAGCCATATTATACTGAGGTCATTGCTGACCCACAGCACAGCGGTATATAAATGTTGAGAGATAAAAGCCAAGTCTGGCATGGTATTGACTGCTGTTTGCGACGACATAAATATAGTAAGCCTGATTACTAACTGTGTTTGAATGAATATTTAACCATAAATCAACACTATAGCGTGGTAAAACTGGTGCTTATCAGCAAAAAAACGTACAATGCGCACAGCCAATTTATTCAAGCAAGGTCAGCCATGCCCAAAACGTCTACTCCATCAGTATCTTCTGCCGTCAAAGACACTGTTAGCGTCTTTAACCCTACCAAGCCGACAGCAGCGTCAGTACAAAGCTCGACAGCCAGTGTCCAGCCTAGTATGACTAATAATAGCCATCATAAAGCCAATCACAATCAAAACCGCAGTATCACCCAGAGCAGTGACGCCGCTTTAGCAACGGTCGATGCGCCTGTCAGTACAGCACCAAAAGTTGGGTTTGTCTCTTTAGGCTGTCCTAAAGCACTTGTCGATAGCGAGCGCATTATTACAGAGCTGAGCCGTGATGGATATCAGGTGGCCAGCGACTATGAGGGTGCAGATTTGGTCGTGGTCAATACGTGCGGCTTTATCGAGTCAGCAGTACAAGAGTCCTTAGATGCAATCGGTGAAGCCATTAGCAAAAATGGTAAAGTCATCGTGACAGGCTGCTTAGGTAAAGAAGCAGAAAAAATCCGTGAAATGCATCCAGCCGTGTTAGCAGTGACTGGTGCACATGCTTATGATGAGGTGATTACCGCTGTCTCGCAGCATGTGCCCAAACCAAAGCGTGAATCAGCTAGCAATTATGACCCAAAAATTGACTTAATCAATGAGGCAGGCATTAAGCTTACGCCAAGTCATTATGCTTATCTAAAAATATCAGAGGGTTGCAACCATCGTTGTACTTTTTGCATCATTCCAAGCTTACGTGGGGATCTGGTCTCGCGTCCGATTGATAATGTGATGAATGAAGCACTTGCACTAAAAAACGCTGGTGTGAAAGAGTTATTGATCATCTCGCAAGATACCTCTGCTTATGGGTTAGATTTAAAGTATAAAACCAGCTTTTGGAATGGTATGCCACTAAAGTCTAAGTTTTATGACTTGTGCCAGGCATTAAACGACTTGGGTATCTGGGTGCGCCTACATTATGTGTATCCCTATCCACACGTCGACAAGGTCGTAGCGCTGATGAGTGAGAAAAAACTGCTGCCTTACCTTGATATTCCGTTTCAGCATGCCAGCCATCGCATCTTAAAGGCCATGAAACGTCCAGCACATAGTGAAAATACCTTGGCACGTATCAAAGCTTGGCGTGAGATTTGTCCTGATATCGTCATTCGCTCCACTTTTGTCGTCGGCTTTCCTGGCGAGACGGAAGAGGACTTTCAATGTTTACTTGACTGGTTGGTTGAAGCTCGTCTCGATCGGGTAGGCGCTTTTACTTATTCAGAAGTCGAGGGTGCAGTGGCAAATAATCTGCCCAATCCTGTCCCTGAAGACATCAAGCAATCTCGCTATGAGCGTTTGATGGCGCTACAGCAAGAGATTTCAGCACAAAAGCTACAAGAGAAAATCGGCAAAACCTTAACGGTCTTGGTTGATGAGATCGACAGTGAAGAAAGTATCGCAATTTGTCGTAGCTACGCCGACGCACCAGAGATTGATGGTCATGTCTATGTTGATGAGATTAGCACTCATGTCAAAGTCGGACAATTCTTGACGGTCACTATTGATGATGCTAGTGAATATGACTTATTTGCCAGCTATCAAGGCTAGGTCATACCAGTGCATGCGACGTAGACTAAAAAAAGTGCGATATGTTTTTAGTGTTGCAGATAAAATCAGTCATTAAATGAAAACCCATCGTTCATTCCTGATGAAAATTGCCCAATCTTGGGCAGTTTTTGCTACAATTAGCCCAATTTAGCGACTTGTTTGTTTGGGACTGCATGTCTTAGTTTGTACTCCAATCTTATTGGTTATAACCATTGTTTATCGATAAAAGGTGCCTTCATGTCTGACAAAAATCCACGTTTCTCTCGTATCTTACTTAAACTCTCTGGCGAAGCCTTAGCTGGCGGCAAAGACATGGGTATTGATACCGAAGTGCTTGACAAAATGAGCTTATCAATCGCACACTTGCGTGGTCTTGGGGTACAGGTAGGTATTGTCGTTGGTGGGGGTAACTTATATCGTGGGGCACAGCTACAAAAAGAAGGCTTGGTTGGCCGTGTCACCGGTGATCAGATGGGCATGCTTGCAACAGTGATGAACGGACTGGCAATGCGTGATGCGCTGGAACGTCGCAACATCAAAACCCGCCTTATGTCAGCTCTGCCCATTGGCGAAGTCACCGAAAGCTATAGTAGCCGTAATGCGATTCGCTATCTAAAAAACGGTGAGGTTTGTATTTTTGTCGCCGGAACAGGTAATCCGTTCTTTACGACCGATACCGCAGCTTGTCTGCGTGGTATTGAGATTGAAGCTGGCTTGATCCTTAAAGCGACTAAAGTTGATGGGGTTTATGATAAAGACCCAAGCTTGCATGTGGATGCTACCAAGTATGACGGCTTAACTTTCGATGAGGTGCTTGAGCAAAAGCTTGGCGTCATGGACTTAACAGCGATTGCTCTGTGCCGTGAGCATAACGTACCCCTGCAAGTGTTTGATATGACAAAACCCAACGCCTTGTTAAATGTCGTAATGGGTGAGAATGAAGGCACACGAGTGTATCATTAAACATATAAGCAACATTTGCAAAAGAAAAAAGCAGTTGCTCGGTAGTAAAATTATATAGTCAAATTACTTCAAAACCGCTATAGCATGTCACTATTAATGTATCGGTTTTATGTAGTGCTAACTCTAGAACATAACACCCAATAACCCATATATTCAGTATTATCGGAAGCGATATATAAGGACACACAATGATTAAAGAGATTAAAAAAGACGGCGAAGCTCGTATGGATAAAACCTTAGAAGCGTTAGAAAACGCTTTTAGTAAGGTTCGTACAGGCCGTGCACATCCAGGTATGCTCTCAGGCGTGATGGTCAGCTATTATGGTGCAGACACACCCCTTAACCAAGTTGCAAGCGTCAACGTCGAAGACTCACGTACATTATTAGTACAGCCATTTGAGCGTAGCATGGTGCAGGCGGTAGACAAAGCCATTCGTGAGGCGGACTTGGGTCTTAACCCTATGAGTGCTGACGTCATTCGTGTACCCATGCCAGCCTTAACTGAAGAAACCCGCCGTGATATGCAAAAACTGGCGCGCGCTGAAGCCGAAAACAGCCGTGTTTCTATTCGTAACATCCGCCGTGATATGATGAATGACATCAAAGACTTGGCAAAAGAGAAAGAAATCTCAGAGGATGAAGAGCGCCGTGCCAGTGATGACATTCAAAAAATCACTGACAAGTTTATCGATACTATTGATAAAAAGCTAAATAATAAAGAAACAGAATTGATGGAAGTTTAATTCGCTCATTCTTTGCTATGTTGTAATTTGACAGCCAATAGTAGACCACTATTGGCTGTTTATTACTACAGCTTTTATTTTAAAAGTGACGACCATGAAATAGAGCTGACTCACGAGCACAAAGCCTATCAACGGTCATGTGTCACGTTATGACAAAAGTGTTGTATCTTTAATCCAGTTTTTTAGTCGATATCGCTGATCAATTTATTTCCATAATAAGTAGTATAGTCCATGCCTACATCTCCATCTTTACCCTCTAAGCACATCCCCCGTCATATCGCCATTATTATGGATGGCAATAACCGTTATGGTAAAGCCAAAGGCCTTGGCCGTGGTGAAGGTCATGTTGCAGGCAAGGATGCACTAGATCCCATCGTTGAGCACTGCCTAGATACTGGGGTTGAAGTACTGACCGTATTTGCCTTTTCAAGTGAGAACTGGCTACGGCCGCCCAATGAAGTGGCGCTACTGATGCGACTATTGACCTCAACCATTCATGAGCAGATGCCACGGATGAATAAATACCGTATTCGGCTACGCTTTATTGGCGATCGCAGCCAGCTTGACGAGGACTTGCAGGCGCTGATGCTCGATGCAGAAGCCAAAACAGCGCATTTCGATGCGATGACATTGGTCATTGCGATCAGCTATGGCGGACAATGGGATATTGCCAATGCCGCTATGACGCTCGCACAGCAAGTACAAGCGGGTGAGCTGCGTGCTGATGAGATTGATAAGGCGTTACTTGGTCAATATGTGCAACTGGCAGATGCGCCAGCGGTAGATATGCTGATTCGTACGGGCGGGGAATACCGTATTTCTAACTTTTTACTCTGGCAGTCTGCCTATGCTGAGCTGTTTTTTACCCAGACGTTATGGCCAGACTTTGGTGCCGATGAGCTGACACAGATGATAACGGAGTTTGCTCAGCGTCAACGCCGCTTTGGTCAGACCAGCGAGCAAGTTGAAGCGCAAACATTGCCATAGATAATGTACACAAAGCTTGCTGTGTTGAGCGCTTAAGCATAGACTTCGACCTAAATCCATCAGCGAATGTTCAACACGGCCTAGCTGATATAATGTAATATTGAGCAGATAATTCTTATTATAAGGCCTGATTGGTATGTGGCAACGGATTAAAACAGCAATTATTTTAATGATTATTGTTGGTATTGCACTGTTTGCGAGTCAAACACCTATTTTCTTTGCACCGTTACTGGCAATAGGGGTCACCATCGCTGCCCATGAATGGACCAAGTTGATGCCTAAATGGCGTCAACCTGCCGTCTTTGTCGCACTGGTATTAGCGATTACGCTGGTTTCCTTGATGTTTAGCGTGACATGGGTGTTTTGGTGGGTGGCTTCGATCATCATATGGTTAATGGCGCTGTCTTGGGTCGGCCAGTTTCCCACTTATACCAACTGGTATGGTAAAAAACTAAGCTTGATGGGAGTGGTGATACTGACCGCCTCTATCACAGCTATGTTTTATTTATGGCAGCTGTCTGCGTGGTGGCTGATGTATGTGTTTTTGTTGGTATGGTGTGCAGACAGCGGTGCTTACTTCGTTGGACGCAAACTAGGAAGGCGTAAAATGGCGCCCAATGTCTCTCCCAACAAAAGCATGGAAGGGCTGGCTGGCGGTTTGATAACGGGGCTACTTGTGGTCGTGGTCATTAGTGTTTTTAAGCTGCAACTTACAGGAAGCGCTTTATTGGCTTTCGTCGCACTGTCAGCGCTCACAATCCTAGCTTCAGTACTTGGTGATTTGTTTGAATCCATGCTAAAGCGCCGTGCTGGTGTCAAGGATTCAGGAACGATTTTGCCTGGACATGGTGGTATTCTTGATCGCATCGATTCTTTATTGTCCGCCACACCGATATTTGCGCTAGGGTTTTGGGGGTTGCAGTATTTAGGTCTTATCGTGGCCTAAGCATGTAACCCAAACCACACTCAGTCAATCGGTGGTTTTCTATTCGGTACTTTGCTACATCAGTCTCTTTTTTATGATAACTCTACATAATTTACTGATGTAGCCTCTCTTATTTTATCTTTTTTACGATACCTTTTTAATCATATGAATGGGCATTAATGGTTATGACGCAACGCATCGCCGTACTTGGCGCCACAGGCTCTATTGGAGACAGTACCTTATCAATTCTAGCGGCACATCCGCATGACTATGATGTCTATGCGCTATCAGGATACCAGCGCTTAGATAAGCTATTGGCACTATGTCAGCAGTTTGAGCCGACACGTGTCTGTGTGCCGAGTAAAGATGTCGATAGTTTTGCCAAAAGGCTTTGTGATGTTGGTTTAGCTATCGATGTGGTGGGCGGCGCTGCTGGGTTGATAGAAATCGCCACAGACCCACAGGTTGATACTGTGGTCGCAGCGATCGTTGGCGCTGCAGGGTTACCGTCAACGCTGGTCGCTGCTAGGGCAGGCAAGCGTATCTTACTTGCCAATAAAGAGGCGCTGGTCATGGCAGGCGAGGTCATGATTGCTGCAGTCAAAGCCCATAATGCAACTTTACTGCCGATTGATTCAGAGCACAATGCCATTTTTCAGTGTTTGCCGGTGTCTATTCAACAAAATAACAGCCAAATTCATCAAGTCAGTCATGGTGTACGCCGATTATGGCTCACCGCTTCTGGCGGACCGTTTTTACAGCAGTCGTTTGCCCAGATGCAAAAAGCAGGGGTGGCGCAAGCGGTCAAACATCCTAACTGGTCAATGGGACAAAAAATATCAGTTGATTCGGCAACGATGATGAATAAGGGCCTTGAGCTAATCGAAGCGTGTCATTTGTTTGACTTACCAGAAGATAAGATAAAGGTGGTCATTCATCCTCAAAGTATCATTCATTCGATGGTAGAATATAGCGATGGAAGCTTCTTAGCGCAGCTGGGTAGCCCAGATATGAAAACCCCTATCGCTCATGCCTTAAGTTATCCCAATCGTATTGATAGTGGTTCGCAGCCTCTTGATTTATTTGCCTTAAATGATCTAGAGTTTATCAAGCCTGATTTACAAAAATTTGCTTGTTTGCGTCTTGCACGTCAAGCGATGCAAGCAGGTACGCAGTCGACCATCGTGCTCAATGCGGCCAATGAAGTTGCTGTCGCTGCGTTTTTGGCCGAACAAATACGCCTGACAGATATTGCTGATATTAATGAGCAAGCGCTTACGCAAGTAGCAGTACCGTCGTTAGATGCCAGTGCAGATATAGAGGATATTTTAGCCATTGATGATAAGGCACGACGCCATACTCATGACATTATTGCCAAAATGACCTAAACGAGAGAAGGTAATGACGTTTTTACTCACGCTATTAGCAGCGATTTTTGTATTAGGGCCCTTGATTGCTCTACATGAATGGGGTCACTATATCGTGGCACGTCTGTGCGGCGTAAAGGTCTTGACGTACTCTATCGGCTTTGGTCCCAAGCTTACCGGTTGGACCAGCAAAAAGACTGGCACCGACTATCGGTTGTCCATGCTACCGTTTGGTGGTTATGTCAAAATGCTTGATGAGCGAGAAGGTGAGGTGGCAGAGGAAGAGCAGCACTTGGCTTTTAATCGTCAACACCCGCTAAAGAAAATCGCTATCGTCGCTGCTGGTCCTGTCATGAACTTTGTCATCGCCATTGCTCTGTTTTGGGTGCTTTTTATGACCCCCTCTGAGCAATTAGCGACTAAGGTAGGCCAAGTGTTGCCAGAGTCGCCAGCGGCGATGGCACAGCTACCAGTTGGAGGTGAGATTGTAGCGATTGACGGGCATGAGGTACAAACCTGGGAAGGGGTCAACTATCGCTTGGCAGGGCGTATGGGAGAGACGGATAATATCAGCGTCACCCTGCAATCAGCCAATCCAGCGAGCGCTACTACGCAGACATACCAAGCGCCTGTGGTCAACTTTATGCAAGGTGATGCGCAAGGTAAAGATGCGTTGACCAGCTTTGGTATGTTGCCTTGGCAGCCTCAAATTGCGCCCATTATCGGAGGGTTGTCAGAGGATGGCGCTGCCATTCGCCAAGGGTTAGAAGTTGGCGACCGCATTACTGAGATTAATGGAACTGTGGTGACAGATTGGCTCAGTGTGACCCGTATCATCCGTGACAGCCCCGAGATTCTGTTGGATTTTACCGTATTAAGAGATGATAAAACTATACAGCTACAGATTATGCCGCAAGGCAAAAAAGACAATCTAGGTCATACTTATGGTCAGATCGGTGCTATGGTGGCAGAAACTGAGATTGTCATTCCTGATGAGTATAAAACAACAGTAGTATATGGTCCTGGTGAGGCGCTGATAAAGTCGTTTGAGAAGACAGAACAGCTGGCGGTGATGACGGTCAGTTCAATGGGCAAAATGCTCTCAGGTATGATAGGTCTGGATAATCTATCAGGTCCAATTACTATAGCAAAGGTCGCCAAACAAAGCTTTGACATCAGTTGGCAGATGGTATTATCTACGGCAGGGTTAATCAGTTTGAGTCTTGCTGTCTTAAACTTACTGCCTATTCCTGTGTTGGATGGTGGTCATATCGTTTATTATGTGATTGAGCTTATTCGTGGCAAACCTTTATCAGAAAAGGTACAGATAGTAGGGTTGAATATCGGTTTACTCTTACTGCTAAGTTTCATGGTGTTAGCAATTGGTAATGATATTAGTCGGCTGTTTTAGGTAGATATCATGCGACTGATAGAGTAAGGTAAGCTACAATAACGTGTAAGCGAAATACACGCTGTCGCTGTGAGCGTAATATGGCAGTACGTTAGCTTTTGCTACGACTATACTAATCGTACTTTTTAGTTTATTTTATAATGCATTTTATATAAAGTGTCTTGAGTCGTCCCACAATAAATCGCCAACAGCATAAAATTGGTCATGGGACTAGACAAATTATGCTTTTTAACTTAACTTAAGCAAGTTTTTTATTGACGGATAGTGTTTATGCGTACGCCTTTATTTATGAGCGCGGCTGGGTTGCCGTTAGTTGTAGCGATGATGAGTGTTTCGGCACAGGCCGCAGACTTTGTGGTTACCGATATTGGGTTTTCTGGCTTACAACGTTTAACCCCTGACAGCCTCTATCCAGTATTGCCTATTACGGTAGGCGATACGGTCACTGATAGCAATCTAGCAGCCAGTATCAAGGCGTTATATGCCACTGACAATTTTGCTAATATTCAGAGCAGTATAGAGGGAGGGGCGTTGCGCTTTGATGTTGTTGAACGTCCAACGATCGCTGAAGTTAACTTTGAAGGCAATAAGCTGATTCCTAAAGAAGGACTGACTGAAGGGCTTGCCAATGCGGGCCTATCTGTAGGAGACGTGCTCAAGCAGTCGACGCTACAGGGCGTTGCAAACGAGTTGCAACAGCAGTACATCAGTCAAGGGTATTACAACAGCAATATCGAAGTCGATCAAACATTACTTGATGGCAACCGTGTCAAACTAGATGTACGCTTTATCGAAGGTAAGCCGGCCAAAGTTGTTGATATCAATATTATTGGCAATAAACACTTTAGCGATGAAGATATCAGAGATGTCTTTGCAGTAAAAGAATCTTCATGGACACGTCTGCTATCTAAGTCAGATCGTTATGCCAAAGAAAAACTGGCTGCCAGTTTAGAGAACTTAACCGCCCTGTATCAGAATGATGGCTATGTACGCTTTGCCGTTGATAATGCGGTCCTCAATATCAGTGAAGATAAGCGCAGCGTGTTTATCGAAGTCAGTGTCAGCGAAGGTGAGCAGTATCAATTTGGTGACATCAGCTTTTTAGGTGATCCAAAGTTTGATACCGATGAGCTCAATAAACTGGTCGCCTTTACTGCCGATGAGCAATACTCACAAGCCAAACTGGATGCCACCACCGCCGCTCTAAAAAGCCGTTATGGCAATGAAGGTTACTATTTGGCTCAGGTACGCCCTGTACCACGTATTGATGACGAGACCAAAGTAGTCGATGTCGATTACTATATCGACCCTGCACGGCCCATTTATGTCCGCCGTATTAACTTCAATGGCAATATCAAGACGCAAGACGAAGTACTGCGCCGTGAAATGCGTCAGCTAGAAGGCGCGCTGGCATCTAACGATAAAATCCAGCTGTCCCGTACACGCCTGATGCGTACAGGGTTCTTTAAATCTGTAAATGTAGATGTGAAACCAGTACCCAATCAGCCAGATCAAGTCGATGTCAACTATATGGTAGAAGAGCAGCCTTCTGGCAGCTCGACCATCGCTGCGGGCTACTCACAAAGTGGCGGTGTGACCTTTCAGTTGGATCTGACACAAAACAACTTTATGGGTACAGGTAACCGTGTCAAGGCAGCGTTATCACGTTCACAAACACGTGATTCATACAGCTTGGGTTATACCGACCCTTACTTTACTGAAAACGGTGTCTCGCAAGGCGTCAGTGCTTACTACCGTGAAACTAAATACGATAGTAGAAACGTCAGTAACTATGTCACTGACTCTTACGGTGCGACCTTAAATTATAGCTATCCTGTTGATGAAACCAAACGCGTGAGCGCTGGTTTGAATATTGATAATACCGAAGTACGTGGGGGTAACCGTTTGGGAGTCTCTAACGTTCAGCAACTTATTGATGACGGTGGTAAGTTCGAGAGGTTCACTGGCGAGTTTGACGGTCGTACCGGATTTAGTAATGAATATACCACTTACAATTTATTATTTGGCTGGGACTATAGCACCTTGGATCGTCCGGTGTTTCCAACCAAAGGCATGAGCCATACTATTGATGCAACCCTAGGCTTTGGTGATTCAAGTTATCAAAAAGCCATCTACCGTGGTAATATTTACTATCCCATTTATAAAGACTGGGTAGCACGGGGTTATACTAAGCTGGGTTATGGTAATGATTTGCCATTTTATGAAAACTTCTATGCTGGTGGTTATGGTTCGGTACGTGGTTATGAATCCTCAACACTCGGTCCTAGATCACAAAGTTATTATGATGCGATCACTGATGAGATACGCTACCTTAAGGACGAAGAAGTCGGTGGTAACGCGCTAGCAACCTTTGGTGCTGAATTAATTTTACCGATGCCGTTCAAAGGTGATTGGACCGATCAGGTGCGTCCGGTATTATTTGCCGAAGGCGGTCAAGTATTTGACACCACTGACAAAGAAGATCGTAGCTTTATTGATCCTAATACAGGTAAGCGTCCTGTAGATCAAGATGGCAACCCTGTCGATATACCTTTATTGTACCAAGATAACGATCTGCGTTTTAGTGCCGGTGCCGGTGTTACATGGTATACGCCGATTGGGCCAATTTCGCTGAGCTATGCCGTGCCCATCGGTGACAAAGAAGGTGACGAGACTGAGAAAGTGCAATTCCAGATTGGTAGTACCTTCTAGTAATGTTCGTGCTTTTTTTATTTAGGACTGACGATAGGTCACCAAGTTAACTGCTTTAGCTTGGTGTCATTTTTATGTTTATTAAGCCGTATTGATTTTACTATGATAACGATCAAGCAACTTATCTCTCAAATCGAGCAGCGTCAGCCGGTATTGAATAAGGCTGAGTTGAGTGCTGCGCAGCTGCATCAGACCTTAGATGGTGTGGGTGGTTTATATGATGCTTCTAATCAGCAGCTGAGCTTTTTAGCAGACCCAAAGTATGTCTCCAGTCTAAAAGACAGCCATGCTGGCGCTGTATTGGTCACTGAGCAATACAGTGAGCAAGTACCAGCAACGACGTTGCCACTGGTCGTAGCAACACCTTATTTAGCCTATGCCAGCGCCAGCCAGTTGTTTGTGCCTCAGCTGTCCAAAAGAGCAGTTCATCCGACAGCAGTCATCGCAGAGAGTGCCATTATAGATGCTGACGTCGCTATTGGGCCTTTTTGCGTTATAGGAGAACGTGTACGTATTGGTGCAGGCAGTAGGCTTGACTCACATGTGGTCGTTGAGTCTGATACGTGTATCGGTGCTCATAGTGTCATAAAGTCGCAAGTCTTTATTGGGTACAATTGCATCATAGGTGATCATGTGAGGCTACATGCAGGTGCCAGTATTGGGGCAGAGGGCTTTGGCTTTGCGCCAACCCGAGATCCTAGTAGCAGTGGTTGGGAGCGAATAGCCCAGCTTGGTCGAGTGGTTATTGGTAATCATGTGCGCATCGGTAGCAACACCTGTATCGATCGCGGTGCCATTGACGATACGATCATTGGCGATCATGTGATCATTGATAACTTGGTTCAAGTTGCACATAATGTCCGTATTGGTGCTGGCACAGCGATCGCTGCGCAAACGGGTATTGCTGGTAGCACGACTATCGGTAAGCGCTGCATTATTGGTGGGGCAGTCGGTATCACAGGTCATATTGAGATTGCTGATGATGTCACATTATCAGGCATGGCAATGGTAACAAAATCCATTAAAGTGGCCGGCTCTTACTCATCTGGGACAGTAGCTATGCCAACAGCTAAATGGCGCCGTGCTGCTGTTCGTTTTCGTCAGCTAGGCAATAACTAGAGCATATCAACCCTTACGATTTAGCATTGTAGTCAGATGCTTATAAAGAAAGAAGCTGCAGTTTTTTATTATAATACATACAAGTTATTGTTAATAACGATCAGTCTTTATTAACATCAATCACCGACGCAAGGAAGCCCTATAATGAGCGAAATCGATATCGAAACACTGACAGACGAAAACATTAAATCACTATCTGAGCAGGGACTGACACTGCCGTTGACTTATCATACCTTGAAGCACTATCTGCCACACCGTTATCCCTTTATGTTGGTAGATAGAATTACAGCCTGTAAGCCAGGTGAATGTATTACAGGTATCAAAAACGTGACGATTAATGAAGAATTCTTTAATGGTCATTTTCCAGATGAGCCGATCATGCCTGGGGTGTTGATGGTAGAGTCGATGGCTCAAGTGTCTGGTGTTTTGGGCTTTATCAGTGCTGGCTTGACGGCAGAAGATGGTTACTTATATCTGTTTGCTGGTGTAGATAAGGTGCGGTTTAAACGCCGGGTCATACCAGGTGATCAGCTGATCATTCGAGCGAAAACAGTGATGCAGCGCCATGGTATATATAAGTTTGATTGTACGGTACATGTGGGCGATGAACTCGCTGCCAGTGCACAAGTGATGATTGCTCGCCAAGAGCAATAAATGACTGGTTAGTTTTGATTAGTCATTTATTGATTAGTAAAGTGTTTATAATTATCATTTATGATTATTAATCTATGATTATTATTCGTTTCTAAAGTTTATTGGTATTAAATGATACAAAGGCCTGCATTATGAGTCAGATCCACCCTACAGCGCTGGTTTCACCGTCTGCTACGATTGATGAAACCGCAGTTATCGGGCCGTATTGTATCGTCGGTGATGAGGTAACGATAGGCGCTCATACCATCTTGCATCGACATGTTGTAGTGACGAGATTGACTCGTATCGGCAGTCATAATCAGATTTATCAGTTTGCGAGTATTGGTGAAGATCCGCAAGACTTAAAGTATGCTGGTGAGCGAACTTGGCTTGAGATTGGCGATTACAATAATATTCGTGAGGCTTGTAGCTTGCACCGAGGTACAGCGCAAGATGAAGGCATAACCAAGATTGGCAGCCATAATTTATTGATGGTGAATACCCATGTCGCTCATGATTGTGTGATTGGTGATCACAACGTTGTGGCGAATAACGTTGGTATTGCAGGCCATGTCATCATAGGTGATCACACTATTATCGGAGGCAACTCAGGTATTCATCAGTTTTGCCGAGTAGATGACTATAGCCTAGTCGGGGGTGCCAGCTTAATCTTAAAAGATGTCGCAGCCTTCACTATGGTGTCAGGTAATCCGGCCAGTGCACATGGTCTAAACACCGAAGGCATGCGCCGTAAGGATTGGTCGAAGCATACTATTGATGTCTTACGACAGGCTTACCGAGCCGTATTTAGAATGGGGCTGACAAAAGCGCAAGCACTTGAAGTGCTACAGCAAGAAATGCTGCCTAAAGAGCCAAAAATCCAGTTGTTGATTGATTCTTTACAAAACAGTCAACGTGGGGTAGTACGCTAAAGTATGCCTGTAGATATGGTAGGGCGGCTTTATTTAAAGCTTAGCTCGTTGTCAATATCTGTCGTTTTTTATTAAGCCATAACGAATTGTTATGGCTTTTTGTGTTTATGACTACTTGACTTTTTAAGTCGCTTAGCAGAAACTTAGCGTCTACGATATTGTAAACAATTCTTTCGTAATGTTGCTGAGCGCGTCACATTGATGCGTAATTTAAATAGCCTATGATTGATGATGCTATTTAAGATAATCAGGGATGATTATAGACAATATTAAATAAAGCACGAGGACAAAAAAATGGCTAGCAATAAACAAGAACATGCACAGTGGGGCTCAAGCTTTGGCTTTGTGCTTGCAGCAGTAGGGTCGGCAGTCGGCTTAGGGAATATTTGGAAGTTCCCATATATGGTCGGTGAAAGTGGGGGTTCCGCTTTTGTTATTGCTTATCTCTTCTGTATTGCACTGGTTGGTTTTCCAATACTGGTCGCAGAGTGGTTAATCGGTCGCCGTGGACAAAAAAACCCTGTAAACAGTTATGCCGATGTCGCAGCCAGTGAAGGAAAGTCAAGAAGTTGGGGCATCGTTGGTGCTTCTGGTATCTTAGGCGGTTTTTTAATCCTCTCCTTTTATAGTGTGATTGGTGGTTGGGCGCTGAATTATATTACTAAAGTTGGAGCCGGGAGTTTTTCAGGTCAAGGTAGTGACTCTGTCGCTGCAACTTTTGATGCCATGCTCGCATCAGCTGGCACCTTAACCATTTGGCATACTGTCTTTATGATTATTACGGCCATTATTGTGGGTATCGGTGTGACAAGTGGTATCGAAAAAACCGCCAAAATTTTAATGCCATTATTGGGTCTTATTTTATTTGTTATTGTGGGTTACAACGTTGTCAATGGTGGCTTCGGTCAGGCTGTTGCTTATTTATTTGCCCCAGATCTTAGTAAATTAACTGCTGATGTGATGCTTGCCGCACTAGGTCACGCATTCTTTACGCTCTCTATCGGTATGGGTATTATGGTCGCTTACGGCTCATATTTGGGTCGTGAGGTGAATCTGCTAAAGACGGCACGCACCGTTGTAATTTTAGACACAGTGATTGCGTTGGCAGCCGGCCTCGCTATCTTCCCGATTATCTTTAGTAATGGTCTTGATCCTGCTGCAGGCCCAGGTCTTATTTTTGTGAGCTTACCGATAGCCTTTGGCAGCATGGGTGCAGGTACTGTTATTGGTACGCTGTTCTTCTTGTTGATTACCTTTGCAGCCATTACCTCATCGATCTCTTTACTTGAGCCTACCGTTGAGTTTTTAGAAGAGCGCACGCCGATGAGCCGAACGGTTTCAACGATTACAGCCAGTATTGTTATTTGGCTGCTTGGTATTGCTGCATTGCTATCATTCAATTTATGGAGCGACTTTACCATTATGGGTAATGGTATCTTCGATGCCTTAGATAAGCTCACCAGTAAGTTTATTCTACCATTGACTGGACTGGCCGCCATTATCTTCCTTGCTTGGAAAATGGACCAACGCAGTATCCAAGAAGAGCTTGGATTGTCTGACGGTAGTTGGCAGATCTGGCAGATTATCGCTAAGTTTGTTGCGCCAATTGCAGTAGTCGTCGTCTTTATTACCACACTAATGAGCTAATATAGACATCTATCAATAGCAGCTGACTGCTTAGTTCTAAAAATTAATAGATAATAAAGAGGGCTTAAGATGATTCTTAAGCCCTTTTTGGATTTTATCTAACTTGTATGTGAACCTGTGAGTCGATGTTGAAAGCGACTAACGCAAGTTTAATTCAGGAACGCTTTGACCACGCTTATTGTAAAACTCGCTCACAAACTCATCGAAGCTATCTTGTTCAATAGCGTCTCTAATACCTTGCATCAGACGCTGATAATAGCGAAGATTATGAATAGTCGCTAACTGCGCTCCTAGCATCTCTTTACACTTATTTAGGTGATATAGATAGGCACGGCTAAAGTTTTGACAAGTATAACAGTCGCATTCAGGGTCTAGCGGGCCTTCATCTTCTCGGTATTGACTGTTGCGTATGCGCACCACACCCGCATTATCAGCATCACCTGTGACGAAATAATGGCCGTTTCGTGCATTACGAGTAGGCATGACACAATCAAACATATCGACACCGCGACGCACGGCTTCTACGATGTCCTCAGGCTTACCGACTCCCATCAAATAGCGTGGCTTGTCCGCTGGCATGGCGTGAGGAATATAGTCTAAAACATCCATCATCTCATCTTTAGGCTCACCGACAGATAGGCCACCAATTGCATAACCGTCAAAACCAATTTTTAGTAAGCCATCGAGTGACTGCTGACGCAAATCAGGATACATACTGCCTTGAATAATACCAAATAGGGCGTTGGTGCTGCCAAGTTTTTGATGCTCATCGAGACAGCGTTGCCCCCAGCGCAGTGACAGCTCTAAAGATTTTTTGGCTTCTTCATGTGTCGCAGGGTAGGGTGTGCACTCATCAAACTGCATGACGATATCTGAATTTAAGCTGTACTGAATTTGCATCGATTTTTCAGGAGATAAAAAGACTTTCGCACCATCGATAGGAGATTTAAAATTCACACCTTCTTCGGTAATTTTACGCATAGCACCGAGACTAAATACCTGAAAGCCGCCTGAGTCAGTCAAAATCGGTTTATCCCAATGCATAAACTGATGTAAGCCGCCAAACTTATCAATAATCTCAGTACCAGGACGTAACCATAAATGAAAAGTGTTACCTAAAATGATATCAGCACCGATGTCTTTAATATCGCGTGGCAGCATACCTTTAACGGTACCATAGGTACCTACGGGCATGAAAGCTGGAGTTTGTACGTCACCGTGATTAAGATGAACGGTACCGCGTCGTGCACGTGTTTTACCGCTTGCGGTTTTATGGAGAATAAATTGCATATAATAATCGCTATCTGAGCCATGAAAATGTGGATGATTATAGCATTTTTGCGACTTTATGGGGTGAGGGGTGATTGTCGAAATAATAGACGCTAGAATAGTTGATTCGCTTTAAAACTAAAAAAGACAGCATATGCTGTCTTTTTTGAGTCAAACGATAGTAAGCCGTTAGCTGTTTTGCTCACGGATGATATTTAGCATACGACGTAGCGGCTCGGCTGCACCCCATAATAGCTGATCGCCAACGGTAAACGCTCCTAAATACTCAGGTCCCATATTGAGCTTACGTAAGCGACCAAGCGCAACGGTCAATGTGCCTGTGACTGCCACTGGCGTTAAACGGTTCATAGTGGCTTCTTTATCGTCTTCGACCAAGTCTAACCATTTATTACCGCTGTTTTTTAGTGCCGCTTCGATTTCTTCTAGCGGAATGTCTTTTTTTAGCTTGATGGTTAAGCCTTGTGCGTGACAGCGCATCGCCCCAATACGGACACACATACCGTCGATAGGGATATTGTTTTCAGCGCTATTGCCAAGAATTTTATTGGTTTCAACGCCGCCTTTCCACTCCTCTCTTGACTGCTTGTTTTCTAGCTGGGCGTCGATATAGGGAATCAAGCTGCCAGCCAAAGGTACACCAAAGTACTGTTTAGGGAAATCATCTGAGCGCTGAGTTTGAGCGATCTTTTTATCAATATCTAGTATTGCACTGGCAGGATCGGCAAGCTCATCTGCTACCGCATCACGGAGCACGCCCATACCCTCGATAAGCTCACGCATATTATTAGCACCAGAGCCGCTTGCCGCTTGATAGGTCATAGCACTGACCCACTCCACCCAGCCTTTATTAAACAGCTCACCAATCGCCATCATCATGAGGGACACTGTGCAGTTGCCACCAACAAAGTCTTTTTTGCCATTGGCTAAAGCGTCATCAATGACGTGACGGTTAACCGGGTCTAGAATGATGATACTGTCATCTTCCATACGCAGGGTGCTTGCCGCATCAATCCAGTAACCGTCCCAACCAGTATCACGTAATGGCTGGTGCACTTTAGAGGTGTAGTCGCCACCTTGACAGGTAATAATCACATCACAAGCAGCGAGTGCCTTGATATCATGAGCGTCCTTCAGTTGGCTGGCTTTTATACCATCGAATTTTGGCGCATCGCCGCCTGCATTACTGGTTGAAAAAAACACAGGTGTGATACCATCGAAGTCTTTTTCTGCCCGCATACGCTCAATGAGTACTGAGCCTACCATTCCGCGCCAACCTACCAAACCTACTGTAACATTACTCATGAAACTTAATCCTTTTTACAATTAATTGTAGCATCGCCAACCGATAACAATGCCGTGAATGACCCGAAAAAGCAAGGGGTTTTAGACGGTTTTGTCTGTTTTTATCCGACTATTAATGATACTAATCATAACTTTAGGTTATTTTTACGAATATTCATGCCAATCATCAAGTATATTGATGGTATTGCATCTGACGTTAGACAGTATATCCATACAAGTTGCTTTGTATAATGAGCATTAGGCACAAATCATACAAAGTGTTAAGGTAAAGTATTGTTTTCGGATAGGGTAATATACTTTATAAGAGTGACTCAAACTCGAGTTTCCACAGCGATTGGATCTAGTATCTACTTAATAAATGGTTAATAAAATTTATGGATATATCTTTACTATTTTATGGTATGCAATTATTAGCAGGATTTATTACCTTTGTTACCGTTTGGGGGTGGTTGCCTCTAGATTATTGGTGGGTACGTGTTGTTGATTTTCCACGTATTCAAATTATGGTGCTCGGGGTGATAGCTTGGTTAGGTATGCTAAGTTTTTTTTCACAGTGGCAAATGGTGCAGTGGGTCTTATTTATAGCTTTGAACATCACTTTGATATTTCAGCTAAGAATGGTACTGCCTTATACCAAGCTGTGGAAAAAAGAAGTCCAAACAGCGAAAAAAAAGTCTAAAGCAGAGGCCTATCAATTAAAAATCATGGTCTCAAACGTGTTAACCCCCAATGATGAGACTCATAAATTGGTTGATTTAATCCAGCAAAAGCAGCCTGATATCTTAATCACGCTTGAATCAGATGAAAAATGGCAGAATGCGCTAAATGAAATTGAACCAGACTATCCCTATACGGTTAAGGTGCCATTGGATAACCTTTATGGTATGCATTTATATTCAAAACTTGAATTGATAGATCCTACAGTTAAATATCTAATGATTGATGATATACCCTCTATTCATACTCAGCTACGCTTGGAAAATGGCCGTGTGATTTGGTTGTATTGTTTGCACCCAATGCCGCCAAGTCCGACCGAGGCAGACAAGTCGACCACGCGAGATGCTGAGCTGCTGATGGTTGGGCGTCATATTAAAGAACAAGGTCAAACGGCGATACTAGCAGGAGACCTTAATGATGTCGCATGGTCAAAGACGACCCGCCGTTTTCAGCGCATCTCGGGCCTATTAGATCCTCGTGTGGGTAGGCATTTTATCAATACTTTTCATGTTGATTATCCGTTTTTACGCTGGGCTCTGGACCATCTGTTTCATAGTGCTTGTTTTACTGTAGTCGACATTGAGCGCTTGCCATCTATTGGCTCTGATCATTTTCCTGTACTAACTACTTTACAATATGAGCCAGAAGAGGCGAGTACACAGGCAGAAAATGCGCCTACGCCACAGTCAGAGGATTTTGCAGAAACTGAGAAAAAGATTCAAGAAGGAGAGAAAGAAGGGAATAAAGTCTCAAAGGAGCACGCAAAGGAGCAGCGGTCTTAGCAATAACTGATTAAGGCGTGTTGGACATTCGAGCGCATGTAAGAGCCTAGGTAATAGTGTAAGCAAAAGCGTACAAACAATCATGCTTTTGGCGTCTATCTACCCAATTGGGTTCAGCATATAATAGCATCATCAACACAAGGATAGGCATGGATGCAGTGTTGAAACAGCCCTAACAGTACAGGTCAGCCCACTGTATGATAGGCTGTTGTTTATGACTTAGGATAAGTCGTCATGGAAGAAATAATAACAATAATATGCAGCGCCCTAAACCCGAACCAATCGCCCTAGGTTCGGGTTTTTATTTGTCTGCTGCTTTCATTTTCAAGTGACATAAAAAAAGACACGCCACTGCGTGTCTTTTTTATATTCGATAGAGGTTATGATAGGCGTAATAGCGCTTAAGGTGCTAATACCTGAATATAAGCACTGGCTTGTAACTCTTGTAACCAGTCTTCTTGAGCTTGCGGTGCTAAACGTTGATACAGTGCTTGGCGGGCCATATTGCGACGATACTGGTCACTGACATCATGTTGACGTTGACCCTCAACTTTGAGAATGTGCCATCCAAACTGGGTTTTGAACGGTGCAGAATAGTCGCCGACGCTGGTGTTTTTCATTACAGCTTCAAAGGGTGCAACCATATCATCTTCGCTGACCCATTCAAGATCGCCGCCACGGCCTGCAGAGCCTGGATCGTCAGAGTAGGTGGCTGCTAAATCTGCAAAGTCAGCCCCTTGACGCAGCTGTTCGTACAGGTCATTAATCTTTTGCTCAGCGAGCGCATCTGTTTGTAGCTCATCAACTTTTACCAAGATATGACGGGTATGCCACTGCGGGATAATCATCGTGTCGCTGGTTTTTTTATCGGCAAGTTTGATCACATCAATACCTTCAGGAGTAATGAGCGGCTCACTAACTGCGCCAATATCAAGCTTGGTTATCTCAGTTGATAGCTCAGTAGGTAGGGCAGCAGCTCTGTGAAAACCCATATCGCCCCCCTGTAGAGCTATGGGATAATCACCTTGAGAGTCATTCATGGCCATTTCAACATCTATATTAGGTGTCTGTAGGCGGGTACGTAATCTTTGAGCGACTGCCAATGCTTCGCTACGCTGAGCTGCCGACAGACGATTATAGTCATCTACATAAGGCACACGAACGTGGATGGTTTGGTATTCACTTTGATTAAGGCGTTTGGCTTCTGGAGAGGCCAAAAAGGCGTCGATATCTTGCTCGCTGATGCGCACACGATTGGCGATTTGACGTTGCTGTAAAGCTTGAATGGCCGCATCTTCAATGAGTTTTTTGCGTAAATTTGCATAGCTGCCCGCTTGCGCACTATCTAAGCGCTGCTGTAAGGTCGCAATACTGTCTAGCCCCTCAGCTTGTGCAATTTGTGCCAGCCTTTGATTGATAGCGGCTTCATCAGGCTTGAGTCCCATCCTGTTGACCAATGACAATTGTAGCTCGCGTAAAATAAGCGCATTTAACACTTCAGACTGCAGTTGAGCTGGGTTAGTAATTGGCTCTCCTGCAGCTTGTGCACGTGCTTGGCTTTGTGCCATAGCCGCCGCCAAATCACTCTTTAAAATGGCGTTGTCATTGACTAGTGCTATGATACCATCGGCGCTGTTCGCTGGCGTCAACCGAGTGCTATTGGTTTGGTTGGCAGCAGGACTCATGTCGTTTTGAGCCTGTGTAGACGTCGCTGCATTCACACTCAAGCTAAGTGCTATACCTGCACTCATGCTCATAGAAACTAATACAGCACGGCTGGCTTGTCGTAAAGAAAAAACTCTCATGATGCTCCTCATCAATGTCATCGCATTGGATGGCGTTTGGTCAATGTTATCCATAATATTATGCATGACTTTATGGTAAGTAATCAGCTATTAAATAGTCTGACCCATCATACTTTTGCATGGTTGTTCGCTAAGCTTTGACAATATAGCTTACTTAAAATTGAGCTGATCACTTGAAAAATGGCTATTCATCCTTCCAAGCGGTCTGTACCGGCTCAAACCCCAGTACCTTGTCTGTTAGCAGTCTGGTTAGGCGGCTATTATTACTGCCCAAGCCATTTAATCTAATTTCGGCCATAATCGCCTGCGTTGGCTTGTTTCTAGTATTCAGGTCATTATAATAACGTCGACCATAAACAGCAAAACCGAAGCAACAATCTTCGTAATCGACGCCAACTAGGGCATCAAGCATTTTATCACTGTTATAGTCGTACTGTCCCTGTGCCAGTACGCGCCAGTTATTGTCAAAGGGGAATATCGCCGAGGCAGTAAATGCAGACAGTGGCAGCTGATTGGTGTTGTCATCACGCATACGTTTGACAAAACCGACATTAAATAGGCTGTTGTCAGATGGCTGATAGCGTATCTCAGTAGTGACATAATTCAGGTCATAGCTGTTGGTCAGTGCACCACTCACATCGAACCAAACGTTATTGTAGGGCTGTGTGCTAGCGTCCCATACCATCCCTGATGACGAGCTGTTAAACACAGATTGCTGATCATCGAGAGTGACACGCCCATCATCGATATAAAACTGCTCTGCAATGCTAGCATCAAAACGTGTCACACCCGTTGCATCGATGTAACGATAATTAACACCTGGCGTAATGGCGTGCAAATCTTGCAAACGGTCATGCCCCAAAAACCAGCTGTCTGAATAAAGCTGCTCATAATTGATAGAGGCAATGCGAGTATTAAAGTTAGGAAGCTCGTTTTGATCTTCATATGGAGAGTAGATGTATTTGAGTCTTGGACTGAGGATTTGATAGCCGCCCATGGTGTCATCAAATGCGCCAAATGGTGAGCCACTCTTATATAGATTTAGACCTGCATCGATACTGGCCTGTGGCACAAAAACGGACTGACTGCCATCTTCTTTACTCAGCGAGTTGTCAGCCAGACTGTCTTGGTCATATGAAGTATATAAGTGCTGTAAGCTGACTTTAGGCTTTATATATCCCCACGAAGACTCAAGAGGGTAGCTGGTACTGAGTTTATTATAGACGCGTACACCACTTTTTTCTGCTTCTGAACCGTCATCAATAGATTTCTTAAAATAAGCGGAGTCATGGACGCCCGTGATATCGAAGTTTTTTAGCCAAGGCAACCGATAGTTAAGCTCCAGCTGAGGCAAGCGAGAATACGGTTTGTCTTTATCCTCCAAAGGCTCACCTGTACTAAGAAGCCCGTCAAGGGTCTGGAAGGTTTCAACCTTAAGGCCACCTGTGATGTAGTCATTGTAATAGTTTAGGCGGGCTCGTCTGGGTAAGTTCAGCGTCGTATCCGATAAACCAAGCGTATCAAAATCATCGAGATAGCTGGCATCAGAGACATAGCTATATTTAGCATCCGCACTTAACCGTGGTATATATTTGGATGACCAATAATGATCGTAGAATAAGCTGCTTCGATCTTCGTCGTCATATTGTCTGTCATTTGGTAAGTATGAGCCTGTCAGTATTCCTTCGCCATAATTTTCGGTTAAGTAGCGAAACTCACCTGAGAGCATAGGATTGCGATTGGTATAGAGGTGTGTGTTTAATGTCGCATCATAGTTGGGGGCTAAATTAAAGTAATAGGGAATATCAAGCTCCAGACCACTTTCGCTATCAATACTAGCACTGGGTAATAAAAACCCACTGCTGCGACGACTATCAATGGGAAAGTTAAAATAAGGCAAATAAAACACAGGAACGTCAGCAATGCTAAAGGTTGTGTCGTAAGCCTTACCACGGCCAGTATCCATATCTAAATCAATGCTTTTGGCATCAAACTGCCATTTGCGATTGGTCGGCGGGCAAGTGCTAAACATCACGTCATCAAGCTCATACTCGCTCTCATTAGGACGATTTAAACGCTTAGCATAACCATGGGATTGTAATGGCACACTCGCAAAAGCCACGCCGTAAGCCGTGCTTTGTCCAGATTCCGTGCTATAAGCCAGACTATCTGCTACCCCAATAAGTCCTCCTTGAGCCGCTTTTTCAGTCAGAGAAGCGCTATGGTCTTGACTGAACACTGCCGCCGTCTGACTATGCCCAATCGCCTGATCGGTGAACATCACTTCGCCTTGTGCACCAGCGATGCCATTGGTCAAATCCAGTACGATTTTATCAGCTTCGATATGCTGAGTGCCTTGGTTTAATATGACATTGCCTGAAAGCTCAGCGTAATCTACATTGTCGTAATAGCCATAATCAGACTCTGCAAATAAAGGTGCTTGGCTATTATCATCAACATTACCGCTTGACGATATATCCTGCTGTCCCTTGGTTGTCTGATAGCCAGCTTCATGTGCCGCACGCTGATAGTTCGGGTTACGCTGAGGGTAGACCCAGCGGCCTTCACAGCGCTGAGAGCTATCCACACTATGAGAAAACAAGTCTAAGTTAGTGCCACGTTTATTAATGCGCTGACTGTTAGTGAGCGCTAGGTCCGTAGCGGTTAGATTATGGTCTAATGAAGGCGCTGTATCGATTACAGTCTCTTGAGTCTGTGCTGATGAGGAGGTATCGCTATCTGGCGTCAGCTCATAAAACTCTGCCAGACGCATCAGGCTTTCTTGTATGCTTTCATCACTAACATCAAGGCGACTGTTATCAATCGCAGGATCTGTGGTTTTACTATATTGAGCACGGGTCAAGCTATGGTCTGAGTCACTCACATCATTGGCAGAAGTATGGTTCAAACTGCCTGTTTCGATATTTTCTGCTTCAATATTTTTCGTTTCGACACTTGCAACATCAGTATCCTGAACTGTCGTGGCATAGGTAGGGGTATCAAGATGCTGAGGCGTAGTCTGATAGTCTGTACTTGGGTCATCAAGGCGATCTAGCGTTATGTCTTGGTCTAAGCTTGGTTCTACCGGCTTTGCTGTGGTGGTATGATCCTTAGCCTTACTCACTATGGAGCGTGTGATGTGAATGTTTGTGCTACCAGTCGCCAGTTCAGCTTGATTGATAGGGCGGCTGTTTTCTAGATTATGTGTAGCAACTGCGTCAGCATCGAAGATATCACTATCGACTGTCTGATCGGTGGCGGCACTGTCATCCATAATATTAGGGCGATCAGCAACCAAAGGTGCGGCCGTCTGTGGATGACTGTCTGCTACCGCAACAGAGCTTATTGCTAAGCCTGTCACGCTTAAGGCACCAAATAAAATCAAACGAATACTTTGATAGAGCGGAGAATATAACAAGGGCACACCTATGATTGCCGAGCCTATGGGGCTGCGCTATTGGGTTTGATAATATGTATTAAGCTGTTAAGCATAAGAGGTCATATCGGTCAGCAGGGAGCGCAGTCAAGCAACTTAATATTATAATTATAACGCTCTAACGATTCACTGTTTGTTTTTACTATGTGCAGACTAGGGCTATAATACCGCACTCGCTCTAAAAATGGTTTAATATTTGGCTACTATATAATAGGGTGAAGTGTAAAGTTTATCGATATTACATATATTGACGACTTATCATAGTCAAAAAAAACCAAATCAGCTACACTATTGAGCAGTTTTTTAGCAAGTATTTGTCGTAATTGTTATGTGAGTCATACAGTATCAAATAGTATCGTCTAAAACTGTCACAATCATACGCCATGCTTATCATTTTTATTATTAATCTGAGATGCCACTTATGACAAATAATACCATCTTATCGCCCAAAAATTCACCGTCTATAGATAGCGCTCATGTCAATACTCGTCAGCAGCAGTTAGAGTATTGGCTACAACAACAGTTCCCTCATCAGACATTTCAGTTAGACAGCTTACCAGGGGATGCTAGTGCTCGACGATATCATCGCATAGCGTTATTTGATAGCAGTGTAGAGCAACAACCTTCGGCGCGCTATATTGTCATGGATTCTGCTGATGAACAAGATGCAATGCGACAATTTATCAATGTCACTACACTCATGGCCCCAGCCGTCAATGTGCCAGAGCTTATTGCCCAGGACTTAACCCAAGGGTTTTTGGTACTACAAGACTTTGGGACAGTAGAGTTTGCACATTTGCTGGTAAACGCTACGCCTGAACAAGTCAATAACAACTATCAGTTGGCGATGCAAACACTCATTGAGCTACAAAAAATCTCTGTAGAGCGGGCACGCATAGCGCATCAGCTCCCCGATTATGACACGGTGTTGCTCAATCGAGAGATGGACTTGTTTTGTGATTGGTTTGTTCCTTTTATTGGTGTCAGCGTTGAGGCGTCGCTATGGACAAACTTGAAGTCAGCACTGATTGAACAAGTTTTATCACAGCCTACAGTGGTCGTTCATCGTGACTATCACAGCCGAAATCTGATGCAAGACCAAGCAGATGATCAGCGTTTAGGTGTGATTGATTTTCAAGATGCCGTGATAGGGTCTTATACTTATGACTTGGTCTCACTACTGCGGGACGCTTATGTTGACTGGCCTGAGAGTCAAATCAAACAATGGGTAAATGACTTTTGGCAGATGCAAAAGCAGGCCGGTCTAATCACATCAGAAAATATAGAGCAGCTTGAAAACGATGTAAATGTCATGGGTGTGCAGCGGCATCTTAAGGTGCTGGGGATTTTTGTTCGCTTGTCTGAGCGTGATGGTAAAGACCGCTATTTAGCTGATATTCCTAAGGTCATGCGTGATCTGGTTTTTGAGCTCAATTGGCTTGCTGAGCAAGGCAGTGATGATATAAAGCAAGCAGTGCTGCCTTTTAATGCATGGCTAAAAGAGACTGTATTGCCAGCTTATCAAGATACGTTTGCTCAGTAGCTTGCAAATAAGCTGCTTCTTAGGGTTATATTTTTACGCTTTAAAAAAGGAAAGACTATGTCCGTAATCACGCAAGCCATGATCTTAGCTGCAGGTAAAGGGACACGTTTACGTCCATTGACGCTTGAGACGCCTAAGCCTTTAGTGGAGGTAGGCGGGCAGCCACTAATTGTATGGCATATTAAAGCGCTACAAGCTGCAGGTGTTACTGATATCACCATAAATGCATCATGGTTGGCTGACAAGCTGATCAATGTGCTTGGTGATGGGACACAGTATGGGGTGAATTTGCATTGGTCGATAGAAGAAAACGAGCCGTTAGAGACTGCTGGTGGTATTTTTCAAGCGCTACAAAACAACAAACTAAAGGATGCGCCGTTTATTTTAGTAAACTCAGATGTTTGGACGACTTATGACTTTGCTAAACTGCACAATTATGACCTCAGTCATGATCAAAAAGCACATCTATTATTGATTGATAATCCAGCGCACAACAGCGGTGGCGATTTTGCGATCAATAGTGGACTGGCTAGCGAACAAGCAGTTGCCGATGCAGATAAGTTTACCTTTGCAGGTATCAGCGTCATGTCACCACGATTGGTCGATGGGTTGGTGCAAGGTCAACCTGCGGCGCTTGCGCCCCTGCTTAAGCAGGCGATGCTAAAGCTGCAAATCACTGCTGAGGTCATTGACGATAACTGGGTAGACGTTGGTACGCCTGAACGCTTAGAGCAGATAAATGCGTTTCTCGCCACTCAAGATGCAGTGGCTCATCGCGGTATATAGATTAGCCCGAAAGCGCTACTGGTATACATTTTTCAATTGTATCTACTATAACAGCCCTAACGATAGTGAAAGCTGTCGTTAGGGATTTTTAGTAAGCCATATATAAGGCTGTCGGCTGATGGTCTTAAACAAAGATAGCTTTTAGTTTAAATAGTTCATTAAACCCCCATCGCTAGTCTAATCAGCTGAGCGATAGTAAACACAACCAAAAACCCTGCTAAGTATAGACCAATAAACCATGCCCATTGTGCTTGCTTCTTACTGAGCTTTTTCATGGCACCTACCTGCTTCATAACGATATAAAAAAGTATTTGTGGCTGATTCTTAATACATAGGTTTATGATCAGATTTTCCTTTAAACGTATAATAGGCATAAGCAGTATAACTTAGGATGATCGGTAGCATGATGAGCGCGCCCACCAACATGAAAGATAGCGAAGTGTCAGCAGCAGCGGCTTCATATATCGTCATCTGGTACGGTACGATATAAGGAAATATCGCCGCACACACACCCAAGTAACCGGTCAAAAATAGTGCCACGGTCAATAGAAAAGGGCGGTACTCACGCTCAGTTTTTAGGTCTTTATGCATCAGGATAAATACCAACACAGCGATAATAGGTAGGGGCGCCACATAAACTAAGGTAGACAAAGTAAACCAGCTCTCAAGCGCTTCAATATAAGAGAAATAAGTGGCTATGGTAACCACCACCATAGCGACAAGCAGCGCCGTCAACAACCAACCTGAGACTTTGCGTGCCCATGCTTGTAAGCTGTGCTCAGTCTTGATAATCAACCAAGTAGAACCAAGCAACGCATAACCTATGATGACGGCCACACCGCAAAGTAAAGAAAACGGCGTGAGCCAATCAAAGTCGCCACCAGCATACAAGCGATTGCTCGCCTCAAGCCCTGTTATCAGTGCGCCTAACATCACGCCCTGAAAAAATGCAGCAGCAATGGAGCCAACAAAAAAGAAACTGTCCCATACGTAGCGCATAGAAGAAGATTTGAAGCGAAACTCAAATGCCACTCCGCGCATGATCAGCCCAAACAACATAAAAATGACGGGTAAATAAAGACCCGACATGATAATACCGTAAGCCACAGGAAAGGCTGCAAATAACCCACCACCCCCAAGCACCAGCCAGGTCTCGTTACCGTCCCAAAATGGAGCGATAGAGTTCATGATGCGACTACGGTTTTTATCTGAGCCTGCAAATGGAAATAAAATACCACAGCCTAAATCAAAGCCGTCGAGTAACACATAGATAAAAACCGAAAGTGCAATGAGCCCGCCCCAGATTAAGGGCAAATCTAATACATCACCGTAGTTAAACATTAGCGTAACCCTCCATCATCGCTGTCATTAGCAGGGGTATCTAAATCCTCTGGCTCTTTTTTAGAGTGCGCTGCTGGGCGACTGTCACCACTTAAGGTACGACCTTGACCTTCAGTAACTGAATGTTCATAGAAGTTATCATCAGCGGGGTCTTCATACGGCTTGGGGCCTTGAGCAATCAAACGCAGGATATAAAAACTGCCTGCACCAAAAACAAAAACATAGAGCACAATAAAGCCAATCAAAGTTGCTGCTACTTGCTGAGCTGCCACAGGAGAGATGCTTTCTGCTGTGCGAATCACCCCATAAACCGTCCATGGTTGACGGCCAACTTCGGTGACAAACCAACCAGCCAGTAATGCTATGAACCCCATCGGTGTCATCAGCATCCAGACACGGTGAAAAGTCTTGCTATTAGGGCTAAACTGTTGTTTTTTGAAATACTTATAAAGACTAAATAATCCGACCAACACCATCAGCGTGCCAATACCGACCATGATGCGAAACGCCCAAAACACAATAGCAACTGGCGGTTGATCTTCTGGTGCCCAGTTTTTAAGGCCTTTTACCTCTCCATCAAAAGAATGAGTCAAAATCAATCCGGATACATAAGGAATGCTGATCTCATATTTATTGGTTTGGTTTTTTTGGTCAGGAATAGCAAAAAGACGTAAAGCTGCGCCACGTTCGTCCTCCCAGATGCCTTCCATGGCAGCGACTTTTGCTGGTTGATGCTCTAGGGTGTTTAAGCCATGTTCATCACCAATCAGTACCTGTGCAGGCGCCACAAATATAGCCATGATCATTGCCATGCCAAGCATCACTTGGCCATGTCTACGGTGTTCAGTATGGCGCTTGGACTGTAAATAATAGGCACCGATACCACCCACCACAAAAGCTGTCGTCAAAAACGCAGCGGTTATCATATGGACGTAGCGATAAGGAAAAGAGGGGTTAAATATAATCTCAAGCCAATTAACTGGGTAGAGCAGACCGTCAGTACCAATCATAAAGCCTTGTGGTGTCTGCATGAAGCTGTTGGCGGATAAAATCCAAAATCCAGAAATAAGTGTGCCGACAGCTACTATAGCGGTCGACGCAAAGTGCATGCGCTTACTGACACGGCCCCACCCAAAGAGCATAATACCTAAAAATGACGCTTCTAAAAAAAACGCAGTCAATACTTCATAAGCGAGTAAAGGTCCTAGGACGTTACCAGCTTTATCAGAAAACACGGCCCAATTGGTACCAAACTGGTAGGACATGACAACGCCTGAGACGACGCCCATGCCGAAAGTCACCGCAAAAATCTTTACCCAATGTTTATACACTTCGGCATAAATAGAGTCGCCTGTTTTGAGCCAGCGGAACTCAAGAACCGTTAACCAACTGGCAAGGCCAATCGTAAAAGCTGGAAAAATAATATGCCATGAAATAACAAAAGCGAACTGGATACGTGCGAGCATTAAGGCATCGAGTTGGTCTATCATAAGTGTAGCGAACATAAGCGCTTGCCTTTATTGGTTGGCCAAATAGCGTTAGCTTCCATCATACGACCCAGTCATCGCCCGCAACTTTTGAATCGCAGCTCATAAAAAATATTTATAGCTGTAGCGCAGGGTCATTTAGGCGTCGATTTTGCTTAAAACTGACTATAGTCCATGAAATATCTAAATATTATGCGCTTCAAGATAATGATGCGCAAGCATCTGGCGATGACCGCTATAGGACTGTCTACGTCAAGCAAGGCGACAAGTTGGCAGTTTCAGGCGAAAACACGCCATACATTATTATGTATTAATAATGTATGGCAGTAAGGTGTGAAGAACGTTTTGATTGCTGTTACCGAGCGTTATTGTTGTAACTGCTGATGCAAAATACGCCGCAAAGTAAGGATGGTTTGCGGATTGGTTTGGATACTATGGCCGCCATTAATTATGGTCTCCGATGCGGCACCATCGAGGTGAGCACTGGTATAAGGCACGATACCGTCCGATAGACGCTCAGTAAGTGCTTGGCTGATGTCTTCATTTACTGATACGGCGGCGACAAGTGGCTTGTTTTTTTCTGTGTCTTCTGCATCGCTCTTTGCAGCAGTTGCAGCTTTGGACAAATCAATTTTGATACTGCCGGACTGCATTTGCGCCAACCCTTTCGTGATATCTGCATCGTTGTTAGCAATGATAGAATGATAGGTGATGCGCTCATTGATGGTGATGTCACGGGTTAGCTGAATGAAGGATGATTTGTCACTCAGCTGGCTGGCACCATTTTCTAGATACAAAGCGCCAAGCGGACTCTCTGCTAGCTCACCTTGGGTCGCAATAGTCGCTAGATTGTCAGTGATGGTCTTTACCAGACCGACGGGCAAATAGACGATACGACGTAAGGCACGAGTAAACCATCGATCTGCATAATCTGTGCCCCTAAAAGGTGCCGACAAAAACACGGCTGTATCCACTTGTGGTAATGCTTGTAGTTTGAAGCGCTCTTGTAGCTGCTGCTTGCCAAACGATGCTTTTAGTGCCTCACGGATTTGGCGTTTTTCGCTACTTGAGAGCATGCCTTGATTGTCCAGCCTATCCAAATCGTTGAGCAAATTGTCATCTGACAGCATCATGCGAGCGATGATGGCACCCATACTGTGACTAATAATGACACTATTTTTGCTGGCACGGTTTTGTGCTGTGGGGTCGGTCTGCTCATAAGTGGTATTAATCAAACGCTGAATTTGATAGCGGTTTTCTAAAATAGGCAGATTGGTTGGATAAAAAATCTGCCACACTTGATAGTTATCACGCAAAGCATCGTCGTTCAAAATATCGTTGGTGAGGTTTACCCAAGTGGCAGGACTAGAGGCCAATCCATGTAACATGATCAGCACACGTTTATCAGGATCATAAGGCTCAAGCATGAATAATCGAGGGAGAGTGGTTTCTGGTCGCCGAGTGATTAGGTTTAAGTAGCCGACACTGTCAAGCTGGTTTTCTGCTAGCCAGAGTCCATAGCCGGCAGAAAAGTTCGCAGCAAGTGGGTAGTCGTTACCCAAGATATTTATGCTATTACTGCGATAGGGGTTGTATAAGTGAACATCAAGCTGGTCACTGCTAAGCACATCTAAGACGCTATCGCCTTTGGGTTTTATGAGTCCTGTTATCAACAGATGGCCAGTTGGGTAGATGCGAGTACTAGGGTCGCTGTCATCACTACTGGCAGCATGTACTGTCTTGGACAGTCTGCCTGATAAAGATGAGGCCAGCAGTTGGCGTACGGTGGTGGTATAGCGTTCATTCAATGATGCTACCAAGGTAACCCCGAGCCCAGGACGTTTGCTGATCGAGTTTAAGCCGTTAAGACGAAGTTGTGAGGTGGATACCAGCTCTGCAAGCGCAGAGGTTTGGTTTTGTGCGTTTTGTAGGTAGTTGTTTTCATTAGGCAAGTGAATATCTAACCTATAGTTATCAACTTTCATCGTCATGACGTTGATTTGATCGGTAGGTTTGCCGCTTAAAGGTGCCAAGTTGGCCACAGTGGCGGTGTCACTATCATTGATATCGGTACTGATCTGCAGGTGTTGCTTTTTTATGTGACCGGTCAGCTTGTTAGGGCTGTCGGCTGACTCGTATAATTGGGTAATGACATCGTTGCTGGCTGCATGGTAGATGTCTTGTGTTTGGATATCGACATCGCTTGGGATACTGTGTGTTTGGCGTCTGACGGCTTGGTCTGTATCCTCTTCTTCAACCTCTTCAAAGTCATGAGCTAGGTTGTCAAAAAACAGATAGGTATAGCTGGACTTAATGGCATCAAAAAGCTGAGTTTGATAGTTGATAAGACAAGCACTGGTGTTTTCTTTTTGTGCCGCCTCCTCTTCAGCGCTTAAAGGTGCGTTGGCATAATAAGGGTCAAGAGGCGGACGTAATAATGCTAACTGGCAATCTTGCGAGTCTGCTAGCTGACGTGCTTTTGCATAATGTAGCTCAGCAAAAATAGCCAATGCAGATCGATAATGCTTATTGAGCATACTGTCTGTCAGTTGTGTTAAGCATAGATCAAAGTTTTGCATACAGGCTTGCTCATCAAGCCCTGCAGAGAGTAAAGTCGAGACAGTCGTGCTACTCAGTTGGTTTTCGGTAACGATGTTGCCCCGCTCGGCGGCAATGGTCTTTGCTTGTGACTGAGTTTTTACTGAAACGGTGCTACACGCCGGTAGCAATAATGTGACCGCTGTCAGTATGGCCGCTGCTGCAATAGATGTGGACTTTTTCTTCATATATGTCGCTGCAACAGCGCTATGGTCGGCAAGCATAAATGGCCTCAAAAGTAGCAAGAATAAAGGGGTAGTTATTTGGATAGGGCTTAGGATCTATAGTCAAGGAATTTCAAAATCGCTACAAGGCGACCGGCCGCAGACAGTATACTAAGTAAATCTAGGGCGGGTAACACCGTACGGTTTAAAAGTACTCCGACTATATTGAGCCCTCGCCAGTACTTGGCATCAGCGCTAGGGTTAAACGCTCAGTATGCCTTATTACATGTTGGTAAGTTTAGCGTAACTTTTAGCGTTAGACTAGGGCGCGCCCTAAATAACGTATCCATTTTATTTAGTATCGACTATATTATGATGCCAAGATAGAAGCCATTGAGTATTTGACTGTAGCCTTGATAGAGATAAAGTACAGATGGTAAATAACATCATAAAAAACGCCTTATCTTATTGATAGATTATCAACAAGATAAGGCGTATTTGGTCGCTAAGTCAGCTGGCCTTCAGCCGTAAACAGATGAAGGGTTTATAGCGGATAAAGCAACATTAGATTTCGGGTTTAAGGTTGATATTAGGCGCTGGCAGGTCCCAAATATAGTATTTACCTTCTTCGATAAGCTTGATCTGCTGACGAATAATAGCGTTGTCTGGTACTTGCTGTTCTAATCGGCGTAGACGGTCCAAAGCATCGTTACGACGATCGCTCAGCAGGTCTGATTGGGCCAAGCTTTGCTCAGCTTCAGTGTAGCCCAGGCTGACAGCTTTATCTAGATATTTCTGCCCTTCTTTAAACCCACCGCCTTCAGACAGCATCATACCGTACAAAAAGTTTGCTTCGCCGCTGTTTGGCTGTAATTTGATCGCACGGTCAATATAGCGACCGCCACGTACGGCAAAGTCTGAGCCTAAATCTAGGTTGCGACCCATACCATTTAGTTTGGCAGCTCGTAAAAGCACCTCAAATGAAGCATCTGGTGCGCTAGCATATGGCTCGATCCAATCTGCCAATACTTTGATTTTTTCGCGGGCATAATGGCGCTGTGAGCGGTTAGGGAAGTTGGGTGGATAGTGGCGAGCATTGGGTGAAACCTCTTTGATAAAGTCATCAAGCAAACTGACGTCAAGTTTGTCGGTGCCCACGTTTGTCGTCTGCGGAATCAATAGCGTTGGTACAAAGCTGACACTGGCAACTTGTACTTGCGGAGAGGGGATATTAGGCAGTTGACCATGGCTGATATCTATGCCCGTGGCAGTGATAGGGCCACGCTCATAAATGCGAGTAGCGCCTGTAGGTGCTGAAGCGACAGCAGTAGCAGCAGCTCGAGCGTTTTGCTGTACATTACCGCCTGGTTGAGCCCGGCGAATGACACGCTGACTTGAGTCAACAGCGCTGGGCGCATTGGCACCCGATGCCGCCTGATCAGTGGCAGCGATGGTGGGCGCTGCAAACATCATGGCACAGGCAGCTGCTAAAGCAGTCAGAGTCACAGACTTGTATTGCTTGGTGTGGTTTGTAGATTGGCTCATGGCAGTCATTACCTTGGTTATCAATAAGTGATTTGTTAAGTGGTTTGTAGATTAGATAGTAGGGTAAAAGTATTCAGTATGGTATTAAAAATTTGATTTTATAGTTTTTTATATCCATAGTTTTTACACAATAAGTTTAGCGTTTGTAGCGGGGTGTTGAGCAGCCTTAAATCTGCTTAGTTTTGTTACCCTAGCAAATTAGCACTGAGTTCCTCAGTAGTAGGATTGTTAATAATCCTACTGTTACCCATCAAGGTCAGAGTCCACTTCTTTATAGCATTACTTTTATTATCTAATGCCTAATATCTGGGCTGGTTATACATGGTAAGCTGTTGCTTTCATACGATTGGCCATCCAGCGCATGGTATGGCGTACCAAAGGCGATAGCGCTGCGCCGCCGTTTGCGAGTGCCAGCTCGCGGTGATGTAGCTCTTCAATATCCATCTGTGCCAGTATCTCACGTGAGCGCTTATCCTGCTCAGGCAGTTGACCTATATGATCTTGGAGGTGCTCACTGACTTGCGCTTCGGTTTCAGCGACGAAACCTAAGCTAAACTCATTAGAGATAGCGCCAGCCACAGCACCAAGCCCAAATGACATACCGTACCATAGCGGAGTAAAGATGCTTGGGTGGCTACCCAGCTCTTTTAGCCGTGTCTCACACCATACCAGATGATCGACTTCTTCCTCTGCTGATTGCTGCATCGCTTGTTTGACATCGTCGTCCTTGGCACTAAATGCTTGGCCATGATACAAGCCTTGAGCGCACACCTCTCCAGTATGGTTGATACGCATCAGCCCGGCGACATGACGCGACTCTGTGATGCTCAGCTCAGGGATAGTATCATCACTGACAGGCAATGGTCGTGTACTTGGGTTGGAGTTTGGCACAACCGCTCGTAGTGCCTTATCGACGCCAAGTAATAGGTTGTCAATCTTAGATAAGGATCGTATTCCCATGATTAGCTCCTGATATAATATAGTAGGCTCAATTTAAAAGTGTTACAGCGCTACTGGGATGAATTTTGCGCAGCCTCTGGGAACGCAGCAAGCAAGGAAAATTTATACCAGTAGCGCTTTTGAATTTATGACAGTTTTGTTTTCAACTGACTATATGATGTGCTCAACGATTGCGTGACGGTTGTTTAATGTTACTAACTATACCGCATCATGAGTTTGAATCACGGCTTGCTTAAGGTGTTTGTTCAATTTGATATATAAGAATACACCAAAGACAATATTAAGTAAGCCTGTCACTAAAAACAACTGTGGCAGCGACAGCTTTAGAGTATTTAATATCACAATCGCAAAAATCGCTGAAACCACCATAAAGATAGCATTAAAGATATTGTTGGCTCCGACGATGCGTGCCCGATGGCTTTTAGGGGCATAAGCTTGCATAGAGGCATATAGGGGCACGATATATAAACCACCACTAAAGCCTAAAAAGAACAAATCTGCAAACACACGCCAGCTACCGGTCACACCAAACAAATCGCTAATACCAAATAAGCGGTCATGACTGATGGTAAGGTTAAGTCCTGACAATGAGAAGTACAGATCAATAGCAAACAGGCTTAAACCTAAGATACCAAAAGGCAGTAGTCGTAGACTGACTTTGTTTCTAGTCAAGGACTTACACAGTAGTGAGCCGATGGAAACCCCGACAGAAAATAAAGTCAGTAAAAAAATAACCACAGACTCATCACCATTTAAAATGACCTTGCTAAACTCAGGTGTCTGGGTCAAAAACGTCGCCCCATAAAACCAAAACCAGCTGTTGCCCAACACCACAAAGAATAAAAACGGCAAGGCGTACAAATAGCGCACCGTGGCCATACTGGTGGTAAAGATATTCCAGTTGACCTTTAGATCAGGCTGCATCGCAGGGGTGATCGGAATGTAGCGAGTGGCGATATAGCCCAGTAGTGCCACGACGATTACAGTTGCGCTAATCCAGTACAGGGATGCGGGCAGCTGAGTCAATAAGCCTGCGACAATCATACCTATCAAGATCGCAAGAGACGTGCCCATCTGAAACAAACCATTGGCACCGACAAGCTCGTCTTTTTTCATGGCTTGAGGCAGATAGGCGTATTTGATCGGACCAAAAAAGGTCGAGTGAGTACCCATCAAAAACAAGGCCACGAACAATAACGCATACCACTCAAATACAAAACCCACCGCAGCCACACACATGATCGTCAGTTCGAGTATTTTGGTTAGGCGAGTGAGCTTGGATTTTTCATACTTATCGGCGATTTGCCCAGCCAGTGCCGAAAATAAAAAGTAAGGCAAGATAAATAACATGGCCGCTAAGTTATTAAGAATACTGACCTCGACCCCGATTTGACTGGCAGCAGTATAGGTTAAGACTAAAATTAATGCTTGCTTAAAAACATTGTCATTAAAAGCACCCAAAAACTGGGTGAAGAACATAGCGCTAAAGCGGCGACGCTTGAATAACTGAAACTGATTTGCCATGGAAACTCCTACAATGGGCCAGCGTCTAATACAGAGTAGTCATAAGCCTGTACAGGCCTATGTTTAATTTATATTTTTATATAATAATGAGTGTTTTCAAAAACTTATCGAAATAGAGGATAGGCTTTATACTTTTTAGACCGTATAATAGCAAGGCTATGTCAGAAATACATGCGCTAGATACTATGATTTGATATTTAACTGCGCTATGATTTAAAGTTTTTACTTGATTGACTCAAAACCAATACCGTCCTAATTGTTCAGGTGATTGGTTAAAAGATTCAGAGCCAACCCCTGTGGTCAATGGCTAAAAGTAGATTCACCGGTAAGCATAGACGTTATATATCATATCGTCAGTATGAATGTGCCGCGTGAGGTGATAGGAATTAAGTATGATAAAACATCAACCTTCAACGCTGCTGCGCTGCTGTTCAAGCTTGCCGAGTACTCGTTTTACCCGCTCAGCCCTTTTTACTGCTCTTGCCACGACCTTGGTTGGTTTTGGCGCTACGCTTCCTGCTATAGCAGATGATGCTCGTCCAGATGCTGATGGTCCTGCCAAGCTTTCTAGCTTATCCAAATACAATGCGTTAATGAAAACCGAAGATACGCAGCTTGATGCCGCCTTGGATGCATTGCGTTTAAAACAAGCAGTAGAGCAAGGTATTGTCGATCAGTCAGTACTAGACGACTATAGCAAACAAAGTCTGGGCAATCTCATCAAGCCTTCTAAACCCTCTAGCCCCGCCATTGTTACAGCAGAGCCCAATGCTGACTTGATTGAGGCAGAGGCCAGTGAAGTACCGCCGCCTAACGCTGATGACGCTATACTCGAACAAGCCCAGCGCATACAGCAGCAAGGTCATCAGATGATGACGCCTGAGCAGATTGATCGTGAGCTCGCTGAAGTGACTGCTCAAAGCAATAATCAAGCTGACGAGCAGAGCAGCACTACTCAAAGTGCCACTCAAAGCAATGACACTCAAAGCAGGGATAGTCAGGCTGTTTTGGATAAGGATTTTGATCAGCCTATAGCAACCTTAGAGAATCATCAGCTGCCCATTGGCTTGGATCCAGTATTAGATGCTGCCAGTCTACCAGCGCCCACCAACCTCGATACTCTCGGGCGTGACCAAGATGCTGCGGACCGTGCCAAAGCGGCTGAAATCATGTCTCGTCCTATTGATGTCAGCCGTGCCGCCAGTAGTGGTGATGCAGACCAAGATCCTGTGGAGGTGTTGGCGCAACAGGAGGCTGATGCAGTAACGGGTGCTGAGAATAAGACCACTGATGTCAAGGCTCAAGCAAGTGCAGGTAAGCTGCCTATCGAAAACGAAGCATCGATTGAGCAAGAACTGAATGGTGTCGATCCATTAAACCCCGAAGACTATCTACCAGAGTATCAAGCTTCTACAGAAGACCAGGCTGTCGCTGAGAGTATAGAGCAAACCTCTAAACCTAAAACCTCGGCACGTAATAGCGGCGGGTTAGTCAAAGGGGTGTATAACCGCCTATTCAATGGCGGTGTTGCAGCGATACCAAATGTAGAAACGACGGTTTATCTGCAGCAAGAGGCGGACAGTGATGATATCGATGCCCAACCAAAGCTGATCAAAGCGGACAAAGACAGTCAGCCGATCAATAATATCAAAGCTGCTCTTGACGATACGAGCGTACAAGCAGTAGTGGACTTTAATGCCGCTTTACCCCGCCTGCGTCAGACAGCATTAGATGCGGCCCGTGCTGTCGGCTATTATGACGTCACATTGCGCCTGCGTCAGCCAACTGCTGATACCATTGAAGTGGTTATTGAAAAACTCGGTGAGCCTGTACGGGTCGATAATCGTATTTTGGAGATTCGTGGGGAGGGCGGTGAGCAACCAGAGTTTCAAGCCCTTGAAGAAGATTTGCCGCCACAAGAAGGCGATGTGTTCAATCATCGTGTCTACAAAAACAGTAAAGCGGCGATCGAATCTCTTAGCAACACCTATGGTTATTTTGATCAATACTGGTTAAACAAATCCGTTGATATTATTTTGCCTGACAATACCGCTGATGTGTCGCTGGTTTATAATACAGGTGATCGTTACGAGTTTGACGAGGTGGTGTTTTTTACTTTTGATAAAGAGTCGGGCACACTGACACGAGACCCTGCAAAGCTGCCTGTGGAGACATCAGTATTAAAGCAGCTGGTAGGTTTTGACGCAGGAGATGCATTTTATCGCCCAGCAGTAACCAAGTTCAGCAACGACTTATCAGCGACCCGTTACTTTAACACGGTCAACGTTGAGTCTATCTTACCGCCAGATGAGAGCAGTGAGAGTAGCACCTTAGCCTTCGATAATACTGCTACAGATACTGACAGTAGTGAATCAGCCAATATTGATGCGGATATTGACACCGATGTGGGTAATGACACTGCTGTCGATGAGCCAACGGCTGATGACAGTGTTGTTGCCAATAGCGGGGCGACTGTAGACGCAGAGGATGTGGCGCCTATTGAGTTTGAAGTCGATCAAGAAACAGAAGATAAGCTGCTGGCCGTCAAAGCAAAGGCAGACCGCTTAATTAGCTTACCAACCGATCGAGTACTCGATGAAAAACCCCCAGAAGCCGTAGACAGTATCTTAGGTAAAATCAGTAACTCCATCAGTAATCTGGCGCAAAAGATTTTCCCAGAAGAAGAAAGCCTTATTAATGATGAAAACTTTGTTGCCCCAACGCTGGAAGGGCGTAAAACACCGCAGCAAGTGCTAGATGATAAAAAAGTGCCTTTATATGTGTATGTCTCGGCGGAAAAGCCACGTGATGCCCAAGTCGGTATTGGTTATGGGACGGATACAGGCACTCGAGCAACTGCCAAAATAGACTATAACCTTATCAACCGTAAAGGCTATCAAGCTGGGGCGGAGACCGCCATATCACGAATTAATAAAAACGTGACCGTCTATGGTAGTCGTCCATGGAAGCACCCGCTTGATGATAAATTGGACGCAAGTTTGGCTTATGAAGAGGAAGTGATTGATCAAGGAGAAGGAAACTTCGATCTGTCCACTAAGACGCTAAAAGCTGCTTTAGCACGTAATATTCGCCGCGAAAGCGGTTGGAATCGCAGCTACTCTGTGCGTTATCGTCTAGATGAGCTTGAGACAGGAGTGGACGACACAGAGATAGATGATCTGCCGGTACGTTTCACCTCGTCTAGACCCAAGCAAAAAGCCTTGTTGTTTGGTTACGGTGTCAGTAAAACAGACGTAGACAATGCGACCAATCCTACTCGAGGTTTGCGCCAGTATTATGGTGTTGAGGCAGGTACGGACAGCTTAATGACGGATACTGATATGGCAATCGCTCGAGCTGGTGTGAGTGGTATCTATAGCTTTGGAGAGTCAGACAAGCATCAGGTGCTTGGCAGTATAGATACAGGCTATCTGTGGGCAGATGATTTTTACGAAGTGCCTTATAAGTTGCGTTTTTTTGCGGGTGGAGATCAAAGTATTCGTGGTTATGACTATGAAAGTTTATCCCCATTGGACAAAGGCTATCTGACGGGTGGACAGATCTTGGCGGTTGGTAGCGCCGAATATAACTATGAGTTTATACCTGGGTTCCGCGGGGCGGTGTTTACGGATGTAGGTAATGCCTATGACAAAGACTTTAAGGCTGACACCAAAGTGGGTGTTGGTGTCGGTATTCGCTGGGCTTCACCCGTGGGTGTGGTGCGTGTTGATGTCGCTGCTGGCGTGACAGAAGACAGTATTCCAGTTAGACTGCACTTCTTTATTGGTTCGCCGTTATAGTGTCCGCCGATACGGAACTTATATTTATCATACTCTTGTTTGTAATAAATAAAGCCTTTGCCAAGCGTACTATGGTATAAACTTTAGTCAGCTGTCACCACAGAATATGGCGATTGTTGGTAATAATCTTTTAACGTAGTTGAGTGTCATGTTTACCAAAAAGACCCCGCCTGATCATCCATCGGATGAAGATCCTGCCCAAAGAGATGCCCGTGCGGTGCGTCGCTGGTATCCACTGCCTTTTTTGCTGAAATTATTGATCATCATAATCATGGTGCTAGTGATTATGTTTCTGATATTTTTTTATATAGCAGGGACACAGTCAGGCACTAAGTTTCTTTTAGAGAAAGTTGGCGCTGAAACAGGCGTTGCGCTCAAATATGGCGACGGTAATCTGCGAGATGGTATTTGGGTCACTGATATCGACATGCAGGCAACCGAAGACCTGCAAATCTTGGTGGACAAGGCCTATGTCAAAGTAGGCTGGCGAGCAGTATTTGCCAAAGAAGTGCACCTACGTGACGCTGATATTCAGCGAATAGAGATTATCAATAATGCACCGCCAACAGATGAGCCTTTTGATTATAAAACCTTGCAGTTGCCTGTTAACCTGCGTTTTGATCAGGCCAAAATTAAACGTATCGTTTATAAGCAAGTGACTAAGAAGCCTGTCGTTGTCCATGATATTGCTGCTCGAGATCTTACTTGGGTAGGAAGTCAGGTGAGTGTTGGACGTGGTGACTTGCGTTATGCTGATATTGTCAAAGTAGGCGCTCTGACAGGAGATATAGATCTGCAAGGAGACTATCCGCTCGACATGTCTGCTATTGTGGAAGTCAGCGCTCTAGAAAAAGCATATGTCGATCCACTTAACATTACCGCTACTGGCAGTGTAAAACGGACAGTTGGTAAGGTTCGTAGCCGTTATAACGAAGATGATGTGCGTGGAGAGTTTGTCGTGCAGGGGTTGGATGAAAACGCACCCTTCCAAGCCAAACTGCAGTGGGATGATGTCCTGATTCCTTATGCCGAAGATCAAAATATTCACCTAAAACAAGGTATGGCGACCGCAACAGGCGTTATCTCTGAGATACGTTTGCGTATCAATACTGAACTGACCGCCAAAGACATTCCATCTGGACACTATCAAGGCCGGGGCATCATCGCCGACAGTCAGCTGCGCATTGATCGTTTGGATGCTGATGTCCCTGCTGGCCGATTATTGCTACAAGGCATATTAGACTGGCAAGATAGCTTTGATGCCAAGGTACGAGCGTTGGGCAGTAATTTTGATGTGCGTCAGGCCATACCTAATGACTATGCTGATTTCAAAGCCTATGCCCCACAAAAGCTCGACGGAAGGCTGTCGCTGCATTACCAACACCAAAACCTGGCCGGCAATCTACAAATCGATGCTGATCTGCGTCAGCGTGATGGTGAGCATGTCAATGCAAATATCGTGCGTGGTAAGGTATCTCCCAAGTCCGCACAAACCGCCCCTTGGTATGTAGACGCTAGATGGCAAAACCTCATTCGCCGCAATGTGCCTGATATTGGTGATATAGACAGTCCGCGTGGACAGGCTGATGTCATCGTGCGTGGCTCGCGTCTGTCTGTCGATGCCAATGCACTTATCAACGAGTTAAATGCAGCCCCTAAAGGCAATTATAATCTAGGTGTGCGCAAAGTAGATGATGTCATCAATATCAATCACCTTAATTATAAAGGCATCGTCGGTGATTTGACCGGTACAGGTCAAATACAGCTGGCTACTCAGAGACGGCCACTCACATGGCAGATTGAAGCTCGTACCAATGGCCTATTGCCCAAGCAGTATCGTAGCGACCTACCATTAGAGCGGCTAACAGGTACGCTCAGTGCCAATGGTCGTCTACTTAATATCACCAAAAACGGTGTCAAAGGTCAACGTCATATTGTTAATCTAAAAAGCACCGACTTACAAGCCCAGCTGGATGCGACGCAAGACAGCCGTGATATTGGTATCGTCGGTGGTGGTGATGCGAGTATTGATCTGGTGGGTGGCGAGCTGTCAGTGTTTGACGCTCGTTTCGATGGTCAGCTAGAGACCTTGGATGTCCCTGATGGTAGATTATCAATCAATGCTGCTGGTACGCCCAAGCTTATTAATGTTCGCCAGTTAGATTATGCGGGTGAGGCAGGCGCAGCGAAGGTGAAAGGGGTGATAGACTTACGTCAAGACATCGGCTGGATGGTTACAGGACGCTTTGATGATTTTGATTTGGGTTATTTTTTACCAGACAACCCAGCTATTCTTAGCGGTGATTTGAACACCAGTGGTCAATGGCAACCTGCACCCAAAAACCGTCCTGATGCAGGCGGTGTGTTGCAGCGTTTTGCAGTAGACTTTGATGGTGTTCTGGACTCCAAGCAGCTACCTGCGGGCAAGCTGACCATAGATGCCAGTGGTGATTCACAACTGATTCAGATCAAGCGCTTCCGTCATGCGGGTGCAGCAGGCAGCATCGATGCCAAAGGTACGGTTGATGTGCGCCAAGGTATCGCTTGGGATATCAATGCTGTCATGGATCGCTTTAATCTAGGCTATTTCTCTAAAGAGATGCCAAGCGCCATTACGGGCACTGTGAATACCGATGGGCGTTGGGGCAAAGCGCAGCAAGTGATCAATCTACAACAAATCAATCTGAGAGGGACATTAAAAGACCAACCTTTAAATGCTCAAGGTCGCTTGACTGCTCAGTTGCAGCTGCCTGAAGATTTAACCAGTTATTTTGAACGTCTAAAAGCCCAAGATGCTGAAGCTCAGTACCAGCAGGTAAATGCACTTATTGATAGTCTAGATGCTGACAACCTGATATTACGTTTGGGTGATAACTATCTAACAGCTGATGGTGATGCCAAGCAGTTACAAGCCAAGATAAATATTACTAGTCTTGATCAGCTCTCAGACAAGCTTGCAGGGCAGGTGACCGGCGGTGCGACATTATCACAACCTGTAGGGCAGGCGTTGCCGACGATTTATGTTGATCTACTCGGTGAGCGAATAGCCTTGCCTGGATTTATTTTGCGTCAAGGTCGAATACGTGGAAAATTAGTCAACTTGGCCAATAGTCCAAGCCAATTTGTGATCGATGCAGAGGGTCTAGAGGTTGCAGAGCAAAGCTTTGAAGATGTAAATGCATCTTTTAGCGGCACTGAGCAGGCACATGTGCTAGATATTGAGGTGGCCAATGACAAGCTTGATGTGTCAGGCCGCCTTAAAGGTGGCTTCAATCGTGATCAGCTTAGTTGGTCAGGCGTCATCGGTAAAGGCCGTTTACAGTCAACTTATGCCACCTTAAACCAGCGACAACCGGCACAGCTGATCGTTCATTTGCCTAAGCCGCAAAACAGCGGTAGCAGTGACCTAAAAGTACAGCTGGCAGCGCATTGTTGGCAAGCGGCAGATCAAACGGGTAAGCTGTGTCTTCGTGAAAATCTGCTAGCATCCAAAGCCAGTGGTCAAGTTGATCTTGTTTTACAAAAGTTTGATACCTCCTTGTTTTCGGTGTTTTTACCAAAAGACATCGACTGGCATGGCACTATTAATGGTAAAGCTGTGGTGGGCTGGCAGCAAGGTCGTCCGCCTACTATCAATACAACCTTATATTCAGATAACGGTAAAATTGGTCTGATTCAAGAGGATGATATTGCGCCTGTTACCTTCCCATATGAGCGGGTGTCACTGATTGCTATGTCAGTACCTGAAGGTCTAAAGCTACGGACAGATATTAATACAGGACATGGTGCCCGTGGTTATGCAGAAGTCGTCGTAGATCCGTACAAAACGCCTAAGCCCATATCAGGAGCCTTGGTACTAAACGAGCTCAATCTGGCTATTTTCAAGCCTTTCTTCCCAGGTATGCGTGCTCTAGAGGGCAATATCACCATGGCAGGAGGTTTAGGTGGTACGCTTAGCAAGCCACAGCTTTATGGAGATATCAAGCTCGCTAATGGACGCGTCGCCATGCTCGATTTGCCTGTCAATCTAACCAATATCGATGCTGTTGCTAAAGTTCGTGGTATGCAAGCGACAATTGACGGACAGTTTAACAGCGGCTCGGGGGCTGGTGAGTTGACAGGAACCATTGATTGGAAACAAAAGCTACAAGCCAAACTTAGTGTTATTGGAGAAAGACTGGTCTTGACACAGCCGCCTTTATTGTTGGCAGAAGTCAATCCTGATATTGATATCATCGTGCGTCCAGAAGAACGTTATGTCAATATTGAAGGGGCGGTTAGTGTGCCATCAGCGACCATTCGCCCTCCCGAAGCTAGTGAAGATATTATCACGCAGACCGAAGATGCTGTGGTCCTTGATCGGCGCCTCATTGGTAATATTGATGAGGTTTTGGCTGTCTCAAAACCATGGTCAATCAACGCTGATATCGGTATTGATTTGGGTGATGATGTGAATTTCCGTGGCTTTGGCGCGGTATTGCCGCTGGCAGGTGCTTTGAATATTACCCAAAATGGCATGGGTGTGATGCGTGCAAAAGGTGTGGTTCAAGTCTCTCGCCGTACCAACATCGATGCTTTTGGCCAGAACTTAGAGCTCAACTATGGACAAATACGCTTTAATGGTGATGTTATGAAGCCCAATTTGAGCATCGAAGCGGTAAAAACAATCGAAGGTAAAACGGTAGGTCTGCGAGTCAAAGGCGATACGGAAAACCCAAATATTGTTGTCTTTAACAATGCAGGGCTCACGCAGCAGCAGGCCATGAATGCGCTTGTGACAGGTCGTCTCAGTAATACAGGTGCCACCCAGATTAGTGAACAGGGCTTTAAATCTCGAGTAACCAACAACTTAGCCGCTGCTGGCCTGAGCTTCGGGCTAAGCGGTACACGCAGCTTAACCAATCAAATCGGACAGGCTTTTGGCTTACAGAGTCTGACCGTAGATGCGTCAGGCAATAGCGAAGACACAAATGTCAATGTAACCGGTTACGTCACGCCTGATTTGTATATACGCTATGGTGTTGGTGTGTTCAATGCTCAAAACAGCTTATCGATCCGTTATCAGCTCACACGCCGTATCTATGTAGAGGCGACATCTGCGGCAGAAAATGCAGTCGACGTGGTTTATAGTTGGCAGTTTTAACAGACGCTATAAACACAATAAAAAACGCCTTTTAAAGGCGTTTTTTATTGTGTTAAATAATTGAGTTTTTACTGTCGCTGCGTCAACTCTAACCGGTTATTTCGTTAAAATGAGGCGGTTGTTACGAGTAAGTCGTAAGCGGTATTCTTCACCTTCGTGCTCGATACGCACTTCTTTGGTAAGCGCAAACAGGTGCTGTGATTGCAAAGTGGGCAAACGGTTTTCGCGTTGGTTAAGAAAACGTGAAATAACTAAGCTCATAATAAAATCCTTTTGATCAGGTCAAGTAAACGACAAACAAGCTATAGCAAATAAGCTGATAACGATAATAATTATCATTTACATTGAGGTTTTTTGCAAGCGAATTTTAAAATAAATATTAGTCGTTGTGTAAACCACAGTCATATAAGCTTTTGTCATTTTTAAACAGTAGAGGCTATTTTATGTCCATAAAGTCAGAGCAACAGCGAGTTGCTGCGCAAACCCATATCGTCAATGTCGCTGTGGCAGTGATTCATTATCAAGAGCAGTATCTGCTAGGGTTTCGAAGTGCCAAACAGCACCAGGGCAATCGCTACGAGTTTGTCGGTGGCAAGATAGATGCAGATGAAACGGACAAGCAGGCCCTCATACGTGAGGTCAATGAAGAGACAGGTATTAATATTCATGACAATACCATCGTCAAGCTCGGGCGTTTACATCACGATTATAGTGATAAGCAAGTATGCCTGCAGGTCTACAAGATTGAACTGACAACCAGACAGTATGACCAGCATAAATACTGTCAGTATGGTCTAGAGGGTCAGGCGCTGACATGGGCAGATAAAGATGAAGTGCTCGCTGGCAAATATCCTTTACCTGCGGCTAATCAAACGATTCTTACTTGGTTACGATTGCCGTCTTTGATAACAGTGACTTACGCATTATCAGACTTTGACCAGCATACAGATCCAGCAGCAGCGTGGTTGGCATATCATCGGCAGCACCTAGCAGCACAGGCATGGGTTTATGTTCGAATCAAAGCCCCAGACTCAAAAGCGATAACCAAGCAGCTGATGCAGTTGCGTCCAGATTTGCAGATGATTGTGCCCGATGATTTTACGTTTGATGGCTCCATGCTTGCTGAGTCCTTGCTCGATCAGACAGCGTCAAAATCGGCACTCACAGAACCTCAGGTTGTCGCCACGCACTTGACGCATGGTGATTTAATGCACTGGTATGCAGGCGCCAAGGATACCTCTCAGAAGCGCCCACCATTATCGTCAGACCAGCCAATCATAGTAAGTTGTCACGATCTAGACAGTATTTATGCCGCCAATCAGTTGGCTGCCGAGCGTATACAGCAAGGTTTGCCAGTAGTGATCGGGATGTTTTTGTCGCCTGTGTTGGCTACCCAGACTCATCCAGATACCGTACCACTTGGCTGGATACAGTGGTCAGCACTTGCAGCGCATGCAGATATCCCTGTCATTGGCTTAGGTGGCCTTGCCCCAGATTTGTTACAAGACGCTAAAGTACAGGGTGCAGCAGCTATAGCAGGTATTAGACAGTTTTTACAAAGCCACTAATTGCAAAAGCGTTACTTGAGAAATCTCGCAATGACGATGAGTGTGGTCAAAATGTTCAAAGTGGATAGGCCGTTTTTATTATCGGCTGTTATCCTATTGAATAAGTTGCAGCATTTATTTTTTGCTTGGTATTTAGACTTAGTGTTTTAGTAACTTTATATGCGTTTTATGGAGTAAAGAAAGCAATACTTACAAACCGTTGCGATTCCCTACATTGTCACACTGTTTTTACGATAGGGATATCCTTACTATATTATATGAAATTTTTAAGTGAATATAAGTCAGTAATCAGTCTTAAGAATGAGTCTCTAAAACGCTCTATTGACCTGTTTACGACCCCATCTTTTATATGGTCTCATAATCAAATATCACGGGCGTTATACTGACTAGACATTTAGTATGAATTATTTATAGAGCAGTGATAATCTTATGAAAACCAATATAAAAAGTAATGAGCCTACTGTTTTAGAGAACGCTCATCGAGAGACAACCGATGAGCCGTCTCAGCAGTGCCAAAAACGCAACAAGCAATACTTAAGCCGCACTCAAACCGGAGCCGCCAGTAATGATGATGAATACGACCATCAGCATCTCGCTGTGGCTGCACACGAGCAGTGGAATGAAAAAGTCTCTTACCTTAATCAAAAGCCGTCTGAGACTTTAAAAACTAAGCAGAATGAGACAGAACCAAACAGTCAGATTCCGGAGCGTGTGTTTATGAATGGATTACTCAAGCATACTGGGATTGCGCTGGCTATTATTGTGCCATTAGCAGCCATTTCTGCCTATGCAGCGTCTGCGGTTATACCTACTGAAAGTGATGAAAAGGCCATGACGAAGACAGCAGAAGTGACGCCCACAACGATTGTTCATCATTCTGCCAATGAGCCAACGCCAGTAGACAGTATTGACCTCAAGCAATATGTTGGCACTTGGTACGAGATAGGGCGGCTACCGATGTATTTTCAGCGCAACTGCGTGAGTGATGTTACAGCCACTTATACCGAAACAGCAGAGAGCTCAAACATTTCGGTATTAAACAGATGCAAAGGCGAAGATGGCGAGTTTATTGAGGCTGAAGGTGTTGCGAAGCCTGTCGATGCGGCGGGAAGCAAATTGAAAGTGACCTTTTTACCTTCTTGGATTCGCTGGTTGCCTGTCGGACGTGCAGATTACTGGGTACTGGCGCATGATCCAAGTTATCAAACCGCGCTAGTAGGAACGCCTGATCTGGACTATCTATGGTTGCTAGCACGCTCGCCTAATATCTCTCAACAAACTTATGCCAAATATCGTCAGATTGCCCAGCAACAAGGCTATAATCTAAAAGAATTTAAGCTTACTGAGCACGATGGTCAAACGGTCAAGCTGGTACCTTGATATTCAATAGCATTATATTTAGATAGCAGAATGCTTTATGATACACTCGTTGTGTCAATCTTTGATCTGTATATTCTATTTAAAAATACCATTTGCTCTGAAAAGCACTGCTTTTTAGGGGCAAATGTTAGTAATAATGGTTATCACTGGCAAAATAAGGCGTTTTGAGCTAAAATCATTAGCCATTAATTGCCTTGATGAGGGTAATAGCCCTGTACAACATTTATTATCTTGTCATGGTAGCCCTATATCGTAGCGATTGACCCTAGTTTCTCAATAGTACTCTTATCTGACATTTCTGTTGTTATACATCATCAACTTCAATTCATTACATTTTACTGACCATAAGGATGTTTCTCGTGAGCCAAGCTGATACCTTACGCCAATTGCATCAAGACCATTTAAGCAGCTATAACAATCAAGAACAACAAGCGATTGAGCTGATTGGACTATTAAATAAACTATATAATGAACAAGATGTACAAGTGACTTTGTTCGGTGAAACTTTGGATACCACTTCAGTCGGTCAGGTATTGGCATTGCATCAAAAAGCAGCCCTACGTGATACAGACGCTCAGCCCATTGCGATTGCAGATACTTTAGCGATGGTCAAGGCTTTAGCAGCTAGCAGCGATATTCAGGCCGCCCGTGTCGATGTCGGTCAATTGATTGCAAATGACAGTGATATACAGTCAGCTTTGCAAGCCATTAATACAGATAAACAAGCGATTAATGAGGCTACTGACGTGGTGTTATATGGCTTCGGTCGTATCGGGCGCATATTAACTCGTTTGTTGCTGTCTCAAGCATCAAGCGCTAAAGGGTTGCAACTAAAAGCCATCGTCGTACGTCCTGCAGCCGCTGGGGATTTGGCGAAGCGTGCTTCATTACTTGAGCGTGACTCAATTCATGGTAGCTTTGCGGGCGGTGTCAGTATCGATGAGGACAATAACGGCATGGTTATTAATGGCCGTTTTGTACAAGTGATTTATGCCAACGATCCAAGTGAGATCGATTATACGGCCTATGGTATCGACAATGCCTTAATTATTGACAATACAGGTATTTGGAAGGATGAAGCCGGTCTTGGTAAGCACTTGCAAGCCAAAGGGGTGCAAAAGGTATTGCTGACAGCACCTGCAGGCGGTGAGATCAAAAACGTCGTTTATGGCGTCAATAATGACACCATCGGTGACGACACTATCGTCAGTGCTGCCAGCTGTACGACCAATGCTATCACGCCATCATTAAAGGTTTTAAATGATGAGTTTGGTATCGAAAATGGTCATGTCGAGACGATTCATGCCTTTACCAACGATCAAAACTTGATTGACAACTATCATAAAGCCGACCGCCGTGGCCGTAGTGCAGTATTAAATATGGTCATCACCAGTACAGGAGCTGCAAAAGCGGTTGGTAAAGCGCTACCTGAGCTGAGCGGTAAACTGACAGGTAATGCGATTCGTGTACCAACGCCAAATGTAAGTTTAGCAATACTGAACTTGAACTTAAAAAAAGCGCCAGAAAGTGCAGAGGCATTAAATGAGTTCATGCGCAAAATGGCCAACAGTAGCACGTGGCAGTCACAAATCGCTTATACTGACTCTACAGAAGCCGTATCTACCGACTTCGTCGGCACTCAGCATGTCGGTATCGTAGATGCGCAAGCGACTATTGTCACTGACAATCATGCTACCGTTTATATCTGGTATGACAATGAAGTGGGTTATAGTACACAAGTACTACGTTTGGCCACGCAAATGGCAGGTATTAACTATACTCAAATTCCTGCATAATAACTGCTCATAAACTGCTGAAATAGGTCAGATGGTTTTAGACAAGACGTAAGCAGTATGATGAGGTATTAGGCAGTATTTACAGCACCCGATAGTCCATTTGGTCATCGGGTGTTGTTGACATAAGGATGGCTACTATTATTATAGATGCAAATGCGTTTTGCTTTTATAATAATAGCAGTCTAGCCAGGCATTTTGGCGTTTAGTAGAACACTTATTAATAAGTCACTTTTTAATAAGTCAATTTTTATCCTAAACGGTGCGGATACATAGACCCTTATAAAGTGCCTGCGTAAAAATTAAAACAGTCATAGACTGTCATTAAGGAAAGTAACATGCGATTTATTGATGAAGCCGTCGTAACGGTAAAAGCAGGTGACGGTGGTAATGGAATCGCCAGCTTCCGCCGAGAGAAATACGTCCCACGTGGTGGCCCTGATGGTGGTGATGGTGGTAGCGGTGGCGATGTGTATGTCATTGCTGATGACAATACCAACACTCTAGTAGACTACCGTTACACTCGCCGCTATGACGCCCGCCGTGGGGAAAACGGACAAAGTAAGAACTGCTCAGGAAAAGGGGCTGAAGATATCTTTTTGCCTGTACCGATTGGTACCACGATTATCGATACTGAGACCGATGAAGTCATTGGTGATATGACAGAGATCGGTCAGACGGTACTGGTCGCTAAAGGTGGTGATGGCGGTTTAGGTAACACTCATTTTAAGAGCTCAACCAATCAAGCACCTCGCAAAGCCACATCTGGTTTTGAAGGGGAGCTTAAAGTATTGAAGTTTGAGCTAAAAGTAGTCGCTGACGTGGGACTAATAGGTCTACCTAACGCTGGGAAATCCACTTTTATTCGTCAAGTTTCTGCGGCCAAGCCCAAGGTTGCTGATTATCCTTTTACTACTTTAGTGCCCAACTTAGGCGTAGTCGATGTCGGGGTTCATCGCTCGTTCGTCATGGCTGATATTCCAGGACTGATCGAGGGCGCATCAGAAGGGGCAGGTCTTGGTATTCGCTTCTTAAAGCACGTGGCTCGTACACGTCGCTTATTGCACATCGTGGATATTAAGCCTATTGACGGCAGCGATCCTGTAGAAAACGCCCGTGTTATCTTAAATGAGCTGGAGCGTTTTTCGCCTGAGCTTGCCGACTTGCCACAAATCTTAGTATTAAATAAAACGGATCAAATCGCTGATGAAGATCTAAACGAAGTATGTACACATATCGTGGCAGAGCTGGGTTGGACAGGCATAGTATTTCGTACCTCAACCTTGACTGGCGAAGGGGTAGATGCGGTTAAATACCACCTTATGAATGAGATCGAGCGCGAGCGTGAGCGTGAAGAGGAAGACCCCATCTTTGCTGAGGCACAAAAAGAGCGTTTTGAGCGCTTAGAGGCAGAAGTGCGGCGCAATACCGAAGCGCAGCGAGAAGCTTATCGCGCCGCTCGTAAGGCTGAGCGTGAGGGGCTAGAGCTACCTGATGATGACGATGATGATAACGACGTTGAAGTGGTGTATGCTCCTTATTGATAACCGATGCGCTCTAAGACAGTAGAGTGATAGGGCGCTTATTTACAAACACATAATGTATAAATTTAATTCGCAATAAATAGTATAGATAGGAGTTTTTATGGCAGGTGACATAGAACAAACGACCGAAGAAGCAAGGTTTATTAAGCAAGACCGTAACTTTGATATTCAGCGTGTTATTGTCAAGATTGGCTCATCGCTATTAACCAATAATGGTCGTGGGCTGGATCGTACTGCCATTTATGAGTGGGCAAAACAAATCGCAAAACTACACAACCAAGGCATGGAGGTACTACTGGTATCTTCAGGTGCGGTAGCAGAGGGTGTGGTGCGCATGAACTTAGAAGAGCGGCCAAAAAAACTTGCGGCGTTACAAGCCTGTGCGTCTATCGGGCAAATGGGGCTGATCGAAACCTGGTGGTCAGCATTGATTCAGCATGGTGTACAAAGCTCGCAGTTATTGCTGACTCATGATGACTTATCAAATCGTAGCCGTTATTTGAACACAGCCAGTGCATTGACTCAGCTACTAGATTGGCGAGTGCTACCAGTCATCAACGAAAACGATACTATTACGATTGATGAGATTAAGTTTGGTGATAACGATACTTTAGGGGCGATGGCAGCCGCTATGGTTCATGCCGATTTATATATTATCTTAACTGACCAAGAAGGCGTCTTTACTGACAATCCTCGTGAAAATCCTGATGCAAAAATGATTCGCCAAGAGCGAGCTATGGCAGATTATCTGTTTGATATCGCCGGTGATGGCGGCAAATTAGGACGTGGTGGCATGTTGACCAAGATACGTGCCGGTCGCCTAGCCGCTATGGGTGGCTGTCCAACAGTCATTGTGAGTGGTGCTATTGATAATGTCATCACTCGTGTGGTGTCAGGTGAAGCAGTGGGTACTTTATTAACCACCAATGAGCAAGATAAAATCATCGCTCGTAAACAGTGGATAGCTGCCCATTTACGTATGTCAGGTACCTTGATAGTCGATGACGGTGCTGCCAAAGCGTTGACCGAATTAAATAAGAGCTTATTACCAGTAGGTGTCGTAGAGGTACGTGGCGACTTTGATGAAGGTGATGTGGTAGAGATCGTTCATCAAGACACCAGTGAGCGTTTGGCAGTGGGTCAAGTCAACTTTTCATCCTATGACGCTCGCCAAGTGGCTCGGGAGCGTACAGAGAAGTTTGACAAGATTCTTGGTGATAAAGAAGAGCGTGTGGTTATGGTTCATCGTGATAATTTAGCATTGTCTATGTGATCCACTATGTTGCTGTCAGCTACCTTGTTTATATTAGATGCCTTGAGGTAATGGTTTTTCATGGTGGTTTAATCTGATTTATTTATTATTCATTCTTATTTTTGACGATGTCAGCGATGAGATTTTTAGCATTTTGGAGATTTGTGCATGAGCGCTTTAGATAATACCAACGCAAACCAGCATAACTTTGCGCCATTAAAAAACGATAGGTTGCTGCGAGCGCTGCGTTTTGAGCCTATAGATACGACGCCTGTATGGATGATGCGTCAAGCTGGCCGTTATTTGCCAGAATATAAAGCCACACGTGCAGAAGCCGGTGATTTTATGAGCTTGTGCCGAGACACCGCCCGTGCTACTGAAGTGACGCTACAGCCTTTACGCCGTATGGACTTAGATGCTGCGATCTTATTTAGTGATATTTTGACCATTCCTGATGCGATGGGTCTGGGTCTATACTTTGAGACAGGCGAGGGCCCTAAGTTTAAGCACCCTATCCGCAAACAAGCAGATCTTGATAGATTGCCTACGCTTGATGTCAATGATTCGCTCGACTATGTCATGCGTGCAGTGACCAGCATTCGTAAAGCATTAAACGGTCAAGTGCCTTTATTTGGTTTTTCTGGTAGTCCTTGGACGCTTGCCACTTACATGATTGAAGGAGGCAGCTCAAAAGATTATCGCTATACTAAGGGCTTCTTATATAGTAACCCTGAGTTTTTACATCAGCTATTAGATAAGCTGGCGGTCGCTGTGATTGACTATTTGGATGCGCAAGTCGTGGCAGGGGCTCAGATATTACAAATATTTGACAGTTGGGGTGGTGCATTAGCCCATCGTCAGTTTGTGGACTTTTCGCATGCTTACAATAAGCGTATCGTTGCTGAGTTGAAGGTACGTCATCCAGATATACCTGTGGTCTTATTCACCAAAGGTGGTGGCCTCTGGCTTGATATCCAAGCTGATAGTGAGGCGGATGCTTTAGGTCTCGATTGGACGATGCCGCTCGATCGTGCCCGTCAAGTCTTGGCAGAAAGCCAGCGCAACCTCACCAAACAACATAAAAAAATACAGCGTAATAAAGCCATTCAGGGTAACTTAGATCCAGCCACGCTCTATGGCTCGCCCGAGCTCATTCGTTCTGAGACTACAGCGATGCTCGATCGTGCTTACGCCAATGGTGAAAAAACGGGCTATGTGGCAAACTTAGGTCATGGTATCACTCAGTGGGTTGATCCTGAGCGTGCAAAAGTATTTATCGATGCGGTACATGATTATCAGATTTAAGTGTCGTCAATCATAGGCAGACATACACTACCACTAGACTTTAATGCGATATTTAAAGTGCTACATTTAATGACTTATTAGTAAAAGGACATCTTATGATATCAGCAGCTATCGTTGGCGGGACGGGCTATACAGGTGTTGAACTGATCCGTCTGTTATCCGCTCATCCTGAGGTGTCCATTGATCTACTGACTTCACGCAGTGAAGCAGGTACTCGTGCGGATGAGATATTTCCAAGTTTGCGCGGGATCTCAGACATTGTGTTTAGTGATCTGGGTGATGAGACGTTAGATGCTTTACAAAAATGTGATGTGGTGTTTTTTGCAACCCCGCATGGTGTAGCGATGAAGCAAGCGGAAGCTTTAACGCAAGCGGGTGTGAAAGTGGTGGATTTGGCGGCTGACTTTCGTCTGCAGTCATTGATAGACTTTGAAACCTGGTATCAGCAGCCACATAGCTGTCCAGAGTTGCTAAAAAGTGCCGTGTATGGCCTACCTGAAATCAATCGAGAAAAGCTTGCTGACGCTTTAGTCGTGGGGAACCCGGGTTGCTATCCAACGACTGCAATATTGGGACTAAAACCAATCATTGAGCTGCAAAATAAGCAAGATACCCGTTTGATTGAGCCCCGCATCGTGATTGATGCCAAGTCAGGGGTTTCGGGTGCGGGTCGCCAGGCAAGCTTAGCACTCAATTATGCGGAAACGACTGATAACTTTAAGGCTTACGGTATAAAAGGGCATCGTCATTTACCAGAAATTGAACAAGGTATTGAGCAGTTATTAAGCAGTCAGTTTAAGCACAAAATCCGTTTTTTACCACATTTGGTGCCGATGATTCGTGGTATGTTCAGCACTATACATCTGGAGCTAACTACAGAGGGCTGTGCTGTAGATTGGCAACAAGCATTTGAGACCAGTTATGCTGAAGAGGCGTTTATTGATGTGTTGCCAGCAGGCGTCTACCCTGATACTCGCAGTGTGCGTGCCAGCAACCGCCTACGTATTGCGGTCCATCAAGATGCAACACGTGGTGAGCTTACGGTTATGGTTGTGCAGGACAATCTAGTAAAAGGCGCAGCAGGGCAGGCGATTCAAAACATGAACGTGATGTTTGGGCTTGATGAGACGTTAGGCTTGAATGCAGCGCCCATTGTCCCTTAACGCTGCGTCAATAATTTGACATATAATGGTCTAATCAGTTATTACAGAACCTTTACTGTTAAGTCATTCTACTTACAGCCCTTTGCTAGGTATTGACTTTAAATTCCGTTATACTATTTTGTTCTTACGGTTAAGAAATACTGTCTAAATGCGTCTCAAATCTGCTTTTTGCTCGCCTTTGCAGTCAGCATTTTTAGTAGGTCACGCCTTTATATATGTACCTTCTGAAGCTAAACCTGATTTGATAATGCAGTCATCCATGTATAAGGCCTATCGTATAAAAAGTCATATAAAAAGCCGTATAAAAAATAGTTCAACGGTTGGTTGTCAGCAGCAAGGTGCATCGACGTTGCTATTTGCCTTATTTGCGGTAGCGGTGCTGACTACGGCGGTGGTGGCGCTGACTTTTGGCCACATGTTTGGTTATCAACGTGGCTATCATGCTTTACAGACAGAGACTGAGCAAGCAGCCATTGATAATGAGCAGGTGACGAATGAACTCGAAGACTTACGTATCAGTAATAAAGTATTAAGCAGTCAGGCAGAGACCGCCAAGCAAGAGCTGGCAATTAGCTTGGCAAACCTAGAAGAGCTGCGTCGCAATCAGCAAGAGCTAAAAGTAGAAAGCGAGCAGGTTGCACAGCTCAATCAGTTGTATGCCAAGGTTATTACGGAACAAGGCGGTATGGCACTACAAGTACTTGGTGCTAAAATTGAACCCTTGCCCGAAAACGCTTTTGAATATGGCTTTGATGTAGGGATGCTTAGTGAAGACGGAGAGGCCAAGAGTCTAACAGTGACTTTGACCTTACAAAATCAAGATAGCTTTGTAGAGGTGCCGCTAAATCCTACAGGCTATGCCATCGAAGGCATCGTACGTATACGAGGGCGCTTTGTGATGCCCGATAACTTTGATCCCCTGCAGGTTAAGCTGAGTCTAGAAGCAGATGGTCAGGAGGTTGAGCAGTTATATGACTGGCAGCTGGGTGATAGGGTCGATAGTATGCCATTGTCACTTTTAGACCTACCAGAGATCGATCAAAGTCCGATTCAGCCCTAAACACGTCAATGACCACAGTTGTCATGGTGATGACGTGATCACCACTCTCACTTTTATATTCTCAGTTTATTTTATAATATTATTTGACTATGACCATGATACAAAGATTCATCCATGCCGAACCTGCGGTTTTAGATTGGCACTTTCCAAGTTTGCCTGCCACTTTGCCAGCTGACCATCGAGCTCACGACAGTGATACCGATACTGACCCCCAAGCAGATGTACTGGTAGCAGAGCCTGAGATTGCCAAGCCGCCAATGTATGCGGTAGTCATGTATAATGATAACTACACACCAATGGAGTTTGTAGTGTACATTCTGCAGTCTGAGTTTCGCCATAATATTGATACTGCGGTTGAGATTATGCTGACCATTCATAACAGCAGTAAAGGCATCGCTGGTATCTATCCTAAAGATATTGCTGAAACAAAAGCAAAAAAAGTAAACAGTTTGGCCCATCGTGAAGGCTATCCATTACTGACTCAAATAGAACCTCATCAAGGCGAGTAAGCATACGGCCGGTGCGCCCGAAACAGCTTGCACAACACTGCTTTATTTTCTCATAGATATACCGCTCTTCATGCACCGTATGTCCTTGTTTATTCTTGATTTTTATCAAACCTCCCTCATATTAGTATTATGGATAACTATTAAAGAGTTCTTTAATAGTGCTGTCTTTTAATCCTTCACACTATCTTCAAAGTCAACTTCACGTTTTATTTGTCCTTATTTCATGCATCAGCGTTATTAACACGATTGCTGTCTTTAAGTAACCTTGATTAACAGTCTGGGATAAGAGCAAGGTATGAAAAGGTATCGCTTGATGTTGTCACGTTCAGTACTTATCTCAATGATTAGTGACTATCAGTAAATAGTGGATATATTATGTCTTAATGCTCATATGCATCTAGATGCATGGATACATTTTGGTACGTTTTTATAGATTGACTATAATGGCCTATCGTGTTGATATGAAGATATAGTGTCGTAAAACGTGATAGTAAGCTTAGTGTGTTGAAGCGCTGTGTAAGATTATAGTGTTGCAAATCTATTGGCTACCAAGAGTAATGTTTGAATGATTAGAAGTTACTATTGATGGTTAAAACCAACTTATGGCCCTTGAACAATCTGTCTGTCGCCCTGATTTAATCTCTAAGCTGTTGAATTATAAAAACATGTATAACTGTAGGAAATTGTTATGTTAAGTCGTCATCTTGAAGTTTCTTTGCGTTTAGCAATGACGCTTGCGCGCCAAAAATCACACGAGTACCTTACTGTAGAGCACTTACTATTAGCGCTTTTAGAAAACACCCATGCGGCCAATACCTTGACCGCTTGTAATGCCAATATCTCAAATCTACGTACCGAGCTGGAAGCTTATATTAGCAAGCATACGCCGACTATAGATGCGGATATGGAGCAATCGCCGCAGCCCACCCAGAGCTTTGATCGTATTTTGCAGCGTGCTATCTTTCATGTGCAGTCGATCGGGGGTGGTCGTCTGGTTGAAGGATCGGATATTTTGGTTTCGATGTTCTCTGAGCACGATACCTATGCTGTGTATTTGCTCAAAAAACAAGGCATCAGTCGTTTAGAGCTGACACAATATCTCTCACACGGTCAAGATAAAGATGAGCCGTCTGAGCCACGGGCATCAATGACGGGTGAGCGCCGTAGTGCGTCTGAAAAAACCAGCAAAGATCCTTTAGTAGAGTTTGCTAGCAACTTAAATCAACGTGCCGCTGAAGGTAAGACAGATCCTTTGATTGGCCGAGCGTCTGAGATTGAGCGTACAGCGCAGGTGTTGTGCCGTCGCCGCAAAAACAACCCGCTATTGGTGGGTGAGCCTGGTGTGGGTAAAACCTCGATTGCCGAAGGCCTAGCGTGGTTGATTATCAATGATAAAGCACCAAAGCCACTCAATGGCTGCGTGATTTATAGTCTTGATATCGGTGCGCTTATTGCAGGAACTAAGTATCGCGGTGATTTTGAAAAACGTATGAAGTCGTTACTTGATGCGTTAAAGAAAAAACCGAATGCGATTTTGTTTATCGATGAAATTCATATGATTATCGGTGCAGGCTCATCGATGAGCAGCAATATGGATGTCTCAAACTTAATCAAGCCAGCACTGGCCAATGGTGAGCTACGCTGCATAGGCTCGACGACTTTTACTGAGTATCGTCAAGTGTTTGAAAAAGACCATGCGCTTTCACGTCGTTTCCAAAAAATTGATGTCAAAGAGCCAAGTGTGGACGATACCATTGATATTTTACGTGGACTAAAGCCACGCTATGAAGAGTTTCATAATGTTGAATACACTGACGAAGCGTTGGTGTCTGCAGTGCAACTGTCATCTAAGCACATTCATGAGCGCTTCTTGCCAGACAAAGCGATTGATGTGATCGATGAAGCAGGAGCTTACAAACGCTTAGGCGTAGTGCCTGATAGCAAAGACCTCGATGCAGAAGAGAGCTTTATTGCTGATTTAGAACAAAGCATCGATCAGCAAGATTATACCGAAGCTGAGCCTGATACTGCTGCTGAAAACGTGCAGAAAGATGCTGTAACTGCCAAAGCAGAAGATCTGTCAGACGATATAGATGACTTACAAACGGCGAACAGCAAAAAGGCGATGATCAAAATCGATGTTGCTGATATTGAAGCAATTATCGCTAAGCTTGCACGTATTCCGCCTAAATCCGTATCCTCTGATGATAAAAGCATACTCGAGCATTTAGATCGTGATCTTAAGCACTTGGTATTTGGTCAGGATGAAGCGATTGAGACATTAGCAGATGCCATTAAGTTATCGAGAGCGGGTCTAAAAGAGGCGGATAAGCCAATCGGTTCGTTTATGTTTGCAGGACCTACAGGGGTGGGTAAGACAGAAGTGTCCCGCCAGCTGGCAAATCTGTTAGGGGTAGAGTTGGTGCGTTTTGATATGTCAGAGTATATGGAAGCGCATACGGCCTCACGTCTCATCGGTGCGCCGCCGGGTTATGTCGGCTTTGATCAAGGAGGTCTGCTAACTGAAAAGATCAATCAGCACCCACATTGTGTGTTGTTGCTTGATGAGATCGAAAAAGCGCACCCTGATGTCTTTAACTTGTTATTGCAAGTCATGGATCATGGTACTTTAACGGATAATAATGGCCGTGTGGCCAGTTTCAAGCAGGTTATTATCATTATGACCACCAACGTCGGTGCCGATAGTATCAGCCGCTCTTCTATGGGCTTTACTGAGCAAGACCATAGCCGTGACAACACCGAAGCACTCAAGCGTGTCTTTACGCCTGAATTCCGTAACCGCCTAGATGCCATTATACAGTTTAATGCTCTAGATACCTCGGTCGTGGTGTCAGTGGTTGATAAGTTCTTGGTAGAGTTACAAGCTCAGCTTGATGACAAGCAGGTGACGCTGGAGATTGATGATGAGGTTCGTGACTATCTGGCGCATAAAGGCTATGATCGCTTGATGGGAGCACGTCCTATGCAGCGCCTGATTCAAGATGAAATCAAAAAGCCGTTGGCAAATATGATTTTATTTGGTGAGTTGGTCAATGGTGGGGTGGTGCATGTTACTTTAGAGTCTGATGAAGTGGCTGTAGATTTACAAAAACCATCTATGAATATTGACAAACGTGATAAAGCCTCAACCGACAGTCGTATCGTATTGACTGTGGTTGAAACTCACGAACCGCGTCCAGATTCTGAGTCACTAGCCAGCTGATAATTTATCATCTGTTGAAACGGTTACCATATGACTGTGGTAGCCGTTTTTTTATTGCTATAATTCATTATAAGGTAGATATGAGGCCTTACCCTTATCAGCAGGGCTTTAGTTTATAAAAATATAAAGGATATGTCATGGGACTGTTCGATGAAACAAACACCAAAACACCAGAGCAAAAACAAGCGATTTTAGATAAGGTGCGTTTGCCAGAGGACTGGAAAACCGCTTTAGCGGATGAGCTGACGTCTGCCAATATGGACAATTTACGTGCTTTTTTAAAAGAGGAATATCAGTCGCAGAACAGTATCTATCCTCCTGCTCACTTAATGTTCAATGCTTTTAACTTAACCCCCTTATCGCAAGTTAAGGTCGTTATTTTGGGTCAAGATCCTTATCATCGTCCAGGTCAAGCCATGGGGCTGTCATTTTCTGTACCAAAGGCCATTCCAAAGCCACCCTCACTTAATAATGTCCTAAAAGAAATGGCGGATGATATTGGCACTCAGCACTCTGCTCATGGGGATTTAACGCATTGGGCGCAGGAAGGCGTACTGCTATTAAACAGCTCCTTGACTGTCAAAGAAGGTGAGCCAAACAGCCATCAAAACAAAGGCTGGGAGCAATTTACTGATGCGGTGATTGATGTGGTCAACGAGCAAACAGAGCACACAGTTTTTATACTGTGGGGCAGTAAAGCACAAAAAAAGGGCAAGTATATCGATACGGATAAGCATTTGATTCTGACGGCGGTTCATCCTTCACCACTTGCAGCCAATCGCGGTGGGTTTTTTGGCTCTAAGCCGTTCTCTAAAACCAATGACTATCTGTCTCAACACGGTCAGACGCCTATTGATTGGCAATTGCCTCAGTAGCTATTGATGATGACACGTTTTGTTATACAGCCGTTTCAATTGAGCCGTGATAGTTTGCGCCCGCCTGACTTAAGTCTTTGTCGTTTTTGGCCCATTGAAGACGTTCAATGGATGCATCATGCGCTCGAGCTTGCTCAGCGAGGGGCAGCGCTTGGAGAAGTACCAGTCGGTGCAGTGCTGGTACATAATCAGCAGGTTATTGGTCAAGGGTTTAATCAACCAATAAGTCGTCATGATGCCACCGCTCATGCAGAAGTCATTGCGATTAGAGAAGCCTGCGCTGCATTCAATAATTACCGTTTACCAGCAGGTACGACTTTATATGTCACCCTTGAGCCGTGTACTATGTGCGTTGGTGCGCTGATACATGCACGTGTCGCCAGACTCGTTTTTGCTGCTAGTGAGCCACGGGCAGGTATGGTTGGCAGTCAACTAAACTTGCCTGCTCAAGATTTTTATAATCATACGCTTGAAGTGGATCAGGGCTTGTGTAGCGCACACAGTAGCCAACTGCTCAAAGCGTTTTTTCGGGAGCGTCGTAAGTCAGCAAAAAAAATACAGCAGGCAAAGCAGTTACTGATAAAACAACATCGTGATGAAATATAAATATCAGCCATGGTGATGATGCCGTTTTCTTGTTATAATATCGCCCTATTTGGTGCTGCAACACTTAAGTTGTACTTAAGTGTTTGATATATAATGTAATATTGTGGTTTTTAGGCGATTGAATCCCCAGTACAAGTAGCGTCTATATATAATTTGAGTGATTAGCATGACTGAACCTATACCTGATGGCGCTTTATTTGATAACGGTAATAATCAAGCCATGATGCGTTATCCTGTGATCTGTATTGATGGTCCCAGCGGCGCGGGCAAAGGTACGGTCACTTGGCGTTTAGCTCAAGCATTAAATTATCAGTTATTGGACTCTGGTGCTTTATACCGTATCGTAGGCTTAAAAGCTTACGAAGCGGGTTTAGTATCAGCAGATGCCAGTCAGCCGATTGACGAAAATGCTTTGTTGGTATTAACCCAAAGTCTTGATATCTCCTTTGTACCCAATAACGACTCAGGTCGGGTCGATATTGTAGTGAATGGAGAGGCGGTAGGTGAGCAAGTGCGCAATGAAACCGTTGGCGGTTATGCCTCACAGATTGCGGTATTTAGTCAAGTGCGTCAGGCATTACTCAAGTTGCAACAAGATATGGCAACCCGCTCGGGACTTGTCGCTGATGGCCGAGACATGGGTACTGTCGTATTTCCAGATGCCGATGTGAAGGTTTTTTTGACTGCTAGTGCTGAGGCACGTGCGCAGCGCCGAGTGGCTCAGTTGTTAAATAACCACCAAGCTGCGGACTTTGATGCGATTTTAGCGACGATTAAGGCTCGTGACGCCCGTGATGAAAATCGTGCTACTGCACCATCAAAACCGGCAGCAGACGCCTTAGTGATAGACAGCTCGACATTGGATGCCAGTGCTGTTTATGAGCAAGTAAAGGCTTATTGCCAAAAGCAAGGTATCTGCTTTACGGCTTAACGCTTTTGAAATTTTAATCGTTTTGTTTTCAACTGACGCTAACGGTTTAAATATGATAGTAGGGGGCGTTTCGCTATAAGCTGTCGATAGCAAAAAAAGGAACAGAAAGACAGCGGCTTTGACCATGATTACTTATATTAAGTAAGCAATTCACAAAAAGACTGTTGTTGCTAATGAGCCAATATAGTACGCTTATTACCAACAAAAGTTTTTTATATGGTTGTATAAGATATAAAACCAGTATTCACGTTTTATATAATCATAAATTTGATCCGTACTGTGCTGGACAGGATACGGCTATACAAAGGTAGACATAATGGAATCATTTGCTGAACTATTTGAAGCGAGCATTGAAGAGCAGGGTCTGGATATCGAGCGTGGCTCGGTCATCACAGGTGCTGTAGTAGCCATCGATAATGACTGGATCACTGTAGATACTGGTCTTAAATCTGAAGGTATTGTTGCTCGTGAAGAGTTTTTAAGCGAAGAAGGCGAACTTGAAGTTGAAGTTGGCGATAGCGTTGATGTCGTGGTTGAAGCAGTCGATAACGGTATGGGTCAGACCCTGCTGTCACGCGAAAAAGCCAAGCGCGTCGAAACGTGGAATGCCCTCGAAAAAATCTTTGATAATGATGAGATTGTAAAAGGTATCATTTCTAGCAAAGTTAAAGGTGGCTTCACCGTAGACGTGGGTTCAGTACGCGCGTTCCTACCTGGTTCTTTAGTAGATGTACGTCCGATTCGTGACACGACACATCTAGAAGGTAAAGAGTTAGAGTTTAAAGTTATCAAGCTAGACCAAAAGCGTAATAACGTTGTGGTAAGCCGCCGTGCAGTGATGGAAGCTGAAAACTCAGCTGAGCGCGAAGAGCTACTCAATAAGCTTGAAGAAGGTATCGAGATCGAAGGTATCGTGAAGAACCTTACTGACTATGGTGCGTTTGTAGACTTAGGTGGTATCGACGGACTACTTCACATCACTGATATGGCATGGCGCCGCATCAAGCACCCATCTGAGGTGGTTGAAGTGGGTCAAGACCTAAAGGTTAAAGTACTGAAGTTTGATCGTGAGCGCAACCGTGTTAGCTTAGGTCTAAAGCAGCTAGGAACTGATCCTTGGGACAATGTAGGTGGTACTTATCCAGTAGGCAGCATTGTTAAAGCTCGCGTGACCAACCTAACTGACTATGGTTGTTTTGCTGAGATTGCTGAAGGTATCGAAGGTCTAGTACACGTCTCAGAGATGGATCATACCAACAAAAATATCCACCCATCAAAAGTAGTACAAGTGGGTGATGAAGTTGATGTGATGATTCTAGATATCGATGAAGAGCGTCGTCGTATCAGCCTCGGCATCAAGCAAACACTAGCAAACCCATGGGATGAGTTTGATAAGAAGCATGAGCGTGGTGATAAGATCGAAGGCACTATTAAGTCAATCACTGACTTTGGTATCTTTATCGGTCTAGACGGTGGTATCGACGGTCTAGTACATCTGTCTGATATTTCTTGGAACGAAACTGGCGAAGAAGCGATTCGTAACTACAACAAAGGCGACACCGTTGAAGCGATGGTATTGTCTGTAGATGCAGAAGCAAATCGTATTAGCCTAGGTATCAAGCAGCTAAGCTCAGATCCATTTAACGAATACCTAGTCGCTAATGACCGCGGTGCTATCGTTAACGGTAAAGTGAAAGAAGTAGACGCCAAAGGTGCTACGATTGAGCTTGCTGATGAAGTTGAAGCATATCTACGTGCGTCAGAGATTCAGCGTGACCGTGTTGAAGACGCTACCAAGCACCTAAGTGTTGGTGATGACGTCGAAGCGAAGATCATCAGCGTAGATCGTAAGACACGCAACATCAGCCTGTCAATTAAAGCAAAAGACGAAGCTGAAGAGCGTCAAGCAATCAAAGATCTAGGTAGCAACGCGCCACAAGCAACAGATGCTCAGCCAAAAACAATTGGTGACTTGATCAAAGAGCAAATGCAGTAAGCGACAAATTATTGATCTAAAAGTAATATAAAAAAAGCGACTTCGGTCGCTTTTTTTTATGAGTGAAATTATATTTGGTTATTAAAAAATAAGATTTATAAAGTTTTTGCTTTAATTGCTTAAACGGTCATTCCCATTTACAATAATTTCCGCTATCATTTGCAACCCTGAGTAACGAAATGTAAACTTAGCACTAAGTGTTTGAAGCGTAAAAACTTTTCATTCATATAAATGGAAATATTTGGTGTTTTTGAGTGTTTACAAAGATGCTTTTTCGTAGCTATAAGGCAATCAATAAATATTAATCTAATGGTAGGTTTACCATCTATTAGCGATAATCTAGCTTGAACTCATGGCTGTGCTTTTAGATGATAACTACAACATAAAAAGGCAAGCGTAATAATGCAACAAGCGATTAACAAATCAGACTTTATCAATAATTTGAGCGCTAACTGTGACACGATGGCTGAAACAGTAGTAGATGACGCAGTTCGTGAAATATTAGATTTGATGGTCGATACTTTAGCCAATGATGGTCGGGTCGAGGTGCGAGGCTTTGGTAGTTTTTGTTTGCATCATCGCCGGGCTCGCATAGGTCGTAACCCTAAGACAGGAGAGAGCGTTCCAGTACCCGCTAAAGCCATTCCTCATTTTAAACCTGGTAAAGCGTTACGCGAGGCAGTAAACGAAAAAGCAGCAGTGTGATCCTATAACAATGTGCTAGTCTGAATAATAAGCACTGAGTGTGTTGAGCTCTTGATGGCTATTTGCAGCGTCTTAATGACGTATTGTTATCAAGTGATTGCTGTACATAACCGATAGCTGAAGGATATAAATAATGCGATTTTTACTGCTGGTTTTACTTTTTTTGAGTTTTGCTTATTCGCTTGGTCTGGTATTGGCCAACAACACTGAGGTCGCTGTGAGTTTGTTATTTTCTCAAGCGCCTGCGATGAATCTAGGACTACTACTCATTATCTGCTTAACACTAGGCATAGTGATAGGTTTGTTGTTGTCACTTTTAATGTTTCGTGTCCTACAAAATAAGTGGGAAATCTCTCGTTTGCAAAAACTCAATAAAAACTTAGAAGAACAAGTGGCGCAAGCTAACGCAGTTATCGACCGTCAAGCGACTGCCCCTACGGTAGAGGAGGCTGTCTATGGTGCGACGCCTGCTCAGGTGCAAGATACCTCTACAAGTACGGCTCACAAGGGTGCTACCTTAACTAAGCGCAAGCGTGACTGATTAGGTTTTGTATGGCTTATGGTCATACAGTACTGATAGAACCACCTCTCTCATCATGAATAATAAGTAGCGAAATTATGAGTAAAAAAATAATAAACTCCCCTGTTATTGTTGCCTTAGACAATAATACTATGGATACAGCACTAGCGTTAGCGGACCATTTGGATCCGGCTTTATGTCGTTTAAAGGTTGGTAAAGAGCTGTTTACGCGTTCAGGTCCTGAGATCGTAAAAGCGTTGCATCAGCGTGGTTTTGAAGTGTTTTTGGACTTAAAATTTCACGATATTCCTAATACTACTGCACAAGCGGTACTAGCAGCGGCAGATCTGGGTGTATGGATGGTGAATGTGCATGCCAGCGCAGGTAGTGCAGCGATGTCATTGGCAAAGGAGCGGTTAGTAGCAGGTGGCTATGACACGTTATTGATTGCCGTCACTGTACTTACCTCTATGACTGAGGACGTGTTGCCACAGATAGGTGTCACTGATGGTTTAGAACCACAAGTAAGCCGTTTAGCGCAGCTCACGCAGCAATCAGGTCTTGATGGCGTCGTGTGTTCCGCTCAAGAAGCAAAAGCGCTTAAAGCACTGTGTGGGAAAGACTTCAAGCTGGTCACTCCTGGCATTCGCCTACCAGAAGATAATGCAGACGACCAAAAGCGTATTTGCACGCCGAAGCAAGCATTAGATGATGGTGCAGATTATTTGGTGATTGGGCGTTCTATCACCCAAGCGCCAGACCCTACTGCAAAGCTACATAAAATTTTGCAAGGTATTTAACAAGAATAAAGTGGAATCTCTATTTTTGAAATATAATAAAAAAGACAGCTCCTGAGTTGTCTTTTTTACTTTTTAATTGCGCAAAGCTAAGTGCTACACTGTTTTCTATTTATTGATGTTTTTTGGTTGTATTGGATAATATGAAATTACAGATTTTAAGCGATTTACACATCGATAGCTACGCTCGCCAGTCACATCCCATGGGTCATATCCCCAAGACAGAGGCTGACTTGGTGCTGGTAGCAGGAGATACTGCCAATAGCGATAGCGGCATGCCTTGGTTGCAAGAGCAGGCGGCACGGTTGCAAGTCCCTGTCGTGACTATTGCTGGCAATCATGAGTACTTTAGTGAAGATGTACTGCATTTTGACAAAAAACTGGCAACGTGGGACAACTATAATACCACCACCTGTCAGGGGCTACGTTTTTTGCAATGCCAATATATGGATGTGGGTGATGTGCGCATCCTAGGCTGTACCTTGTGGACCGACTATCAATATCAAGCTGATGAAGATACTATGATGGTTGCTAGGCGATTTATGCGAGACTATAAGCAGATTTATGCCGGATATGATTTGTTTTCACCTGAGGTCTCGATACAGATTCATGCTAAGCAGCGTCAATGGCTGCAGCAAGCCTTGATGGCGGCCAAAACGCTTGGCAAAAAAACGGTGGTAATGAGTCACCACAGTATCAGCCCATTATCTGTGTCTGAGAAGTATGCTAACTTGCCAAGTAATGCTGCTTTTGTAAGTGATCTATCTGCTTGGATGTATGAGTCATGGGCGCCTACGCTTTGGGTGCATGGACATACCCATGAAGCATTTGATTATCAAATTCACAACACGCGTGTGCTCGTCAACCCTCGTGCTTATCCCAATGAAGTCAGCAGCACTGAGATAGCATTTGCTTGGGACAAAGTGATTGAAATCTAAGTTTTTTCTAATGGTCTGTCATGAGACAAGCATCAGAGGACGACAAGCCAAGACTTTATATCGTTACTCAACTTGTATTTCTTTCACTTAAGATGAGAATTCTGCTACGCTAGTCGCCATGAATAAACTTCCAGATTCTTATAATTCTAAGCATCAGGCTGAAGCATCTCTGACCAAAAACCCAATTGCGCCAGCACCTGCTCACTTGCCTGATAGTATGATTCCATCGGTTGAGCTGCTGCCAACTGATAAGCGGCTTATTTTATTTACCAGACACTCCCTGCGTGAGCGCTCTGATGGGCAGGGGTTTGCCAGCTATCAGCTGCCATTAACCCCTAGAGGTCGTGTGCTCGCTAAGTCATGGGGTCGTTGGCTTGCAAGTCATTTACCTTATTCATTGGATGTCGATAGTATCTCAAGCCCGATTGGACGTTGTATTGATACTGCACAATTGATGCAAGAGGGGGCAGGGCTAGAGCGCCATATTGAGCATCAGTCGTTGTTGGTCGAGCCTGGTAGTCTGGTGACTGAGCCTGATATTGCGAATCGGGTGTTTAAAGAGATCGGGGTACTTAACTTTATCAATCGGTTTTTGCAAGGCAATCTTGAAGGCACCAAAAATGCGTATCAAGGTGGCTTGGATATTTTATCGCTTTTTTATCAAAACCAGCCGCAGCCGGGTCATCTAATGTTGGCAGTGAGCCATGATACGTTACTGTCTGCTTTTTTAGCAGTCATGCTTGATGTTGTCGAGATCGATTGGAATGACTGGCCTAAGATGATGGAAGGAGTGTTTTTGTGGTTTGATGATAGGCCTTTTGATAAAGCAAATGCTTATTTTATTTGGCGGGGTGAGGTGTATGTGCGTCCCATCAAGAGTTTGTTAGATGGCTATCGCTTATCAGGGTTTCCTTCTAACAAGCTCTTATTACCGCCAGAAGTAAAGTGGACATAACGCTTTAAACAAAAAAAGCCTTGTCACAAGAACAAGGCTTTAGCAAACACCTAATGTGGTCGCTGCAAATCTTATGCCTGTAAGGCTTTGATCGCTTTGTTTAGACGGCTCTTACGGCGAGCAGCTTTATTCTTATGAATAATGCCTTTGTCAGCCATACGATCAATCACAGGTACCGCTTTTTTGTAAGCTTCGGTAGCTGCGTCATAATCTTTTGATTCGATAGCCGCATCAACACGCTTTAAATAAGTACGAACCATAGAGCGTTGTGACGCAGATTCTTGACGACGTTTGGTGTTTTGACGGGCGCGTTTACGAGCTTGTGCAGTATTAGCCACGCGTATCTCCTTTATGAAAGACAGATAAAAATGTGTGAAAGTTGATTGCAATAAATAAGGGTTCGAACAATCATCGGTGACGAGCAGCCGTCTCGTCAAATATGATGTCGATGTCTGTTGTTAGGGTCTCTAGTACCCATAAAACATCGCAACCGTCAAAACCATTTGGAATAATTAAACAGTTATGACGTGTAAAGCCGGATATCTTAACAAATTATTGCGCTAAGAACAATGTATTTGATTGTTAAAACTCAAAGAAGTTATGACTGGGGTGGTTCTCTGATAGGCAGTGTAAAGGAATGCAGGTTATTAGTCGGTTGTGATTCATTACCGTGATAAAATCTCTTACAATAAACTTTAGAATCCCCATCTCTACAGGGCCCTAACTTAGGTATGATAGCCTAAGGTTAGGTATGATAGTCAAAAGATCAAATAAAAGAAGATGGATAGGGTATGCAGCGAAAAGCAGTTATCATTGGCGCAACAGGGTTGGTAGGACAACATCTGATCAAGCAGCTTAGTGAAATTTATGACACTGTAATTGTGATTGCTCGGCGTCCACCGCGCTATATCAACGCCAGTATGCGTTTTTATCAAGTCACTGACTTTAATAATTTGGCAGAAGTGTTTGCCAGTGTAGGGGTCGATGGTTCAACAGACGCATTTAGCTGCTTAGGTACGACCAAAAAGCAAGCAGGCAGTGATGAGGTGTTTAGAAAAGTAGATCATGATTATAATGTCAACTTTGCCAAGCTATGCTATGACAAAGGGGTCAAAAACTTCTTTTTATTGTCTGCTATGAATGCAGACTTAGACAGTCGGTTTTTGTACAATCAAGTAAAAGCGGAGACAGAGCAGTCTATCACCGCTATAGGTTTTGAGCAGTTGGTTATTTTTCGCCCTTCACTACTGTTGGGCAAGCATAAAGGCCGGCCACTTGAGAATATTAGCCAAACAGTCTTTAAGCTCATCTCGCCATTGGTGTCTGAATCACTGCCTCTACATCCAATCTCAGCCAAACGAGTGGCCATCGCTATGGCAATGGCGGCACATGACGTATACGAGCGTAATAGATATCGTAAAGAGAGTGTGCCAAGCACGACAGATATCATCGAAAACAAACAGATGCTAGCGATGACACGAGTAAAAAAGTAGAATAAAAGCCATTAACCCTCAACAAGGAGTGTATCATCATGTCAGAATCGACAGCTATGAACAAAGAGAATTTTGTCACTTGTGATTTATTGGATGCCAATCCTGAGTCGCAGGTCTGCCTGCCCAATATCGAAGGCAAGTCATTTCACAGCTTTGGGGCAAAAGACAAGTTTTGCGGCGAAATAGTGACCGTAAAATGCTTTGAAGATAATAGCCGAGTCAAAGCGCTATTAAATAGTGATGGTAAGGACAACAATGGCGAGGGCAAAGTACTGGTCGTTGATGGCGGTGGCTCTATGCGTTGTGCGTTACTTGGCGATATGATTGCCCAGTCCGCTATCGATAATGGTTGGGCAGGGGTCATTGTCTACGGCTGTGTCCGTGATGTTGATGACCTAGCACAGATGGACATTGGGGTTAAGGCACTTGGCTGTATTCCACGCAAGTCTACCCGCCGTGATGAAGGGCAAACGGATCTAGAAATCAGCTTTGGTGATTTGACGTTGAACTCAGGAATGTTTGTCTATGTCGATAATAACGGCATTATTGCCAGTGACAAGCCTTTGATCGATTAAGATAAATTATCACTAAAGACAGCAAAAGCCCCAGTCTATGTGAATAGACTGGGGCTTTTTTGTAGCCATCAGTGGTCGACTGTATCAACAGTCCCTAGTATTTTTCTAATTCAGAGAGCATCTGCTCGCGCGCTTTGTAAATGCGCCGTAAGCCAAGCCAAAGACTCAAACACATGACGATCAGCACCACGGTAAAGGGTAGTCCGGTACTGACCGAGCCGGCCTGAATGGTTTTGAGTGCCTCGGCGCCGCCGCCATAAAGTAAAGCGATCGCAATAGCGCCCTCAGCGATGGCCCAAAAGATACGCTGAGCCACAGGCGCTTCAATCTTACCGCCTGCGGTGATGGTGTCAATCACTAACGAGCCTGAGTCTGAGGAGGTGACAAAAAACACCATAACCAAAATAATGGCGATTAAGGACGTTATGGTACCAAGGGGCAGATTATCTAGCATCTGGAACAAAGTGAGCGAGGCATTGCTCACCCCGCCTGCCAGTTCGCCCACTTGGTTTTGGTATTGACTCAGCCCTGTCTGACCGAAGATAGTCATCCAAATGATGGTAACCAGCGTGGGTGCGAGCATAACGGACACCACAAACTCGCGTACCGTACGGCCTTTTGAGATACGTGCGATAAACATACCGACAAATGGCGACCAACTGATCCACCACGCCCAATAAAATACCGTCCATGTGTGAAAAAAGTCACTGTCAGCACGGTTGACTGGGTTAGATAGCGGTACGATATAAGAGATATAATCAGCGGTAGTTGCAGCGATTTTGCCCAATAAGCCCAGCGAGTTACCCACAAAAAATACAAACAACAGTAACGCTGCGGCCGCTATCATATTGACGTTACTCAGTACCTTGACCCCGCCATCAAGGCCACGTGCCACAGATATCGTGGCAAGTGCTGTGACCACCACGATGATCATCATCTCCAGTGAGTTGCCAGCAAAATCCCAACCAAACAGATAGTTCAACCCGCTACCGGCTTGCTGAGCACCAAGCCCTAGTGAGGTTGCCAGACCAAAGATGGTAGCCAGCACGGCAAGTACGTCGATGATGTGACCGGGTAAACCCCAAGTCTTTTCCTTAAATATAGGGTAAAATACCGAACGCATGGTCAGCGGAAAGCGAAAGTTATAAGCAAAAAGTGCTAAAGACAGACCCACTACAGCATAAATTGCCCAAGGGTGCAGTCCCCAGTGATACATGGTGGCACCCATCGCTGCCCGATATGCCTCAGGGCTGTCCGCCGCCACATTCAGCGGTGTACCTGCCCAGCCACTGGCATAAGCAAGCGGCTCTGCCACGCTCCAAAACATCAGCCCAATACCCATACCAGCAGCAAACAACATCGCAAGCCATGAGCGTCTATTGAAGTCGGGGCGTGCATTGATGCCACCAATACGGATACTGCCATAAGGCGATACAATCAAAATAAAGCAAAATAACACCATGATGTTGGCAGTGCTGACAAAGAACCAATCAAACCGATTAACCACCCAATCCTTAGTGCCATTTAGCCATAAATTGGCAGTTTCAGGTGCTAGCAAGGTAAACAGCACAAAGCCGATAACCGCAAGCGCAGTCACAAAAAACACAGGGTTATGCAGCTCTAAGCCGAATATATCAATATTGTTTTCTCCCACCTTGTGCTTGGTGGTGTAGAGTTGCCGCCGGAACTTGTCAATTAGCGGTTTGGGAATTTTTTTGTGCTCGTTCATAGGTGACGAATCTCCTGATGAGGTAGCTGAGCTGTTTGATAAGATGTCCTGGTTAACAAACATGAGTTAATAAAAATGTATTAAAAGTGCAACAGCTAAAAAGTAGGCCATACTAACAAATAGCTGACCATTGTCAAACGGTGACAAACCGTTACGGCATTGATTTGGTCAATGTAAAAAATGTTCGTATAATAGCCTTCTACTTCCTAACCATGACTTGAATTTGCTATGCCTATCACTGCTTTGACTGCCGCATTTGCCCCCATTAATCAGAAGCTGTTTCCTATTAAGGAGTCGCAAAAACGTTGGCTCGCTCCTGTTCACGGTGCAGTCAGCAGCTTGTGGCTGGCAAGTTTGGTTGATGAGCCGTTATGGAAGGTTGAGGAGCGATTAAAAGTCGTGGTAACCCGGGATCAAAACCAGCTCAATCAGATAGAGACCGAGCTGGCGTTTTGCGGTGTCGATGCTTATGTGTTTCCTGACTGGGAAACCCTGACCTATGATGAGCTGTCACCGCATCAGGATATTGTCAGTGAACGTATTAATCTGCTTACTGATATGCCGACATCAGGTGTCTTGCTTATATCCGTACAGACCCTCATGCAGCGTGTGGCACCGCCCAGCTGGCTGATTGGTCAGCATTTCGATCTTAGTGTCGGTGATACTTTTGATATCAATACCCAGCGTGAGCTGTTGGCAAAGGCGGGTTACCGAGCGGTAGAAAACGTCTTTGAGCCAGGCGAGTTTGCTGTTCGTGGCAGTATTGTTGATATTTTTGCGATGGGGCAGCCATTCCCACTGCGCTTGGATCTGTTTGATGATGAGATTGAAACCATCAAGTTTTTTCATCCCCAAACTCAGCGAACCTTAACTGAGGCTGATCTTAAAGCCTTGATTGCAAATAATGATCAAAGCATGGGGCAAGAATCACTGTCGCTACTGCATAAGCTGCCAGATATCTCTAAACCCCTGACGCAGTTTCAGATACTTCCTGCCAAAGAGTTTCCATTAGAAGAAGGTCGAGAGACGTTCCGTACCAACTTCGCCGAGATGTTTCCCAATACCAGCAGCCGTAAGTCTGAGCTGCACAAAGACGTGATGGCAGGGATTGCCAGTAGCGGGCTTGAATATTATCAGCCATTATTTTTTGATCTAGAGGATTGGGAAGCACAAGGTACGCTATTTTCTTATCTACCCAGTGACGCTTTGTTTATCACGGATGAGCTTATCAGTGAAAAACAGTCAGACTATTGGTCACAAATCCAGCGTCGTTATGAAGAACGCCGTCATGATATCGATAAGCCTATTGTCGCTCCTGAATGGCTATATTTACTCTCAAATGTACTTAATGAGCAGCTCAAGCGCTTCCCCCGTGTGATTCTTAGTGCCCGTGACGAGCTGACTGCTCATGATGATTCAGCGGATATGTCCGACTCAAAAAAGCAAAAAGGTGTGGTGACGCTAAGTGCAGAGCACCCACCGCAGCTATCTGTCAATCATCAAAAGGCCGAGCCCTTAACTGCGCTGTTAGCATTTTTAGAGCGTCAAGCGCAGACAGACACGCCAGTGCTGATCGTCGCTGAGACGGCTGGTCGCCGTGAGATATTAATAGAGCTGTTCAAAGGTAAGATCGGCATCACCACCTATAATAACTTTGAGGCATTTTTGGCAAATCAGCATACGCAGCAGTCGATACAGCAGGATAGCCTGCCTCAGGTGGGTTTGACCGTTGCCCCGATTGAGCGTGGCGTTTATGTCCCTGAGCGTCTGGTGCTCATTAGTGAAACTCAGCTGTTTGGCCGTCAAGTACTACAAACACGCCGTCGCCGTCACAGTGGGGTATCTGAAGAGTTTTTAGTCAAAAGCGTCACAGAGATGACTGAAGGCAGTCCAGTCGTTCATATTGAGCACGGTATCGGCCGTTATAATGGTCTGATTACGTTAGATGTGGGTGATGGTGAGCAAGAGTTTATTCATTTAAAATATGCTGACGATGCCAGTATCTATGTGCCTGTCGCAAACTTACAAATGATCAGTCGCTACAGTGGTGGTGATCCAGCGCTGGCACCACTACATAAGATCGGTAGCGGCAAGTGGGATAAGGCCAAGCAAAAAGCGCTCGAACAAATTCATGATGTGGCTGCTGAGTTGCTTAATATGCAGGCAAGGCGTGAAGCAAAAGTAGGTATTCACTTTAAGATAGATATTTCACAGTACGAGCTGTTTGCCAGTCAATTTGCTTATGAAGAAACCCCAGATCAGGCCAATGCCATTCAGGCAGTGATGCATGATATGAAGCAAAACCAACCTATGGATAGACTTATTTGTGGGGATGTGGGCTTTGGTAAGACAGAAGTGGCGATGCGTGCCGCCTTTATTGCAGTTAGCGCCGGTTATCAAGTGGCGGTACTGGTACCGACGACTTTGCTGGCAGGACAGCACGAAGATAACTTTCGTGATCGTTTTGCTGATTGGCCAGTACGTATCGAAACCCTATCACGATTTGGCGGCAAAAAACATCAAGATACGGTGTTGACAGATCTGGCGGCAGGTAAGGTCGATATCGTTATCGGTACGCATAAACTGCTGCAAGAAGACGTTCAGTTTGCTAATTTGGGCTTGATGATTGTCGACGAGGAGCATCGCTTTGGCGTGCGGCATAAAGAGCGTATTAAGGCGATTCAGACCGACGTAGATAGTCTTTCTATGACCGCCACACCCATTCCACGTACGCTAAATATGGCGCTATCTGGTATGCGTGACATGTCAATTATTGCCACGCCGCCTGCCCGTCGTCTCGCCATCAAAACCTTTGTCATGCAAAAGACACAGGCGTTAATGAAAGAGGCTATCTTACGTGAGCTATTACGTGGCGGGCAGGTTTACTTTTTACATAATGATGTCGCTAGTATCGAGCGTATGGCAGAGACAATTCGTGAGCTGGTGCCAGAAGCTAGGGTAGGGGTGGCGCATGGTCAAATGCAAGAACGGCAGCTTGAACAAATCATGCAGCAGTTTTATCATAAAAAATTCAACGTCTTGGTGTGTACGACGATTATCGAGACAGGTATCGATGTCCCCAATGCCAATACCATTATTATTGAGCGGGCTGACAAGTTTGGGCTGGCACAGCTGCATCAATTGCGTGGCCGTGTGGGCCGTAGTCATCATCAAGCCTACTGTTACTTACTGGTGCCATCGTTAAAAGGGCTTAAAGGCGATGCAAAGCGACGTCTACACGCTATCGAGCGTGCCAATACGCTTGGCGCAGGCTTTATGCTAGCCAGCGAAGATTTAGAGATTCGAGGAGCCGGAGAGATACTCGGCAAGCAGCAAAGTGGCAATATGCAGGCGATTGGTTTTAGCTTGTATATGGATATGCTCGAGCGGGCTACCAAAGCGATTAAAGCCGGTAAAGAGCCAGATTTAAACACCCCGTTATCACTGACCAGCGAGATCAATCTGCACAGTGCCGCCTTGATACCAGAAGCCTACTTACACGACGTACACCAGCGTTTATTATTTTATAAGCGTATTAGTAATGCTGATGACAAGGAGGCGTTGACGGATATTCGTACTGAGATGATAGATCGCTTTGGTAGCTTGCCTGATCAAACCAAGCAGCTGTTTGCCATTCATGGTCTGCGTTTACAAGCCGAGCCGCTTAAAATCAATAAAATAGATGCCAATAGCAATAGCGTAACATTGGAGTTTGCTCCCGATACCCCAGTTGATGCGTTAGCGATTATTAAGCTGATTCAATCCGATGGTCAGCGCTATCGCATGAATGGCGCTTCAGGCATTCGCTATACAGATGCCGACAAGCTTGAAACTGCTGAGCAGCGAGTGACTGTCATTCAAGAGCTGCTGCGCTACTTTAGTGAGCATATGGTGCTCGAGGCGGTATAGAGCTTGCGGCAGTGAATCGCTAATGGCGCTATTTTATCTGGCTGATAACTGATAAAATAGATCACCCTTATGTTTTAGATTTTATAAATCTTGATTCCATTGATGTTTTATAACAAGAGAAGCCGTCACTATGTTTCAACTGCATCCTAAACTTGCCGCTGATAGTTTTTTGGTGGGTGATTTTCCATTGTCGACGTGTCGCTTGATTAATGATTGCCAGTTTCCTTGGTTAATATTGGTGCCACGTGTATCAGGTATTAAAGAGCTATACGAGCTTTCTGAGTCTGATCAAGCGCAGTTTTTACGTGAGTCAAGCTGGCTGTCAAGCCAACTTTCCAAGACCTTCCAAGCGGACAAAATGAATGTGGCAGCACTTGGTAATCAGGTGCCACAATTGCATTTTCATCATATCGTGCGTTATCAAAACGATATGCAATGGCCAAACCCAGTATGGGGTATCCCCGCTATTCCATATACGCCGGCTGTGTTGTCTCAGATGCAGCAGACCTTAATGATGGCGCTGCGAGGCCATCATCAGATGCCATTTGACTGGCAAATGTAAATATCCATAGATATCAGTGATGGATATGAGATATCGATGGTAGAGATGTGAAAAAGCCAGCTACTCGTGAGCTGGCTTTATTATATGTACTTTTTGCTACTAGAGCTATACTGCTTCAAAGAGAAGTACAGATCAATGGTTTTCTTTGGCATGGTTGAGTGTATATTTAGGAATCTCAATGGTGAGATCCTCGTCCTCTAGCATGACCTGACAAGACAGGCGAGAGTCTGGCTCTAACCCCCAAGCACGGTCGAGTAAATCAGCTTCGATATCGTCCATCTCATCCAAGCTATTAAAACCTTTACGTACGACAACATGACAAGTGGTACAGGCTTTTGACATCTCACAAGCATGCTCTATCTTGATGCCTTTTTCTAATAGCGCTTTGCACAGGTTTTGACCTGACTCTAATTCGACTTCAGTGCCTTCGGGGCAAATCTCATGATGAGGTAATACGGTAATCTTTGGCATATATAATCTATCCAGTGCTAATCAATTAAAAGGTAAAAAGTAAAAGCTATAAGATATCAGCCTAGTACAATAGTTAGGCGTTATCTATAAATGTATGAGTGATGAAGCGTATCTATTACCAGTCCTGTGCACTGGTACCCGCCATACTGGCCTTGACACTTTGATTCATAATACGAGCGGCAAAAGCATCGCTGTGTGGCTTGAGATTGGCTTGTGCCGTTTCAATCACAGTTAGATCGTCAGTACTCAGCGCCGTCTGTAGAGCTTGGATTTGTTCGGTAAGGGCTTGCTGCTCTTCGGTGGTGAGTAGGGCTGCAAACTCATTTAGTGCCGACTGCAGCGCCAATACTTCACGCTCTGCTTCTACTTTGGTCTCAATCAAAGAGCGGGCGTTTTTATCTTCTTCGGCATGCTGAAACCCGGCCACAAGCAGTTGTTCTTTTTGTTCATCAGATAGGCCATAAGCAGGCACAATCTCAATCTTACTTTCTGTTTTGGTCGTCGTCTCTTGTGCACTGACAGTAAGCTGGCCATTGGCATCAATACTAAAGGTCACCTCAATGCGAGCAAAACCTGCCTTCATTGGTGGTATGCCATATAGCTCAAAACGTCCAAGTGAGCGACAGTTTTCAACAGTTTCACGCTCACCCTGCACCACGTGGATCACCATACCCGTCTGACCATCTTGATAGGTGGTAAATACTTGTCGTTTTTTTACTGGAATGGGGGTGTTGCGTGGAATCAGTACCTCAACCAGGCCACCCATGGTTTCAAGACCGAGCGATAAAGGGGTGACATCTAACAGCAATAGATTGTTATCACTGTCACCATTAACGAGCTGGTGTGCTGTTTGAGCCGCACCTAGGGCGACTACCTCATCTGGGTTTAGACGACACAAAGGCTGTTTGGCAAAAAACTCTGCTACTGTTTGCTGTACAGCAGGCATACGGGTAGAACCACCGACCAAGATCACTTCATCCAAGTTTTCAATCTCAAGTTTGGCATCACGTAACACCTGTTCGCAGACGCTTAGCGTACGGCGAGTGACTGGCTCTGCTATGGTCAGCAAGTCCTTACGCTGTAGCACGCCTTGATAAGATTGCCCATTGACCGTGATATCTATATTGACCTGCTCAGCGTCGGTAAGTGCTTGCTTGTATGCTTTGGCTTGTTGGGCAAGTATCGATTTGTCATGACGGCTGACATCTTTGGGGTCGATGCTTAATTGTTTGATCAGCCAATTGGTCATAAGGCGATCAATATCATCACCCCCTAAGGCGCTATTACCGCCCGTTGCTAATACTTCAAACACGCCATCAGTGAGTTTTAAGACAGAGACGTCAAAGGTGCCACCACCCAGATCGTAAATTAAATAATAGTGTTCATTAGTCTCATTTTCATCTGGCTTATCTAGACCGTAAGCCACTGCAGCAGCGGTAGGCTCGTTTAACAGTCGCAGGACATTAATCCCTGCCGCTTGAGCAGCATCTTTAGTGGCTTGGCGCTGTGCTTCATCAAAGTAAGCAGGTACAGTAATCACTGCGCCTTCGATACTGTCTGCAGGCAATGCGCTTGCGGCTCGTTGCTCAAGGGCGGCCAGAATACGTGCTGAGACTTCGACAGGAGAGACTTCACCTTGGGCAGTGACGAAGGCTGGCATATCGTCTGCATTGCCGCTCAGCTCATAGGGATGAGAGAATTTAATGTCTGCTTGACTGCGTCCCATAAAGCGTTTCGCCGAGATGATGGTGTTTTTTGGATCATCTGCTAAGTGAGCTAAGGCGTCATAGCCAACCTGTGGTCTGCCTGTACTTGGGTAATAAACCACGGATGGCAGTAGCGTATCTGCCGTAGCTCCTGCTTCTAGGACTTGTGCCTTGCCAGAGCGCACTACTGAAACCAATGAACGTGTGGTACCAAGGTCGATGCCTAGACCAAAACGATGTTGATGCGGTTGGGCACTTTGATTGGGTTCGGCAATTTGCAATAAAGACATAAGTTAACTCAGAGATAAAATAGATAAGTGAAATGAAGTAAATTCAGAGATTATACGTGGTCGTTAAACTGGTTTTAAGTGTTGGGTGGTTAAATATTACTTTTCCCTTGAGAACTGCGTTTGAATACAAAAGCTGCAGCATCTATAGAAAGAACACCAAGCTTATTCAAAAGTAACCAAACCTAAAGTCAGTAGTTCAAACGTATAAATCATCATCATCTGACTGCTCAGCGCTCGCTACTTCATCGAGCCCCGTTGTTACATCAGCATCTAACTTGACCAAAAACTTTAGCTTTTGTGTGGCATCAATTGCTGTTTTCCAGTCTTCATCTTGATAGGCAAGGCTAAAGCGCTCAGATTGTTTGGTCAGGCGTGCCGTAATTTGCGGATGTAGCTGTTGTAATGTCGCACGATCTTTGTCTTCGATGGCTTCGTCGAGATCGATGCGCATTTGCATGGCATCTTCTAAAAAGTCTAAATCTGCAATCGAGTGTTCCAAGTTTTGTGCCTGATCAGCCAATTGCAGTAAATAACTGGCACGACTATCAGGAGTGCTTAAGGTTTGGTATGCTTGGTTAATCAGTGCTGAAGCTTGTTCAGATTGCTGTTTAGCCTGCAGCGCACTTGTCACGCCCTTAGTCTCATCGACTGCTAAATTATCAGGGTGATAGCGTTTTTGTAATAGACGTAACTGTTGTTCAAGGCGCACTTGATCGACGTCAAATTGAGCAGGTTGTTCAAATAAAGCAAAAAAGTTATCAAATTGTGCTTCTGCGGTAATGTCTGTCATAGCATACGCCTTGCTTTTATTTATTATAAAATACTTGATCAGGTTGAAAAACCTGTCTAATAAAAATAGCTAACTAAAATTATTTAATGATGAGCCTAAAGTATGATGGGCTGAAAACGCCAAGCTTATACTAGCATCTATCGTTCATGATCCAAATCTTAAACCGTAAACGACTCGCCACAACCACATTCACCTTTTTGATTGGGGTTGGTAAATTTAAAGCCTTCGTTTAAGCCTTCTTTTTCGTAATCCATAAGCAGGCCATCTAAATACACCAAGCTTTTCGGATCAATAAAAATATTGACGCCACGGCTTTCGTAGCGAGTATCGTTATCATCCGGTGTATCGACGAACTCTAAAACGTAAGCCAAACCTGAACAGCCGGCTGTACGGATGCCCACTCGAATACCTTCGCCTTTGCCACGATTGTCTAAAAACTCTCGTACATGCTGAGCGGCGCGTTCTGTCATTTCAATCATGCCAACTCCCATTGACTATAATAAATAATAAAAAGGTTCATTAAATATAAAATAAAAGGTGACAAGTACATAAGCGTCATTGCCACCTTCTAGCATTTTTCAACATCAGTAACGACCAAGATCGTTACTGGTTTTTAACACAATGCTACTACAGTACTCCTGAGTCAGCATGACGTATGCAGTAGCACGTTTAGCTGGTGGCTTCTTCAGCTGCTTCACCAGTACCATGCTTGTCTTTGTAATCGCTGATAGCGGCTTTAATCGCATCTTCTGCAAGTACAGAGCAGTGGACTTTTACTGGTGGCAGTGCCAACTCTTCAGCAATATCCATGTTTTTAATCTCACCCGCCTGGTCTAAGCTTTTGCCCTTTAGCCACTCAGTAACGAGTGAGCTTGATGCAATAGCTGAGCCGCAGCCATAAGTTTTGAAGCGAGCATCTTCGATAATACCTTGATCATCGACTTGGATCTGTAGACGCATCACATCGCCACAAGCTGGAGCACCAACCATACCGGTACCAACGTTTTTAGCATTTTTGTCAAGATTGCCAACGTTGCGTGGATTTTCGTAATGATCAATAACTTGGTCACTATAGGCCATGAGGTTTTCTCCTAGTTAGGTGATGAGAGATAGACTACTTATCAGTAACTATCTACTCATCGATAATTGGGGTCAAACTTTAAGTCAATAATAATGTATATATACAATAACACTGTACTTATAACTGTCTGATCAATCGTTTAGTAAAAATTATCTATTCAATATATGTAATGGCTTAAAGGGCCATTCACTTGCTAAATTAGTGCTCAGTCCATTCTACTGAGTCTAAGTCGACACCTTCTTGGTACATATCCCAAAGCGGCGATAAAGCACGCAGCTTGTCAACGGCTTCATGCATTTGCTTGATGACTCTATCGATGTCTTCTTCAGTCGTATAGCGGCCAAAGCTAAAACGAATCGAGCTGTGAGCCAATTCATCGGGGCGACCAATAGCACGAAGCACATATGATGGTTCAAGTGTCGCTGAAGTACAAGCCGAACCTGACGAGACAGCCAAGTCTTTTAGCGACATCATAAGCGATTCACCTTCAACAAAGTTAAAGCTGATATTAATGATGTTGGGTACGCTGTTGTCCATATCACCATTTAAATAAATCTCTTCGATATCTTGTAGACCGTCCCATAGCTTTTGGCGCAGTTTGGCTGCGTGAGCATGATCTTCTTCGTAGCGCTCACTGGCTAAGGCAAAAGCTTCACCAATACCAACGATTTGATGGGTTGGTAGCGTTCCTGAACGCATACCACGCTCATGACCACCGCCATGCTGCTCAGCTTTTAGACGAATACGTGGCTTACGACGGACAAATAATGCGCCGATACCTTTGGGGCCATAGGCTTTATGACCAGAGAAACTCATCAGGTCAATCTTCATCTCTGCCAGGTCCACAGGCACTTTACCAATAGACTGTGCGCCATCGACATGGAAGATCACACCTGCTTCTCGGGTAATCTCACCGATAGCAGCCACATCAGTAATGGTACCAAGCTCGTTGTTTACCATCATCAGTGACACTAAGATTGTATCGTCACGCAGCGCTTCTTTTACTTGCTCTGGTAAAATAAGACCAGTCGCTGCTTGTGGTTCGAGATAGGTGATCTCAAAGCCTTCTTGCTCAAGCTCACGGCAGGTATCTAATATCGCCTTGTGCTCGATCTTACTGGTGATGATGTGCTTACCACGAGAATGATAAAAATTGGCCGCCCCTTTGAGGGCTAAGTTATCTGACTCTGTCGCCCCAGAAGTGAAGACAATCTCACGAGGGTCAGCATTTATCGCTTCAGCAACTTGCTGACGGGCAGTTTCTACTGCCTCTTCTGCTTGCCAACCATAACCGTGTGAGCGTGAGGCTGGGTTACCAAAGATACCATCTACAGTCAGATATTCGCTCATTTTTGCAGCTACCGGTTTGGCAACTGGTGTAGTGGCAGCGTAATCTAAGTAAATAAGGGAGTTATGTTGGCTCATGCTGGGTTTGCCTCGCTTGTCGATAAAGTAATAGTGTTAATGTCTTTTATAGAAGTCTCTTTTGTAGACAGGTGCTGACGTTCTGATACGGACTGCACGCTTTCTATATCTAGTAATTGCGCTAATGTTATATTTTTCAAGTACTGTTCGATATGATTTGATAATGAGCACCATAAATCATGGGTTAAACACATGGTTCCACCTTGACAGTCGCCACGTCCTTCACACTGCATGGCATTCACCGACTCATCGACGGCGGATATGATACTCATGACGTCTATCTCTTGCAGTGGTTTGGCTAAATGATAACCGCCTGCTGCGCCGCGAATACTGGTCACAAGTCCCCGTTTTCGCAATTTAGAAAATAATTGCTCAAGATATGAGATAGAGATAGACTGTCGTTTGGCAATATCAGATAAAGAGACGGCACTGTCTTGCTGGCTGGTTTGTATGGCCAGATCCAATAATGCGGTCACGGCATATCTGCCTCGAGTGGTTAAACGCATAAAATATCTCCAAGTTGATCAATGATAAGCCACATTCGATCACGAACTTATTATCGTAGTTTGAGTCGTTGAACTGAGCTTTACAGGTATCAACTCTAATAAATAAGTCAAAAGCAATAAATGTATTCTGACCGCAGCGGCACGACCGGTTATAAGCATCCGACCGTCACACGACAGATAATTCATCCGATGTCTGTTGCAATAGAGGTATTATACTTAATCCTGAGTAATTTAGTCAAGATTAAAATGTGGTTAAATGGTTAACCTTATTTATCGCTATAATTAATAAAATAAAATCACCAAGTCTTATAGTCGATACTAAATAAAATACATACATTGCATGAACAGGCAAGACTGGTATGAATTTTTTTGCGTGCTGTACCTATACTGACAGAGGCTGCAAATAATTTATTCTAGTCTTGTTGGGTCTTTTTTATACTGACCTGACTAGAGATAACAATTGTGAGTAAGATGACAAAACGACGGGGCTACTCAATAGTCTAATGCCATCACGTCATCCAGAGACTATTGAGCAAAATGGGATAGGCTTGATTGGGTAGCGCTAGTCTCAGAGTAATGCAATCACGATAGCGATGACGGCGATGACAGCAGCTACTACCGCTGAAATCGTTAAGGTTTTTTGTTTGCTTTGTAATTCTTTTACTGTTGTTTCGAGCTCACGGTTTTTGATGGTTAGCGTATTAATTTGTGTTTGTTGTTCTTTTATGCGTAGCTTGTAGTCATTTTTCTTTGCTTCCATCTCGTCATCATTGGGCTTAGACTTGCTAGTGCTTCCTTTAAATTTTTTAATAATACCTTGAATAAGGCTGCCCATACCCAGCTGCATTATAAACTGTCGAACCAATTGGACTTGATGGACCTCACCGCGCATCTGTAACTTATCCGCCGCATCACTACCATGAGACATCACCGCATTTAATACCTGAAGACTGTAAGCATTAATGACGATATCAGGCTCACTACGATCAACGGGCAGCTGAGCATCCAGTAACACTCCTTTAGAGCTAAAGGTGGCAAATATCTCAACATGGGGTAGGTATAAACGCAAACTGACGACAGTGCCTTGCTTAGCAAGTGGGTAGGCAGCTTTACGTAGCTCAGGATCCAAGCGTAATAGCAGGGTTAATGCTGACTCAGCGAATACCAGAGTAATATTAAGAAGGGAGTGAGACAACGTAGAACGCTTCATGTAAATAATCCGTTTTGTTGGGCAGGTAATAGTGATCGCCAAAATAACAAGCGCTGCAAGCTTATGGGGTATGCCGCTTTTGCGCACAGTTTTTGAACAGTAACTTTAAACAGTAATTTTTGTATCGTAGTTATCGTTAAACAATAACCATAGCGTCTTTATCATAACGCCTTCATCATAAAAAGTAACGCTGATAGATGTGCCGGTTAGTAAACCAAATCAGCGGTAAGCCATATGATACAAGTTTTAATAGGGTGATTTTATATCTTAAGTAGAGGGTATTGTAAACCTCTATAACGCTATAGTTTAGTGGCTGCTTTATAATATAGTTTTAAGTTTACAAATCACACAGCGATTGACAGTTGAGTTGAGTAATTTTAAGTGTCAAAAAGGTAATGATGGCCACGAAAAAATGTAAAATCGCTTGCACTCCTTATATAGCCTTGATATAAAGACGTTAACAACGCAAAACCTGAAAATTAAGACGTTGGAACTTGTTTTTATTGCTTAAATATTCTGAGAGCGATACAATGCCTGACGTTAGCGTTTATTTCAGCCCTTAAACTTGAAGGAAAACTTATGAATAAGTCAGAATTGATTGATAGCATTGCCGAAAAAAGTGGCCTAAACAAAACACAAGCTGGTGATGCCCTAAATGCCGTCATGGAAAGTATCGGTGAAGCTCTAGAAGCTGGCGATAGCATCTCATTAGTTGGTTTTGGTACGTTTAGCGTAAAAGACCGTAAAGCACGTACTGGCCGTAATCCTAAGACTGGCGAAGAGCTTAAAATACCTGCCAGCAAAGTACCAAGCTTTAAAGCTGGTAAAAACCTAAAAGAGCGCTTAAACTAAGTCGCCTTTAGCTTGTCATGTTTGAGTGACCATTTATATATCAAATGGACGTGCAAACGATAAAAAGCACCTTTTAACGAAGGTGCTTTTTTATTGTATAAAATTAGCGTTGTCTCTATAAATGAGTGGTGTGAATATTTTGAGTATCAGTCAAAAATCACGTATCATAGGGCGCGCGTGACGCTGCTATTTTATATATTAGAGGTCCCTCACCATGCCATTGCATCCACTGATATTGGTCTTATTGCGATGGTTTTTATTAATATAGGTTAAAAGTAGAAATAATTATGGATAAATTGCGCGATTTTTTAAAAAGCTGGCCTGGTCGCATTTTATTAATTCTATGCCTATCACCACTTGCTTTATTGGGTATTGAGAGTTACTTCCAAGGGGGAGTAGATCCAAACCAAATTGCTCAGGTAGGTGAAGCGAGTGTGGGATTGTCTGAGTATCAAACTGCTGTAAATAACCGACGTTCTGAAATTTTGGATCAAATAGAGGATGCTAGCCTGCTGAATGAAGAGGTGTTACATCAGCAAGTCCTTAAAGGTCTAATCGATCGTACCTTACTTGAGCAGCAAGCAGGCAAGCTTGGCATGACGGTGTCAGATGACACCATCAACCGTTTGCTGTTGCAAGAGGATATTTTTAAAGATGAAAATGGTGAGTTCTCAAATGATCAGTTTTCCTTCTTTTTGCGTCAGCGTGGCATGACCAAGGATCAGCTGTTTGCTGAGTTTCGCAATCAGCTGAGCCTCGATCAGCTTAATGCCAGTATCGTTGGTACCGCCATTTATCCAATGTCAGCGGTAAATCAATTGATAGATTTGCAGCTAGAGTCACGTCATATTTGGCTGAGTCGGTTTAATTGGCAAGACTATGAGCAGCAAGTCACGCTGACTGATGCCGATATACAAGCCTATTATGACGCCAATAAAGACACACTTAAGAGCGATGCCATGGTGGATTTGGCATATATTCAACTAAGTCCGGCGCTGATTGACGTTGATGATATCAGCACAGAGGAGCTGCAACAGCAATATGAGGCTTATAAGCAGGGTCTGGCAGTCGTTGATGAACGTCAGCTTAGCCAAATTCTATTGACGGGTGAGGATGCTGAGGCTCGTGCGAACAGTATTAAACAGCGCTTGGAGGCAGGCGAGTCGTTTGCAGCGTTGGCTAAGACCGAGTCAGATGATCCGTCAGGTGCCAATGGCGGTGCCATTGGGCGTTTCAATCCATCGGTGTTTGGGACTGATGCTGCTGCTGTCGAAACTGCGTTACAGGACTTGAGTGTTGGTGAGGTCACAGAACCTGTCAAAACCAGTTTTGGTTATCAGATATTTATGGTGACAAAAGACGATGGTAGCACAGTGCCCTCTATGGACAGTATGCGTGAAGAGCTCACCGCCAAAGCAAAAGAATACAAGCGTCAGGCTATGTATGCTGATAAAGTCACCGCTATCAATGACTTGGCAGCAGATGGCTTTAGTATTGAAGATATTGCGCAGCAAGAAAACGTCGCCCTTAAGCGTATCGAAGATTACCGTAAAAACAACAATACCTCAGTATTGTCGCAGCCTGCAGTCATCAATCAAGCCTTCGATGAGTTTACCATTCAGGACCAAGCAGTCACTGCAGGCATTGAAGTGGGTACAGGTACGGTATGGGTACAGCCAAGTCACTATCGACCGACCAAGACTTTGACGCTAGAAGCAGCGACACCTAAAATCACTGAGATACTACGTCAACAAAAAGCCAGTGCGCTTGCCCTTCAAGAGGCTAAGCAGTTGGCCGCTCAGATAAAAACTCCAGCTGATATTGAAAAATACGCAGCAAACCTACAGTCTTTAGGTGAAGTCAGCCGTCAAACCGGTCTACTTACCGAAAAAGAGCGTAGTCTGGCATTTAGTACGCAAGCGCCTGAAGAGGGTGTCGTTGCTTTAGCCAGTGAGACAGAGATGGGAGCAAGCGTGTTGGTTGGGGATCGTATCGAGACCCAACAGCAATCTCAGCTGTCTGATCTTGAAAAGCTGCAAACTGCCAATATTATTCGGGATAATCTAGGACAAGATCAATTGCAGGATTATTTAGACTATCTGCGTTTGGTGTATAAAGTAGATATCAATGAAGCCAACATGGCAAGCGCACAGGGTCGGTAAAGACGTTAATTAGACCTAATCGGTAGCTCTAATACCAAAGCGCAGTCAAAGAAAAAGCCACTGTATTTTTAATACAGTGGCTTTTTTAATGGATAATAAATAAATCAATAAATATTAACTGGCTGAATACTAGTGGCGGAAATGGCGCATACCAGTGAAGACCATGGCAATGCCGTGCTCATTTGCAGCAGCAATGGTTTCATCATCACGCATAGAGCCACCAGGCTGAATAATCGCTGAAATACCTACTTCTGCAGCGTTGTCTATACCGTCACGGAATGGGAAGAAAGCATCTGATGCCATGACAGAACCGGCAGTAGCTAGCCCAGCATGTTCTGCTTTAATAGCGGCGATACGTGCAGAGTTAACCCGGCTCATCTGTCCTGCGCCGACCCCGATGGTACGCTGAGATTTGGCATAGACAATCGCATTAGATTTAACATACTTTGCCACGTTCCAGCTGAATAATAAGTCAGCAATTTGCGACTCTGTAGGTTGCACATCAGTGACGATTTTTAGATCATTGGCAGTGATTAAACCAAGGTCTTGCTCTTGTACCAATAAACCACCATTGACCCGCTTATAGTCAAGCTGGCTATCTCGTTGATCTGAGGTCGGCAGTTCGCCACAAACCAAGACACGGACGTTTTTCTTACTGCTGGTAACGTCCAGTACACCATCTTCTAGACTAGGGGCGATGATGACTTCTACAAACTGATTGTCGATAATTGCTTTGGCTGCCGCAACAGTGAGCTGACGGTTGAAAGCGATAATGCCGCCAAAAGAAGATTCAGGGTCGGTACTAAAGGCAGTCTTATAAGCAGCAACTTGGTCGCTATCTACTGCAACACCGCAAGGATTGGCATGCTTGACAATCACACAAGCAGGAGCGTTAAAGGCTTTGACACACTCAAGTGCTGCGTCTGTGTCTGCAATATTGTTGTAAGACAGAGCCTTGCCTTGTAACTGCTGAGCGGTTGAGATGGAGGCTTGTTGACTACGGCTCGGATGGTTTTCAATATAAAATGCCGCTTGCTGATGTGGGTTTTCACCATAGCGCAGGTCTTGTACTTTTTCGAGCTGCAGGTTTAGGGTGCGTGCAAAGGTTTCTGGTTGCTGGGTATCATTGACACGGCGTCCTAAAAAGTTTGCAATCATACCATCATATTGTGCGGTATGCTCAAAAGCTTTGACAGCTAGATCATAACGTAGAGCCGCTGTGAGCTGACCATTGTCATTTAATGCTGTCATGATACGCTCATAATCAGCAGGGTCAGTAACAATGCCAACATGGGCATGGTTTTTAGCTGCAGCACGCACCATAGTGGGACCACCGATATCGATGTTTTCTATGGCATCATTCATGGTCACGTCGGGGCGAGCAATTGTTTCAGCAAATGGATAGAGGTTGACGACGACCAGATCGATACGATCTATCTGATGCTCACTCATAACTTTATCATCAGTACCACGACGCCCTAGAATACCGCCATGAATTTTTGGATGAAGTGTCTTGACACGGCCATCCATCATCTCTGGAAAGCCTGTATAGTCTGATACTTCAGTGACATCTACGTCATGTTCTTTAAGTAAACGATAGGTACCACCAGTAGAAAGTAGACCAAATCCTGACTGAATCAACCCTTGAGCAAATGCGACAATATTGGATTTATCAGAGACCGAGAGTAGAGCAAGCGGTTTTGTACCCATAAAAACAGTTCCATAAAAAAAGCCTGACATTACGTCTGGCAGGATAGTAATAGCAACCATAGCTGTCATGTCGTCAAACTATAAGTTGCCGAGCATAGTAGTGATAAGAGTCAATAATGAAGGCTCAATACTAACATATCAATGTTGAGTATTGATTAACTTTAGCAGTTGCGCTTCTATAAATGATGAACGCTATGATAAAACATCTAGCGAGTTTACACAAAGCGCTAAGCCGTTTTATGCTAGAAAAGTTGATACGTTTTAGATAAATCACATTAGATTATAGGCTTTCATTTTTTTGCGTAAGGTACCGCGGTTTAGCCCTAAGATTTGAGCGCATTTTGTTTGATTACCACGGGTTTGCTCAAGAACGACAGTCAGTAAGGGCAGCTCAACCTCTTTTAAGATAAGCTCATAAAGGTCTGTTGGTACTTCATTTTCTAGCGCTACAAAGTATTCACGAACCACACGCTCAACGTGTACCCGCAAAGGCTGCTGTGCGTCATTTAATGAAGCGGTAGATGATGTATAACTGTGCACGTGGCTGGCAGCATCATCTGAGATGGACTCGGTGGTTATATCGGTTAGACACAGGCCATCCTGGTCAGGGCAGTCGGTAGCATGAGTAGCGCTTTGGGCAAAACGGTTGGCAGAGGAGTGGGTACGGTGTGCCATAAGGTAATGTCCTCAAGAGTGGCAAGCAGGTAATAAGGGTCTTCTTTAGATAAGCCTTATATCTTAATAAATGGGATCGATCGTCACTTGGCTGATGCGTTCATGAGTAATCGGAATAGTGAACATCAGGGGTTTGGTCTGCTCGGCAGTTAATAGGTTTTGTGGACTGGCCAGATAGTCGCCTGGCATCGCAACAAACTCTCCAATCAGACGATCAGTGCTATAAATACTAACTTTAAGGGTCGGTAGCAGTTGTTGTTGCATGCTTTGATTGACCAGCCATGCTTCAATATCACTGAATTTATTGTCGGCTTGAATACGGCTAGGTTCGACATTGAGATTCGTGATGTTTAATGCTGTTACGTCAGCTCTAGGCAAGCTACAGACAGCAACGGCACACACGGCTTGTAAGCGAGCTGCATGCTCTGGGTCTTTGATTAGGGTTTCTAGATTAAAGATAACATACTGCGCAAATAATAGCATGACCAGAACCAAACAACCACTTAACCATAATACCAAGGCTGCAGGGTTCTGAGTCTGTGCTGACATAGCCTGACTTGAATACGGACTGCGATTTTGTGTTGAATGCGAGGTATTGGTGTCGTCGGATGATGGGACGCCCATATCAGTCAGTAGCTGCGACAGATCAGTAGTAGGCTCTTGAGCTTGCTGGGTAGAGCTGCTTAGGTTTTTCTCACTTGTATCTTGTAAGTTTTCCTTAATTGTCTTCGGTTGAGCTGCTGCTTTCAGATGTACTTTAGGTGTTACGCCTTTAGAGGTGTTGTCTTTAGAGTGAGCGCCTTGGATGATGTTGTCTACCGAGCTAGTATTAGGCTCTGATAGCCACGCATCCATCTCGTCTAAAGAGTGGTAGGTCCAATCGTTATTTTGACTGCTTATTTGTGCTTTATCGTTGTCAATTAAAGTGTCAGATTCTACAGATTCACTTTGTTGGTTTGCTGAGTTTTTTAACTGATTTGTGGTGGGGTGCTTATAAGCTACGGTGTTAGCAGATGCCTCACTTTCTAAATCCAGCAAATGCTCATGGATTAAGAATACATGCTGGCAATGACCACAGCGCGCCTTTACCTGTTTTAGTTGAGCAGGCGCTACACTAAAACAAGTCTGACAAGAAGGGCATTGGGCGTTTAAAAGTGAGCTCATGTATGCAAAATCCAAAAAGATACGGCAATAATTATCACGCACTTACTCACCAAAAATAATACTATCTCCTTAAGATCATCAATACCTTTGGTCAGATACTGATGCAGTAGGTATAAATAAAAAATAAGGAGTAGTATCAAGCTGATGAGCTGTCACTGACTCCCTATCGTAACATATGTAAAGAAGTGTTACTAGTGTGTAAACTTTCCTGACAGCCTTTGCCAGTGTTGTTCTTCTTGTGTACTGAACGTATGTTTAGGGTCAAGCGTAAAATAAGGTCTATAAGCTGCAGCAACTGCTTCTGTTTGTGCTTCAATGAGCCCTGCTAAAACGATTTGACCCTGAGGCGCAAGCAGAGTAGCGAAATAAGGTGCAAGACTGATGAGCGGTTTAGCCAAGATATTGGCAGCAATCACATCTACTGGCAAAATATTGTATTGTGCACAGTAGTCGGTAAATGCTTCGGGCAAGAAAGCCTCTAAACGTGCGGCTACGTTATTTCGCTCGGCGTTTTGATTGGTAGCAAGTACGGCTTGCGGGTCGATGTCTACAGCGTAGACTTGCTTTGCACCCAAGAGTAGCGCTGCGATACCTAAGATACCTGAGCCACAACCATAATCGATAACGACTTTATCCTTGAGGTCCTGTTCGGTCAGCCAGTCTAAACATAAGCGAGTGGTGGCGTGATAACCAGTACCAAAAGCCAGACCTGGATCCATAATGATATTGGTAGCATTTGCATCAGGCGGCGTCAGCCAGTTGGGCACGATCCATAGATTATTAGCACACTCAATAGGATGGTAATGCGTCATCCATTCACGCTCCCAGTCTTTATCATCAACAGCAGAGACCCAAACACGGCTGGCGTGTACTTGGGCTGCAATATCATGACTCAATTGCTCTACCGCTTGGTGGCTGCCAGCTTCCGTAGAGGCGTCAAACAGTCCTGTAAGTATGACCTCATCCCATAAGGGAGACTCACCTGGTAAGGGCTCAAACAATGGTTGGTCGCCTGCATCCTCTAAGGCAATAGAAAGTGCGCCTGCTTCTAATAATAGAGCCTCAGCCAGATCGACGTTTGTTTTTTCGCATTGTAAATGCAGTTGTTGCCATGCCATAAAATTAACCTTAGTTGAATGTGAATGAGACGAACTCGTAATCAGCTGATTAGCACCATCAAAACAGCAGAGTCTACCAGAAGTCATGCTGCACTTGTGGCTTGGCTGCTATGATTTTAGAGCTAGGGCGTGTCCTCAATTCAATCGAAGGATACCTAAATGGGCTAAAAATGGCTAAATCTTGCCAAACAGCGTTAAATAGCTAGGTAATATCCCGATATTATCTGCGCTATTTTCCTTGTTTGACGGCAATTTATCTCATTTTTATCTCCATTTTTAAAATGAGGACAAGCCCTAGTAACAGCTTGATGGTGAAGATAAAAATAATCGCTAACAGATAAAAGTCAGAAGTGACGAGTATCCAGTATCTTAAATTCTATATCTTGAACGGTTGTGATTATCTCAGGGCCTGTTGAGCTTCACGTATGACTCGAGCATTATTTTGCTGTTGTCCTGAAACCAAAATCAGCTGCCATAGTGAGCGGCGGCGATTGGCGTCTTCTGAAACCGTTAGACCACGGCGTGCCATGGCTTCTGCTTTACGAGGTTGGTTTTTTTTCAGGGCCACTTGTGATAAGTAATAGTATACCGCTGAGGACTTCGGTGCCAAACGCTGTGCACGAGTAAAGCTGTTTTCTGCAGCAGTCAAGTTACCTGATTTAAGTTGACTGGTGCCTGTCTGCATTAAACTGCGAAAAGCAGGCAGGTCACTTTGGGTGCTGGTGGTACGACGCTCCTGTTGTCTGGAGCTTTGGCGGGCACGCTCTAATAGATCGCTATGCGAGGGCGTCACAGGTGGCTGTGAGATGATATAGTCGTCACGAGAAGGGGTGCGTATCGGCTTATTAGGAATGACGGCTGGCGTCTGAATCACCGGTGTTTGCTGGGTTAAAGGGTTGTTATTGGTTGCAGGTCGCTCAGTATGAGGCAAACCTTGTGACGGAGAACGGCCTTGGTGTATAGGTGCTCTGGTCATCTCTGTAGGAGAGGTGGAAGGCTCAATCTCAAAGCGCTGTGACGTTGATGGCTGCGTAGCCATGGTGGTGGGCGTCGTATCAGTATGGCTAGTGGACATTGTGTAAGGCGCCGTTTGACAAGCACTGAGCATCAAAGTACTCATAAAAGTGCCAACCATAAAAAGCGGCGTAAGGCTTGAGCGATATGCTTTTGCTGCGATTAACGGCTGCTCGCTCACTTGCTGTTCAGTTATCAGCTCATCAATGGTTTGTTTATTGCTAGTTTGCTTGTCGATAGTCTGTCTATAGATAGCTTGTTTATAGATAGATAGTACCATGCCACACCCCTCACTCTAAATAGTTGTAAATCCTAAATGACCTTAAAATCAGTAAGCTGGTTGCTCATCTATCAGCTTATCAGACTCATTAAAACCATTCGAGTGCACGATTATACCAAGTGTCAGGACGCTCTTGTCTAGTATCATCAGCGGCGTCAGGATTGATCACCTCACTATTTGGTATCTGTAACCCTTCATTTAGGCGTTGCTGATTAAGGCGACTTTGCTCACGTTGCCACTGCATTTGTTGTTGCGCTTGTTCTTGCTGGTATAGTGCTATCGCACAATCACTGGCCTCTTTTGGTAAGTGTGCTGACATGACCGGTAAATAGCGGGCCGATTCGCAGCGTTCGTTAGACAGCTTGCCTGAGTTGTTTTCGAGCCACAGCCACTCAATACCTTCAGGCTCTGGCATGGATACTGGGGTCAGTCTTAAGCGTTGCATATAGTCTATCCATACGGGTAGAGCACCACTGCCGCCGCCTAGGCCAATAGGTTTGTTGTCATCACGGCCTACCCATACCACACTAACATAGTTACCGCTATAACCTGCAAACCAAGCATCACGGTAGTTGTTCGTCGTTCCTGTTTTACCTGCCAGATTTAGGTCGCTGCCTAGTGACTGAGCACGTCTAGCAGTACCACTTTTTACCACTTGCTGTAGGGCATAGTTGGTCAGGTAGTTGGTTTCAGGTGGAATGCTACGTTGGGTGTTGAGTCCTGTGCGTTGTAAAATACGTCCACGATCGTCAATGACCGTACGAATACTATGAATGGGGGTGCGAAAGCCGCCTGTAGCAAAGACTTGGTAAACCCCAAGCATATCCATCGGGCTTAAGTTGACTGACCCTAATAGTATAGAAGGGTAGGCAGGGATTTTTTCTTCAACACCCAAACGGCGTAGCTGCCTGACAAAGGTATCAACACCAAACTCCATCCCTAAGCGAACGGTGCTTTGGTTATAGGACTTGGCCAAAGCTGTGGTTAAAGGAATATAGCCATGGTCACGACCATCGTAGTTTTTTGGATTCCATTTGCTGCCATCTCCTGAGCTCACAGTAATCGGAGAGTCGTCAACAGGACTGGCTAAGTTGTAACGACCGCTTTCAAGCGCCGTCATATAGATAACGGGTTTTAGTAGGGAGCCCACTTGACGTTTGGCATCGACGGCACGGTTAAAGCCAGTAAATTCACTGCCGCTACCGACGACCGCAACCAGCTCACCTGTCTCTGGGTTAGCGCTGACCAAGGCGCCTTGCAAGTCTTTGGTTTTACTACCACGTCGGCGCAGCTCTCCAAGTTTTTTATCCACCGCTTTGTCAGCAGCTAATTGAGCGATGGGATCAAGCGTACTGATGATGCTCAAGCCTTCGTTTTTAAGGTCATCAGGATAATAGACTTCATTGAGTTCACGTTTAACAATGTCTAAGAAGTCAGGAAATTGGCTTTTTCCTTCTACTGGTTTGTCGACGATATCTAAGGGCTTGGCAATGGCAGCGTCATATGTTTCTTGTGACAGCATACCCATAGTCAGCATATTATGCAGCACCACATCACGCCGTGCTTTTGAGTCATTGGGATGGCGACGTGGATTATAGATGCTTGGACCCTTTGCCATACCGACAAGCATGGCTTGTTGATCTAAACGCAGCTCGTTTAGTGGTTGATTAAAATAAAATTGTGCTGCAAGCCCAAAGCCATTAATAGAACGGTTGCCATTTTGACCGAGGTATATCTCATTAAGATAGGTTTGTAAGATCTCGTCTTTGCTATAGTGTAGCTCTAATAACACTGCCATCAAAGCTTCATTGGCTTTACGTTTGAGCGTGCGATCAGAATTCAAATAGAAGTTTTTAATCAGCTGCTGGGTAATGGTAGAGCCGCCTTGCATGGAGCCGCCAGAGAAGTTATTGATAACCGCACGAGCGATGCCACGTATAGACACACCTTTATGATCATAAAAGGCACGGTCCTCAGTGGCAATCAGAGCGTCAATCAGCGGCTGCGGCACGTCGTCTAAAGAGACAACCAAGCGATCTTCATTGCTGTCTGGATAGATGCCCCCGATACTCACAGGCTCAAGTCGAATAATCCCAGACTCTGCAGGGACAGTACTTTGTATGGTTTGCACCATACTGTCAGCAATGGTCATCTTGATGACTTGTGGCTTGTCGACATCATTGGCACTGTAGTTAAAGCCACGAGTGTGAATGAAATAAGTGTTCCCTGATTTATGGTAACTGCCGGTACGGTTATAGTCTTTATTGCTGCGATAGTTGAGTAGCTCCAGCCAAGTTTTCATCGCTTCATTATTGACCTTAGCGCCTTGATACAGCTCTAAAGGCTGTGAATATACTTTGGCAGGGAGATCCCAGCGCTTACCTTCAAACTTTTTGGTAATGGTACGATCGAGCTTAAGTAAATATAGCGCCAACAGCACCATACCAACGATAACCACAATGAGTAAAAGACTACTAAACACGATGCCGCGCTGCTTTGATGGCAGAGGACTGAGAGTAGATTTAGGACGTTGAAACTGAGTAAGCTTGGGTTTTTGCACTGATGTTGCACCGTTTTAGCATAAAAAAACTGCCTCATAATGACGTAAATTGACTAAGTTTTCAATCTCTCATCATCTATGCAGTCATTTATTCGTGTTGAGCTGTGAAGGTGTATACTATGCACAGCATTTAAAATCACTATACCCGCTAAAAATCAAAGCAAGTCATCTATATAGAATAGACGTCATATATAGGAATCCATTGAGTCAGAGCAGTATCTGGCTGCTTTGATGCCAGTAGGCTTTTAATTCGATAGGTAAGTGCCATATAAGATAGCAATCTATCATTTAGATAACGGTGTTTTTTGTATGGATTAGTCGTTTTTCATCTGGCTATTCTTGCTAGGTGATGATGTTTTTGAAATATGGTGAATAATAAGCAATATTTGCGCAACACAGAACGTCCCAAGTCAGTATATCTAAAGGAAGTAAGCGTGACTGTTTCAAGTAGTTCGTCCAATACGTCGTCCTCTCTGGCCTCAACTAAAACCGAACGCCATCAAGACAGCTCTATCGTAGAAGGTTTGGTTTTACCTCTGGCTGGGCACTGCTTTCATTGTGGCGACCCAGTACCGCAACCGCCATTTCATACCGAGATACTAGGCGCATCTCGTGAGATGTGTTGCATGGGCTGTCAGTTGGCTTCTCAAAGTATTGTCGAGGCAGGTCTTGAGCAGTATTATCTTGATCGCTCTGAGATTAACCGCACGGCCAGCCTACCAACGCAGCTGACTCGCCTTGAAGCTTATGATCATGATGAGATAAAGTCGCAGTTTGTCTATGCGCAAGAAGGCATGTCGGTTGCAGAGCTGTCAGTCAATAATCTGCGCTGCGCAGCTTGTACTTGGCTTATTGAGTCGCGGCTAGATGAGCTAGAGGGCATAAATAAATGTCAGGTTAATTTGACTAATCAGCGCATGCGAGTGATTTGGGATGAAAGTAAGCTGCCCATCAGTCGTATCTTAAGCGTCATTAATGAGATTGGTTATGACGCCAAGCCTTACCGCCAAGATACCCATGAGGCCATGCTGGCTCGTCATAACAATCAAATGCTGCTAAGGCTGGGTATTGCTGCCTTGGGATCGATGCAAGCGATGATGTACTCGGTAGCCATTTATCTGGGTGACTATAGCGATATGTTGATATTCCAACGTGATTTTTTACGTTGGGTGTCTTTGTTTGTCAGTACTCCTGTGTTCTTTTATGCAGGTATTCCGTTTTTCACTTCAGCATGGTCAGCCATTCGAGCACGGCAAGTCAATATGGATGTGCCAGTTAGCATCGCTTTGATTGTGACTTTCTTTGCCAGTCTTTATGCGACTTTGACCGGACAGGGACAGACTTACTTTGACTCAGTCAGTATGTTTATTTTCTTTTTATTGGCAGGGCGTTATATTGAGCATAATGCACGTCTAAAAGCCGCTACTATGGCCAATGATTTGGTAGTGGTTGAGCCTGTATTGGTACAGAAAATTTCTGAAGATAAGCCTGCCGCTGAGCGTGTCTTGCAACAGCTACAGCAAAATGCTCTTAAACAAAATAAATATCATCAGGACCAGCAAGACTCTATCAATCACGCTGTGAATCATACAGGCACTCAAGAGCCATCAAACACGCCGCCAGAGTCTCTGCCAAACTTTATGCAGAGCATGGATGCTAATGTTCACCAAATAACCACTCATATTGCGCAAGACTGGCAAAAAAAGCGCAGTCTGATATCAGATGCCCCAACATCACAGCTGTCTGTAGACCCTTCTGCAGAGGCGTCTTTAGACGAAAGACAAATGGTAACCGCTCATAGCTTGCAAGTGGGCGACATCATTATGGTGGATGCTGGTTCTGAAATCATCAGTGACGGTATTCTACTTAGCCCAACTGCTACGGTCTCGCAAAGCTTGCTGACGGGCGAGGGCGACTTGATTGCGAAAGCCCAAGGGGATTATATCGTTGGCGGCGCACAAAACGACAGTCAGCCATTTGAGATGCTGGTGACCGCCTTGCCAGAAGACAGCCAGATTGGACTTATCGATAGGCTGATGAACCGTGCGATGAGTGAAAAACCCAAGCTGGCGCAGCAAGCAGACAAACTGGCTCGTTGGTTTGTGGCTCGGGTACTGGTGTTATCAGTGCTGGTATTTATAGGTTGGTATATTGTTGATCCCAGCCAAGCCATTTGGGCCACTGTCGCGGTATTAGTGGCGACCTGTCCTTGTGCGCTGTCTTTGGCGACGCCGATTGCTTTGACCGTCTCGACCAATCGCTTGGCCAGTTATGGGTTTTTGACCACTCGGGGGCATACACTACAGACTCTAGCAGAGATCACCCACGTGGCCTTTGATAAAACAGGTACGCTCACTTATGGTAAGCCGAACTTACTCAACATTGAACCAATAGAGGATACTTATCAAGATAAGGGTGACAGTCTAAGTCTCGCTGAACAAAAAGATCGTTTGTTAGCTATCGCTGCTGCTTTAGAAGTGGGCAGCCGCCACCCGATTGCTCATGCCCTGCTTACCGCAGCTTATCAGCTGCATTTGCCGACCACGCAAAACCTGCATCATCACCCTGCAGGCGGCGTCGAAGCGACTATTGATGGTGTCACTTATCGAATAGGTCATGTGGATTTTGCATTAGATAAAGCGAATAATGGTCTAGCTGCCTCTAGTCAGCCGATTATTGATTTGGAGTCTCAGCGAGCCAGCTCCGCTGTGGTACTGTCTTGCTTGTTAAATAACACCACTGATAAAGCAAAGGATTCGCCTTCATGGCAAGCGCTTGCCTGCTTTTACTTTAATGACAAGGTGCGTGATAGTGCCAAATCGATGCTCGATACGCTCAAACAGATGGGTATCGAGTCTATGATGTTGACTGGAGATCCAAGTCCGCAAGCGTTGGTTATGGCTGACAATCTAGGTATGCAGAGCGCTTATAATGGTCTGTCACCGACAGATAAAGTCAACCATATTCAAAAAATACAAGCCGATGGTGGCATAGTGCTGATGGTGGGTGATGGTATCAACGATGCACCAGTACTTGCAGCCGCCGATGTCTCAACCTCGATTGCAGGGGCGGCAGACTTAGCACAGGTATCTAGTGACAGCATTATCTTAAATGGACAAATAGATGCCATCAGTGCGGCTAAACGTATCGCTGACAAAACCGAGCGAATCATCAAGCAAAACTTTCGTTGGGCGCTCGCTTATAATGGCAGCGTACTCATACCAGCAGCGCTAGGATATGTACCGCCTTGGTTGGCTGCTATTGGTATGTCCTTAAGCTCGTTACTTGTGGTATTAAATGCTTTGCGTCTAAAACGGGCCTAGTTTGTATATCAAGACACTGTTGACTTCCTCCCCGACCTAAAGGAACGGGGATTCCTACTAAAGACGGCCAAGCCCGACCGCGAGAATGTTTTTTGCTCCATTAACGTCACGTTGATGGGTCGTTTTACAAGAACGACAAAACCATGCTCTTATACCAAGACCTTCTCTACCTTTCGGACTGTCTTGGCGAGAGCCGCAACACGAGCAGG
>NZ_JAGBKM010000002.1:124895-221089 GCF_017498085.1 Psychrobacter coccoides
TAGGTAATATCCCGATATTATCTGCGCTATTTTCCTTGTTTGACGGCAATTTATCTCATTTTTATCTCCATTTTTAAAATGAGGACAAGCCCTAGCACAAATATAACAAATAAAAATGATTTGCCATCACCCGAGACAGTAGTTTGCAACAGCACATTTGAGGATATAATATCATGGCACAAAACAACGAACCCTCATCACAGGTAAGCTTTGCCCGCTTATGGCGTCAAGTCTTGTTTGTCCCGATGCTGCACAGCAAGTGGCTCACAGCAGAGGCCAAGGCACGTTTGACGATGAAGGTAGCAGAGGCAGAGCGAGGCCACCGAGGCGAGGTGTTTTTAATCATAGAAAACCATCTGCCTATTCAGTCTGCTTACTATATCGACTGTCGTGAGCGTGCTGTTGATTTGTTTAGTGAGTATCGGGTATGGGATACCGAAGAAAATACTGGCGTGCTGGTGTATGTCAATATCTGTGAGCATAAATTAGAGATTGTCGCTGATCGAGGTATCAGTGCTCATGTCAGTCCGACAGTATGGCATGCGATGTGTGAAAAAGCAGTGACGGGTATTGGCAATCAAAAAATGGAAGAAAGTCTAAGCGACTTGCTGAATGAAGTAGGACAGCTGCTGCGTCAATATTATCACCTAGAGCATGATCCAGCAGGTAATGAGCTGTCTGATACGGTAGTCTTTTTAAAATAGCGTTAGATTAAAGTAGCTTGAGAGCAGAGAAAACGAGAATATAATGATTGAGTTGATAAAAAAACTACCGAAAGCTGAGTTGCATTTACATATCGAAGGCTCGTTAGAACCTGAGCTTATGTTTGAGCTGGCTGCAAAAAACAACATACAGATTCCTTATAAAAGTATTGAAGATGTACGCCATGCCTATAACTTTACCAATCTACAGACTTTTTTAGACATTTATTATGCTGGTGCCAATGTCCTTATTACCAAGGATGATTTCTACGATTTGACGTGGGCGTATATCCTAAAGTGCGTAGAAGACAATGTCATTCATACTGAGATATTTTTTGATCCACAGACACACACCTCAAGAGGTATTGCCTTTGAAACGGTGATAACAGGGATAAACGACGCTTTAGTGGATGCCAAAAAACAATACGGCATCACCTCCTGTATCATCATGTGTTTTTTAAGACACTTGTCACAGCAAGCCGCTTTTGAGACGTTAGAAGAAGCGTTACCCTTTAAAGAGTACATTACGGCAGTGGGTCTTGACTCTTCAGAGCTTGGTAATCCGCCGTCAAAGTTTACACAGGTATTCAAAAAAGCGAAAGCTGAAGGTTTTAAGCTGGTGGCGCACGCAGGTGAAGAAGGTGATTTTACTTATATTAATGAAGCACTAGACCTGCTGGGTATCGATAGAATTGATCATGGCGTGCAATCTATCCATAGCGCTGCACTGATGCAAAGACTAAAAAGCGAACAAATTCCGCTCACTGTTTGCCCAAACTCAAATATCGAATTAAAGGTCTTTGAAAGCTATACAGAACACAATATCAAAGCGCTTCTGGACTACGGCTTAAATGTCAGTGTCCATTCAGATGATCCCGCTTATTTTAAAGGCTATATCAATCAAAACTTTATCAACTTATATGAACATTTAGCCTTGTCAAAAAACGACATCATTACCTTAGTAAAAAATGCCTTTAGCTCGTCGTTTATCACTGACGAACTGAAACAGCAGTATTTAGCTCAGGTTGATCTGGTGCTTGAGACGATATAGCCCATGTAGCCTAAAGAGGCAATTACGTAGTGATTTGCTGTACTAACAACGGCATCACAACCCCCGCCTTTTCGGCTAAAGTAATATCAACCATCGTGTTGGGCGTGGGGTTAGGGTTTATCTCAATCAGCTTGGCACCATTCTGCTGGGCTAGATGAGCCAGACTCGCCGCAGGATATACCAAACTTGATGTGCCAATACTCATAAATACATCACAGTTGGCGGCAGCCTCTTCTGCTGTTTGCCAAGCTTGCACAGGTAGCGCCTCACCAAACCAAACGATATCGGGTCTGATATAACCACCGCACTGCGCACAAGTGATCAGCTCATCATCAAAGCGGGCGTCTTTACTGCCGCTCGGCGCTTCGGTGTCTTGGGTAACAGGACTACCACAGTCATGACAGCGATTACGCCATAAATGACCATGCAGATGGGTGGCACTACTGCCTGCCTGCTCATGTAAGTCATCAACATTTTGTGTGACCAAGGTGATGCGCTGCTGACCTTTCTTTGCAGCATGCTGCCATTTTGCGAGAGCAATATGGGCAGGGTTTGGCTTTTTTTCGTGTACCAAGGCCCTGCGCCATTGATACCATGACCAGACCAGTTTTGGATCCTGTTCGAACGCTGTCGGTGTGGCCAAGTCCTCCGCTTGGTAGTTTTCCCACAGCCCAGTTTGTTTATCACGAAAAGTCGGAATGCCGCTTTCGGCGGATATACCGGCACCGGTCAAGATACAAATATTTGATTGAGTGGCCAGTAATTTAGCGGCACGCTCTACTTCTGCTATTAACTCTGGTGACAATTCTGCTACCATGACATAACCCTTAATCAGTAATGGATATCTCCTTCTATGATAGACGGAATTTGGTGGCTTGTCATATTGTTGGCCGTGGTTGCGATACTATGGTTCGTCGCACATCTTCGAGGCAAAGTAGAAAGTAGCGCCCACAATGATCCGCAATCAACGATTAAAAAGACCTCACCCAATGATGCTTTACAAAAAACGGCAGTTATTTTGCAGCGACACTTCCCAAGCTATCGTGTGACTCGTAGGTCAAATCATTTACTCCTCGTAAAGCAAGACAAAAAGATAGCGATGATCACCATTGATAAAAACATTGCGGTAGGACAGCGCCGTTTAGGGGAGGTGCCTATTATTAACTATCATCGTGTACCCAATCGGGCGCAGCTGTCTGCAAGCCTACAGTTTGTAGAGTAAGCTGAAGAGAAGGCGTTGACAGCGCATCACAGACAGGATTGGTGTCTGATAATGCGCTTATGGCGTTAGATAGTATGTTTTTAGCGGCTTATTATGAGCCAGATGATAATAGCAGCCCAGAAGATAGAAGCAACGGCCAACGCCGTTATGTAAAAGATACTCATTATCTCTCCTAGCCTCGGAGCTCTGATGCGACGGGTTAATACTGAGTTTGGATAAATATATTGGTAGCGAAACTGTTAGTGATGTACTAAGGCGCTACAAAAGCTTGGTAAAAATGGCTTTACTAAACCGTCTTTGCTTGGTTTAAGTGCGCCTAATACGTGTAAAAAACTATCTTTTTAGTCTAAACAGCCAAACTGTCATAAAAGCCCAAAAAATGAATGCTACTGTTAACGCAGTGATATAAAAGATGCTCATGGTTTTCCCCTAGTTTCAGATCTCACGTAATGTACAAGACGTCCTGTCAGATTATTTAATTCATAAAAAATTACGCAGTTACAACGACTTTGTTGTAGCTATGTTTTTATTACAGCAATTAATATGCCAACATGACAGATAAAAGGGGTTGTTTATAAATAATTACTTAATACATTCTATTAATATCATTATTTTTAAGATTAACGGGCCTTATATCCGATGAACGGACTGTTGGCCTATTTTATTTGTTTCTATTATGTTAAGCAACTGTTTTCATAAAATAATTAGGTAAGTCGTCTGTTAACTGAATATGGCGTTATTAAAGACTTTAAGCGGATCAACAGATCCTAAGCAATAAAAAAGAAGAAACCTCAGGCTTAGGAGCAATATAGACAAAATTTGGCAGTATGACATTATTTGGCACAGGAAATGGCAAGGTGTTATCTACTAGCAAGCAGCCTGAATAAGAAACTTAAACAACACAAAGTGATGCTTAGGTCATCAAACCAAAGCATGGGGAAAAAGATAAGGGGAACGGTTGGCGTACTAATAAATGGTGCGCTCGGCGGGAATCGAACCCACGACCCTCGGCTTCGGAAACCGATACTCTATCCAACTGAGCTACGAGCGCATATTTTGACTGAACTACTGTTTTAAACGAATACGGTATAGAGTGAAGTATTCTGAGCAGTACAGGATGTCGAAAAATAAAGACCGCTTAGTCTAACAAATAAAAGTCATAAAGCCAATATTCAATGCTGATAGGAGATGTTTTTTACGAAAAAACAAGATAGTCCGTAAACAGGCATGGCAATCTACCCGTCTTTTCCCTTATAATGTCAGGGAGAATACACATTTAATATCACCGATTACGAATGTGCACACGAGAGAAATGACGTTTTGTGTTGACTACTATAAGTGGCCATAACAAGATAAGCGGCATTGCTCAATTGTGTCAGCCATTTGTATATGTAATAAGAGAACGTGACGAATGAGAAAAGTAGTTATGTTATCGGCAGCTGCCATTCTAGGAATCGCTAGTATCGCGGTGAGCCAAGCTGAAGATACTGCAGACACGCCTATAGCCACCTCTGAAGTGGTAGAAACGCAAGCAGTGGCTGAAGGGGAAGAGGTCTCTGCTGAAGAAACCACTGAGGCAGAGGTCGCAGCTGATGATACTGAAGAGGCAGACGCTGATGAAGAGGCTGTACAGGCGGCTGCTGATGAAGAACCGCCAATTCCGCAAGATACGCCACAAGTACAGAAGTTGGTCGCCTTGTATCCTAATTTAATCGCACGTATCCAGCCAGTTGGCCGTGTGTGCTTTGAGGGCGAGACTTGTGATGTGACTGCACGTGCAGCGAGTGCTTCAGCTGATGGGGGCCCTCGTGATGGCGCTAGTGTCTATAATGCTGTTTGTCAAACTTGTCATGGCGCAGGCTTACTAGGCTCTCCAGTGTTTGGGGATGCAGGGGCATGGGGTCCACGTATCGCCAAAGGTATTGATACGCTTTATGACCACTCTATCAATGGCTTTAATGCCATGCCCGCCAAAGGTGGCGCTGATATTCCTGATGAGGAAGTACAAAACGCAGTAGATTACATGGTTAGTGAAGCAAGCTAATTTGTTTTTTTAGAGACAAAGATAGCATGACTACTGGTATAAATTTGTCTCGTATGACCAGACGCCTATTTCATTTTATGAGATAGGCGTTTTTTATGATGAGTATTATCAATAGGATACTTCTAATATAATGAAGTTGAAATTCAGTGGTAGCAGCCTCATTTTATGCTATTACACGTTACATTCTATGCGTTTTATTTAAACCCTTGTCCATAAAACTTATCACTAATAAATAAAGAGGTATTCATGTCTGAGGCACCAGCGCTTGCTATCAAAAACCTATCTAAAACCTATGATAATGGTTTTACGGCACTTAAGGATGTCACTCTGACCGTACCACAAGGCGGTTTTTTTGCATTGCTTGGGCCAAATGGTGCTGGTAAGTCAACGATGATTGGTATTATTAGCTCGCTGTTTAAGCCGACGACTGGCAGTGTGCATATTTTTGGCACCGACCTTTTGGCCAACCCCTCACTTGCAAAACAATATCTTGGCGTTGTACCGCAAGAGTTTAATTTTAACCAGTTTGAAAAGGTTGAGGACATTTTAATCACCCAAGCAGGCTACTTTGGAATTCCTGCTAAAGAAGCCAAACCTCGAGCTGAGCGTCTGCTAAAGGCGCTAGGCTTGTGGGATAAGCGCCGAAATATGTCACGTGAGCTATCAGGGGGTATGAAGCGGCGTTTGATGATCGCACGAGCCTTGATACATAAACCCAAGCTGCTTATCTTAGACGAGCCAACGGCTGGTGTAGATATTGAGCTGCGCCGCTCTATGTGGGAGTTTATGCAGCAAATCAATATCGAAGAAAACACTACGATTATTCTGACCACGCACTACTTAGAGGAAGCAGAGCAGCTGTGTAAACGCATTGCTATTTTAGATCATGGTGAGATTCGTATTAATACCGAGATGAAGGATCTGCTCGCTCAGCTGTCTGTTGAGACTTTTGTACTGGATGTCAGTGCACCGCTTACGCAGCCCGTACAGCTGTCTGGTGTCACGGCAGTGACACAGCCTGATGATCTGACTATTGAGGTGACGCTGACAGAGGGTGAGTCGTTAAATGGTGTGTTCACTCAACTGTCTGAGCAGGGTGTTAGTATTGCAAGTATGCGCAACAAATCAAATCGTTTAGAAGAGCTGTTTATGCGTTTGGTAGACCAAAACATTCAAAATGAAGACACTATGAAGGAGTCAGGGTTATGAACAAGAAAATAATAGTAGACCCTAATGAAACCATGTCATGGTCTAAAAAGTGGATTGCTTTTCGTACTATTTTGCTTAAAGAGATTCGCCGTATTTTGCGCATCTGGCCACAGACCTTATTGCCTCCTGTGATTACGATGACGCTCTATTTTGTTATCTTTGGTAGAATGATAGGAGATAGGGTTGGTGAGATGGGCGGCGTGCCCTATATGCAATTTATTGTCCCCGGTCTTATCATGATGGCGGTCATTACTAACAGCTACTCGAACGTGGTTTCAAGCTTTTTTAGTGCCAAATTCACTGCCAGTATTGAAGAGTTATTGGTATCTCCTGTTTCTAAGCACGCTATTTTGATGGGTTATATCAGCGGCGGTATATTTCGTGGATTAACGATTGCTATTATTGTCTCGATTGTGGCGCTGTTCTTTACTGACCTTGGCATTGAGCACTTATTTGTCACCATTTTTACTGTGCTCGGTACGTCGATTTTGTTTTCGCTTGGCGGGTTTATTAATGCGGTTTTTGCGCGTTCTTTTGATGATATCTCTATCATTCCAAGCTTTGTACTGACGCCTCTGACCTTTTTGGGTGGGGTGTTTTATTCGATGGAAGACTTGTCAGAGTTTTGGCAAAATGTCTCACTGCTAAACCCTATCGTCTATATGGTTAACTCGTTTCGCTATGGTATCTTGGGATATTCCGATGTAAACGTTTTTTATTCAATGGCTGCTATTTTTGCCTTTTGTATCGTGTTTTATTTCCTTGCTTATCGTTTATTAAGTGATGGGTCGCGAGTACGTCTGTAATTCTTCTTAATTAGAAGGTGTTGCATTTAACAGTTTTGCTTTAGGAAGCACCATGAGTATTCACGGTATTTTAGGTCAGCAGACCAATAACTATCCTACTGAATATAGCCCAGAAACCCTTTATCCTATTGAGCGTTGTTTAGGGCGCACGGCGATCGGTTGGGATGATGAGAGGTTGGCAGTCGGTGTAGACTGGTGGCAGGCGTTTGAGATGTCTTGGCTGAATGAGCAAGGCATTTCACAAGTGGCCATGGCACGTTTGAGTATTCCTGCAAGCTCGCCTTATATCATTGAGTCCAAATCGCTTAAGCTGTACTTTAACAGCTTGAACTTTACTGAGTTTGCGAGCTGGCAAGCAGTAGAACAACTCATAGCCACAGACTTATCTCATTGCCTGCAAACAGAGGTACAGGTTGAGCTGTTTGCTTTGGATGATGAGACGTCAAGCCTGGCTGTGACTCGGCCAGATGGCGTTTGTATTGATAATGCACTGACCGACAGCAGCAGTAAGGTGGCATTGAGTGAGCATCCCGATGCGACTTTATTACGAGTCGCTAATACCAACGCTATAAACCAAGATAAACCTGATCATTTTTATTCGCACTTGCTGCGTAGTAACTGCCCGGTGACCAATCAGCCAGATTGGGGGACGCTATCGGTTTCGATAACGACGGATAAGACGATTGATAAAGCCAGTATGCTGCGCTATATTCTAAGCTTTCGTCAACACAATGGCTTTCACGAGCAATGTGTCGAGCAAGTGTTTGCTGACCTAAGCGAGTACTATGACCCCAGTGCCTTGATAGTTAGAGCCTGGTATACACGACGTGGCGGTATCGATATCAACCCGTGCCGAGTGAGTGATATGAGCTTGTTGCCGCAGCCCAGTCGTCTTGTTCGCCAGTAGGCATAACCTACTTGTTCGGCCGATTGCTTCTTATCACCTATCGCCGTAAAACCACCCACTTCAGGGGGTGGATATAAGGCGACACGTACTGTCGTGAGTAGTGTTTAAAGGGTTGTAAGTTAAAATTACCCTCGCCATACTAAAGGTATGAAAACCCTCAAACTACGCATTAAAGACAAACACATAAAAGAGCTGAATCAGCTAAGCGGTTCGGTAAACTTCGTGTGGAACTATGTCAATGCGCTTTGCTTTGAGCATTTAAAGCGTACCGGTAGGTTTTTTAGTGCTTATGATTTAAGTGAGTATACCAAAGGTAGCGGTGAGTGTTTAGGCTTACACAGTCAAACACTGCAAGCCATTAATGAGACTCACGCCAAGGCTCGCAAACAGTTTAAAAAAGCCAAACTTAACTGGCGTACCAATCGTCCTGATGCCAAACGTAAATCACTGGGCTGGATACCCTTTAAAAAGTCTGCTATCAAGTATCTACATAGCAAACAAACGGGAAAGAAAGCACTTAAATCAACCATACAGCTATCCTTATCTAGAGGTCAGAAGTTAGTTATTGATATGTTTGATAGCTACAACCTCAGTCTATATCAAATAAACACCTTAGAGATAGTACAAGACAGCCGTAATCGCTGGTATGCGTGTATTACCGTTAAAGACTACCCCAAACAAGCAAGTGGTATGGGCAGCGTTGGTATTGACTTAGGCTTAACAGAGTCTGCTACCACCTCAAATGGTGACAAGCTAACTATTAAGCAAACGCAAAAATGGGCGAAAAAGCTTGCTATCGCTCAACGTGCTAATAATAAAAAACGTGTTAAAGCAATTCACGCCAACATCAAAAACACAAGATTAGACTTAATTCATAAATTCACCACCAAGCTAGTGCAGAGCAATGCCTTGATTGTGGTTGGTGATGTTAAATCCCGCTCATTTACAACTAAAAAAACCAAACTGGCTACATCGACATACGATGCAGGTTGGTTTGAACTTAAACGACAACTGGAATATAAATGCAAGCATGCAGGTTGTCGTTTTGAGATGGTAAATGAGAGTTACACTACCCAGACCTGCTCGTGCTGCCTTAAAATAAGTGGCAGTAGTCCAAAAGGTAGAGCAGGTCTTGGAATAAGAGGATGGAGGTGTGCTGAGTGTGGCACATGGCATGATAGAGATATCAATGCCGCTAAGAACATCCTTGCGGTCGGGCTTGACCGTCTAGCGGTAGGAATCCCCTCGGTTTAGCGAGGGGAGGAGGTCAAGGCATCATCTTGTTAAAGATTATTTACCGCTTACCTTAGCCAAGACTTCTTCACGGCTAAGCATTTGCTTCTCTGCTTCACGGCGATTGACATACTCAAACTTACCTTCGGCAAGGTTGCGATCTGAGACCACGATACGATGTGGAATACCAATCAGCTCAAGATCAGCAAACTTAACGCCTGGGCGCTCATTACGGTCATCCAGTAGTACGTTGACGCCTTGAGATTTTAATTCTTCATATAAGGCTGTAGCGGTTTGCATGACCGTATCTTCTTTTGACTTCATCGGTATGATGGCGACTTCAAAAGGGGCAATGGAATCATCGACATCCGGTGTCTGTGGCCACATGATGCCATTTTCATCGTTATTTTGTTCGATGGCAGCGGCAATGATACGGCTAACGCCAATACCGTAGCAACCCATCATCAGTGTGACGGGCTTACCGTCTTCGCCTGAGACACTACAGCCCATCGCTTGTGAGTACTTATCACCAAGCTGGAAGATATGACCCACTTCGATACCACGTTTGATTTTTAATGTGCCTTTACCGTCTGGGGATGGGTCGCCCTCTTTTACGTTACGGACATCAACGATACGTGTAATGCTCGCATCACGTACCCAGTTCATACCAATGGTGTGCTTGTTGACTTCATTAGCGCCAGTTACGAAGTCAGATAGCGTTGCCGCTGAGCGATCGACAAACACAGGTATGTCTAGATCAACACCCACATAGCCTTTATGTAAGCCTGCTGCTTTTAGCTCTTCATCGGATGCCAAGGTCAAAGGTACATTGGCCTCTTCAATTTTTTCTGCTTTGATGTGGTTAAGTTGATGGTCCCCACGTAGTACAACAGCGATGAGCTGAGGGGTGCCATCTTCTTTATGACCATGTACAATCAAGGTTTTGACCGTGGTCGCTAGGGGGACGTCTAAGTACTCAGCGACCATTTTGCAGCTGGTCAGCCCTTCTGTCAGTACGTCTTCACGTGCCATCTTAGGTGGCTGGCGATCGGCTGTGCTGACTGACTCGGCAAGCTCCACATTGGCAGCGTAATCAGAAGAGTCGGAGAAGGCAATGTCGTCTTCACCGCTGCTTGCCAATACATGAAACTCATGAGACGCAAAGCCGCCGATAGATCCTGTATCTGCCTGTACCGCACGGAAGTCTAAACCTAAGCGAGTAAAGATACGAGTATAAGCATCGTACATATCATCATAAGTCTTAGCTAATGACGCTTGATCGACATGGAATGAATACGCATCCTTCATCGTAAATTCACGGGCACGCATCACGCCAAAACGAGGGCGAATCTCATCACGAAACTTGCCCTGAATCTGGAAGAAGGTAATAGGCAGCTGCTTATAACTGCGCAGCTCACCTTGAGCGAGGTTGGTGATAACTTCTTCGTGCGTTGGACCTAAAACGAAATCACGATCATGGCGATCTTTAAACCGTAACAACTCTGGACCATAGTCTTCGAAACGACCGGTAGTCTGCCATAGCTCAGCGGGTTGGGTCATGGGCATCAATACTTCTTGTGCACCGATATTTTGCATCTCTTCACGAACGATGCGTTCGACTTTTTGTAAAATGCGTAGTCCCATGGGCAACCAAACATATAACCCAGAAGCGATTTTTCGAATAAGACCGGCACGCACCATCAGTTGGCTTGAGGCGATATCGGCATCACTTGGGGTCTCTTTTAGCGTAGCGAACAAAAATTGACTGGCTTTCATAAATAAAGCGGAACCTTATCAACGATAAAATAATAAATAGGCGCTGAGCGCTTAAATAGTCGCTACAAGCCTGCCTTTGTACCTAATATAACTAATGATTTGATCGAGTTGTCTTGATATAAGACAGCCTATATACAGGCATGTTTTCTCGATGCAATCTTACTATGTTAGGTAAAGTTTGCTTAAGACGCAATGACTTTTTGTTTTTTGAGTGACAACGATGCACAAATGACGAAATAATGGCAAACATACAGCAGAAATTTGCCACTAGTTAGCAGGTTTTGGAGCATAGGTGTTTTGTTAAATCCTTGTGTAGTCACTTGGTAGTCAGAGCTTGAAGTGGTTTTAAAAGACATCATTTATACTCTGTAATAGTCCCTAATTATCCTGCTTAATACAGGCTTTATAACTGTTGTGAATCTCAATAACAAAAAAGGGTAGCACATATGACAACTCCTAATCATCAGCCCTCCACTGACTCTCAAGATATACTTAGTAAACGTCCCAAACCAAAGCCGTCTATTGGAGTTGCGACGTGGCTATTGTTAATACTGAGCTTTACCGCCTTAGCGTTTGCCGTCTATACCATTCAAACACGAACTGTCGAGGAGCCTGTAGAGACCATAACCCGTGAAGGGGTGGTCACGCAAATCCAGCAACTAAATAGGTTGCAAACGGTGGCATTTAGTGTGGATACTGTCATTACTAGTCAGCGTCAGGGCAGTTGGATGAAACTGTGGCAAGATGAACAAAAAGGGCTGTTTATCGCTCGTGGCCGTGTCAATGCAGGAATAGATCTAAGCGAGTTGACGCCTGAGATGGTACAGGTCGTACCAGCTCCTAAGTCGCTGACTGCTGCTCAAGAGAAACAAGTGAATGAAACGGATACTCCCGTTTCTCTGATGCCGCAGATCAATATCACCTTGCCGCCATCAGAGATCTTTTCTGTATATCTTAGAGACATTGAGGTTTATGATTGGCAGACAGGCGCTTTTGGTTTGATGCAGGTTGATCCCAAAATACTAGAGCAAGCCCAGACAATGGCTAAGGAGGAGATTTTAGAACGTGCTTGCCGTGGTGATGTCATGAATATTGCGCTAAAAAATGCACAGACACAATTGCAGCAGCTATTTGAGATGACAGGTGCAGTGGTAACGGTCACTACCCAAGGCGCAGGGTCTTGTCGACTGCCCTAACGAAACAGCGTGTATACAGCTGCTATATTTAGCATTGTTTACTTAACACCTTTAATCTACGGATTAAAGGTGTTTTTTTATAGAACCTTTATATTTTAGAAGATATTGGTATGGATTTTGCAGCTGCAAACATTGTTTTTATATTAATATCAATAATAAAAACCGAATAGTCACACTTTAATAGGCTGGTCTGCATAGGGTTGCTGGCAAATAGTGCGTTTGGAGAGTGTATATGAGTAGTCTCGAACAAGATGCTCAGGAAAATCAAAAGAAAGTGTTACGTATAGCAATAGTGGGGGTTAGACCTGCCGATCAGATTATGATCAAAGGCTATTTGCGAGTATTGTTACGGCTACATGTTGAGCTTGAGTGGGTATCCGCCAAGCATCCGCAGGTTGACTTGTTTTTGATCAGTAATGATTTCCGGTATGCAGCTAATATCAAGATACTGCAAGGCCAGCGTGATAAGCCTGTCCTCTATACGAGCCGAACCTCTACTGGAGAAGGGGAGTTGGTCGATGATCGGCTAATTTTACCTTTGAAGTCTCTCCATCAGCTTGATGCGTGGCTAATGAGTACAGTACCTGTACTTTCTGGAGATACAGAAGGCGATACGCTCGAACCTACAAGTAATGAAGCATTGGTTGAGACGGACTCTGACCATCAGATAGCAACGCCTGACGCTCACGCTGCCACCTATGGACAAGATTCTAGCAGTCGAGCGACAGATAACCATGTACTGAAGTCTGATACGACTCAGGTTGGCAGCTCCAGCTCCTCTGCAGGGAGTGATCAAAGTGTTATCAACTTTATTCAGGCGTTACATAAAAAACCAGCCGGTCTGTATCAGATCGTCGTTGACAATCAGACAATTGCCATTGCAGAGCCTAGTCGTGCTCGTGTCTGGCTCAGACAGTCTGAGAATGTCTTAGTCTCACCGAGTAGTTGTCATTGGCAATTAAGTAACTATCAGGGTATACAGCCACCAGCGGCAGACGCTCAGGATTTGGTGCAATGGCTTTGGCGCTGCGCTTGGGGAGAAGTTGATCCCTTACTTCCATTAATTAATGATGACATTCTTTATCAGTTAAGTTATTGGATTAAACCTGTCAGCGCCGTTAAGCACAGTACGCATGGTAACACTAAAGCGATAAATAAAAGTCGACGTGAGTTGTTGCAAGTGATGAATGCACTAGAAAAAGCCCCTTGTGATGTCAACGAGCTATCAAGGCTGGCCAGTATTTCAGTAAAAAATGTCAAAAAGATAATCGCTGGTTTATTGTTTGCAGGGGCTCTAAAGTCTGAACACTATGAACATCTGGATACATCGGTGAGCCGTTCTGTACATGATAAGCCTCATGAAGTAGAAAACGCCGCCACCTCTTCTGTTGTAGTCGAGCCGGCAGCAACCGAACCGACAGAAAACAGCACTAAACAGACAGCACTTGAAGCATTGCTAGAAAGACGGGCTCGAGGCGAAGTCTCCACGCTCACTACATCGAGTGTGATCAACGTCCCCGATGATATGGCAAATAAAGAAACCGCTAAACCTTCTGCTGCTCAGCAAGAAAAGCGTGGGTTTTTAGCACGATTACGCCAAAAGCTGGGGTTATGAAGGTGAGGCTCTACAGCTGCAAAACCATGCTCAAATAGCGAATGTCTGACGAATATACTCTAGACTTTATACTGTTTAATTCTAAATGCGCTGATGAGCGCTAGGTAGTCAATTATTATGCAACGTTTAAAAATTGTTTTTAGTGGTCCTATGGGTGCAGGAAAAACACAAGCCATAGCCAGTCTTTCTGATATTCCAGTGGTATCGACAGAAGTGAAAAACACAGATTTGGATGCCCATACGAAAGCTTTGACCACTGTTGGTATGGATTATGGCGAGCTGACCTTTGATGATGCGACAGGCATCGGGCTGTATGGTACTCCAGGGCAGGAGCGCTTTGATTTTATCTGGCCAATTTTAGCGCAGGGTGCACTTGGCGTGATTATTCTAATCGATCATTCGGCCGCTGATCCCGTTCAGGATATGGCCAATTATCTAGAGAAGTTTGACAAGATATATCAAGGTCGAGTTATCGTTGGGGTCAGTCAAATCGATAAAAAGCCTGAGCGTGAATTTGATATCTATCGTCAATGGTTACAGGACAATGAGCGCATCTTACCTGTATTCCCTGTTGATATGCGCAAAAAAGATGATGTGCTGTTATTGGTTGAAACCATCATCACCTCGCTTGAGCAAGGTTAATTAAAAGTGACGTTATGGTGGCGTTAAACACTTATTTAAAAAGTAAAATTTGGTAATAATGGACAATATGTAATGAATGAACAAATGTTTCAGATGGCGTCAAACAGCCTTAAGCCCTCAGAGCTTTTTGTCGCAACAGCAAAAGAAGTCCTCCACGACTTGGTACACACTACCAGTGGTATCGATGGTGTGCTGCTTGCCTCAACGGATGGCTTTGAGGTGTGTTCTATTTTTCAAAAAGAATATGATGGGGGTAAATTGTCTGCGGTTGGTAGCTCTATTATAGCGCTAGTACAGGCATTGACCAATGAAGCACAGTTGACAGGATGTCGCTCTGTTATTTTGGACGCACAAGACGGCAAAGTGATGATCAGTGCTGTTCCTAATAAAAACCAGCCGATGATTGTCATCGTCGTAACCAAGCAACAAGTGTTACTAGGGCAGATCATGCATGGTATGAACAAAGCAATTAATCGCCTGGTTGAGCTGGACAAACAAAATAACGAAAAGTTATAAAATGACGGTATGAGGAGACTGGCTGATAAGTGTTCTAGGTGCTGATAGCTGATAGCTGATAGATTATACTGATGATACACAGCACCTAGATAAAGAGGTTTAACTATCCTTTTTTAAATTCAGTAATGGCCAGTTGCCGTGCTGCTTTATGCTCGACCATTGGTAATGGATAGTCAACATCAGCAAACTTACCACCCTTTGCCAGTGCTTGGCGTATTTTGTCCTCGCTGTGCAAGAGGTTGGCAGGAACGCCCTTAAGCTCAGGCAACCAAGTCTTGATGAATATGGCCTCTGGGTCATGCGTTTTGCCTTGACTAAAGGGGTTCATAATACGGAAGTAGGGGGCCGAGTCCGTACCTGTCGATGCGCTCCATTGCCAGCCACCGTTATTGGAAGCAAAGTCCCCATCTATCAGTTGCTGCATAAAGTAGCGCTCGCCTAAGCGCCAATCAATCAGTAAGTCTTTGGTCAAAAACATCGCCGTCACCATGCGCAGGCGATTGTGCATAAATCCTGTCGCATTGAGGCAGCGCATCGCCGCATCGATCAATGGTACGCCTGTCCTGCCGCTACACCAGGTCTCAAAGTCATCCTGATTATAGGACCAATTAATTTTGGTGTCTGTCTCTTCTTTATAAGCCTTATGACGAATTAAGTCAGGTCTGTCTACCAGCACATGACGATAAAAATCTCGCCACGCCAGCTCGCTTATCCAGCGATTGATATCGTCATTGTCACCATCATTACCATGTAACTTTTCTTGCGCTTTGCTCGCCTGTAAGTAGCACAGTCTGGGGCTGATTGCGCCAATGGTCAGGTAGGCTGAAATCTGACTGGTTGCATGTAGACTAGGCACATCACGGCTTACATCGTAGTTATCAATATCATCAGCGATAAATGTGCTGAGGCGCTGACGAGCAGCATCTTCACCTGCAGGATACGCTGTCCGAGCGTGTTCAAGCTGTGCATCCATATCAATATGTGCCAACAAACCAGTGTCTTGTAAGGTCTTTTGGTAATTGCTGATGGTCTCTTTACTTAACTTTTCTATGCCTTTGATAGTGCTGGCGCTAGACTTTGAGGTTTTTAGCTTGGCCTTATTATTTACGGCTGCTGCTTCATGCATTTGCATATTGCTGACCTCTAAAGTGTGTCGCCATTTTTTATAAAAAGGAGTAAAGACTTTATACATACTATCGTCATTAGTAGTGATAGTCTGGGGTGGCAAAATACATTGATCATGCCAGCGGATAAAGTCGATATCGGTTTGTGCCAACTGCTTAGTGAGCTGCTCATCGCGCTCAATCTCGTTACCTTCATACTCATGATTGGCCATGATGCAGCTGATATCATTGTCCTTACACAATGTGCTAAGCGTACTCACGCAATCAGTAAAGCTGGGACACAAGTGAACGTTCAATGTGATATTAAGCTGGTTTTGTAGTGCCTTTGCTAACAATGGCAGCGTACGGGCAATGTGATCGACTTGAACCAGTGAAGTATCATGCGCTTGCCACTGTTCAGGCGTAAGAAAAAAAACGGCACTAACTTGAGCGCCCTGCGCATTGGCTTGTTCACAAATGGCCGCTAGTGCTGTATTGTCATGTATGCGCAAGTCACGACGAAACCACATCAAATAATGTGGCGAATGAGCGTGGCTGTTATTCAAATTCTGGTTATCTTTAGGCATTCATTTATCCTTGTATGAATCAATCGCAATCATAAAGCAAACGATGAATAAAAGTATGCTAGGATAAGTTTTTGGATGCAATGGATTTGCCAAAGGATTAACAAATCAGCACCATATCTAATGATTGGAGTGTGTTGCGAGCTTGTCACATGACATCATATTCAATACTAGGTTTACTGAAGGTCATATAATGCACGTTAAGTTTTGCGGGTTTACCCAGCTTGATGACGTCAATACCGCCGTGCAGCTTGGCGCTGATGCCGTTGGCTTGGTGTTTTATCCGCCCAGTCCGAGAGCGGTTACTGTCTCGCAGGCGAAAGCGTTGGTCAAACGCATACCTGCTTTTGTCAGTGTGGTGGCACTGGTGGTGAATATGGCCGATAATGAGCTGGTCGAGCTGGCACATCAAGTGCCTTTTGATATCATTCAGTTTCATGGTGATGAGACGCCAGAACAATGCCAGCAGCTGGCATATGCTGTCAATAAGCGCTGGATGAAAGCGCTGCGTATCAATGCAGAGACTGACACCTTAGAGAGTGTAAATAACCGTATCGATCGATTTGCAGCAGCAGGGGCGAGTAGTATCTTGCTCGATGCTTATCACCCCCATAAATATGGCGGCACAGGGGCAAGGTTTGATTGGAGTCTGATACCAAAAGACAGCTCGCTACCGATAATCTTAGCGGGCGGGTTAAATGCTGACAACGTCGCTGACCTTCTTGATATGCCTATTTACGGCGTCGATGTCAGCGGCGGCATTGAATATGATAAAGGCAAAAAAGACGCTGCCAAAATGCGTGCTTTTATGAAGGCTGTAGGTAAATAACAGGGAATGCCATGATTGGTGAAGAGGTTGACTGCGGGCGTAATGCCGAAAAAGGCTTTCATCGGTTTACATGGCTATGTTGCAGTTTAGGTATTATTGTTTTTAGTTTTCTTGCTTATGCTGGAGTGATTGAACAAGATATAGCGTTAGGCGGTACAAGAGGTTTGCCTATTTCTCATTATGCAGGCGGTGATGCTGTCGCTCGTGGCTATTTCTTTTTTACTTGCGCTTATTTATGCTTTGCCGCAGGATTTTGGTACTTGCGCTTTAAATACATGATTTGGACGCTGCTTGCAGTCGTTTGGGTTTGCTGTTTGTTTTTTATTCACGCTTATATTCTATAATTATCATATTCAATTATTTTTGATGCCTTTATGGGGCACTTTTTAACGAACTTATTATCTACAGGACATCTTGATGAGTAATGTAAACCAAGCCAATACTGCAAAAGCCATCAACACCTTTACCAATCCAACAGACGTGCAAGATTTTAACCAATATCCCGATGCTCGCGGACACTTTGGTGTCCATGGTGGCCGGTTTGTCTCTGAAACCTTGATGGCTGCCTTAGAAGAGCTAGAGACGCTGTATACTAAAGTAAAAGCCGATCCCGCCTTTTGGGAAGAGTATCACAATGACTTGGTCAATTATGTCGGCCGTCCGACGCCGCTATATCATGCCAAACGCCTAAGTGATGAAATCGGCGGTGCGCAGATTTACTTTAAGCGTGAGGACCTGAATCATACTGGCGCACATAAAGTAAATAACACCATCGGTCAGGCATTGCTCGCTAAGATGTGTGGTAAAAAACGCATTATCGCTGAGACGGGTGCCGGCCAACATGGCGTAGCGACAGCAACCATTGCTGCACGTTTAGGATTAGAGTGTATCGTCTATATGGGCGCTGATGATGTCGAGCGTCAAAAGATGAACGTTTATCGTATGCGCTTGCTCGGTGCAACAGTGGTCCCTGTCAGCTCCGGCTCACGCACACTAAAAGATGCGATGAATGAAGCCATGCGTGACTGGGTAACCAATGTTGACACCACGTATTATATCATCGGTACGGTAGCAGGGCCGCATCCTTATCCGCTGTTAGTGCGTGACTTTCAGGCGATCATTGGCAAAGAAGCACGTATCCAACATTTAGAAAAAACAGGCAAGCTGCCTGATGCGTTGGTTGCTTGTGTTGGTGGAGGCTCAAACGCTATCGGCTTGTTTTTTGACTTTTTAAATGATACTAAGGTCAAGATGTATGGCGTCGAAGCGACAGGTGATGGGGTTGAGACGGGTCGTCATTCAGCACCACTTGCTGCTGGTCGTATCGGTGTGTTGCATGGTAACCGTACCTACCTGATGGCAGACGATGAAGGACAGGTTCAGGAGACGCATTCTATCTCAGCAGGACTTGATTATCCTGGTGTCGGTCCTGAACACAGCTTTTTAAAAGACATGAATCGGGTTGACTATGTTGGCTGTACAGACAAAGAGTCATTGGCAGCCTTTCATGAAGTGACTCGTAAAGAAGGTATTATCCCTGCGCTCGAATCTGCTCATGCAGTGGCTTATGCTTTGAAACTGGCGAAGACCATGACCCCTGAACAAAGCATCGTGGTCAATATGTCGGGCCGTGGTGATAAGGATCTGCATTCGGTAATGAAGGCAGAAGGGATTGAGTTGTAATAACTGCTTGCCTGTTAACTGCGATTTGTTAGATATCACCTCATAAAAAACGATTTAGGCCCTTTAGCTTGATAATAAAAACGCTTGAATTAGGGGGCAAATAAATCATTTATACTAATGGATTTTAGAGAACCACTATGACCCGAATTGAAAGCACTTTTGAAACGTTAAAAGCTCAAAACAAAAAAGCCCTCATACCTTATGTAATGGCAGGCGATCCTAATCCTCATAGCTTTGTGGGCTTGATGCACGACTTAGTCAAGCATGGCGCAGATATGATCGAAGTGGGCTTGCCATTTTCTGATCCCATGGCCGATGGTCCAACGGTTGCCCTAGCAGGCGAGCGTGCTTTGGCTGCAGGGACCAGTACTCGTGACGCCCTAAATATGGTCGCCCAGTTTCGCAAAACAGACAGCCAAACACCGATTATCCTTATGGGTTACCTCAACCCAGTAGAGATCATCGGTTATGATAACTTTGTCACCTTGTGCGAACAGGCAGGCGTCGATGGTATTTTGATGGTGGATTTGCCACCTGCTGAGGCGGGGAGTTTTACCCAGCATCTAACTGAACACTCGATGAATGAGATATTTTTATTGTCTCCCACAACTTTGCCTGAGCGCCGTGAGCAAGTATTGACCCATTGTGGTGGTTATATCTACTATGTATCGCTAAAAGGCGTGACAGGTTCAGCGACACTGGATACGGATGACGTTGCCACTCAGGTACAAGCGATCAAAGCTGAGACAGATTTGCCCGTATGTGTGGGTTTTGGGATCCGTGATGCAGCGTCAGCAAAAGCAATTGGCCAGCACGCAGATGGGATTATCGTCGGTAGTGCACTGGTACAAAACTTCGCTGACATAAACGCTGATGACGCCAGCGCTGTGGCAAACGCTCAGCAAAAAATAATGGTTAAAATGGACGAGCTGCGAGCTGCTTTAGACAGTTTAAGCGTTTAAACGTTAGTATATGGTATCAGGGGCGTATGACATCAGGGTTATGGTCAATACTGTTAACAGTAACAAACTCAAATGACTTTGCTAAATTTAGTTTACGTGTGTAAACTAATAGGCGTATAAATTGTTACAATGATATGAGAGAGCCGGTCTATTACATTGGAATTGGATTCTTATTTATAGTTTCAATGGCTGCCGGCTGTGCGAGCTTTATAAGAGCTCATGTTATGATTGTGTGTGAACTCATAGTGTAAATAACAATGAAACGCTTAGGGACAAGTGTGTGAGCAAACTTGCCGATAAGCCTTCGAAAATGGCGACTAATATGACTGATACGATAAATAAATCTGAAAACCAAACTGATGAACAAACCACTGGTATCTCATGTGTTCTAAAAGAGAGCTTAGCTGATAAGGCCCGTCACTCATGGTTTGAGCGTCCAGTACCAGGCATCAAGCAGCAACTGACAGCGCCGCTGACGGCAGTAGAGACCGAGCCATCAACTGAGTGCACCAGCTGTCATTCAATGATTACCAATACAGCACTTATTTTTAACTGTTATGTCTGTCCGCTTTGTGAGCATCACATGCCCATGTCTGCTCGTGAGCGTTTGCAATGGTTTTTGGATCAAGTAGATGGAGAGCTGGGCCAAGAGTTTAGCGCAAAGGACCCGCTCAAGTTTGTGGATAGTAAACCATATCCACAGCGCATGACAGAAGCCAAGGACAAGACGGGTGAAAGTGAAGCCTTAGTTGTTATGTATGGCAAGCTGCGTAACCTCGATGTGGTCGCTTGCGCCTTTGACTTTCGCTTTATGGGCGGCTCTATGGGCTCAGTGGTCGGTGACCGTTTTGTACAAGCCGCCGAAAAAGCGCTTGAAGACAAGACGCCCTTAGTCTGCTTTGCGGCCTCTGGCGGGGCGCGTATGCAAGAAGGTTTGTTGTCATTGATGCAGATGGCACGCACTGCAGCAGCAGTTGAACGTCTAAGAATAGCTGGCGTACCGTATATTGTGATCTTGACCAATCCTGTGTATGGTGGCGTGACTGCATCACTGGCTATGCTTGGTGATATCCATCTGGCTGAGCCTAAAGCAATGATTGGTTTTGCGGGTAAACGTGTGATCGAGCAGACAGTACGTGAAACGCTACAAGAGCCATTTCAACGGGCTGAGTTTTTATTAGAGCATGGGGTGGTTGATGAGGTCGTACACCGTCATCAGCTGGTCGATACCACCTATCGTCTACTCGCTAAGCTATGCCATCAAGCAAATGTTGATGCTTAGTTTACGCATACATTATTAATCAAAATTAAGTAAGACACCCAATAGCATTTATCGTATTTTACGGTAAATGCTATTTTTGCTTTTTAGCTGGGTAGATATATACTGTCTTCATTTTTTATTTATTTATTACAGGTTTTGTCCATGTCTGATGCTTCAAATATGACCCTAAGTACCCCTAGCTCTCAATCAAGCTTGACTGAATGGCTGGATTATATGCAGCAAATACATGTGTCTGCCATAGACATGGGACTTTCTAGAGTGTTGCCAGTTGCCAAGGCGTTGGGGGTGGTACAGTCAGCTAAAGACGACGCCTATGTGTTTAGCGTAGCAGGGACAAATGGTAAAGGCTCAACGACTGCTGTTATCAGTGAGATGTGTCAAGCTGCTGGGTACAAAACAGCACTTTATCAATCGCCACATCTTAGTGTGTTTAATGAGCGGGTACGTATCAATGGCGAAATGGTGAGTGATCAGATCTTGATTGCTGCATTTAATAAGGTAGAAGAAGCACGGATAGAGTGTGAGTTGACCTTGTCATTTTTTGAGATGACCACGTTGGCTGCGTTATTGATATTTGCTGAAGCAGACTGTGATGTCTGGGTACTAGAAGTGGGTCTGGGCGGCCGTCTGGATGTGGTCAATATTATAGATCCTGATATGGCAGTCATTACCAATATTGGTATCGATCATGTGGATTGGCTAGGTGACACTATCGAGCAGATTGGGAGTGAAAAAGCTGGCATATTGCGTGATGATATCACCTTAATCTATGGCGCAGCTGACATGCCAAATAGCGTACAACAAGCTATTGAGCACCACCGAGTGAAGTGCTATCAAGTCGGACAAGACTTTAGTTATCGTATCCAAGACTCACAAAATTGGCAGTATAGTAATGCAGCCGTTACCTTAAACCTACCACGGCCAGTGCTGTCACTCATGAATACCACGAATGCACTATCGGCAGTGTTGGCCAGTCCACTGAACATCACTACCAGTGCTATAGAGCAGGCGTTGCGAGCTGTCAAGCTAGCAGGTCGATTTGATTATCGAGAGGTAGCCGAGCGTCATTGGTTGTTTGATGTCGCTCATAATGAGCAAGGGGTAGACTTCTTATTGGCTCAATTATTGCCTTTATGGCAGACTCATGTTGATGCTCAGCTGTCTCAGACAGCTACCAAATCATCTTCTACAACGATTAAGATGCTGTTCTCGATGCTGGGTGACAAAGACATGGCAACAGTGGTTCAGCGTTTGGTTACTGCTGGCTTGCCGATTACAGATTGGTATATTGCAGAGATTGATCATCCACGGGCAGCAAGTATCGAGCAGTTACAAAGTACCTTGGCCAAACAGGTTACAGAGGCTTCTATACACGTTTATCAAGATATAGCGCAAGCAACTCATGCGGTTACCGAACACAGCTCAAGCCAAGACCTAATTGTCGTGTGTGGTTCCTTTCATACAATAGGTGAGGCGCTCGCAGCATTAAGAGTGTTGTAGGGCTTGCTCAGATTGATGGCTACTAAATAACATTTTCACATCAATTGAAAAAAGTATGCAGTAGCAGACAGCACAAAAAATATGTTTTATAATCAAAGCACTTTCATATATTCAAGATGAATTTTGCTATCTGATTTATGGTGGGCAGACGACCGTCAAGCCTAGCAATCAACCTTTTTACCAACTAAGAGACGTAAACGGATGAACTTTTCGAGACAAGCCTTATTGGGCATCGGGATGATTATAGGTGGTAGCGTGATGCTATACGCTATGGTGCAGCAAATTGGTTCAAACGATGCGCCAGCTCAAGCACCAGCTATCGTTAACGAGTCAAACAATGAGCAAACAGTGACAACCCCACTGACCACGGATATTGATACCGAAAAACGTATTTTGGCTCAAAAGCAAAAAGAGCGTGCTGCCCGTGTTGCAGAGCAAGAAAAGCGAGCACAGGCGTTTTTGGCAGAACAAGAAGCAGCTGAAGCCCAAGCTTTGGCCAAAGCTCGGGCAGAAAATCAGCAATATCGGGCCAATATGACCGCTACAGGTGGCGACGAAGATAGCCCAGAAGCCGCACAGAATGATATTGCAACGCCAACAGTACAATCACGCACGGATAATACAGATACTGAAGCAACTGTCGATCAAGTTGCAGATAGCAGTAGTAGTACAGCGCAAGCTGAAAAAGAGGCAAGAGAAGCGGCTGCACAGTCTGCCGCAAAGAAACAAGCAGAAGCCAAAAAGGTAGCAGAAGCCAAAAAGGTAGCAGAAGCCAAAAAGGTAGCAGAAGCTCAGAGAATAGCAGCCGCTAAAGAACAAGAAGCCAAAAAACAGGCCGAGGCAGAAGCTAAGAAACAAGCTGAAGCACAAGCAGCTGCTGAGAAGAAAAAGCAAGCGCAAGAAAAAGCAGCGGCTGAAGCTGCTAAAAGTGCTCCACCGACAGCACCGATCGACTACGACGTCAAGCGTGGTGATGGTCTATTAAGATTGGCACGTCAGTACAACGTTCCAGTTGAAGCGTTAGCACAAGCCAATGATTTGTCACCATCTGCCTCGTTACAGTTGGGTCAAACGCTCACTATTCCTTCACGTAAGCAAGTGCAGCGCTTAGAGCGTGAAGCTGCTGCGGCTGAAGAAAAGCGCAAAAAAGAAGCAGAGCTGGCCAAAAAAACAGCTGAAGCCAAACGTGAGGCCCAAAGAAAGCTACGTGAGGCTCGCCAAGAAGTCAAACAAACCGATGCTAAGGGCGACTTTGGGGTGCAAGTGGCTTTAGCAGGCAATCAAGCCTCTGCTGATGAGGTAGCGAAAAAATTCAAAGCCGCAGGTTATCAAGTTAAAACCAGTGCTACCAGTCGAGGCGTACGTGTCATCGTCGGCCCTGAGCGTGGCAAAGTTGCTGCATTAGCTCTCAAGGATAAGATAAATACTGACCCTAAAGTCGATACCACTGGTGCTTGGGTGCTATACTGGCGTTAATAGAGGCGACGACTCAAATATCATAAAACGTAAGAACCACAAAACACGGCACTTGATGTCGTGTTTTGTGGTTTTGAGTTGTAGAAAATCATGCGCTTGGATAGTATGAGGTCCTTTTATTACCCCTTTATTTTTCTTTTTTATCACGTGCTTACCATCAATGGTAGTCACGGCTGTGATTGAGAGTATTGGTACCCAACAACCTCTCAATCCAAATATCATATAAGGTTAGGCTATGTCGTTTGGCGTTGTTTTTTTAGTGTTGGCAGTCGGCTTTTTAGGCGTGATTGCACTACCAAAGTTATTGGCAAGGTTTGATAACAAGGTTGAGCCTGAACCCACGCCAGTGCGCGGTGATGAGTTGGCCATATGGCCGTTTGCGCCGATGCCCATTATGACAGACACTGAGGTGATATTTTTTCATAAACTAAACCAAGCACTGCCTGAATATCATATCTTTGTGCAAGTACAGCTTTCACGCATTATTCATAGCAATAGTGAAGAAGCATCGGAGCGAAGTTTTTGGTTCAATCGTATTTGTCGGCAAAGTGTCGATTATGTCATCGTGGATAATGATGCACAGACGACTTTGATGGCTATCGAGCTTGACGACTGGACACACAGCAGTAAAACACGCCAAAAGGCTGATGATAAAAAAGACAAAGCCCTTGCCAGTGCTGGCATCCCCATTGTACGGTTTCATGCCGAGCGTATGCCAAGTGCAGACCTGCTTAGGTATGAGCTGCTGCAAGTGATAGAGACGTATTAGCGCATTTAAATGATAGGCTTAAAGCTTATATAATTGAACCGCTATCAAGCTGATAGCAAAAATATATCGATTTTATTTGTTAGAAGCGCTAGGGTTTCAATGCTAAGCAGGCTTCATATTACGCTTATTTTCTCTGTTTAAAATAAATAACGATGGGTCTATCGTTCTCAAAGTACAGTCCTGTGGCTGGTACGGACGTCTCCCAATCCACACCGGCCTCATATTTTTGTTTGCCATCATAAAAGTCACGTTTAGTAAACCATTCAATATAATGCGCTCGCCGTAGATCGCTCTTATCCAAGCTTGCCAGTCCGGCAATATCTTGCTTATCGCACCACTCATGTAGCGGAAAATGTGGTGCAAGCCAGTCAGGATAGATAAAATCCTGATAATGCAGCGGCAAAAAGAACCGGCCTTTTATAATGGCATAACGCTTGTCTATTTTGACTTGACCATGATTTGGCGTATCTACCCAAAGTACACGAAACTGCTTGGTCTGCATATGTGTCATTTTGCGTGCCAAATTATCATTGGCATTTATTCCTACCCAATTCACGGGATCAAAAGGATACGAGCCCATAAAAAACTTAATCGCCAACTCCCAATGCTCAGTCAGTTGGTGTTGGTGATTGTACAAAATCAAATCTAGCTCACCTGTGGTTTGCTTACCTTGATACAGCTGAACATTGCTTGCTAAGATTTCATAAGGATGCAGGTCATGGGCAAAACCATCTTCTAACCAAAAAGACAACAATCCCTCAAAATGAAAGCCTAAGCGACTGGGGCTGGGACGAGCAAGTAAATAGCGAGTGAGCTTTTGATAAGCTGATGTGGTATCCAGCTCCTCCAAACGAGCGCTATAAGCCTCGTACTGGCTATACCAAAAACTGCGAGGGTGTACCATTACGGTTTGCGTGACTTGGTGGGGTACAAGATTTAGCCATTTGGTTAAGACATTCGGGCATGCTAACACGTAGGCCAGATCGCGCACATAGGGGCGCTGATAACGCTTCCAAGGCGCACAGCTAGTAACAGCGGGTTGGGTAATAGTAGAGGTAGGATGAGCCACTGGTTCTGTCATAGTTGCAACCGTTATAACCATATAGATAAACACCCTAACTGCTTGATTCATAAAAGTCTATATGCAGTCTTGATATACAACATCAGCTGAGCATTTTTAGCCCGCTTATAGATAAGTGTTTTATAAAATAACGTGCTACTGGTTGACAAAGTTTATATACAATATATTATTTAATATAATAATAAAAAATTATTGGAGTAAAACATGAAATACCTGTTACAAGTTGACTTTCCTTATAACGGTCCATTTGGCGATAAGTTCTTTATTGAAATGAAAGGGCTTGCTGAAGACATTGCAACCGAAAAAGGTCTTATCTCAAAAATATGGACAGAAAATGAAGCGACGCAAGAGGCTGGCGGTATTTACGTATTTGATAATTTAGATGATGCCAATAGGTATTTAGCAAAACACACTCAAAGACTAGAATCTTTTGGATTTACCAATATTAAAGCAAAAATCTTCAAAATCAATGAAGCATTGAGCCAGCTGACCAAAGCCACGATATAGCCAATATACCAAAATGATTGACAGCTATGTGGCTAATAGCTGGGCATTAGATGGCTTGAATCGACGACACAGATGTTGACAGAGGTAAGTAACCCCAGGTGTTTGTCAGTTTTAGTTTCTAGCCAGAGTCTATTAGCACATGGCTTCTTGATGAACGATCTCATGTATTCTGATGGGGACTGCGTACAGCCACTGCATACCAGCAGTACAATAAAAATACCCATCCTCAAATGCTACGATGTAAGCAGTGAAGTCATTGCCATCATGATCGGTCATGGCCTCCTCATCACTGTCGTCACTAACGGCGCACCATATTTTTTTGTTTCCACGTTTTAGCATTAGAATAGCCAAATCACTACCTTTTAACTCGCCATCCATTTTAACCTCCAATTATTTATAACAACTTTACTAAAGATACATAAATAAATTTCTGAACATTATTTTAGCAAACAAGCTATTTTTGAATCTAGAAACTTTAGATGAGCGGTAGTTATGGAGGTATGTTTGTAGAATTTGTAATTACTAATCCTAAATAAAACGCTTTATTGCTGTTTTTTCTTGTATAAGAGTTGATGGGATTCTTAATAATATTGAAACCCAAAAAACGCCCAAAATAAAGGGCAGACGGTCTATGACGGTCTGCCCTAATATGCTGTTTGGTCGGAACGGCAGGATTCGAACCTGCGACCCCTACACCCCCAGTGTAGTGCGCTACCAGACTGCGCTACGCCCCGAGTGACTGACTATTCTACCCAAATTCTTATATATTGCAAGGGATAATTATCGGCAAGAATAAATAAGCAAATTTTGTCCAGAAAAGTCAGCAGTTACTATGTAGGTTAGTCCAATAGCTCTTTTAGTATCTTATTGACCTGCTGAGGATTGGCGCTACCACGGCTGGCTTTCATTACTTGCCCGACCAAACCATTGAAGGCTTTTTGTTTACCGCCTTTATACTCTTCGACCATAGTCTGATTGTTAGCGATGACGTCCTCGACCATCGCTTTAATCGCACCTGTATCCGTTTCTTGCTTAAGGCCTTTTTCTTCAATGATTTTATCAGCAGCGTCATCATCATTGCCACCTTCACGTGCATACAAAGCGCTAAAGACTTTTTTGGCAAGCTTGCCTGATAAAGTATCATCTTTGATACGTTTGAGCATACCGGCCAATTGTTTGGCACTGATAGGGGAGTCGGTGATATCGGCATCGTCTTTATTGAGGGCGCCGAGCAGATCACCCATTACCCAGTTGGCCGCCATCTTCGCTTCTTGCTGCCCAATCTCTGTCACGACATCTTCGAAATAATCGGCAAGCGCACGGCTACCTGTCAAGATACGAGCATCATACTCTGAAAGCCCAAGCGCCTCTTCAAAGCGTGCACGGCGGGCGACTGGCAGTTCAGGCATGGCGGCTTTAATCGCATCGACGGTATGCTGTTCGATACGTACAGGAAGCAGATCAGGATCTGGGAAGTAGCGGTAGTCGTTAGCATCTTCTTTGGTACGCATGGCGCGGGTTTCGTCACGCTCTGGATCATAGAGCATCGTCGCTTGTATGATGGTACCACCATCTTCTATAATGTCGATTTGACGTTCGATTTCACGATTGATTGCACGCTCAATAAAGCGAAATGAGTTCAGGTTTTTTAGCTCAGTACGGGTACCAAGCTCATCACCAGGTTTGCGTACCGAGACGTTACAGTCACAGCGAAACGAGCCTTCTGCCATCACTGCATCTGAAATACCAAGCCACGTGACCAATTGATGAATGGCTTTGATATAAGCAAGTGCTTCTTGAGCTGAGCGCATATCAGGCTCAGAGACGATTTCAATGAGTGGCGTGCCAGCACGGTTAAGGTCCACACCCGTCATACCATCGACAGCGTCATGCACTGACTTGCCCGCATCCTCTTCTAGATGCGCACGAGTGACCCCCATGCGTTTGGGATATTCGTTTTTTTCACCTTCATTGACCATCACATCAATATAACCCTTACCAACGATAGGGTTTGCCATTTGGGTGATTTGATAACCTTTGGGCAAATCGGGATAAAAATAGTTTTTACGGTCAAAGGTGTTAAATAACCCCAATTCGGCGTTGACACCAATACCGAATTTCAACGCACGATCCACCACGCCAGTGTTCAGGACAGGTAATACACCCGGTAACCCCAAGTCAACAATGCTGGCTTGACTGTTTGGCTCGTGACCGAAGTCCGTCGGCGCATCTGAAAATATCTTGCTTTCTGTATTGAGTTGGCAATGAATCTCAATGCCAATGACGACTTCATAGCCATCGACGAGCAGATCCGTACGGACGGCGTTATTATTAGTGACTGCATTCATTATACCGTCTCCTGTGCAATAGCAGAGTGTTGTAGGTGGTGATCAGTATGCTGCTGAAACAGATGTGCGGTAGTGAGCAATTTGCTCTCTTGCCAGTGCTGTCCTATCAGCTGTAAACCTATGGGCAGACCCTCACTATTTAGGCCAACAGGCTGGCTGATGGCTGGTAGACCTGCAAGATTGACCCCGATGGTATAAACGTCGCCCAGATACATAGAGGCAGGGTCTAAATCTTCACTCAGCTTATAAGCAGCTGTTGGAGCAGTGGGGCTGGCGATGACATCACAGTTGGTAAAGGCATCATCAAAATCTTTGATAATCAAACGGCGAATTTTTTGTGCTTTGGTATAGTAAGCATCAAAGTAGCCGGCAGATAAGGCATAGGTTCCCATCAATATACGGCGCTGCACCTCGGGGCCAAAACCTTCAGAGCGTGAGCGTGTGTAGAGATCGATTAGATCGGTTGGGTTCTCACAGCGGTAACCAAAGCGTACGCCATCAAAGCGAGACAGGTTAGAAGATGCTTCAGCCGGTGCTAACATATAGTAAGTCGCTAGGGTGATTTCAGGGTCAGTAATATTTACTTCTACAATCGTTGCCCCAAGTGCCTCGTACTGTTGCAGCGCCGAGCGTACGGCTTGTTCGACTTCAGCGTTTAGACCATTACTAAAGTATTCTTTTGCCACACCGATACGCAAGCCCGCCAGAGGTTGGTCGCCAGCTGCTGCTTCGGCATCATGGATGTCTTGTACGTAATCAGGGATATCATGCTTGATAGAGGTGGCGTCACGAGGGTCATGACCGACCATAGGCTGTAACAGATACGCACAATCTTTAGCGCTACGTCCCATACTACCAGCTTGGTCGAGACTTGAGGCATAGGCGATCATACCAAAGCGTGACACACGGCCATAGGTGGGTTTGATGCCAGTTAAGCCACAGAACGAAGCCGGCTGACGAATGGAGCCGCCTGTATCACTTCCGGTCGTTACAGGCACAAAGCCTGCTGCGACTGCTGCAGCACTACCACCTGAAGAGCCACCAGGGACACGATCAAGGCTCCATGGGTTTTGTACCGTCCCATAATAAGAGCTGCTGTTGTCAGAGCCCATCGCAAACTCATCCATATTGAGCTTACCTAGGCTTATCATACCTGCTTTATCAATGCCATTAACGATGGTGGCATTATAAGGTGAGACAAAATTATGTAGCATCTTAGAGCCACAAGTGGTGAGAACCCCTTGAGTACAAAAAATATCTTTGTGCGCCATTGGCACACCAAGTAGGGGCCTTTTATCACCTTGAGCACGCATCTCGTCTGCTGCTTGTGCTTGAGCCAGTGCCGTTTCAGAAGTATGAGTAATAAAGCTATTAATCTTGCTATCGAGAGCATCAATACGTTTAATAAAATGCTCAGTCAGCTCAAGACTACTAAACTGCTTGTTTTGTAAGCCAGTAATCAGTTGCTGAATACTTAAATGATGAATCTCAGACATAAGGTGTCGTCCGTCAAAGTGTTAATTACGTAAATAAAGTATGTGAGTCTATACCTTAGGCTTTAATGTCTCTTTAATGAGGTTATTCAATTACCTGTGGTACTAAGTACAAGCCCTGCTCGACAGCAGGCGCCATGGCTTGGTTGCGCTGACGATTGATATCGTGCTTCGCCACATCAGCGCGCAACTCTTGGCAAGCCTCATGGATATTTGCCAAAGGCGTGAGATCGGCAGTATCTACGGCAGCTAAAGTATCCATTAAGGTTAATACCTTGCTGATATCATTAGCATAGCTGCTGGCGGTCTCCTCATCGACACCTAAGCGGGCAAGATTGGCAACATCTAGAATTTCTTCACGGCTGACATTGCTGTCGGACGTTGTGGGTTGCTGTGACATAATTTCTCCAATAAAGGACAGGTTTGATGATGTAAGCGAGTACAGTTACTCATACATCGCTTATAAACTTAAATCATAATAGACTGCTTGCATCAGGCATCACTAACCTGTATCAGTCTGCCATTAAAGGTCAATGAAGTGGTACGTTTGCAAGAGATCTACTGCGTAGGGTCCCAAGTAAAATAATTAATACCCTCTAATATGGCTATATCATTGTCGTTTTTTTAGCGATTAGCTCTTGAGCTGAATGACGAAAGCGCTTGATAACTAATTATAAAGCATTTGTTTGCCTTATTATAAGGCATCTGTGCTAAGTTTACAGAGTCAGGGTTTTCTTGTTCTAGATGCTTTCATAACCTTGCGACGATATCTGTAACAAATTCTAGCATTTAAATACAAGATTCTGACTGGTCAACGTAAATATCTGTGTTTTTTTTGAGCTAAATCGGTATAATTTAGCTCAATTTGTATATATAGTTATTATTGCTTCGTTCTAACTTGTCGCACGGTTACGCTTTTGTTAACGTGAGCGCGACAGGTGGACCCAATCAACGCCGACGAGTACCACTCTCAGTCATCCTCATTCGCCTCACTTGTAAGACGCTGGATATATTAATGAACCCGTTTGGATTTTTATCAAATAACATCGCTATCGACCTTGGCACAGCCAATACCCTAATCTTTATTCCTAATAGGGGCGTGGTGCTCGACGAGCCTACAGTCGTGGCGCTCCGTAGCAATCGCACACAGAACCCTACAGTTGCGGCGGTCGGTATTGATGCCAAGCAAATGCTTGGTCGGACGCCTGCCAACATTACTGCTATTCGACCATTAAAAGATGGTGTGATTGCAGATTTTGAAGTGACACAAAAAATGCTCAAGCATTTTATTACTAAAGTAAAGGCCAGACGCTTTATGGCGCAGCCAAATGTCGTTGTGTGCGTGCCTTGTAAGTCTACTCTAGTTGAGCGCAAAGCCATTCGTGAGGCAGTCTCCTCTGCAGGGGCAAATAAGGTCATGTTACTAGAAGAGCCGATGGCTGCGGCTATCGGTGCGGGTATGCCTGTCCATGAAGCCAGTGGTTCAATGGTGGTGGATATTGGTGGTGGGACCACTGAGATTGCAGTTATTGCATTGTCAGGCTGTGTCTACGCTGAGTCGATTCGTATCGGCGGTGATATGTTTGATGACGCCATTATCACTCATGTACGCCGTACTCACGGCTGTGTCATCGGTGAAACCACGGCTGAGCGCATCAAACAAGAAGTGGGGTCGGCACTGAATCATGAAGACCAGCTAGAAGTAGAAGTGCGTGGCCGCAGTATGGCTGAAGGCGTGCCTAAGACTTTTACCGTCAACTCTGAAGAGATCCAAAAAGCATTGAGTGATCCTCTAAGTGGTATTGTCAGTGCGGTTAAAGCTGCGCTTGAGCAGACACCACCTGAGCTGTCATCAGATATCGCTGAGCGTGGTATTGTACTGACGGGCGGTGGTGCACTATTACGTGACTTAGATAAACTGATCTCAAAGGAGACAGGCTTGCCAGTGACGGTCGCAGAAGATCCCTTGACGTGTGTCAGCCGTGGTGGTGGTATGGCGCTTGATTTTATTAATAACAAAAGCTTAAATATGATTTTTGTATAAGTTTTCGTGTATTGAGCTTGAGGTGGCTGTAGTAGATTTACTTTAAAAACGATACAGCACGGCGAATAATGTATCGATTTTATGTGGTTTTGACTCTAGAGAGCGTTGTGTTCAATGTACCCCAGTAAAGGCGGTCTGTAGACTGCCTTTATATGTCGCCTACTACCGCTTGATTTCTTTATCTATAACCCTATCTTCAATCCCAGTGCTGGGTACCCATCTTATTAGACACGCTATGACCCCAAGTATTTTTGCCCGCCAACCGCTCGCACTTCGCAGGACTGCTATTGCTTTGATAGTGGCACTGATAATGATGTGGTTTGATAGCAAAAACCCAGAGTGGTTCAACCCTGTACGCAATACCAGCCATGCTGCCATGCAGCCGATTTATCAGTTTTCTTTATTACCAAGTTATGCCGCACACTGGGCACAAGGCAGTGCCCAATCAAAAGAAGCCTTACGTCGAGAGAACGTACAACTCAAATCGCAGTTGCTGCACGCACAAGCAAAGCTGCAGCAGCAAGACTATATCTTGGCACAAAATGCGCGTCTGCAAGGTATCCTATCGACGACTAAGCCTGAGTTGTTTGATTTGAACTTGGCTCAAGTTATTGGCACGGATACCAACTTACTAAAGCAGATTGTTGTACTTAACAAAGGTGCGCAAGATGGTGTGCAAGTTGGGCAAACGGTGATTGATGAGGACGGTATCTTAGGGCAGATTATCAATGTTTATCCCAATACCAGTCGTTTATTATTGATTACCGATGAGCAGCAGTCGGTGGCCGTGACAATCAAGCGTACGGGCCAACGTGGCATCGTTACAGGAGAGGGGATACCGACCTCTTTACGTCTCAATTATGTATTCAAAACCTCAGATGTACGGGTAGGGGATGAGCTGATCTCATCAGGCCTTGGCGGGCGTATTCCAGCGGGTTATCGGGTGGGGCGTGTCGCTCATATCAAAGATACGCAAGCCGATAACTTTAGAAGTATCGATGTTACGCCAGCTGCAAATTTTATAGATAATGCGTATGTGTTGATTCTACAAGACAAGTTGACAAGCAATCAAACAACACCGTCTGAGTTTATATCCTTAAACCCCAATGGTACGGACGGCAATATAGACGGGCCAATACTCGGTTCACCCAATAAGATGGGTACGGAAACCTTATCAGCGGCAGCTTACTCTACTGACCAGTAAAGTAAAGGTTGCCCAATAATCGCTCAGGTAAGACTGATGATAAACCCCAATTCTGAACATGCAACCGGCATACTATTAATCACTATCCTGTTTAGTTTCGTCGTTGCTTCCTCATTGAGCGTTTACCCTCTGAGTCCTGGTATGGCAGCACTACGTCCCATGGTTATGACGATGGTGCTGATTTTTTGGTTGTTGTTTCAGCCACAGCATGTCGGTATCTTTACTGCCTTTATGATAGGTATTATCGCTGATTTATTACTCGACACTCGTCTTGGTCAACAAGCTTTTGCGGCAGTGGTGGTAGCCATGACCATCAAGCTGAGCAGTATCTATGTTAAACAGCTTAATACCACTAGCGCTTGGCTATTAGCGTCTTTGGCGCTGTTGGTCTTTCAGTTGACGCTATGGATATTACAGCTCATTACCCAAAGCCAGTTCGTTGCCCAGTCAGGTCTGTCTTTATTGATGAGCATCATCAGCTGGCCACTAGTCCTACTGGTACTACGCAAATTTACTCGTTAAATTATCGTCTCTGTCAGCGTCACGATCGAACGTTCAATACACCCTAATCCAATGAAACATAATAGGAAAGCAATGATGGATATCATATTGGCATCAGGCTCACCGCGCCGACATGAATTATTGACCAAAGCAAAAGTAGACTTTACCATTATGAGTGTTAATATCGATGAAGCACCCTATCAAGATGAGTCGCCAAAAGACTATATCGAACGTATGGTTGCAACAAAAGCAGCCGCGGCTATTGCGCAGTTAAATACAGAACTTAAAACCTCTCAAAAAGATAACGCCACTCCCCAAGTCGCTATTGCCAAACCCACCATTATCCTCACAGCAGATACCATAGGTGTGTTACCAGATGGTAAAACCGTGCTCGTCAAGCCCAAGGACTTTCAACACGCTTCTACTATGTGGCAGCAAATGTCTGACGATACCCATCAGGTGTGGACAGCAGTACAAGCCACTTTGGTATCAGTGTCTCTGTCAGATGATGGCACGACAGACACTGGTATAGATGCCAATAGTGAGCCGCTGCAAGTGTTATGGCAAAGACAAATTACTGAGCGTACAGAAGTGACTTTTATACCTTTATCACAGGCCATGATGGAGCGCTATTGGCACAGTGGTGAGCCTAAAGACAAAGCAGGCGGTTATGGCATTCAAGGCTTAGCAGCCGCCTGGGTGACGCATATCAACGGCAGCTATACCAATGTGGTTGGCCTTCCTTTAGCCCAGACCTTAGCGTTGATTGATGCGGCACAGTCTAGAGCAAATGTTGAGGGCAGTTAGTGGTCAGTATTAAGACATATAATAATACGGCAGGACGTTGGGCAGGGTAGAAGAGTATTTGTTACACTATTGGTCAACTATACACACTCATCAACTGTGTTGATTGGTTTATTATTATTCATTTATAAAAAAAGATAAGAGAAGAGCACTATGTCTGAAGAGCTGCTGATGAATGTCAGTCCGATGGAGTCCCGTGTGGCACTCTTGGATAATGGTGTGCTTAGCGAGATTTACATTGAGCGTCATCACAAGCTAGGCCTAGTAGGCAATATATATATGGGCACAGTAGTCCGTGTGTTGCCTGGTATGCAAGCGGCGTTTGTGGATATCGGACAATCTAGAACCGCTTTTTTACACGTCAATGACATGCAGCGTCTGCCGAAGGCAATCACACAGCACAAAACCAAAGCTGATGACAGTCTGGTCACAGTGACAGCCTCTAATAAGGGCAATACAAAGCCACCGGTGGCGCATTTAGCTGAAACCCTTCCTGTGGCCAGTACTCAAGCGGTAGAGGTTGTTGTGGCAAGCAAGACTTTGATTCAACATCGACTGCACGAAGGCCAACGCATCTTAGTGCAAGTCACTAAAGATCAATTAGGGAGTAAAGGCGCACGCTTAACGACCAATATCTCACTGCCGTCACGTTATTTGGTTTACTTGCCCTCCAGCGAGCATATAGGTATCTCCCAACGTATCGATAATGAAGAAGAGCGCACCCGTCTAAAAACAGAGCTATCAAGTATTATGCAGGCCGTTAATCTACAGGGTGGATTGATTGCTCGTACCGCCGCTGAAAAAGTACCAGTAGCCAAGTTAGAAGAAGATATTTATTACTTGGTGCAGCTGTGGCGTACCATCTGCGCTCGTCGTCAGGAAATCACCCATCATCAAAGCTCAGAACTTATCTATCAAGAGCTGTCTCTACCACTGCGCTCCATACGCGACTTAGTACATCCTGACACCGAAAAAATTATTATTGATAACCATCAGGTTTATGAGCAAGTGCGTTACTTTGCCAAAGAGTTTGTACCTTTTGTGTATGATCGTATTGTGCATTATAGAGCAGAGCCACCCCTGTTTGATGTGCATCGAGTAGAAGATGATCTGCGTGACGCCCTCAAGCGCCGTGTCGATCTCAAGTCTGGTGGCTATCTGATTATCGACCAAACTGAAGCGATGACGACTATTGATGTCAATACCGGCTCTTTTGTCGGTGGCAGGTCCTTAGAAGATACGGTCTATAAAACCAACCTAGAAGCCACTCATGCAATCGCCCGTCAGCTGCGCCTGCGTAACTTAGGCGGTATTATCATATTAGACTTCATTGATATGTTGGAGCAAGAACACAAAGATGATGTGTTGAGCAGCTTACATGAGCAGCTGTCACAAGACTATGCTAAGACCAAAATCACCCAAGTTAGTGAGCTTGGACTGGTGGAGATGACCCGTAAGCGTACCCGTGAATCGCTAGGACAGCAGCTATGTGAGCCTTGCTCGACCTGTCAAGGCAGAGGTTTTGTCAAAACTGCCGAAACAGTATGCTTTGAGATTTTTCGAGAAATCATGCGCTGCGCTCGCACTTACAACTCACCTAAAAAATTTACCGTCGTCGCCCACGCCTCTGTTATCGACCTGCTTTTGACATCAGAGGCAGATACAGTAGCAGATTTAGAATATCTATTGGGACGGGTGATTACCTTCGAAGTAGAAAACTTATATACCCAAGAGCAATATGATATTGTCTTAGACTAGGGCGTGTCCTTAATTCAATCGAAGGATACCTAAATGGGCTAAAAATGGCTAAATCTTGCCAAACAGCGTTAAATAGCTAGGTAATATCCCGATATTATCTGCGCTATTTTCCTTGTTTGACGGCAGTTTATCTCATTTTTATCTCCATTTTTAAAATGAGGACAAGCCCTAGGGTGCATTGAAAGGTTAATATGTCCTCATGATGATGTCTATAAAGCTTGATTTTTCTGTTGAGTCAGGGGCCTATAAAGGTGGTTTGTAGAGAATTATTATCGATAAATGTTCTAAATATTGCTGTTGCAATCAAATGTATTGTCTGTATAATATACACCACTGAATTATGAGCGTCTGCCAAAATATGCAGCCGCTGTTACAGCTAGAGCATCGTTTCTAGCACTATTTCATTATGCCTTTGCTGACATCCATAACATGGGAGGGTTGGCGGGGCTTTAAATTATTTTGCTTTTAGCACGCTGCTCGTTCTATCACAAGAATATTAAGCCGCTTGAAGTAAATCTTAAACCAAACGGCTTTTGGTCATCAACTTGCACAGCAAGAATGACGAAAGCACATATTAGGAGCTTGCTGGCATGGCTAACCAGAGAATCCGTATCCGACTCAAATCTTTTGATCATCGTCTGATCGATCAGTCGGCCCAAGAGATTGTCGATACTGCAAAGCGCACTGGTGCGCAAATTTGTGGTCCTGTACCGTTGCCGACTCGCATTGAGCGCTTCAACGTTCTAACCTCGCCACACGTCAATAAAGACGCTCGTGATCAGTACGAAATCCGTACTCACAAGCGCATGGTTGATATCGTACAACCTACTGACAAAACTGTGGATGCGCTGATGAAGTTAGATCTAGCGGCGGGTGTTGACGTTCAAATTGCTTTGGGTTAATGCACTTTAAACACCCAACCCATTAATAGAAGATATAAAGAGGTTAAAAATGGCGATCGGTTTAGTCGGTAAAAAATGCGGCATGACCCGTATCTTCACTGAAACAGGCGCATCTATCCCTGTTACAGTGGTTGAGGTCGATGCAAACCGCATTACTCAAGTAAAAAACACTGATACAGATGGCTATCAAGCTATCCAAGTCACTACAGGTACACGTCGTGACAACCGTGTTACTGCTGCACAAAAAGGTCATTTCGCCAAAGCTGGCGTAAAAGCAGGCCGTGGTGTTTGGGAATTTCGTGCCAATGATTCTGACCTTGAAGGTTATGAGATTGGTGGTGAGATCCTAGCTGACCTGTTTGAAAAAGGTCAGATGGTTGATGTCACAGGACAGAGTAAAGGTAAAGGCTTTCAAGGCGGTGTAAAACGTCACAACTTTAGCATGCAAGATGCTACTCATGGTAACTCAGTATCTCACCGTGTTCTTGGTTCAACTGGTCAAAACCAGTCGCCAGGAAAGGTATTTAAAGGTAAGAAGATGCCAGGTCAGATGGGTAATAAGCGTGTAACCGTTCAAGGCCTAGAAGTGGTCTCGGTTGATGCCGAAAAGGGGTTACTTGTCATCAAAGGCGCTATCCCAGGTGCCACCGGTGGCGATGTTATCGTACGTCCGTCAATCAAAGCCTAAGCAAGGGGATTAACGTGGATTTAAAAACAGTTACAGGTGCGGCGGTTGAGCTATCTGATACGGCTTTTGGCCGTGAATTCAACGAAGCATTAGTGCATCAAGTCGTCACCGCATATCTTGCTGGTGCTCGCCAAGGCACACGTGCTCAAAAAACCCGTGCCGAAGTTTCTGGCGGTGGCATCAAGCCATGGCGCCAAAAAGGTACTGGTCGCGCTCGTGCAGGCTCTATTCGTAGCCCAATCTGGCGTTCAGGTGGTCGTGCATTTGCTGCAAAACCACAAGACTGGTCACAAAAAGTTAACCGCAAAATGTATCGCGGTGCTATGCAGTGCATCCTAGCCGAACTAGTGCGTCAAGAGCGTCTGGTATTGGTAGAAGAATTGAGTGTTTCTGCACCTAAGACCAAAGAGCTGATCGCAAAGTTAAGTGATTTGAATGCACCACGTGCATTAATCGTCACCAAAGAAGTCGACGAAAACTTATACTTAGCAGCCCGCAACATTCCACACGTCAATGTACTAGGTACATCTGAAGTGGATCCAGTGAGCTTGATCGCCTTTGATAAAGTGGTCATGACAGTTGAAGCTGCGAAACAATTTGAGGAAGCACTAGCATGAATAACGCAAGACTTTATCAGGTCTTAAGAGGGCCTGTATTCTCAGAAAAATCTCAAATGCTAGGTGACTCACTTGGTGTGCAAGTATTCAAAGTTGATACTGAAGCCACTAAGCGTGAAATCAAAAAGGCAGTTGAGTTAATGTTTGAAGGTGTTGAAGTCACTAAAGTGAACACCTTAAATGTTAAAGGTAAGACAAAGCGTTTTGGTCGTACTGTAGGTCGTCGCAATGACTATAAAAAAGCCTATGTCACCTTAAAAGCTGGTCAAGATGTACAAATGGCTGATGCTGGTGAAGAAGTAGTGAACACTACTGATTCTACTAGTGAAACAGCGAACAACGAATAAGGATTAAAATCATGCCTATCGTAAAAGCAAAGCCAACATCACCAGGCCGTCGTTTTGTTGAAAAAGTGGTGCATCCACACCTTTACAAAGGTCGTCCTTATGCACCGCTTGTTGAATCAAAAGGCAAGTCAGGTGGTCGTAACAACAATGGTCGCATCACTACTCGTCATATTGGCGGTGGTCATAAGCACCATTATCGTGTCATTGACTTCAAACGTACCAAAGACAATATTCCGGCGACTGTAGAGCGTATCGAATACGATCCTAACCGTACGGCACACATTGCTCTTCTTAAGTATGCTGATGGTGAGCGTCGCTATATCATCGCTCCAAAGAAGCTAGCTGCAGGCGATACTGTACAGTCAGGTGAAGGCTCTCCAATCCGCCCAGGTAACTGTTTGCCGCTAAAAAACATCCCATTGGGTACTGTGATCCATAATATCGAGCTTAAAATCGGTAAAGGCGCACAGATGGCTCGTTCAGCGGGTGCTGGTGTACAGCTACTAGGCCGTGACGGTATTTATGCGATTCTTCGTCTGCGTTCAGGCGAGACACGCCGTGTACACGTCAACTGCCGTGCAGTCATTGGTGAAGTATCAAACAACGAAAATAACTTGAAATCACTTGGTAAAGCCGGTGCTTCTCGTTGGCGCGGTGTCCGCCCATCCGTTCGTGGTGTGGCGATGAACCCTGTTGATCACCCACATGGTGGTGGTGAAGGTCGTGTTAAGGGTCGTCATCCAACCAGCCCTTGGGGTCAGAAGTCTAAAGGACTTAAAACGCGTCATAATAAGCGTACTGACAGTATGATCATCCGCCGCCGTCGCGCCAAGAAGAAATAAAGGAAGAGTTTCATGCCTCGTTCATTGAAAAAAGGTCCATTCATAGATGCGCATCTGTTTGCCAAAGTTGAGAATGCTATTGACACCAACTCACGCAAGCCCATTAAAACTTGGTCGCGCCGCTCGATGATCCTGCCACAAATGGTTGGCCTAACTTTATCTGTCCATAACGGCCGTACTCATGTACCGGTTATCGTTAGTGAGCAGATGGTTGGTCATAAACTAGGTGAATTTGCCCCGACTCGCACATATCGCGGTCATGGCATTGACAAGAAAGCTAAGAGATAAGGTGCTTACCATGGAAGTAACTGCAAAATTACGCGGTGCCGCCATCTCGGCACAGAAAGTTAGACTCGTTGCTGATGAAGTTCGTGGCAAATCGATTGAGCGTGCTTTGGATATCCTAACGTATAGCAATAAAAAAGGCGCGGTATTTGTTAAGAAATGCCTTAACTCAGCCATCGCCAATGCCGAACATAACCACGGCTTAGATATTGATGACCTAAAAGTTGCCACTATCTATGTTGATGAAGGCATTACGCTAAAGCGTATCCTACCACGTGCAAAAGGTCGCGCTGATCGTATTAGCAAGCGTACCTGTCACATCACTATAAAGGTAGGAGAATAAGTTATGGGTCAAAAAGTACATCCAATCGGAATTCGTCTTGGTGTTATCAAAAAGCATAATGCAAACTGGTATGCTGATCCTAAACAGTATTCAGAATACCTTATTAACGATATCCAAGTTCGTGAATATCTACGCAAAAAGCTAGATAACGCTATGGTTAGCAACATCACCATCGAGCGTCCTACTGGCGCTGCTAAGATTACCATCGCCACTGCGCGCCCTGGTATTGTTATCGGTAAAAAAGGCGAAGACATCGAAAGACTTCAAAAAGAATTGACCAAAATGATGGGCGTACCTGCTCAGGTCAATATCGAAGAAATCACCTCGCCTGATCTTGATGCCCGCTTGGTAGCAGATGGCATCGCCAGTCAGCTTGAGCGTCGTGTTATGTTCCGTCGTGCCATGAAGCGTGCGGTACAAAATAGCATGCGTTCTGGTGCTAAAGGTATTAAAGTTGAGTTGTCTGGTCGTTTAGGCGGCGCTGAGATTGCTCGTACTGAATGGTACCGTGAAGGTCGTGTGCCATTGCATACATTCCGCGCTGATATTGACTATGCGTCAATTCGTGCAGAAACAACTTACGGCACCATCGGTGTTAAAGTTTGGATTTTCCGTGGAGAAATCCTTGACGGTATGAACAGTGTGTACAACCCCGTCAACGAAGAGAAGCCTCGTGCGCCAAAACGCCGTGGTCGTGGAAACCGTCGAAACTCAGACAGAGGTTAAACTATGTTACAGCCAAAACGTACCAAGTTTCGTAAAATGCACAAGGGTCGTAACACTGGGCTAGCTCATCGTGGAAGCACCATTGCATTCGGACAAATTGGTCTAAAATCTTTGACTCGTGGTCGTATGACTGCCCGTCAAATTGAAGCAGCACGTCGTACCATTACTCGTCGCATTAAGCGTGGTGGTAAGATTTGGATTCGTGTCTTCCCAGACAAGCCCATTACCAACAAACCATTAGAAGTACGTATGGGTAAAGGTAAAGGTCCTGTAGAGTACTGGGTATGCGAAATCAAACCTGGTAAAGTGCTATATGAAATCGAAGGGGTCTCAGAAGAGCTTGCTCGCGAAGCCTTAACGCTTGCTGCAGCAAAACTGCCCTTTAAAACTACCATTGTTAAGCGGACGATAATGTAATGAAGATCAGTGAATTACGTGATAAATCATTAGAAGAACTGACTCAGTTACTTGATGAAAAGCAACTAGATGCTTTCCGTATTCGTATGGCTAAAGCAACAGGTCAGTTGGGTAATACTCATGAAGTCAGAAGCAATCGTCGTACGATTGCCCAGATTCAGACTTTGATTAACGAGAAACAACGAGGCGACGCATGAGCGATAACAATCAAACAGACCAACAGGTTAGCGTATTGACAGGACGAGTTGTCAGCGACAAGATGGACAAGTCCATCACGGTTTTGATTGAACGTCTGGTTCGTCATCCTTTGTATGGCAAACAACTTCGTCGTTCTACCAAAATCAAAGCCCATGATGAAAACAATGTCTGCCAACAAGGTGACCTTGTCCGCATCAAAGAAACGCGTCCAATCTCTAAAACTAAGTCTTGGACTTTAGTTGACGTGGTTGAAAAAGTAGAAAAAATCTAAGTAAATTGCATTAAAAGCCAGAAGCTGTTAAAATAGCCGCCTTTTTAAGGATGCTGATTGCGCCGAGCGTGGATCAACTACATTAAGAGTAAGCTGCGGTTATTTGTATTAAAATGCCGACTACTCATACTGTGCTAGCGGCAGCAACTGGTTTTTATTGCTCATACGTGTGGAGTAACGCTATGATTCAGGTTGAATCTATGCTGGAAGTTGCAGACAATAGCGGTGCAAGACGAGTCCAGTGCATTAAAGTACTGGGTGGCTCTCATCGTCGTTATGCATCTGTCGGCGATATTATCAAGATAACGGTTAAAGAAGCCATTCCTCGCGGTCGTGTCAAAAAAGGCGACGTGATGAATGCGGTAGTTGTACGCACCAAAAAAGGCGTTCGTCGTCCGGATGGTTCAGTGTTACGTTTTGATGACAATGCTGCGGTATTGTTGAACCAAAACAAAGCACCGATTGCAACTCGTATTTTTGGACCGGTAACTCGTGAACTACGTGGTGATCAGTTTATGAAAATTGTATCACTAGCACCAGAAGTATTGTGAGGTAACCTATGTCAAAATTACGTAAAGGCGATACAGTTATCGTGATTGCTGGTAAAGATAAAGGCAAGCAAGGCACTGTGTTGGCTGTAAAAAACGATCGTATTAAAGTTGAAGGTATCAATATTGTCACTAAACATCAGAAGCCAAACCAGGCAACTGGCGTAGAAGGTGGTATTGTTAAGCAAGAGGCTTTTTTGCATATTTCAAATGTCGCAATTTATAATGCGCAAACCCAAAAAGCAGACCGTATTGCTTACCAGTTGAATGAAGAAGGCAAGAAACAACGTGTCTATCGTTCAAACGGTGAAGTAGTGGCGACTGCGTAAGACACTAAGGGTGTAATGGTAATGGCAAGATTAAAATCTTTATATAACGATAAACTAAAGCAGCAAATCAAAGAAGAGCTTGGTTTAGACAACGTGATGCAAGTGCCTAAAGTCACTAAAATCACACTAAACATGGGTGTTGGTGGTGCGTCTCAAGACAAGAAAATCCTTGAAGGTGCCGTAGCGGACATGACGGCCATCGCTGGTCAAAAACCTGTTGTCACCAAAGCACGCAAATCAGTTGCTGGTTTTAAAATTCGTGAAGAATGGCCAATTGGCTGTAAAGTAACGCTACGCGGTGAGCAAATGTACGAATTTTTAGATCGTCTCATTGCCATTGCGATTCCTCGTATTCGTGACTTCCGTGGTTTTTCACCTAAAGCCTTTGACGGACGTGGTAACTACTCATTGGGTATTAAAGAACAAATCGTATTCCCAGAAGTAGACTTTGATAAGATTGATCGTATTCGTGGTATGGATGTGACTATCACTACGTCAGCTAAAACTGATGATGAAGGTCGTGCGTTGCTTAAAGCTTTCGGCTTCCCATTTAAATAAGGTAAAGACGTTATGGCAAAGAAGAGCATGATTAATCGCGAACTAAAACGCGAGAAAATGGTAGCTAAGTATGCTGAAAAGCGTATGAAGTTAAAAGAAATCATCAGCGATATGAATGCAAGCGATGAAGAACGTATGGATGCAATGTTAGAGCTACAAGCTCTACCACGTAATGCGTCACCTGTACGTCTACGTAACCGCTGTGCTGTCACTGGTCGTCCTCATGGTTACTACCGTAAGTTTGGCTTATCGCGCAATATTTTGCGTGAGCGAGTCATGCAAGGTGATGTACCTGGTGTTCGTAAAGCAAGCTGGTAAGGAGTAACTACATGAGTATGCAAGATACCGTTGCGGACATGCTAACCCGCATTCGTAATGCGCAAATGGCTAATAAAGTGTCCGTAGCTATGCCAAGTTCAAAGCTTCGTAAGTCAATCGCTGATCTATTGGTTAGTGAAGGTTATGTAGCTAGCGCTGTTGTTACTGAAGAAGATAACAATAAAGCGACACTATCTATTGAATTGAAATACTTCGAAGGCAAACCCGTCATCGAAACGCTTCAACGTTACAGCCGTCCTGGTTTACGCCAGCATCGCGGTAAAGACGCTATCCCTACTGTTAAGCAAGGTATGGGTGTTGCTATCGTATCTACTAGCCAAGGCATCATGAGTGATCGTGCTGCACGTGCTGCTGGTATCGGTGGTGAAATCGTTGCATTTGTTGCTTAATTAGCAGTGTGACGATTACAGTCTATTTGTACCCTTTAAATTAGTATGGCTTAACTTATTTAATATTAAGTTATACTAAGATAACTAGCATATTGTTTAGTAAGATCAATTAGATTACTAGTGTTATGTGGGGTCAATTATGCTAAACTAGCAGGCTTTTTGGCCTGTTAGTTTTTTCGCCAATAAAAGCAAGTTAATTTTTTTAAGGAATATTCCTATGTCTCGTGTGGCTAAAGCCCCAGTAGCACTGCCTAACGGTGTAAGTGTTACTTTGAACGATCGGCAGGTCGAAGTGAAAGGCAAGAACGGCAATATGTCTTTACGCCTGCATGAATTGGTCGAGCTAAAACAGGAAGATGATGCAATTCTTCTCTCACCTGTAGCCGATTCAAAAGAAGCGATGATGCACACTGGCACCATGCGCGCTCTGCTTAACAACTATGTTACAGGCGTCAACGAAGGCTTTGAAAAACGTCTTCAACTGATCGGTGTTGGTTATCGTGCGCAAGTCTCTGGTAATAAAGTAACCCTAAATGTGGGTTACTCGCATCCAGTAGACTATACGCTACCTGAAGGTGTGACTGCTGAAACCCCAACGCAAACTGAAATCGTTTTAAAATCGAACGATAAGCAGCAGCTTGGTCAAGCAGCGGCTAAAATCCGTGGATTCCGCCCACCAGAGCCTTATAAAGGTAAAGGTATTCGCTATAGCGACGAACATGTGATTCGTAAAGAAGCTAAGAAAAAATAAGGTGAGTTGAAATGTTTGATAAAAAAGCAGCTCGTCTGCGTCGAGCTAAGAAAACCCGCGCGCATATCCGTCATCTAGGCGTTCATCGTCTGACGGTTAACCGCACGCCGAAGCACATCTATGCCCAGATTATCTCTCCGAATGGTAGTGAAGTGATCGCTCAGGCATCTACCTTAGACGGTAGCTTGCGCTCAGGTGCAACTGGTAATGCTGATGCAGCAACGTCTGTAGGTCAAATGATCGCAGAACGCGCAAAAGCCGCTGGCATCACTAAGGTTGCCTTTGACCGTAGTGGTTTTAAATATCATGGTCGAGTAAAAGCTTTAGCTGAAGCTGCTCGCGAAAATGGATTGGAGTTTTAATCATGGCGAGAAATGATAAAAATGAACAGACCGATGGTCTAGTAGAGCGCTTGGTCACAGTTGACCGTGTTGCAAAAGTGGTTAAGGGTGGTCGTATCTTCTCTTTCACTGCACTAACCGTAGTCGGTGATGGTAATGGTCGTGTTGGTTTTGGTCGTGGTAAAGCACGAGAAGTGCCTGCTGCTATTCAAAAAGCACTAGAAGCCGCTAAGCGCAACATGATTACTGTTGAACTCGATGGTGCAACTTTATTTCACCCAATCAAAGCACGTCATGGTGCGAGTAAAGTCTACATGCAGCCTGCCTCTGAAGGTACTGGCGTAATCGCTGGTGGTGCTATGCGTGCTGTATTAGAAGTTGCGGGTGTAAAAGATGTTTTAACTAAATCTCATGGTTCTACCAACACAGCGAACGTTGTCCGTGCAACATTCAATGGTTTACGTGATATGTCAACTCCAGAAAAGATGGCAGCGAAACGTGGTAAATCTGTAGACGAAATTTTGGGCTAACTTAGAGTAGGTGAGTTACGATGAAAAAAATGAAAGTCACTCAAATAAAATCCGGTGCCCATCGCCTTAAGAGCCACAAAGCGAGCTTAAAAGGATTGGGTTTACGCCGTATTAACCATACTGTTGAAGTCGAGGATACTCCTTCAACCCGTGGTATGGTAAATCGCGTCAACTACATGGTAAAAGTGGAGGAAGCGTAATGGGACTTAGATTAAATGAATTATCACCAGGCGTTGGTGCAAAGAAAACTGCTCATCGCCGTGGTCGTGGTATCGGTTCAGGTCTTGGTAAAACTGGCGGCCGTGGTATGAAAGGTCAGAAGTCACGTTCAGGTTCTAGCATACGCTCTGGATTTGAAGGTGGACAAATGCCATTATATCGTCGTCTACCAAAATTTGGCTTTACCAGTAAAATGGCATTGACGACTGCAGAAGTTCGTTTGTCTGAACTGAATAAAGTTGAAGGTGATGTAGTCAGCGTAGACACGCTTAAAGCGGCTAATGTTATCCGTCACGATATGAAGCGTGCTCGTATCATCTTATCAGGCGATGTCACCAAAGCTTATACCTTTAAAGGTGTTAAAGTGACTAAAGGCGCTAAGCAAGCAATCGAAGCTGCTGGTGGTAGCATCGAGGAGTAGTAACGTGTCAAAGCAATCAATGTCATCGGCTGGTATTCCGCTCAACCCTTTTGCATTTATACGTAAGTATGATGAATTATGGTCGCGTTTACTGTTCTTAATCGGCGCATTGATTGTTTATCGTTTAGGGTCGCACATTCCTGTTCCCGGTATTAATCCGGTAAATTTGGCAGATTTGTTTTCGCGTAATGAAAATACTATCTTAAGCATGTTTAATATGTTTTCTGGTGGTGCGCTTGAACGAATGTCAATTATGGCGCTTGGCATTATGCCATATATATCGGCGTCAATTATTGTACAAATGATGTCAGCAGTCGTACCGTCGCTTGAAGCACTCAAGAAAGAGGGTGAAGCAGGGCGACGCACGCTAAACAAGTATACCCGTCAAGGAACACTTGCATTAGCGTTAGTACAGTCATTAGGAATGAGTGCAGGTCTTATCAGTCAAAACCTGACACTATCTACCGGTCTAACCTTTTATATTCCCGCTGTTACTTCACTGGTAGCAGGCGCTATGTTCTTAATGTGGCTTGGTGAGCAGATTACAGAACGTGGGGTTGGTAATGGGATCTCAATGCTGATTTTTGCCAGTATTGTGGCCGGTATGCCAGGTATGATTTCGCAGTCTATCGAGCAGGTCAATCAAGGTCAGATGAACTTGATTGTATTGTTTATCTTTGTGGTATTGGGCATCGCAGTTACAGCGGGTATCGTTTATATTGAACGTGCTCAGCGCCGCGTCCCGGTGAACTATGCACAGAAACAGCAACAAGGTCGCAAGATTTATGCACAGCAGCAGTCGCATTTGCCGCTGAAAATAAATATGGCCGGGGTAATCCCAGCTATCTTCGCCAGTTCATTGCTTTTGTTTCCAGCAAGTTTAGGTCAGTGGGTTGGTCATTCGGCAGATCCTACTTTTACCCAAAAGATATTACAAAACATGGCCTTAGTGTTGTCTCCTGGACAGCCTTTGTATCTGGTTTTATTTGGTGCAATGATTATCTTCTTTTGCTATTTTTATACGGCATTAGTCTTTAGTCCTCGTGAAGTTGCTGAAAACCTTAAACGTAGTGGTGCGTATATTCCAGGTATTCGCCCCGGACAACAAACTCAGCGTTACCTTGATCATGTACTAAATCGATTAACCTTTATTGGCGCGATATACATGACGGTTATTTGTTTAATGCCCATGGTCATACAATCAGCATTTGGTGTGCCGTTTAATCTCGGTGGTACGTCGTTACTGATTATGGTGGTTGTGGTAATGGACTTCATCTCGCAGATTCAAGCGCATCTGATGACCCACCAATATCATGATCAGACATTAATTCAGTCGCCCACTCAACCTTAAATGAGCGGTGTGATATCTCAAGGAGCATGCTATGAAAGTTCAAGCATCAGTTAAGAAGATTTGTGGTAGCTGCAAAATTGTACGCCGTAAAGGCCGTGTACATGTTATTTGCACAGCAGAACCTCGCCACAAGCAACGTCAAGGCTAATAAATAATAGAAGACAGCATAACGCTTGTTCTATTTATTTAAATAATACTTGAAAAATAATGGCGGATGCGATATCATCCGCCACTTGCCGTAGTTTATACTGTTATATTTTATGGTTTAGACTTATTGCCCCACTTGTTTGTCAAGTCGATGTAATAATAATAGCGATAGATATACTGGTATTGACAGCAATGAATCTAAAAGATAATGCATTATTTATAGTAAATAGCGCTTATTTTTTTTAATGGAGAGAAATCAATGGCTCGTATTGCCGGTGTCAACATTCCGGATAATAAGCATGCTGTTATTTCACTAACTTACATCTTTGGTATCGGCCGTACCACTGCTCAGAAAATTCTTGAGACAGTGAACATTACGCCTACTACTAAGATCAGTCAGTTAGATGATACACAGTTAGATGCTATCCGTGCAGAAGTTGCTAATTTTATGACTGAAGGTGACCTTCGTCGTGAAGTTTCAATGAATATTAAGCGTTTGGTCGATTTGGGTTGTTACCGTGGCATCCGCCATCGTCGTAACCTACCTGTTCGTGGCCAACACACGAAAAACAATGCGCGTACTCGTAAGGGTCCACGTAAAGCACTTAAAAGATAATTAACTTAGGAAGCTAAAAGATGGCTAAAGACACTCGTAGTCGCAAAAAAGTGACTCGTCGTTCAGTATCGGAGGGCGTCGCCCATATCCATGCGTCTTTTAATAACACCATTGTGACAATTACCGATCGTCAAGGTAATGCATTGGCTTGGGCCACTTCAGGTGGACAAGGCTTCCGTGGTTCACGTAAATCTACACCATTTGCAGCTCAGGTTGCAGCAGAGGTTGCTGGTAAAGCGGCTCAAGAGTATGGTGTTAAGAATATCGACGTTTTGGTCAAAGGACCAGGACCGGGTCGTGAGTCTGCGGTAAGAGCACTAGGTGCATTGGGTTATAAAGTAAACAGTATTTCTGATGTAACCCCAATCCCACATAATGGTTGCCGTGCGCCGAAAAAGCGCCGCGTCTAATATTAAAGACGAAGCTTTTTATCCCAGAAGCTTATAGGAGACATAACAATGGCCCGCTATATTGGACCAAAACTCAAATTATCACGTCGTGAAGGTACAGACTTAGGCCTTAAGTCTGGTGTTAAGCCATACGATGTAAAAACAAAGAAAGCCGCTCGTCCACCAGGTCAGCATGGCGTTAGTCGTAACAAGAGTTCAGAGTACTCTCTACAGTTGCGTGAGAAGCAGAAAGTTAAGCGCATTTATGGTGTACTAGAGCGTCAGTTTGCCAACTACTATAAAGAAGCTGCTCGTAAGCGTGGTGCTACTGGTGAAAACCTACTAGCCATGCTAGAAAGCCGTCTAGACAACGTGGTATATCGCATGGGCTTTGGCTCAACACGCGCTGAAGCACGTCAGCTAGTCAGCCACCGTGCTGTTATGGTAAAAAAAGCCGGCCGTGATGAGTTTGTTCGTGTGAACATTCCTTCAATTCAGTTGCAAGATGGCGATGTCATCGCTATCCAAGAGAAGGCTCGTGAACAACTACGTATCAAAAACGCTATTGAACTGGCGTCTCAACGTGGTATTCCAGAGTGGCTAGATGTTGATCACAGCAAATTGCAAGGTACGTTTAAACAAGCACCTGATCGTATTGATCTGCCTGCGGAAATCAACGAAAGCTTGATCGTTGAGCTATACTCTAAATAAATGACGTACCGCTCAATATCATAGTGATGGTATTGAGCAATTAACGTTAATTAAATCAGTTAAATAATTCGAGGTGACAACATGATGCTAAATGCAACTGAGTTTCTAACGCCAAATGCCATTAACGTGGATACGGTTAATGAAACGATTGCGAAAGTCACGCTCGAACCGTTAGAACGCGGCTTTGGGCATACCTTAGGGAATGCTTTGCGTCGCATCTTGTTATCTTCATTACCTGGCGCTGCAGTCATTGAAGCTGAGATTGATGGTGTTGACCATGAATACTCAACGCTTGAAGGCATGCAAGAAGACGTACTTGACCTGCTTTTGAACTTAAAAGGCTTGGCCATTACCCTTCATGACCAAAATGAAGTATTTTTGACCTTGGATAAACAAGGTCCAGGCACTATTACTGCAGCAGATATTACTTTGCCGCATAATGTAGATATTACCAATCCAGATTTGGTATTAGGTACATTGAGTGAGCGTGGGCATCTAAAGATGCGTCTACGTGTAGTAATGGGTCGTGGATATGAGCCAGCAAATCAGCGCCGTGAAGATGGTGACACTAAAGCAATTGGCCGCTTAAAGCTTGATGCAAGTTTTAGTCCAGTGCTTCGTGTTGCTTATGATGTTGAGAACGCACGTGTTGAACAGCGTACCGATCTTGATCGTCTTATCATTGAGCTTGAAACTAATGGCACTATTGATCCAGAGGAAGCAATTCGTAAAGCAGCGACTATTTTACAACAACAGATTTCTATCTTCGTTGATTTAGAAGCTGAAGAAGCGCCTGAGCCTGTGAAAGAAAAAGAAGAGGTTGACCCAGTGCTATTACGCCCTGTGGATGATCTTGAACTAACGGTTCGCTCAGCCAACTGTTTGAAAGCTGAAAACATTTACTATATCGGTGATTTGGTACAACGTTCAGAGACTGAACTACTTAAAACCCCAAATCTTGGTAAGAAGTCATTAACCGAAATCAAAGACGTACTAGCGTCTAAAGATTTAGAGCTTGGTATGCGCCTAGACAATTGGCCACCAGCTGATCTACGTGTTGATGATCGTTTCTCTTATCGTAGCCGTTAAACTTTAAGGATATTTGACCATGCGCCATCGTAAGAGTGGAGTCAAGCTGGGTCGTACCAGCAGTCATCGTAAGGCAATGTTCCAGAACATGACCAACTCACTGTTTGAGCATGAACTGATCAAAACAACATTGCCAAAAGCTAAAGAATTACGCCGCGTTGCTGAGCCGTTGATTACTTTAGCAAAAGAAGACAGCGTTGCTAATCGCCGTTTAGCATTTAGCCGTATGCGTAGTAAAGATATGGTAGGTAAATTATTTGGTACGCTAGGTCCTCGTTACCAAACGCGTCCAGGTGGCTACCTACGTATTGTTAAGTGCGGTCACCGTGATGGTGATAATGCGCCTATGGCTTATGTAGAATTAGTAGATCGTGACTAATTTATAAGCAATTTGAATTTAGTATAAAAAAGCGCCAATTTAGTTGGCGCTTTTTTATGTTTACGTATCGCTGTCTTATAGCAGTAGGGATTCTACCTCACCTGCGCCTTCACGAATCACTTCAGGATGCCCACTAGTCATATCAACGATGGTCGTCAGCTTAGTGGTTTTAATACCTGCATTGATGAGACCATCAACTTGATTGCTCAATAAGTCTTCAATTTCGAAAGGATCGTCTAAGATGTTATCAGAGTTAGGCAAAATTAATGAGCTGGTTAAGATGGGCTCGTCCATAGCTTCTAATAGAGCTTGAGCGATAGGGTTGCTAGGTACACGAATACCAATCGTTTTTTTCTTAGGATGCGCCAGTTTTTTTGGTACGTCTTTGGTAGCATTTAATATAAACGTAATAGGCGCAGGGGTGTGTGACTTTAGTTGTTTAAATTGCTGATTATCAACGGTTGCATAAGTTGCAATCTCGCTTAGATCACGACAGAGCAAGGTAAATTGATGTTTGTCATCCAACTCACGTATGAGCTTGAGCTTCTCGAGAGCGTCCTTTGCGCCTAGGCGACAGCCAAAAGCGTAGCTAGTATCGGTTGGGTAGATAAGTAACTTATCATTGCGTAATAAATCTGCTGCCTGTTCAATAAGTCGAGGTTGTGGGTTGTCTGGGTGGATATAAAATGTTTGCATATCGCCTCCTTGTTGATGTGCTTATTGTTATGTTTATTTATTGAATATATTTAGAAGTAACCTGCTCCTATATTAGGGTTTGTCCTCATTTTAAAAATGGAGATAAAAATGAGATAAATTGCCGTCAAACGAGGAAAATAGCGCAGATAATATCGGGATATTACCTAGCTATTTAACGCTGTTTGACAAAATTTAGCCATTTTTAGCCCATTTAGGTATCCTTCGATTGAATTGAGGACATGCCCTAGTATACCTCGAACATAAGCGCACACTGTATAGCTTTGCTGTTAAACAACACAATAAGTAAAGTAAGTAGAACCAATGAGAGATATGGTTAATATCCTTTAAGATGGGTGAGTGCTACTGGTACGAACGTCACACAGCCACTATCGAAGTAAGCACAAAATGCAAGAGAAGGGCATACCAGCAGTATATGTATAGTATGGGCCAGTTTTATTTAGGATTGACTATAAGGGCAGATGTTGATCCAAAGAAGGGCCCACAATAAAACTTTTGCGTCACGAGGTAGTGTTTGTGGCACTTGGATATATTGCAATGCTTGCTGATAAACATCAGCAGCAAAAGTACTGGTTGTGGTATCAAAGTCAGCAAACAAGTTATCCTGAGAGACCTGAAAGTGTCGTTTGCAAGCAAGCGTAAAGAGACATTCTAATGCTTGCGGTTTAATTTCGAGCTGCTCAAAAGCTTGTTGTTGTGCTGCATTGCGGCCATCTGGTGCATACCAATAACCATAGTCAGGCAGTTGTCTACGTTTCTTGCCAGCGATGCACCAATGGCTTAATTCATGCAAGGCGCTTGCAAAAAACCCATGGGCAAATTCAATACGGGCAGGGCTGTTGTTTTTTGCAGGAAAATACTCTGGTTCTTTATCTCCTCGCACCAGCTCAACGTTTTGCTCAGAGAACAATTGATTAAACAAAGAAATCAGCCAGTCGCTGATGGCTGATTCGTAGTCATGTTGTACTTGAGCATTGAGTGTGGTGTCAAAGATGCTTGCTTGACTGTGATACTCAGCATTGATGATTTTCCATTGCTGCTGAGCTGATGTCAGATAGGGTTTGATCCTTTTATCATAAGCAATATCGGTGACATCATCAGTGATTATGCTAGCGTGCTCTGTCTTTGGGATACTAGAGGTAAAGCCTTGTAATTCACTGAGACTATTAAGTAAAGCGACTGACTGATCTGAGGTTAATAAAGCAGTAAAGTCATGGTTGTCCATTGTAGATATCATAAAAAGGGTCGTTTTCTATAAAGTATGCTGTCATTAGTATGACGTCGTTAAATCATCAGTGCCAATAATCTTAACATACTAGCGCTAGCGTCATATCATGCTTTCCGTTAGTATTGCAGGCAACATTATACATCGTTTGGATATATGAGGTACCGCATGTCAAACAATCAAAAAAACACAATATCATCAGATCATGCAGCTGATACCACCTCTGCTACAAGCTTTACGAATATGCCTGAGAGCATTTCATTAGATAAATGGGCCGACAGTGGGTTTGACTGGCAAGGCAAGGTCATGCCAGCTGACCTTGAACGTTTAGCGACATTGCTAAGTACAGAGCGTGAGCAGCAAAGCCTACAGCTGAGTATAAATCTTTATCGTCATAATAATATATTGCATCTGTCTTTTAAGCTACAAGGAGAGGTGTGGTTGACATGTCAACGTTGCTTGCAACCGGTTGCCATAGATCTTACCGATGATTATGATATTGCCTTACTCAATGATGATAGCCAAATTCGTCTCATTGATGAGGAGCAGGATCATTTGTTGTTAGATGAAGTCATTCCTACGCAGGCCCTCGAACCTATGCTACCATTACAAAAACTGGTGGAAGATGAGATGCTGCTTAAGATACCCATGGCACCGAAACATGATGATTGTGAAATGGCAGTGACACAGGTTGGTGAAATACCGGAAGAAGAGGAAAAAGAAAACCCCTTTGCAGCATTGGCTGCATTAAAGGGCAAATTGTAACGCTGAATAGATTAGAGTAGGCTCTGTTACACAGACTCTAAGCATATCAATGCAGTTTTTTACGGGCTTTATGCATAACAATGATGAGCAGGGCTTTATTAATTCATTAAACATGCGTATAATGTCCGGTTTATTGCATTCTGGCAACAAGCTGCTTGCAGGTAAAAGTTAACTGAACTGTCTGTTTTTGGTTAATTATTTATAGCTGCATTTAGCAAACCATTTAATGATGCGTCAGACTTAGGTTGTGGTGATTAAATAGCCTCTGTCAGTATCGATTAAAGCTGAATTTTAAGCTTATCCCTTTAAGTATAGGAGCTATATCATGGCTGTTCAAAAAAGTCGTAAAAGCCGTTCGCGTCGTGACATGCGCCGTTCACACCATCATATGAGCGTGGCTGAGCTAAGCGTAGACGCTACCACTGGTGAAAAACATCGTCGTCATCATATGACTAAAGACGGTTTTTATCGTGGTCGTCAAATGTTTAAGGTAAGTCAAGACGCTTAAACGCTATTGAGTAGGTAAGGTGATACGTTGATAGTCGATGACCAAAACAAGTTAACGCGATAACAGTTACTTATTTGGTTTAATTGTCTATTAATGCCATCCCAATACTGCCTGTAGATATTAAGTCTTAGACTGACAAGAGCCAAGTTATTTTGCTGCTTTCATGTAGCCAGATAGCTTGGTTTTTTGTTATTTACGATATGCCTTTTATCATCTGCTTATGAATAGCTGGTTTAACAGTCATAATATAAATATAATAATGCTCTACATGAGTTGTATTATTCAGTTTACACGACTATCTATACGCTATTGGCTATAAAAGTGCTGTCCAAGAGTGTATAGTTTGATAGTAATCAGCTATGATTGATGACAGATTATTATCATTTCATACAACAATACCCAATTTACTTCAGGGATATTTCCAATTATTAAGGAATATTGGTTATGGCATCTGCACCCGATACAACCACTGCACAAAAACCTCGTATTGCAGTAGTATTTCCTGGACAAGGTTCACAAGTGGTCGGTATGACTGCTGAACTTGCTGAACTTTATCCAGAAATTCGTGACACGTTTGCTGAGGCAAGTGAAGCTTTAGGTGAGGATTTATGGGCAATCTGCCAAGATGAGGCGCTACTGAACCAAACACAATATACTCAGCCAGCGCTATTAACAGCCAGCATGGCGATATGGCGTATTTTACAACGCAAATTGGACAAAGCCCCTCATTATCTGGCTGGGCACTCATTGGGCGAATACAGTGCTCTCTGTGCTGCTGGTGTCATCAGCCTTCCCGATGCGGTACGTCTAGTCCATCAGCGGGGACAGTTGATGCAAGACGCTGTCGTCGGTATTGAGACTGCTATGGCTGCTGTACTAGGACTTGAAGACAATAGAGTGCAAACCCTATGTGAGCAGGCAACAGAGCATGTTGATGATGCCATCGTTGATGCGGCGAATTTCAATAGCCCCGGTCAGGTCGTCATATCAGGTAATGCTATCGGGGTGAGTGCTGTTATTGATAAAGTACAAAATACAGGAAAAAAAGCCATTCCCTTAAAAGTCAGCGTACCTTCTCATTGTGCATTAATGGCGCCAGCCAGCCAAGCTTTGAGTGAAGCATTAGCAGCGATTCAGTTTGATCAGGCAACCATTCCTGTGATACAAAACCGCCATGCTCGTGTAGAGACCAGTGCTCAAGGTATTAAGCAAGCGCTTACTGAGCAACTGAGTGAGCCTGTGCTTTGGTCAAAAACAATGCAAGAGTTGGCAGACAAGCAAATAACTATTTTAATTGAGTGTGGCAGTGGTAATGTATTAAGTAATCTGGCCAAGCGTCAAGCTCAGCCAATTCCAAGCTATCCTGTAGACAAGCCTGCTCGCATGGACAAACTGTTGGAGGTGTTATCATGAGTCGAACAATCGTTTTAGTCAGCGGCGCCAGTCGTGGTATTGGTAAAGCAGTAGCGAAGCGTTTCGCTAAAGAAGGGCACTTCGTTATTGGTACGGCGACTACAGAAAAAGGCGCTGCATTGATTGATGAGTATTTACATGATGCCGGCGGTATCGGACGGGTATTAGATGTTCGTGATGGTGAGCAGATTGATAAGTTGTTTGAAGAGATCGAGAGCGTTTATGGCGCGGTACAAGTCTTAGTAAATAATGCGGGTATTACTCAAGACGGTTTACTGATGCGTATGAAAGATGAAGATTGGGAAAGTGTGGTTGATACCAACCTGACTTCAGTTTATCGCATGAGTAAGCGCGCAGTACGAGGCATGATGAAAGCCCGCCGTGGTCGCATTATTAACATCAGTTCAGTTGTGGCAAAAATGGGCAATGCAGGGCAGTCTAATTATGCAGCGACCAAAGCTGGAGTTGAAGGCTTTAGTCGGACGCTTGCGCGCGAGATTGGCTCACGTCAGGTGACTATCAATTGTGTAGCACCAGGCTTGATTGAAACGGATATGACAGATGAGCTAGATGAGCGTCTGCTCAACTCAATGTTAGATGCTGTGCCTATTGGACGTTTAGGACAACCAGAAGACATTGCAGCAGCGGTACTGTTTTTGGCCAGTGATGAGGCCAGCTATATCACAGGTGCAGTGATCCCAGTCAATGGTGGTATGTATATGTAGCACTAGGCCATTCTTAGTTATATAGACATGGCCGCTTGATTTACATTTGAATAATAAAAAACTGTGTGAACGAGTGTAAACTATATTAATTACTGCTATAATAGTGAATGATTTTTTATCGTTAGACTATATTCGTCAGTACAGACTAAACCATCAGCTGGCAATGCAGTTAAATATTTATAAACAAACGTAAAGCTTATACAAAAAGGGAGTGATCTTTATGAGTAATGATATTGAGTTAAGAGTAAAGTCTGCTGTAGCAGAGCAATTGGGCATGAATGTTGAAGACGTTAACAACGATGCCTCTTTTATGGAAGACTTGGGCGCAGACTCACTAGACCTAGTTGAGCTAGTTATGTCATTTGAAAGTGATTTTGGTATCACTATTCCTGATGAAGACTCAGCAGAATTAACAACAGTCCAAAAAGCAATTGACTATGTGCAAGCTCAACTGTAATCAATCGCTATTAACCTACTTTTTACGATAGAGATACTGTTAACCGCTAGATATCAGTAACATTCTGAGTATGCAGTAGTGGGTTTCTGAGACCGTCTGTCTAAGTGATAGGCGGTTTTTTTATGGCTATTACAATGTGATTGTAGGCTGTGTTGTCTCATAATATAGTGAGGCTTTGAAAAATATCAGCTGCATTAAAAAGAAGATATAACTGAGATTGCTTCAGTCAGTTTTCGTAAGTGAGCGGTTTATTGATTAACATAAGTGATGTGAATTTAACATTATTCAACATACTATCTACTATGTAGGCGTTCTGGCTTTGTTATACTCATAAGGAGTAGCGATAACGACTGTTATCACTACTACAATTAAAATAATCTATAAATAATAATACTTTAAGGAGAGATTATATGGGTATATTTAGTTTTGCCAAAGACATTGGTGATAAAATATTTAACCGTGATGATGACAAGCATGATGCAAAATCAGAAACTCATGCAGATGCTAACACACCTGCAAAAGAGAATGAGCCATCAGCACAGTCGGTTGCTAATATCTTGCTACGCCGTATTCAACAGCAGAATCTTAATATCAGCAATTTAAAGGTCAAATACAATGGCTCAACAGATACTGCCGAGATTAGCGGTAATGCTAAGACCCAAGCTGACCGTGAAAAAGCCATTATCGCTATTGGTAACGTACAGCATGTAGCTAAAGTCATTGATAATATCAGTATCGAAGAAGCTGCGCCTGAGTCGACCATGTATACGGTAAAATCTGGTGACAGTTTGTCTAAGATTGCACAGGAGGTATATGGGTCAGCGAATGATTATATGAAGATATTTGAAGCAAATAAGCCGATGCTGTCTGACCCTGATAAAATCTATCCTGGTCAAGTATTACGTATTCCTAAGGCTTAATCGCTCTTAGAGTAACTTGATACTTAGTACATAATATCGATGCACCTTGCAGCAGTGAAAACGCCTCTTAGATAGAGGCGTTTTTTTATTAGATCATGTTTCAGCCTCAGCCTCTAGAAACATAGCCTAATACAGACGAGTACATTATGGGCGGTTATGAATCTAAGGGATTCAGCTTTATGTGCTGCTCAGCTATCGCCCAATGAATATGTTCATCAAGCATGGCGTCATGTACGCCCAACTTTGACTTTAATTGCGTGATGACCTCTAGGCTAGCGTTAGCATTACCGAGCCCGATAGCTATATTGCGTAAAAAATTGAGATATCCTGTACGTCTAAGTGGACTGCCTTGGGTATAGGTCATAAACTCACTCTCTTGCCATTGCCAGAGTGCTAATAGGCTAATGTCATCAAGCTGATGTCTGGGCGAGAAGTCTGCTACAGGGGTGATGTTTGCATAGCGATTCCAAGGACAAATGAGCTGACAGTCGTCACAGCCAAACACTCGATTGCCTATAGCACGGCGATACTTGATGTCGATAGGCCCTTTATGCTCTATAGTGAGATAAGAGATACAGGCGGCGGCATTTAGCTCGTAAGGGGCGACAATGGCTTGAGTAGGGCAGATATCGATGCAGGCACGACAGCTGCCGCAATGAGAACTGATGGGCTCGTCATCCGGCAACTCTAAGCTAATAAACAGCTCACCCAACACAAAAAACGACCCTGCTTGCTTATTAAGTAATAACGTATGTTTCCCTGTCCAACCAAGCCCCACTGCATCTGCTATAGGCCGCTCAAAAATAGGAGCAGAATCACTAAATGGCCGAAAGACGAAGTCTGCCTCAGAGCATATATCTAAGTGCTGCCATTCAGGAATCATGTTTTCTATTTTTAGCGCCAATTGCTTTAGACGACTGCGCATGGTTTTGTGATAATCCCGTCCTCGAGCATAACGAGCGATGATGGCATGATTAGGCCGATCATTGTCTGTGACTGAGCGGGGTGTGGGTGCTTGAGTCAGGTAGTCCATACGAACACTGATGATGGTTTTGGCACCAGCCACCAGTTGCTCTGGATGTACCCGTAGATGGTGGTGATTATGCATAAACTGCAATTGCCCTTCATAGCCTTTGTCTAACCATCGCTTTAGCGGCTCGATTTGTTGCTGAAATAAAGGGTGATGTACGGACAAAAAACCACAATCAGCAAACCCAAGAGATTGCGCTTGCTCTTTAATCCACTGTTTGACGTCCTGAGCCGTAGTAAAGCGCGAAAAAAGAACATCCATCGTAGGGATGTTTTTTTTAGCGCCAGTGCCAGTAGTGCTCTGCGATTTGGGTGGCTGAGCATCTAGAGGGTTTTTGGAAGCTTTAGGGGTTGTATTCATAAATAAGGTTTACTGATTTTAAAGGAAAAACGTGGTTTTTCAGTATGATATTTTTAACGATTTATAGCCATCGTTTAGCTATGATAAGCTATTCAGTATTCAATAGCGCTAACAGACTCTAGGGCGTGTCCTCAATTCAATCGAAGGATACCTAAATGGGCTAAAAATGGCTAAATCTTGCCAAACAGCGTTAAATAGCTAGGTAATATCCCGATATTATCTGCGCTATTTTCCTTGTTTGACGGCAATTTATCTCATTTTTATCTTCATTTTTAAAATGAGGACACGCCCTAGTAAAGCAAATGCGATAATTTAATATATAAAGCGATCAATAAGGAATAATTATGCTAACACAAATGCCACGTTTTGTAGGCGCTAACCGTCCTTCTCTCCCTATCGCTTTGTTTGACAGTCAACAAGTCTATGCGATAGAGCAAGACTGGTTTGCACAGGGATATAGCAGCTTTGCACTGATGCAACAAGCCGCATGGCAAATGACACAATACATTATAACGCTCAATCCTTGTTATTCATCATCTATCAATCCCAAAAAGCCGCTAACAGCGTCTAAATATCAAGAGGTGTCACGACAGCCCAGAGCCTGTGTTTGGGTCGGTCATGGCAATAATGGTGGGGATGGTTGGCTCATCGCTTATTACTTGCAACAAGTAGGCTGGCATGTGCAAGTGATAACCGTTGGTATTAATAAGAGTAGTAATAACGTAAAGGATGATGATACATCTGGCGATGATGCTAGTGGCTTCACTTCAGATGCGCTTAGAGCGCAACGTATTGCACTGGCTGATCATTGTGTTTATCAGCGTTTTGAAGACTATTGCTGCTCTGCAAGTGAAGAGGCAGGCAAAGAGAGTGATGACTTTTATTGTGCTGACGATCAGCGCTTGCTACAAGCAGATGTTTATATAGATGCTATATTTGGAATAGGGTTAACACGGGCACCTACAGGAGTCTATAAAAAAGCAATCAAAGCAGTTAACCATCATGCCAAGCAGACGGGAGCATTGGTCGTGGCCGTGGACGTTCCTAGTGGTTTAGTGGCGTCTACGGGTCAAGTTTATCAGCGCTTAGCGATACAGGCCGATGTGACACTGTGCTTGATAGCCCGTAAGTTTGGTTTGCATACCAAAGATGGCATGGACTATGCAGGCGAGGTTATCGATGTTCCCTTAATCCCCTATAATAGTACTACTCATGAGACCAAGCCTATCGCTACTTTGCTCGTCGATGCTCAGCCGCTTTCACCACGCCGACAAAACAGTTATAAAGGCAGTTATGGTCATGTGCTGATTATTGGTGGCAATCGTGTCGATGGATCGCAAGGTATGGGCGGTGCAGCTATTTTATCCACTGCAAGTGCCATGGCGACAGGGGCGGGCAAGATTACCGTGGCGTGTCATCAAGCTTTTCATGGGGCGCTGCTGACTTCGATGCCCGATGCCATGACGCTGGATTTGCATGATGTAGAGGGCGTCAGCCAGCTGATAGAAGAAGTTAGTGTTATTGCTATCGGTATGGGTCTGGGTCGTGACACGAAGTCAGAAAAGATTTTTATCCGTTATTTGCAAGCGATTATGCAGCATGGTAAATCAATCGTGATAGATGCCGATGGCTTGTATCACTTGGCTGGCTTACGAAAAAACAGTCACGAACTGGTTGCACAGTTACGAGATTATAGCCAAAAGTATCTGGTATGCTTGACGCCGCATAGTGGTGAGGCTGCTATGCTGCTGGATAAAGAGGTCGATAGCATAGAAAGCAATCGCTTATTAGCTATTCAGCAGTGCGCAGATGCTTATGGTGGCAATTGGGTGCTTAAAGGTGCAGGATCTTTAGTACTCGCTCAGAGCAACGTGTATGTCAGTGCAGTCGGCAATGCTGGCATGGCATCAGCTGGTATGGGTGATGTTTTATCAGGTGTGATTGCAGGCTTACTTGCGCAAAGAGACTTAAGTGCTGAGCAGCGCAGCTTACAACAAGCAGTGCTTATTCATGGGCTAGCAGGGGATATGTTGGTGAATCAGCAAAGTAATGATGTAGATAATAATACGGGTAGTCAACGGCACCTACTGGTAGGTCAGCGTGGGCTACAGGCACAGGATATGCCGGCAGCCATTCGACACGTCATGCAATTGATGACCATCTAAGGCTCGTTGACTGACTGCAAACTAGAGCTGTCAGCATGACTAGCTAGGTGCAGTATTGGTTGATCGCCTGTTGTACACGTTCACGCTTCAGTTCAATCTCACGACTGTCTAAGTACTGGCGTTTACCATTGGCATCCATTTCATAAATGCGCCCACCTACATTGAGATTGGTTAGATTACTGCGTAATGACTGACAGCGCTGAGCGTTGGCTTGTGCCTCCTGCTCTTTAATACGAGCCTCTAATTGAGCCACTCGCTGTTCTTCTGCGCTCTGTGTTACTGTTTGATTAGGGTCTGTTTTGCCAGCCATTTGTCCAGGTGTTGTCTGACGGCCATCACTTCGAAACTCAATCACTTCAAAGTTGTTATGATTCAATGGGGCATGCTGACTGTACTTTACTTCACCATGGTCGCCAACAGACTTATAGACTTGAATGGCATGACTGGCATGCATTGGCAAGGCAAGAGTACATAAAAAGCTAAAACCAACAAGCAGTTTTTTGGCATTCTTTAATGTCACACTATTGAACATGGATATGGAAGTCATGCTAATAACCTTTTTGACTCATAATTGACGTATGTTGATATCAAGGACGTACCTATGATTATTGACGTTACAATGATAATACACTATTGATTGATTCTAGCAAAAAATACTTATAATTGCATAGTATTTGATAACAAATAGTTAGTAATAGGTTTCACAAGTTTTTCTTGACAATGCCATCGAAACCATCGAAGATATTGATAGTTGATTGGTCAGTGAGCGGCTATTATGCTATTGCCGTAGCACTTGAGAATAATCACTACTGGTCTCTTATCAGTGGCTATGTAGTTATATTTTCTTTGTGACAATGATATTGCAAGGATAGCAGTCATGATGACAGCTGTTGGAAGCAGTGTATATTGTCTCTGGACTTATCGGTCTACAATGACTAAGGTAAACTTATTATTTTTGATGTATAAGCAATATCGCATGGTAGAAGGTAGTGTTAAACAGCCTTTTTACTAAACTGCTATTTTAACCAATAGTAAAGACGCAGATGAGCTTAAGCGATACTGCTAAGACGTGTTTTATTGGTCTTACGCTATCGTCATATTTCCATCGTTATGTGTTTCGACACCTAATAGAGATAATAGATTCCTTTATAGATGCGTTCGCATCTTGTCACCGTATGCTGATAATACCCTGCCAAAACTGACCATCTAAATTACTATGCTTGAGTAACTTGCTGCCCGATAGCCGTACTTTAGCATGGTGGGCACATATTCTTGATATGGACAACAACCGGTAAGCAGATTTTATAAATGTATAGCGACGTGCTGTCGTGAGCATTTAAATGTAGTAAATCTGATGCCTGTTCGCGCCGCAAAAAAAGGTGATGACAGTGACGCAAACCACGCAAAGTCCGAACATGACCGGACATACCCAAACGGGTCATGCCGCCAAAAATTTTGACGAAAAACAACAGCAGCTTGCCCAGAGCAATGCACAGCCCGTAATGTTATCCGGTGCTGAAATGCTGGTACAATCGTTGATCGATGAAGGCGTCGAATATATTTTTGGTTATCCAGGCGGGGCCGTCTTACATATTTATGATGCGCTATTCAAACAAGATACTATCGATCATATTTTGGTTCGTCATGAGCAAGCCGCCGGTCATATGGCTGACGCTTATTCGCGAGTAACTGGTAATACAGGTGTGGTGTTAGCAACCTCAGGGCCAGGTGCTACCAATACCGTTACTGCCATTGCTACTGCCTTTATGGATTCAGTGCCAATGGTGGTCATAGCTGGACAGGTGCCTAGCAGCTTGATTGGTGAGGATGCATTCCAAGAGACAGATATGGTTGGTGTTTCACGGCCTATCGTCAAGCACAGCTTTCAAGTACGTCATGCCAGTGAAATCCCAACAATCGTAAAAAAGGCATTTTTAATTGCTCAGTCAGGACGTCCAGGTCCTGTCGTTATTGACGTGCCAAAGGACATGACAGCACCTAACGAAAAGTACGCTTATGAATATCCAAAAGAGGTATTCATGCGCTCTTATCAGCCATCAGTTAAAGGGCATGGTGGTCAGATCAAAAAAGCCATCGAGACGCTGTTGGCTGCCAAGCGCCCCATTATATATTCAGGGGGTGGTGTGGTTTTGGGTGATGCCCATGAAGAGCTCACTGCTTTGGCGCACAAGCTGAACTTACCTGTGACCAACACGCTAATGGGGTTGGGTGCTTTTTCAGGATTTGATCGGCAGTTTTTGGGCATGTTGGGTATGCACGGTACATATGAAGCAAATATGACCATGCATCATTCGGATGTTATATTGGCCGTTGGCGCACGTTTTGATGATCGTGTGACCAATAATGTCAAAAAATTCTGCCCGAATGCTACCATTATCCATATCGATATTGACCCAACCTCAATTTCTAAAACAGTGACGGCACATATTCCGATTGTTGGTGATGTCAAATCTGTATTGACTGATATGTTGAACATGATAGGCGATGATAGAGAGCTGGATCAACATGCTTTACTAGACTGGTGGGCGCAAATCAATGAGTGGCGCACACGTCATGGCTTGCGCTATGACACCAGCACTGATGATGGTATCAAACCGCAAAATGTCGTACAGACCCTATGTAAGCTTACTGATGGTAATGCCATCATTACCAGTGATGTCGGGCAGCACCAAATGTTTGCTGCACTTTACTACACGTATAGAGAGCCACGTCAGTGGTTGAACTCAGGTGGCTTAGGAACTATGGGTGTTGGCCTGCCTTATGCGATGGCAGCCAAGCTGGTCAGCCCAGAGCGAGATGTGGTCTGTATCACAGGTGAAGGCTCGATCCAAATGAATATTCAAGAGCTATCAACCTGCCTACAATACAACTTGCCAGTCAAGATATTAAACCTAAACAATGCGCAATTAGGCATGGTCAAACAATGGCAGGATATGCTGTATGAAGGTCGTCATGCCCAGTCTTATATGGATTCATTGCCAGACTTTATTAAATTAGCAGAAAGCTACGGTCATGTTGGTATCAAGATTACTGATCCAGACAAAATGGAAGAACAGTTGGCTGAAGCGATGGCTATGAAAGATAAATTGGTATTTATCGATGTCTATGTCGATCGTAATGAGCATGTCTATCCAATGCAAATCGCTGGACAAACAATGCGTGATATGTGGTTATCAAAAGGGGAGCGTACCTAATGCAACAACATCTGATTTCGGTATTGATGGAAAACGAAGCGGGGTCGTTGTCACGGTTAGTCGGTTTATTTTCTCAGCGTGGATATAACATTGAGACTCTAAACGTTGCACCAACAGACGATCCAACCATTTCACGTCTAACGCTAACAACCATTACTTCACCTGAAAGTATTGAGCAAATTACCAAGCAGCTACATAAACTGATCGAAGTGGTGAAAGTGCTTAATTTGTCTGATACTGTCCATGTCGAACGTGAGCTGATGCTCATAAAAGTTCGGGCGACTGGGGGTGTTCGAGAGGAAGTCAAACGTAGCGCTGATATATTCCGTGCCCAAATTGTCGATGTGACATCCAACTTATATACCATTCAAATCATTGGTGATACCGCTAAACTTGACGGTTTTATCGACGTGATTGGCCGTGAGCGTATTCTAGAAGTGGTGCGCTCAGGCGTCATCGGTATTGCACGCGGTGAAAAGACTCTAAGTGTGTAGTATTGAACATGACATTTTAAGTGTGCCATTCAGTAAAATCTAGGCAACACCAGTAGTAACACAATGAGAATTCTCATTAATTTTAACCATTTTTTAATCTAAACGATGCTTATTATGACAAACCACTTTATATAGTGGTCGTGATATAAGCGATTACCAGCCATGGCTTATCCATGTTGAAGGAAAAGGACTCTACCTATGAATGTTTATTATGATAAAGATTGTGACCTCTCAATTATTCAAGGGAAAAAAGTGGCCATCATCGGCTACGGTTCACAAGGGCATGCCCACGCACTAAACCTACAAGACTCTGGTGTAGATGTCACTGTCGGCCTACGTGCAGGATCAAGCTCATGGAAAAAAGCCGAAAATGCAGACCTAAAGGTTGCTGAAGTTGCTGATGCCGTTGCCGCTGCTGATGTGGTGATGATCTTGACCCCTGATGAGTTCCAAAAAGAGTTATATAGTGATGTGATCGAACCGAATATTAAAGAAGGCGCAACACTGGCTTTCGCTCATGGTTTTGCGATCCATTACAACCAAGTCGAACCACGTAGTGATCTCGATGTCATTATGGTAGCGCCAAAAGCACCAGGACATACTGTACGCTCTGAGTTTGTCAAAGGCGGTGGCATACCTGACCTCATCGCAATCTATCAAGATGCTTCAGGCCAAGCCAAACAAGTGGCCTTGTCTTATGCTGCTGGTGTTGGCGGTGGTCGCTCAGGCATCATCGAGACGACGTTTAAGGATGAAACCGAGACTGACCTATTCGGCGAACAAGCAGTACTGTGTGGCGGTGCTGTCGAGCTGGTAAAAATGGGCTTTGAAACGCTAACAGAAGCAGGCTATGCACCAGAAATGGCTTACTTTGAGTGTTTACATGAGCTAAAGCTGATCGTTGACTTGATGTACGAAGGCGGTATCGCCGATATGAACTACTCAATCAGTAACAACGCTGAATATGGCGAGTATGTAACTGGTACAGAGGTCATCAACGAGCAATCACGTGAAGCCATGCGCAATGCTCTAAAACGTATCCAGTCTGGTGAGTATGCCAAAATGTTTATCAGTGAAGGGGCAACCAACTATCCATCTATGACAGCACGTCGTCGTAACAACGCTGAGCATGAGATTGAAAAAACAGGGGCCAAGCTGCGTGCTATGATGCCTTGGATCGGTAGTAACAAAATCATTGATAAAGAAAAGAACTAGTTCTAATTATCAGTAGTTAGATGAAGTTCAACAGCCCGTGTTATCACTGATAGCATGGGCTTTTTACTGCGACCTGTATGGAGTCATCAAGTAAATCTCAGATTGTATTTAATGTCTTTTATAAAGAATAATATGCCATAGTGATTATGAAGTGCTTGAAAAGTAGTAGTGGCTACCCAATATAGACGCTCTAGTTAAACTCTAAAATTAAAGGTTGTGTGTCGTGCAAATATCTAATCTTGACTGGCTAACGCCGCAATTCATATATGTGACTCTCAGCGCTGTGGTAGCCGTTTTGATTTGGATAGAAGGCGAGATGCTCAAAAAAACAGCCGGTAAACTCCCTAAGTCACCACTGTTTAAACTGAGTTCATTACTGGATACGGCATGGTTTTTTGTCTCCACTGTCGCCCTATATATGATTGACCTCACACCATTGGCGATTGCTGTACCAGCAGCTTATAGTATCTATACCGTCTTTGGTTGGGTCTATGGTACGCGCTTACTCAAACGTAAAGGTATTCCAGACTCACCGCAAGATTTGGTTATACCTACCAAATATATTGCTTATAGCCAATCCTTCTCATTGATATTTTTTGCGCTATGTATCTTGGTGCTGTCCTCACCCTGGTTGCCCATCGCTACCTAAAATACTACGAGTATTCAAATAGATAGCGGCTGCTTTTATTGGGCCAAGTATTTACAAAACTCTATAATTTAGTCTGGTATTGGCTCTAAAAGGTGCTATACTACCTCTGTACTCATGGATTTAGGTACAAGCATTAAGTAGTCTATACAGGTTTGTTTTCTGCTTCGTTCGAGCAATCGCTTAAAAATCAAATGAGTATTTGTCAATTAATCGGTGAAGAGCTACTTCTCACCAATCGTAAAGAGTTAGGAAAAATTATGTCAGAGAAAGTTGAAGGCACAGTAAAGTGGTTTAATGAAGCTAAAGGCTTTGGTTTTATCGCTCAAGACAATGGCGGACAAGATGTATTCGCTCATTACAGCGCTATCCAAGGCAGTGGTTTTAAAACTTTAGCTGAAGGCCAAAAAGTGTCTTTTATCTTAGGTGAAGGTCAAAAAGGCCCACAAGCTGAGCAAATCGAAGCGCTATAATCTTGACGCCGTAACAACTAGACTGATTGATCAGTCGGTTTTATGACCAAGAGATGCTGTAAGCACAGAGTTATCTGTTGCTGAACGATAAGCATACTGTTTAGACTTTATATTAAAAGCAACCTTATCTCAGGTTGCTTTTTTTGTGGTAAAAATATTTCTAAGTCTATGAAAATATAAGCGTAAGTCCCACACTTGACTATCAGCCTTGAATAATAAAACAGTGGGGAGCGATATGGATTGGGGAACATGGTTCACAATTAACTGGCAGCAGATCGTTGGTATATTGCTGTCAGCGATCGGTTTTTATGTTGGCTTGATGGTCTTTACCCGTTTTATGGGCTTACGCAGCTTCTCTAAACTATCGAGCCATGATTTTGCGATGACTGTAGGGATAGGTAGTATATTAGCATCAACGGTACTGTCCGACTCTCCTTCACTATTGCAAGGCTTATTTGCAGTAGGAGTGCTGTTTCTTATCCAAGCTGTCGTTTCCATGGTAAGGCGTAAGGCTAAGCCGCTAAAAGCCTTGGTCGATAATCAACCTATTATTTTGATGGCTCATGGTGAGTATCTATTGGATAACCTTAAAGAAGCCAACTTGAGCACCAGTGATGTACAGCAAGTATTACGAAAAAACGGCATTAAATCCAAATCTGAAGTGTTTGTAGTGATTATGGAAACGACTGGGGATATGAGTGTGATAAAAAATAATGATGCCACCCCCGACGAGTCCTTATTTCAGGATGTGCGTGACAGTGAATGGTTGGTAGGAGCAAAGCGTAAATATCTAAAGTGAAGCCGTATTAATATCGCTGATTTCGCGACCAGATAAGAAGGGCTATTAGCTAGAGGCTGGATGGCTCTATGGGCAACGACAACTGGAAGTGAGTTGAGCGTTTAATAAGGGCATAACGGCGTTTTGTAGAAATGGTGACAAATTTATGACGCATTATTCACGGCGCTGTCTTGACCTTATTGGGTTGGTCACGCAAGATATATCTGTCTATTAAATAACCGTCAGTTTCAATGTGATAAAGTCTTTTAACAGCCAGTACTATGTATCTGTGCTCAGCTCTGATATATTATTACGCTAAGGAGTCTTTGCTCACTGTGCTACTATCTTTTAAGCAAGATTGAGATGTTGAACGACAATGGGCCCATGATTTTGATTTATCATTTTTAATTCATAACATTAATAAACGAGGAACGTATGAAAGCATTAGTCGCGGTCAAGCGTGTTATTGATTATAACGTAAAAGTTCGTGTAAAAGCTGACAACTCTGGTGTGGATTTATCTAACACTAAGATGTCTATTAACCCGTTTGATGAAATTGCTGTTGAAGAAGCGGTTCGCTTAAAAGAAGCAGGTGTGATTGACGAGATCATCGTGGCTTCAATCGGACCAAAAGAGTCGCAAGAGCAGATTCGTGCCGCTTTAGCGCTAGGTGCTGACCGTGGGATTTTGGTACAAACAGATGCCAAAACTTATCCGCTACAAGTGGCAAAGATCCTAAAAAACATCGCTGAATCTGAGAGCACAGACATCGTTATTTTGGGCAAGCAAGCCATTGATAATGACAATAACCAGACGGGGCAAATGCTTGCCGCTTTGATGGGTATCGGTCAAGGCACCTTCGCTTCTGAAGTTAAAGTTGAAGGCGATAAAGTCAACGTTACTCGTGAAGTAGATGGCGGCCTACAAACTGTAGCATTGTCACTGCCTGCTGTGATCACCACTGATTTACGTTTGAATGAACCACGCTATGCAAAGCTACCAAACATCATGAAAGCGAAGAAAAAGCCACTTGATGAAAAAACGCCAGAAGATTTCGGTGTTGATATGACCTCTAAGCAAGAGATCATCAAAGTGGTACCACCTGCTGAGCGTCAAGCTGGTATCAAAGTGAGTTCGGTTGATGAATTGGTTGATAAGCTAAAAAACGAAGCAAAAGTTATTTAGCCTTCTACTAAAGACTAAAGCATCTATAAAGTGATTAAACTTTTGATGTGACGTTTTAAAGCGCTGTGAATTCATGATGAAACGAATAAACAAATAAAGGATATAAAAAATGGCAATTTTGGTATATGCAGAACATGACAATGCCAGTCTAAAAAAGGCAACTTTAAATACTATCGCTGCTGCAAAGCAAATCGGTGATGATATTCACGTGTTGGTTGCTGGTAGTGGCTGCCAAGCTGCGGCTGACGAAGCGGCAAAAGCTGAAGGCGTGAGCAAAGTGCTGCTAGCAGACAACGCAGCATATGAGCATCAGATGGCAGAAAACATCTCGCTATTGGTTGCTGATATTGCAGCAGACTATAGCCATATCGTCGCTGCTGCTACTACCACGGGCAAAAACTTTATGCCACGTACAGCCGCCCTACTTGATGTTAGTATGATCTCAGAGATCTCTGCAGTGGTAGACGCTCAGACCTTTGAACGTCCTATCTATGCTGGTAATGCTACAGCCACGGTAAAAACCACAGAAGATAAGGTGGTATTAACCGTCCGTGCGACAGCGTTTGATCCGGTCGCTGCTGAAGGCGGCTCGGCAACTGTTGAGGCGGTTGATAATGTACAAGATGCTGGCAAATCAAGCTTCGTCAATGAAGAGATGGCCAAATCTGATCGTCCAGAGCTGACCTCAGCTGAAGTCGTTGTCTCTGGTGGCCGTGCGCTGGCTAATGGTGAAAACTTTACCAAATACATCGAGCCATTAGCAGACAAATTGGGCGCTGCCATTGGTGCATCACGTGCAGCTGTTGACGCAGGCTATGTCCCTAACGATATGCAAGTCGGTCAGACAGGTAAAATTGTCGCACCACAGCTCTATATCGCTGCTGGTATCTCTGGTGCCATCCAGCATTTGGCAGGTATGAAAGACTCTAAAGTAATCGTTGCTATCAATAATGATCCAGAAGCACCGATCGCTAGCGTGGCTGATTACTTCTTAGAAGCTGACTTATTTGAAGCAGTGCCTGAGCTAACCAGCAAGCTGTAAGTTATCACTTATTACCGTCATAGTTTATACAAATCCCGCCATCATATGGTTATAAAGATGGCGGGATTTTTTTGTCTTAATTATAATGCCGCTGACGTAAGGTCTCGTACATACAAAGTGATCCTGCAATGGCGACATTCAGGCTTTCTTGTCCATTTGGCTGAGGTAATGCAATAGGAGTGGCGCATTGCATCAAATCATCAGCAACGCCTTGTCCTTCATGACCCATAATCCAAGCTACTGGCCCTCGCAGATTGTGCTCATAGATAAGAGTATCCGTATGTGAGCTGGTTGCCAGTAGTGGTACTTTTACCTTATCTAAAACCTCCTCTATGTTTAAGTTCTCATAAATATGTAAACCAAACTGTGCTCCCATGCCTGCCCGCAATGTCTTAGGAGACCAAGCTTGGGCAGTTGCGGTGGTGCACAGTACGTCAGGAATACCAACGGCGGCGGCTGTACGTAGCAACGTGCCGACATTGCCGCTATCTTGTACATCATTGAGAATCAAGCAGTCACTATGTATCACAGGCAGGATGTTTGTTGGTATGTCTATCGTCGCCATGATGTCAATACCTGTGCCAAGACTACGGATACTTTGATAGAGTGCATCTGCTAGAACAAGTATGGGAACATGAGTGGGCAAACGCTGTAGGATGTGCTGGGCTTCTATGTGGTTCATCGCTGACTTTGCAATCAAAACCTGGTTAAAAGAAGAAGCTTCTAATTGACAGTTGCTACGCAGTGCGGCATCGAGAAGATGCACACCTTCGAGCACTGTCTGACCATGTTTTTTACGTTGGCGCGTTTGAGTCAACAGTGCTTTCACCAGTTTTACAGTGCTGTTTTTGTCTGAAGTAATAAACTCAGTAGGGTTTGATGCCATAATAATCACTTAAGGATAGAGCGTTTAAAGAGGGAGAGGGTGCAAGAGAAGAGAAAAGCCATCTCAAAACTTGTAGGTTTATTAGGATAGAGATGGCTGTTGTCGATTATCTGTTTAAAGTATGTTCTCAGGTCATCAATAAAGCATTTATTTGCAATGATTTACATGTAAGTCTTTGATGTAATCCACCTCATTTTTGCTGCCCAGCACCACAGGAACCCGCTGATGAATGTCAGTGGGGATGATATCTAAGATGCGATTGGTGGCATCAGTAGCCGCGCCCCCCGCACGTTCAATGAGTAGGCTCATAGGGTTGGCTTCATACATTAAACGCAGCTTACCTGCTTTGTTTGCATACTTGGTGTCAAACGGATAGGTAAATAGCCCACCTCGGCATAAGATACGGTGTACATCACCGACCATTGCTGCCACCCAGCGAGTATTGAAATCACGGCCACGAACACCATCACTCCCTGCGATTAGCTCATCGATATACTGCTGCATCGGTGCAAGCCAATAGCGATAGTTTGAGCTGTTGATTGCATACTCACTGGTGTCAGCGTCAATTGTTACATTGTCATTGATCAACACATAGTCATTGGTATCTGGATCTAAACTAAACATCACGACGTCATCAGCTACTGTAAGTGCTAAGACAGTAGAGGTACCATAGAGTAAATAGCCTGCCGCCAGCTGATGCTGACCTGCTTGTAAAAAGTCGCTGTTTTCACTGGTTTGGCCTTGGCGCTGATACGGTAAAATAGAAAAAATAGTACCTACTGCCATATTGATATCAATGTTTGATGAGCCGTCAAGAGGATCAAACAATACCAACAATCTACCATCAGCATTGGCAGGGGTGGCGTCATCTAGCTCTTCTGAGGCCACGCCAGCACAGTGGGTGTTTTTTGCCAAAGCCTCTAACAATAAGTCATTGGCCAGTACGTCAAGCTTTTTTTGTTCTTCGCCTTGTACGTTTTGATTGCCAGCCTCTCCTAAGATGTCAGCCAATGCGCCTTTTTTTAGCAGCTGAGAGATGGTTTTACCCACCTCTGTGATCGTAGTGATAACATCGCTGACGGCAGCGTCGACGGCGTGCGTTTTTAAGTAATGTGCTAAGGTGGTCATAATGTTTCCTAAAAGGTAAGAGGTGAGAGTCTGTTAAATATTTAAATGACGGTCAACTGTGGTCAGCTGAAGATAAAAAAAGGTATGGGTCTCTGCACATGCTACAGGTATAAGGTTTATTTGCGTGCTGCGTCCCTTTGATGCTGCGCAACTGTGCTTTAAAAGAAAGCAACACGCCAGCACTTCTAAGGTGCACCAACGATGTCATTGTGGCGTGCAAAATAAGTAATAAATGGTCAAATAGCGTAGGCAGTATGTTTGTACTGACTGCAAAATCAGCTACACTATAGTCACCATTGGATAAGGATTGATGTTTAACACGCCTTCGTACAGTTTTGATTGTTTTATACCTGTGAGGCAACTTATTTTACTGACGTAAAGTGTAGCAAATAAGTATGAAAAAGTCCTTGTATCTGTATTTATGGTTGCTGTGATGTCACGATAAAAATATCATAATCTCAATATAAACCACTGATAAAGACTCGTATTATGCCAAACTCTGTCAATAGTAGCACCATCTCACCGTCTAAATACGCCAAGTTTGATCATGAGGTCATCCACAAGAAGCTCAATACCTCACTGAGTCGTCCGCAACTAAATACGGATGGCAGCCTTCGTCACTTCTTGGGTGTCGAAGGACTAAATAAAGCCCAGCTACAAAGAATTATAGCAAAAGCAGAGACTTTTTTTGATGACAACGGTCAGCTGATCAATAGGCCTGAGCTTGACGGCTGTACAGTTATGAATCTGTTCTTTGAGCCGTCAACTCGTACACGTACCACCTTTGAGGTAGCAGAAAAGCGTCTGGGTGCCAATGTGCTTAATATTGATATTGCCCGTTCAAGTACCAAAAAAGGTGAAAGTCTACGTGATACATTGTGGAACTTGCAAGCCATGACGGCTGATATTTTTGTGGTCAGGCATTCGGCATCAGGCGCTGCACACTTTATGGCTACGGAGGTCACGCCTGATATTGCCATCATCAATGGCGGTGATGGCTGGCATGCGCACCCCACTCAGGGTATGCTTGACATGCTCACGATTCATCGTGAAGCGCCGCGGCCATTTGAAGAGCTATCTGTCGCTATCATTGGTGATATCAAGCACTCACGGGTGGCACGCTCAGACATTAGCGCATTACAAACACTGGGGGTGAAAGACATACGAGTGATTGCACCGCGTACTTTGTTACCCAAAGGTATTGAGCGTTTTGGGGTGTCTGTCTATGAGGATATGAATGAGTGTGTGACTGATGTGGATGTCATTATGGGCTTACGTATTCAAAACGAACGCATTGGCTCACCATTACTTGCGTCTTCTAGTGAATACTACAAACACTATGGCATAACGCCTGAGCGAGTTGCGTTGGCCAAACCTGATGCGTTAGTGATGCACCCCGGCCCAATGAACCGAGGAATTGAGATCGCATCAAGTGTGGCAGACGGTGAGCAGTCTTTGATTTTGCAACAAGTCAGTAATGGTGTCGCCATTCGAATGGCAGTATTGTCACTGGCTATGGAAGGGCAGCGTGCTCATCAAGCCGCTCGTAACCAATAGTTTCGCACCCTACAGCTGACTCATTTTAAAATAATATGGCATTACTGGGATGAATTTTTCGTAGCCTCTGTGACAACAGCACGCCAGTAAAACTTATACCAGTAGTGCGCTTAAAGTGATAACGGCTTTATTTTGAACTGACCATAGTTGATGTCCTCTTATAACTTTATTGATACGGTAATATAGCTCATGACCACCCCTCTCTCTACCGATACAAACATCACTGACCTACGTCCTGATGCATTCAAAAACTCACTATCAACACCAGCGCTCGATAAGCTAAAAAGCCTCACTACTGATCGCAAGACATGGTTATTACCACCGCTGGTCGATCTGTGTGCTCGCTTGCGTGAGCCTGGGCAGCAACAGCATGGTACCTTGGCGTCAGAAGGTCAGGCGGCTCGAGCCAACGGTTTTTTGCATGTGGTCATCCCACCAGATACCACCCCTATATTAGAAAATGGCTCACTGCTAAAAGGCTTGCGTGAACGTGCACTTGATGATGGTGGCATCTACCTTCATGTTTTAGGCGCATTAACAGCAGGTTTAGAAGGACAGCAGCCTTCTAATATTGCAGGTCTAAAAAAAGGCGGCTGTATCGCCGTCTCAAACGCCCGTAGACCTTTTAAAAACGACTTGGTACTGCTGCGTACATTAGAATATGCCGCAACTTTTGATATGAAGGTGTTCTTTTATCCTGATGAGCCTACATTGTCTAATGAAGGCGTGGCGCATGAAGGTTATATTGCCTCTTATCATGGTCTTCCAGGTATTCCGTGGATCGCTGAGACAGTCGCATTATCAACGCAGCTGCTTATGGTAGAAGAAACAGGTATTGCGGCACATTTTAGCCAGCTTAGCTGTAAGTCTTCAGTAGAGTTGATGCGTTGGGCAAAAGACAAAGGATTGCCTGTAACCTGTGATGTCGCCATGCATCAGCTGCATTTGACGGACGATAATTTAGAAGGCTTTAATGCACAAGCTTATGTGCTGCCTCCGTTACGTAGTAATACTGATCAACAAGCGCTGCGCCGAGGCCTAAAAGACGGCACGATCGATGCTATTTGTAGCCATCATGAGCCTCTCAACAGTACCGCCAAAAAAGCGCCCTTTGCTGAGAGTACACCAGGTATCTCAAACTTTGATACTTTTATGGCGCTGGCCTGTCAGCTGGTACGTGATGAGGTGCTCACGGCTGAGCAGTTGGTAGATAAAATCTGTCTAAACCCTGCAAAAATCGCCGGTATTGAAAGTCAGTATGAAAACCTTGGTGGCGCAGTACTGGTCGATCCCAATCTCGAATGGCAAGCAACCACAAAGACTATGAGGTCAAATGGCAAAAACACGCCATTTTTCAATCAACTCCTGCACGGACGTGTGTTGGAGACATTCTTTGGCTAAGCTGCCGCCGCGAGAGCGTGACTCACAGCTGTCTGATGATAGCGATAAAGCCAATGCGTCCAGTGACTCAATTAAGGTAGTGGCTATTTATGAGATTATAAAAGGCACTGCGGCAATGTTGGGCGCTGGTGCATTGTGGCTGTGGCATAAGGATCTCGAGCAGTGGCTAGAGACTGCGACAGAGTCATGGCAGCAGATGTTTGGCAAGTTGCTGACCCCGCAGATTGAGAATGTGGTTGAGATTGCTCAACAAGCCAGCAAAAACTGGTCAATGTTTATGCTGCTGATATTTGCCTATATCAGCTTACGCTTTATTGAGGCTTATGGCTTGTGGCAAGACAAAACATGGGCTTACTGGTTTAGCGTCATTGGTTATGGGATATTTATCCCTGTTGAGCTTTATTACCTGATTAACACGCCATTTGACTGGTTTAAACTGCTCATTCTTATCTTAAATATTATTATTGTCATCGTGGTGTATCGTAATATGAGGCGCAAAGGTTTGCTCTAAGTTTGATTTTTTCAGTGGCAACTAACGCTATCAGTAGTACCGACTGGTGAATGTTCAATACGCCCTAAATAAAACAGACCCTAGGCGGGCATAAGTTTTTTTGCTTGTACCTTTCGCTAGAGGCTGTATAGCCTGTATTTAGTATCACTACTTTAGCAGCACCATAACCCTTTTAAGGCGTATTAAAATTAAGAATAGCCTTTTTGTAGTTCTTGCCGAATATGGCCGGCAAACTCACCCACGTACTCAAAATAATGCCATTGAGCGTCCTCACTTTCGATGAAGTCTCTCGCTTGCTGCGTCATAGCGACTAGGTCTGTGATCAGCTCGCTATAACTTAGGTTTTCTTCTCCTGTGCGTTCAATCAATGTCAGTTCATGCAGCAAGGTCTTTTTTTGTGCGTCATTGACTTGGGCATAGCTAAGATTGGTGAGCGCTTGACATAAAGCCTTGAGTACCATGAGATCTGAGATAGCGTAACGACGCACCTCACCAAGCGAGGTATCAATAAAGTCAGAAATGGTAGGTGTTTTGGTAATGACGGACAATATCGCTACGGGTTGCGGCTGAACAGTGGCGTTCGCCTCTTTATTATCAGGGTGGTTATCAAGATTGGTTTGTTCTGATGAAGGCGTATAAAAATGATAGGGGCTGGGCGGCTCTCTGCGCAGCATAACACTCAAACAAGTGGTCAGTGATTGGACACAGTTTACCGCTGTCTTTGGATCGTTAATGCCAGGCGAGAGAGCACGAATGGCGATTTCAGTAATTTGTCCCAAGCTATACGCAATGTCATTGGAGTGAGATGAGCGGCGCTCGATATGGATACAAGTGGCCAACCGCTGCCAAAACACCCCATCAGGGGCGCTTGGCGTGATTGCCAACTGCGAGGTTTCCGTCTTTTGTGATAGGCTTGGATGGTCTGCTGGGCGCTGATAAAAATAACCAATAATATTTTTATTGGTAACGAAGCTGCCAAGGTTGCTACGCAGCTTAATGATGCCGCCATAATCGAGCGCTAATGTCGTCAATGACTCTACATAAATTTGTTGGAGATACCCTGAGAGCGGTGCGTAGATAGGAGAGGTAACCCATGTTTGATACTGCTCAATATCTGACTGGGCAGCCTTTACATTATGCTGATGTTGAAGGTCGCAGTGATCCTGATACCAATAATTAATGTTTCTAATCGCTTCGTTGCTTGCGCCCTGAATCACGTGAGACGCCTGAATAGCGTGGACCATGTGCTGAATAAAATAAACCAAGAGTAACGCACAGGTGATCGCCATGATGATGGCAAAGGTGACTGCTAACTGTGGCACGCCAAACGCTACATCATGCTTATGAATCGATTTTAGTACCAGCAGACTATAGCTAAAAGTACCGATAAAAGCGCCAAGCACCAACTGATTGGAGGTGTCCGTCAAGAAGTTACGCAGCAGGCGCGGGCCAAATTGTGACGAAGCCATCGACAGCACAGCGATAGTAATAGAGAAGGTTGTCCCTGCCACACCCAATACCGCACCGGCAATCGAGGTCATGATGGCACGTGCCGCTTCGTCATCACCAGTAAAGGCAAAGCTTAAATCTCTGACCGTCTTGCGATCAAAATGCTGATCAATGGTGACCAATATCGGTGCCAAAAGAATACCCAACAATACAAAAGTAGTGGGAATAAACCAATAAGAACCAATTAACTGCTGCCATAGGTTTTTTAATCGATCAGGTAAGTCCGTGAGGGTCTGTAACGACCAAAGTTGAGGCAGCTGCTTGAGCCCATGCAAAAAAGCGTTCAGCATTCGTGTTGGCATGGGGGTTTTTGGCTTTTCACTCACTGCCATGTCTCCAAAGTGTGTTTAGAGCGTTAGGCGTCCTGCAGACTCAAGGATAAACGCCGCTCAGATATTTTATTGAATGTTTTAATCATCAAGCAGATCTTATTAAACGGACACTACTTATTGGGTTGGGGGTTATCCGCTTCAGTAATAATATTGTCTTTATCATCCCCAAACAGGCGTTTGGCATCGTGCTGAGCCTTGCTCTTAGGGACATCAGGTTTATTATAGCTAGTGTTTTTTGGGATTAGTATCTCTTGGTGGTTATTGTCGCATTCGAGCGTGCTGTTTTCATCATAGGCAGCTGGCTCAAAGTCTGGCGCCCGGTTTGCTGTGGAGTGATGTTGGGTTTGCTTGTTATCAGCAAATCGCTTGATGTCTTGCGATTTTTTCCTAGGTTGACTGCTTGCAAAAATAGCAGCCAAAGGTAAGTTAAGTTGCTGCTTGGCATAAGCTTCAGTACTTTCAAAGCGCTGCACCAATAAGCTTAGCCAAGGTTTGATGTCTTGGTTTTGAATTTCATCGAGCTCATCTTTGATGGGAAGGGGATAGGGTAAGGTGCGATAAAAGTCCCATAAGCTCATTCGGCTAAGGTCTTTTTTTAGCACATACTCATCATCTTCTGTCGTCGCAATCAGCTTACTGTCTTTTAGATAGTTGATATAGGTATACCATTTTGGGAGTTCCTTACGACCAAGCACACTGCGTAGCTCTTGCTCACTGACAGCGTTACCTTCTAAGTGACTGCGATAAATTAAATTGAGCATATCGAGCAAGCTTAATAGTGGGTGACGAGGGTACACCTCTTCGGTTTCAAAGATGGTTAAGGTATAACTGATCTCAACGCCCAACAAAATCAGATTCCACGACAAGTAAATCCACAATAAAAAAATCGGCAGAGCAGCAAAAGCCCCATAAATGGCTTCGTAACTGGTAAAGTTGGTCATGACGGTACCAAATACATGTTTGAGTAGCTCAAAAACAATAGCCACAAAAACACCTGCAATCGCTGCATTTTTGGCAGGCACTCGTGCTTTAGGTATAAACCAATACATCGCAATAAAGCCAGCAACCGTGACTCCAATTGACACTATCTGCACCCAAAACGACCAGTCAATACCATAGCCAGCAAATTGTCGGTTCAAAAAACTCAGGCTCTGCACTGTACTTGAAACAATAAACGCTGTGCCTAGCACCAGCGGCCCTAAGGTGACAATGGTCCAGTAGCGCAGCATGCTTTTAAGTCCACCTGAGCGATCTTCTACTCGCCAGATCTGGTTGAAAGCACGCTCAATGGTGGTTAGCGTCATAATGGTGGTGACAAACAATATCATGACACCGATAGCGGTCAGATTAGTGGACTTTTCTGCAAAGTTATTGATGTACTCACTAACCTGCAGGCTTGACTGCGGTAATAAATTGCTATAAATCACTTCATAAATCTGTGCTCTGACGGAAGCCAGCGCTGGCACAGAAGACAATATCATCAGTAGCACAGTCAGTATCGGGACGATAGACAACATGGTGGTATAAGTTAGGGAGGCCGCTTTTTGTTGGCAATTGTCCTCGAAGAAGTGCCGTATCAAAAAACGCAAAAAGCTAAACCAGTGTTTATGCGCAAACGGAAGTTTTTTTAATAAATTTTCCATGTTGTCCATCTAGCAGCAATAAGAGTAACGACAGTGTAACAAAAATCTACCGTTATCATCTGCCCTTTAATTGTGTCAAAATACATGACCATGCGCATGATGGATTCCTAAAACTGCAGCTTATAAACATAAGATGCAAAATAATACAAAGTAAGGTGGTTTGCATGTCGATAAGTGACTGGGGCATAATGTGCGTATGCATTAAAAAAGTATAAAGATAAACCACTACCATCCATTTTAAGATTACGAACATCAAGAGTTTTATAAGGAATCGCTGTCAATGAATCAAACGTCACCTTATGTCTTAGTGCTTTATTACTCCAGTCATGGTACGACCAAAACATTGGCCTATGCAATCGCTCAAGGTATTGAGGAGGCTGGTATGACAGCGCGTATTCGTACAGTGCCCACAGTTGCCCCTGAGACTACTGCGAGCAAGCCTGCGATTCCTGATGAAGGCGATCTGTACTGCACGACAGAGGATTTAAAAGACTGTCTAGGGCTTGCTTTAGGAAGTCCGACGCACTTTGGCAATATGGCTGCACCCATGAAGTATTTTTGGGACAATACGGTGACGTTATGGCTGGCGGGCAACCTACAAAACAAACCAGCGTCAGTGTTTACGGCTACAGGCTCAATGCATGGCGGACAAGAAACGACGCTGTTGACGATGATGTTGCCGCTGATTCATCATGGTATGATGATCTTGGGTATCCCTTATGGAGAACCGGCGCTCAACCGTACCAGTCGTGGTGGTACGCCTTATGGTGCCAGTCATGTCAGTGGCGCAGCACATGATGAGCCCGTGTCTGATGATGAGCGTGAGCTGGCCATCGCCCAAGGTCGACGTCTCGCTATTAGTGCTAAGGCGTTGGCACAAGCCCAATGGCGTCAATAACCCCAGCTTTTCTACTGATCATAGTGCTACAACTTAGGAACCCCCCCCTCTCTGATGTCTAATAGCCCCGATAACAGTGATAAAGCCATCTCCTCATCGTCAGTACTCACGGATGATGCGGCGGTGTCTAATACTGAGCCAACCAAAGCGATGACTGACCAAAAGCCTACCAAGGCCACTAAACTAAAAAAACCCATTGCCCCTGTTCGTCAACGTTTGTTTTATACTTGGCTGCTGTGGGTTGCCTATCGCTTACTTGGGTTGCCAGTATTAATCAGTACTTTTAATCCGATGAGCCCGAATGTCGTTGGCGGTATTGCATGGCAGGCGTTATGGCTGATACCGGCTCTAATTTTATCCCCTTGGATACTACGAGGGCGCTCACCTTATGCGCTGCTTGTTGGCAGTATGTTTACTCTGGTTTATTTGGGGGCAAGTGGCGTGGTACTCTTTACTAGAGCTTATGGTAGTAGCTGGGCTGAGTTGGGCGTTTACTTGGTTGATTTTTTATTGTTATTGACCATCAATGTCTGGCTGTTTGTTTTGTTAAAACGCTTGCCCTCAATGAATAATGTCGTCAAACAGCCACGTTCTCGCTAGATAAGTTTCGTATCTTAAAAGCAAAAAGGATTGAAAACATAAAAAGGCGGCGCTCTCATTTAGAGCGCCGCCTTTTTATGTGAGTCGTTAATAATTATTGAGGACTAAACTGTCATTTAGTTGACTTTCGTCAACTCCAAGTCCATTTTTTTGCCATCATTGACCTGTGTGACCTTTACTGGTAGGTAGTCTAAGCTAGGCGCTAACCAAAAACTGGTAGAGCGGCTATTATCATCATGAACCCGATCGACACGCACCGTATCAAAGGTACCAGCAGGGACCGTCACTTTAGGATTACCAGACTTCTTAAATGGTGTTTTTTGGATTTTATCTTTTCTTACCATATGGTAGTTACCAGAAAATTTACCGTTCAGTAAGTCCTGACGGATTTGCACTTCCAAACTTAAATCATCAAAAGCCTGCTGCGCCATGTCCATATTGACAGTTTTGCCGCGATAAGTACTGGCGACTTTCTTGCTTGCAGGATTGTAATTCAACTTATGAGTACGTCCAATCCCAAATAACTTATAAGTCGTACTGGCGTGGGCTGGGGTGACATTATTACCCGATAAGGTAAAGGTGCTATTTTGTGCCGCACTGGCCACGCCAGCCACACGAGCCTTGACATCATACTTCCACGTGTTGCCTGATTTATTAAGGGTACGAGTGGCAGTCCCTTTGTATTTGTCTTCTACCGTAAAGCTATAGTTGGCACTTGAAGGTTGTATTGTTTTTGCGCTGGCAAGGGTAGGGGCGGTCATACTTAAGGCTCCGATAGCAGCAATGCTCACTCCTGTCGTCAACATAGATAGAAGTTTAGGCTTACTACGACTTGTATTATGAGAAGAATGGTTGATAGAAAATAATGCAGACATGTGTATTCCTTAATGGGTTTAAATTTTTATTTTATTATGTTGTCAGTACTTATAATGGTCATACTCTGTTACATTTTCAAGGTCTAGAGCAGCCGTAGTGGTTTAAGTCTTGTCAATGGTGTTACTACACACTGGCCAACCTCATTACCGTCTTACGTTTAGTAACTTTTTATGACCAGTAATACCGATAGCTGATAAAGTTAAGTTTTCTTATAAGTACTTGAAAAATATAGCTATAATTTTTCGGGTCAAGTGTATTAAGGGATGTTTTGGCATCTTCTAAGGTAATTTTATAATATTTTTTGAGTTTACACTTGAACCAAACCTACCTTGCCCCCACTTTTTGATACAAGCTCAAGGCATATCTATTAAGGTATTCTGGCGACAGCCACATCCGAGATAATGGCCATTGAGACCATGAAACCAAGTCATTTTTTAACTCAACTAACTTTTGGAGTCATATCGATGAACATTCGTCCTTTACATGACCGTATTGTTGTTCGCCGCGTAGAAGAAGAGCAAAAAACTGCTGGTGGTATTTTATTGCCAGGTTCAGCACAAGAAAAACCATCACAAGGTGAAGTGTTGGCAACAGGTAATGGCCAGATTCGTGACAATGGCGAAGTCCGCACGCTCGATGTAAAAGTTGGCGACAAAGTCTTGTTTGGTCAATATGCTGGTCAAACAGTAAAGGTTGACGGCGAAGAGCTACTGATTATGAAAGAATCTGATGTGTTGGGTGTACTAGAAGGCTAAATTTAGTCTTCATACCTTTGCATTTATCTAATAAAACAAAATAACTACTTATTGGAGCAATTTATCATGGCAAAAGACGTAAAGTTTGGCATTGATGCCCGTAAACAAATGATGGATGGCGTAAACGTTTTAGCAAACGCTGTAAAAGTCACGCTCGGCCCTAAAGGTCGTAATGTAGTGATCGATAAGTCATTTGGTGCACCGACCATCACTAAAGATGGTGTTTCTGTTGCCAAAGAAATCGAGCTTGAAAACAAATTTGAAAACATGGGCGCACAGTTGGTTCGTGAAGTCGCTAGCCGCACCAATGATGTAGCAGGTGATGGTACGACGACCGCTACAGTATTGGCGCAGTCAATCTTGCAAGAAGGCATGAAGTCAGTGGCCGCTGGTATGAACCCAATGGATCTAAAACGTGGTATCGACAAAGCGGTACGTGAAGCGGTCAAGCAGATCCATGAGCTATCAACACCAGCAGATGATGACAAAGCGATTGCACAAGTCGGCTCTATCTCTGCCAACTCAGATCCTAAGATTGGTGAGTTGATTTCACAAGCGATGCAAAAAGTTGGTAAGCAAGGCGTGATCACTGTCGAAGAAGGCTCAAGCTTTGAAGACACCCTAGAAGTGGTCGAAGGTATGCAGTTTGACCGCGGTTATATCAGCCCATACTTTGCCAACAAGCAAGACAGCCTAACTGCTGAATTTGAAAACCCATACATCTTATTGGTTGACAAAAAAATCAGCAATATCCGTGAAATCGTGCCATTACTTGAGCAAGTCATGCAGCAGAGCAAACCACTGCTAATCATTGCTGAAGACGTAGAAAACGAAGCATTGGCTACTTTAGTTGTCAACAACATGCGTGGTGGTCTAAAAACTTGTGCAGTAAAAGCACCAGGTTTTGGTGATCGCCGTAAAGCCATGCTACAGGATATCGCTATCCTAACAGGTGGTACAGTTATCTCAGAAGAAATCGGTCTAAACCTAGAAGAAGCAACGATCGAGCAACTTGGTACGGCCAAAAAAGTCACTGTTGGTAAAGAGAACACCGTCATCGTCGATGGTGCTGGTCAAAAAGCAGACATCGACGCCCGTGTTGAGTCTATCAACCGTCAAATCGAAGAGTCTACTTCTGACTACGACAAAGAAAAGCTACAAGAGCGTGTGGCTAAGCTGGCAGGCGGCGTAGCGGTCATCAAAGTTGGCGCAGCGACCGAAACTGAGATGAAAGAGAAGAAAGACCGTGTTGATGATGCGCTACATGCGACTCGTGCAGCGGTTGAAGAAGGTGTTGTCCCTGGTGGTGGTGTGGCGCTGGTGCGTGCAATGAGCGCCTTGGCTGACTTAACTGGCGATAATGACGACCAAAATGCAGGCATGAACATCCTACGCCGTGCGATGGAAGCGCCATTACGTCAAATCGTGACCAACTCAGGTGAAGAAGCTTCAGTTGTGGTCAACGAAGTGAAAGGCGGTAGTGGTAACTATGGCTACAATGCAGCGACTGGCGAATACGGCGATATGTTGGATATGGGTATTCTTGACCCTGCCAAAGTATCACGCTCAGCGTTAGAAAATGCGGCATCTGTTGCAGGTCTCATGTTAACGACTGAAGCCATGATCACTGACCTACCAGAGAAAGAAGACCCAATGGCTGCTATGGGCGGCGCTGCTGGTGGTATGGGCGGTATGGGTGGAATGGGCGGCATGATGTAATTCTACTTCTGCTACAAAGCGATTTCTCTTTGTCAGACGCGCTCAATGTACAATAGGTACTATTTTCGCTCGTCTTCCTCGACAAATCGCTTTTCGCTAGAAGTATGATTGACGTCATAAAGTCTGTTCGACTATTAAGAGCTCTGTTATCGCAAGATAGCAGGGCTTTTTTGATGCAGGTTTTTAATGTGGTTTTCTCTAAAAATAACCCCCGATAGGCTAAGCTTATCGGGGGATTTTTATACAAGTTTAGTCTTTTTAGCGTAATAGTTACGCATCTGCCTCATCTCGTCTAAATGTCCATGTCTTATCATCAGACAACTCATCGACATAGTAATACCCTGCCAAATCAAACTGCTTTAACTGCTCCGCATTGGTGAGTTTGTTATCCGCTGCGTATTTCACCATCAGACCACGGGCTTTTTTGGCATAAAAGGCAATCACTTTATAGTTGCCGTTTTTTTCATCCTCAAACCTGGGCGTGATAACCTTAGCATTTAACGCCTTCTTTTTTACTGATTTAAAATATTCATTAGAAGCCAGATTAACCAAGATCTTGTCACCACTATCAGCCAGTCGGGTATTGATGACTTTAGTCACCTCATCACCCCAAAACTCATATAGGTTATCACCACGCTCGTTTTTTAGCTTGGTGCCCATTTCTAGCCGATAAGGTTGAATCAAATCTAGCGGCTTTAATACCCCATAAAGTCCAGACAAGATACCGAGGTGCTCATTGACGTAAATGGCTGTTTCTTTGTCCATACCATACATATCAAGCCCTGTATACACATCGCCATCAAACAAGTAGCTTGCCGGCTTGGCGTTGTCCAAGGTAAAGGGTTTGTCTTGACTCCATTGCCATTTTTGGTTGCGATCAGCGTTGAGCTGGGCCAAATCATCAGAGATGCCCATAAGTTCTTGTAAATCAATGGGTTCTTTTGATTTTAGGATTTTGATCAGAGCTTGTGAGTGCTCGATCAATTCAGGCTGGCTATAGTAATTGCCAAGGTTTACCGGGACTTCATCTGTCTCATTTAGAGATTTGGCAGGAGAGAGTAAAAAATACATGGTCATTCCTTATCAGTCTATAGGTTTTAATTAGGATAGCATTTTATAGAGCAAGCTTTGCTTACCGTATCATCGGTTTATCGGTATTTGGTTTTATTATTGCAGAAGAGTGAAATTGGGGATATAAGCGATAAAACTGGCACATATCATAGCAAAGTTTATAAAGAGAGGAGAAATCCATAACTTTTTATTTACTAGTTGGTCATCAATAGACAATGAAAGTTAGCAAACGATGTCTCTATAATAAAAAGACTTGATGATAAGTATGTCATCATTTTTTAAATTGATAGTCTTGGCTTCAGTATCTTTGCTATCAAGTGAAGCGGTTTTTTTTCCCTATATGTGTTGAGAATGATACAGCAAACGTATAGGACAGTAATGTATGTAGACGTAAGGAGACGGTATGAAAATCGGTGTAATCAGCGCAGATGTGGCTGGCGAGGGCCGTGTTGCGCTAACCCCAGATGCAGTAAAAAAACTACGCAAACTTGGGTTTGAAGTCATCATTGAGTCAGGTGCAGGTCAGGCAGCGTATTATGCTGATGAGTTGTACCAAGCTGCTGGTGCTGACATTGCAAACAATAGCGCCGAGGTCGTTGCACAGTCTCAAATTATCACAGTAGTGCATGACTTGTCTGCTGATCTCATAGATCGCCTCACTGAGGGGCAAATCGTTATCGGTATGCTCGACCCTTATCGCAATGCTCAGCTGGATACTTATGCAGCCAAGGGTGCGACGGTGTTTGCTATGGAGTTGTTGCCTCGTACCTTATCACGGGCACAGAACATGGACGTTTTGTCTTCTCAAGCCAACCTTGCAGGCTATAAAGCCGTACTGTTGGCGGCCAATGAATACTCGCGTCCGTTTCCGATGTTTATGACTTCGGCAGGGACAGTTAAGCCTGCTAAGGTGGTCATTCTAGGCGTCGGAGTTGCAGGTCTACAAGCCATTGCTACTGCCAAACGTTTAGGTGCGGTGGTGGAGGCCAGTGATCTGCGTCCGTCTGCCAAAGAGCAGGTAGAGTCCTTAGGCGGGAAATGGCTCGATGTCCCCATGAGCGACGAGGAGGCAGAAAAGGCCAAGTCTACAGGTGGCTATGCTTGGACACCTTCAGAGCAGTATATGAAAGATCAAGCAGTGGTGGTAGACAAAGCATTAAGTCAGGCTGATATCGTCATCACTACCGCTCAGATACCGGGGCGTCAGGCACCACGCTTGGTGCACAAAGCCACGCTCGAAAAAATGAAAGCAGGCTCTGTACTGATTGATATGGCGGCTAGTACTGGTGGTAACGTTGAAGGCACTGTTGCAGATGAGATTGTCACTACTGACAGTGGTGTACGTATTGTTGGGGCCGCCAATATACCCTCGATGCTCGCAGCGCAGTCTTCGGACTTATATGCCAACAACCTGGTCAACTTTATCAGTACTTTAGTAGCCACTGAAGCAGACGTTGAAGGCACTGTTGCAGCAAGTGAGCTGGCATTGAACTTGGATATGGATGATGAGATTCAAGGCGCTTTAGCAGTGACTCACGAAGGTCAAGTGCGTCTGGCCAAGCGCTAAATACTGGATATTTATCATATGGTATATACCAGTCATGAATCAATTATTAGGAGGATAAAATGAATGCCACTATTTTAGCAGCAGCGCAAGCTGGCGATGCGATAGGCAGCACCCCGTTCGTAGCGATTTTTACGGTTTTTGTACTCGCTATTTTTGTTGGATATTACGTCGTTTGGGGGGTAACCCCAGCACTGCACACGCCATTAATGGCAGTAACCAACGCTCTGTCAAGTATCGTCATCGTTGGCGCTATGCTACAGACTGTCTATATCGATGGCTCAATGTTTACGCCAACCAGCTTACTTGGTGCTTTTGCTGTATTTTTGGCCAGTATCAATATCTTTGGGGGCTTTGCTGTTACGGAACGTATGCTGGCGATGTTTAAGCCAAAAGAAAAAAAAGCGCCTGCAACTAAGGATTCTGGAGGTGAGGCATGAGTAATTTTACCACCCTCATAGCGAGCAATGCTGATTGGTTTTATCTGATCGGTGCGATACTGTTTATTTTGACCTTGCGTGGTTTGTCTAGTCCAAAGACCGCTATTCGGGGTAACCGCTTTGGTATGGCAGCAATGGCGATCGCTGTGGTCACCACCTTCTTCTTAGCCGAAGGTCCGGTAATGTGGCTGATCATCGCTGCCATGATATTGGGTGCTGTGGTCGGTATGTGGAAAGCAAAAACCGTCGCAATGACCCAGATGCCAGAGACGGTTGCTTTGATGCACTCGTTCGTGGGTCTAGCAGCGGTGGCCATTGCCTTAGCAACAGTGCTGCATACCGAAGAGGCGTACAGTACAGTGACTCGTTTAGAGCTGTTTATCGGCTGCTTTATCGGGGCGATTACCTTTTCAGCTTCCTTTTTTGCTTTTGGTAAGCTTGCCGCCAAGAGTTGGGCTAAAACCCTGGCAGGAGGCTGGGTTAAGCCGGTTCAAGGACTTTTGTTTGTCGCAATGATTGGCTTTGGTGCGGTCTATTTTATGACGGATTCATTACCCGCTTTTTATGCGATGACGGTACTTGCTGTCGTCTTTGGTTGGATGTGGATTGCGCCTATTGGAGGCGGTGATATGCCAGTGGTGGTATCGCTGCTCAATTCATTTTCCGGTTGGGCCGCAGCCGGTATTGGTTTTACGCTTGGCAATTCAATGCTGATTATCGCAGGCTCTTTGGTCGGTTCATCAGGCGCTATCTTGTCATATATTATGTGTAAAGCCATGAATCGCTCGCTGCTCAATGTCTTGTTTGGTGGTATGGGTACAGCTGCAGTGGTCGCCGGTGATGATAGTGCACCGAAGACTTATAAATCAGGTTCGGCAGAAGATGCAGGCTTTCTCATGTCCAATGCTAATGATGTGATTATTGTCCCAGGATATGGTATGGCGCAAGGCCGTGCGCAAAATGCGGTCAAAGAGATGTATGAGTTGCTCAAAGAGGAAGGCGTTAATGTGCGCTTTGCCATTCATCCTGTCGCTGGCCGTATGCCAGGACACATGAATGTACTATTGGCAGAAGCTGATGTGCCTTACGATGATATCCTCGAGATGGATGAGATTAATTCTGACTTTTCTAGCACCGATGTGGTGTTGGTCATTGGCGCTAATGACGTGGTCAATCCATCTGCTAAAGATGATCCAGCCTCACCTATCTTCGGTATGCCAATACTAGAGGTCACCAAAGCACAGACCGTCATGGTTATCAAGCGCTCGATGAGTACTGGCTACGCAGGACTGGATAACAGCTTGTTTTATATGGACAAAACCATGATGATCTTTGGTGATGCCAAAAAAATGGTGGAAGAAATGGTGCGTAGTATCAACGGCGGCGGTCATTAATCTTTGCCAGCGCATTTGAATATAAACCATGTATAACTATTTTAGAACAGCAAAAAGTCACTACAGTGGCTTTTTTGCGTTATGGTAAGCCATATTTATCCAACACCAAACAATACAGTTTAGACGATAAGAGAGTCCATTATGAACATGTTATTACGATTTTTTATTATGTATGGCCTGCTGCTGCAGCAACTCAAGCGCCAGTCTCTGAGCCAGCGCCTGAGTGTCGAGGCTTTAAGCGTACCGACAACCCGTTATTATCGAGTGCTGCCACATGATATGGGCTTTCGGGATCATCTGCCCAATTATCGCTACTTGTCTTTTATTGAGCTTAATGTCACGCACTGGTTAATCGCTTGCTGTCACCAAAAAGGCATTAAAACCCTAGACTGGGTCATCGCCATGCAAGAGATGGTGTATCTTAAAGAAATTAAGTTTTTGGACAAAATGACGTTGAACAGTCAGCTTGTGGGTTGGGATAAAAAATATGTGTATTTTGAGCATCGATTTTTTGTCAAAGATCAGCTCATGAGTGTCGGGATGACTAAGTTTGTGCTGATGAATAAAAAGCAGAAGCAAACGCCTGCTGTGCTCGATATGGAAGGTGAGCACATAACTGATGTGATTGAAACATGGAATACGCATCAAGCGGCAGTGAAGGCCACCTAGCTCCTGTTGCAGCGAGTTTATGATAACTTGGCTATAATCATCTGGTGAAGTTTGATAGGATAGAGGCCATGCCGTTAATGGACCATTCAAACGTTTTTTAAATAACAACACTTAAGGAGCCACTATGAATCCGCAAAAGCTAAAATGGACCGACAGCTTAGACATTGCTATTGAGTTGTATGAAAAGTTTCCTGAGACCGATCCACAATACATTCGCTTTACTGATCTGCATCGCTGGGTAACTGAGCTTGAAAACTTTGACGACGATCCGCAACGCTCAAATGAAGGTATTTTAGAAGCCATTCAGATGAATTGGATTGATGAGGCTGACTAGCTTAGTTTGCATCGCCTCTTAAGTACAAAACCCAATAACCACCCTAATACCATCATAGGATAGGTAACATCATGACGTCACAAACCAAAACGCTGTCTGAGGCTATTGCTTGCCAAGGTATTAGCGTTCGTACCACCAATAACGCTGAAATCAGCTTTGAGACCGCCAAGTTAGGTCGTCTATGGCAAAAATTCTATCAAGAGCATATGGGCAAATTGCCCGAAGGTGAGGATATCTACGGTATCTACCTTAACTATGAAAGTGATGATTTGGTAGGGGCGTTTGATGTGGTGGCCAGTTGGAAAGTAGACAGTGAGCAAGCGCAGCAAAGTGCGGGTGATGTAGTCGCAGTCAATATTCCTGCAGGCAAGTATTTGGTGTTTTCTGAAACGGGTCATATGCCCAATACTGTGATGAATGCGTGGGAGAAGGCTTGGGAATATTTCCATAATCCAGACTGCGCGCACAGTCGAACTTTTGATGTCGACTTTGAGCACTATATCGATGGCAATTTAGAATATGGGCAAGTGGATCTTTATATTGGCATCAACTAAGCCAACAGAAACTACAGGGTGTTACTTACCGGATAAGTAACGCCTTTTTTTAAACGTCATCTTCTTAATTTAGTAGTAAATGCTCCAAAACCCCTTCATAAATCTGTGCCAACTTCCCTAAATCATCAACTTCTACTTTTTCATCGACCTGATGAATGGTGGCATTGCGTACGCCAAGCTCGACCACTTGTGCACCAGTCGGTGCGATAAAGCGGCCATCTGACGTACCGCCCGATGTAGATAATGTTGTCTCGATACCAGTCACCGATTTAATAGCGTTTTGACATGCCGAGACGAGCTTGCCTTCTGGAGTCAAAAACGGCTGCCCTGATAACTTCCAATCAATGTCATATTTTGCTTTGCTGTCCGCAAAATATTTATCAAAAATAGCATGCGTCTTTTCTTTTAATTCAGCTTCTGTCGTCTCCGTCGAAAACCGAAAGTTAAAGACAGCGGTTAAGGCTTCAGGGATGACGTTGGTTGCGCCTGTACCACTATTGATATTGGAAATTTGCAATGATGTTGCAGGAAAATAATCATTGCCTTTGTCCCAAGCTGTCGCCGTAAGTTCTGCCAATGCTGCCATAGCTGCATGAATAGGGTTGCAGGCCAGATGCGGATAAGCCACATGACCTTGTTTCCCTGTTACCGTGAGCACCGCACCCAATGAGCCACGGCGACCGTTTTTGATGATATCACCTAAAGTATCGGTACTGGATGGCTCGCCAACGAGACAGTAAGTGATTTTTTCCTGCCGTGCTTCTAGTGCTTCGATGACTTTTACCGTGCCATTAATCGAAGGGCCTTCTTCATCAGAGGTAATAAGCATTGCAATAGAGCCGGTATGCTCAGGATGATTGGCAACGAAACGCTCGGCGGCGACCGTAAAAGCAGCAATTCCCGTTTTCATATCCGCAGCACCACGTGCCCATAGATAGCCATCTTTGATGGTTGGGGTAAAGGGCGGATAAGTCCAGTTTTTTACATCGCCTGTCGGTACGACATCGGTATGCCCAGCAAAACAAATGACAGGATCTGTCGTGCCACGCCTTGCCCAAAGGTTTTTAACCTCTGCATCCTCGCCGCTTTGATCTCGATCCCCAAAATACATAAACTCGCAGTCAAAGCCTGCCTGTTGTAAGCGAGACGACAATATATCTTGGCAACCATCATCATCGGGGGTTACCGATGGGCGTTCAAGTAACGAGATGCTTAACTCTAGTGTGTCTTGTTGATGGGTAGGAAGGTCTTTGGAGTTGGGCATAAGCTAACCTTTTATATTTTATATTATAAATAGAATGAACTATAGTCGATTTACTCTAGAAATGACATAGCACTGCTGGGATGAATTTTGCGCAGCCTCTGTGATAGCAGCACGCAAGTAAAATTTATACCAGTAGCGCATTTAAATTTATAACAATTTTACTTTGAACGGACTATATCAATTGTCTTCTTCAACAAAGGGCACCAAACCATCTCGGCGCATCCATGTTGCGATAGAGTAGCGTTGTCGATGAGCGATTTGTACCTGATGCTGCAGATCACTATCAAAGATTACCAGCCGATTGGCCATAGGCATGACATTATGATGAATGCCGTGTTTGTCAACGATCTCTAAAGCGCCCCCATCATTGATTGTCCATTCATCATTGAGATAAAACACCGCTGAAATAACACGCTCATCACGGCCAGCAGGGTTGTCACTGTGCCATTGATAGCCGAAGCCTGCCGGATAGCAAGCATAGTGTGCTTCACTATGGCGAATACCAGCAAACAAGCTTTGATTAAATAAAGTGGCGAGCGCATTGATACTTTGTAGATAAAAATAACCTGCAAAGAAGTTTTTTGTGATCCAGCGAATCCTGTCACCTCGAATATCACGGACTCGCACCCCTGCAGTGAGCTCTGCATCACGGTAGTCGATAAAGCCGCTTTCTGCTTGCAGGGCTAACAGTGCTTTGTCCATAAATACGTCATCAAGCACCAACCAGCCATCTTCTACAAACCTATCTAGCTGTGTGTCTGTCAATCTTTCATCCCAGCGCACAGCAAAGTCTGACATTTGTAATATATCTTGGGTCACAAGTGAGTCACTGACGCTTTTTGCCCAAGGCTCAAGCAGTGGCGGGTTATCAGGACCTATCGGCTCGTCGACCATCAGGTTTGTCACATTCAAGTTGCTAATAATCTTCGTCATTTCACCTCGTTATCGATTACTCTATTTAAAACGGTTATAGCCCTGAATTGCTATAACGTCAATGTCAATGAATCACGATCATCAATCGTTTTATGCTTTTTTGTCTTCTTTTATCGATGGTGCTTACCAAAACCACATTATCTTTTCTACTTCCTATGCTACCATAGATGCAATTTTTCTCACTTAAACTTTTCAGATTATGAATAACTATGAACTATAAACACGCCTACCATGCTGGTAACTTTGCTGATGTGGTAAAACACATTTTATTGGTGCAACTGCTCAATCAATTGAGTCAAAAAAACAAACCTTTCTATGCGCTCGATGCTTATGGCGGCCGTGGTCTGTATTCGCTAAGTAGTGAAGAAGCCCGTAAAACTGGAGAAGCCGAAGGCGGTATCAAAGCTCTGTTAAAAGCGGATGACACTGATATGCTATCAGCACCCGCTGCGGTCAAAGACTATATGGAAGGCATCAAACAGGCCAGATTGACTTATGACAATAAGGTCTATCCTGGCTCGCCTTGGTGGATCGCCCATCATGTCGAAAAGCATGCAGGTGCAGGTATACGTGGTGAGGCGTTTGAAGCCAAAGCCAGTGAGTATGATGCGCTTAACTATCAGTTGTATAAGCTACCGATAGGTATTCATCATCGTAATGCTTTTGAAGGCATTACCGCTGTTATCCCACCAACCGAGCGCCGTGGTCTTATTTTTCTGGACCCGCCTTATGAGCAAGAGCACAAAGACTTTACGCGGCTTATCGACTTGTTGGTGGCAGCCTATAATAAATGGCCACAAGGGACATATGCGCTTTGGTTCCCTATCAAAAACATCGAAGCCGTTGAGCTGTTTTATAAAAAGCTGAAGCGTACGGATATCAGACGTCAGTTGATTTGTGAGCTTAATATTTATCCCAACGATATCGCCGTTGGACTTAATGGCACAGGCATGCTCATTATTAATCCACCGTGGCAGTTTGATAATCATGCTCGGGAGATATTGCGCTTTTTACAGCCTTTCTTAAAGGTGGCTGATGCACCAGATATGACACCTGATAGTGCGACCAATGTACGCTGGCTGGTTGGCGAATAACAATGGCGACACGTAAGGATGATGAGATGACGAACATGAAAGCACCCATAGATCCATCAAATCAAGATGCTTTGGGTAATGGGTCTTCACAGGACACTGCGTCAACTCAACCGCCATTTGTTGATGAGCACGAGTTCAATATTCGTTTAGCAGACAACAAAGGCTATGATGGTTTGACTTTTGAAGTCATAGAGACAGAAGTCGCCGAGGGCAAGCAGGTGGTCAGTCGTGGTGTCTATTTAGCGCCAAACCTGATCACTACGTTATCACTACTGTCTGGTTTTTATTCAATATTAGCCAGTACCCAAGGTGAGTTTTATAAGGCTTCCTTGGCCATCTTTTTATCAGCCATCCTCGATGGTGCTGATGGTCGAGTGGCACGCATGCTCAATGCGCAAAGCCCCTTTGGCGAACAATACGACTCTTTGGCGGATATGCTCGCTTTTGGTATCGCTCCTGCGATACTGGTATATAGCTTTGCCTTAGAGCCATTAGGCCGTATCGGTTTGGGATGTGCTTTTGTCTTTACCGCTTGCGGCGCATTTCGTCTGGCAAGGTTTAACGTACAAATTGGTGAAGTGGATAAAAAGTTCTTTGTTGGCTTGGCCAGTCCACTAGCAGCAATATTGGTAACCTCAGCTGTGATGGTTGCTGTCGATCATAATGAATGGGTTGGACAGTATGACACGACTGTCATGATGTTATTTGCTGCTTGGGTAGTGATCTGCGGCCTACTTATGGTGAGTAATGTAAAATACTATAGCTTTAAAGAGTTTGATAAAAAGAAAGTCCCTTTTGTGGTACTTATTATTGGGGTGTTGGTCATGAGTATTGTACTTTATGATATTCCTGTCGGTATTTTAGCTATTGGTATTATTTATGCGTTGTCTGGTATTTTTACCACGATTAAAGCCAAAGCTGGTGGTTGAAACTGTGTAGAGTCTTTATATAGCCCGTTCAAAAAAAGGTATAAATCTCTTAACGTGTTACAAGAAGGTTTTTTGACGTGGAGATTATATAAAGGCTGCACCGATGTATTTGAAAAGAAAGTATCCCAGTAGCCTAGGGCGTGTCTTCAATTCAAATGATGATATCTAAATGGGCTAAAAATGGCTAAACTTTGTCATACTTCGTCAAATAACTGGTTAATATCCCGATATTATCTGCGTTATTTTCCTTGTCTGACAGCAATTTATCTCATTTTTATGACCATTTTTAAAATGAAGACACGCCCTAGCAACATTTGTAAATTGAGCTGACTCTAATCAAGAGACTTACCGAAAGGTAAGTGCTTTTTTCGTTCTAACAATGTTGAGGTCATTGTCATTATGATGATTCAAGCTAAGGCCTATGGTTCGTTTGTTTACCTCTCAAGACTATACAGTAAAGTCTTACTCGTATTGCTATTTGCTTTATTATTCAGCTACGCAAGCAGTGTGCAAGCTGCGAGCGATCCGATTGCACAGCTACCATCATCTTTTATTACACGTGCAGAAGCGGCCAACCCAAATAACTTTAAACCGATAAAGCTTAATGGCCGCATAGTTGATATCGCTTTGGCCTCTTGCCCAATGGAAACAGGACTTATCGCATGTGGTCTACAAAAGCTAGACCTGATCAATGGCGGCCCTGCAGAAGTAAATGCTGACTATGATTTAGCACAGACTTTTATATACCCATCCAATGCTCAACCTAACACTGCTGTTGTCATCATTACTCGTTCTGACCTCATGGATGATAGTGTCAGTGCTGAGCGCTACCGAATAAGCTTTAAGTCAGAAAAGAAGCCATTGGGATTGGATTGGAACTGGGTACAGTACGGCGTACAGTATAAGTGCGCACGTGGTGACAACACAGGCCAATGGACGAAAAACCTTTGTCCTTAACGCTTCGCCTTTAATATAGTTAATAATTAGAATGGCTAACCGTCCACTATAATCAGTCAGCTATTGAGAATTTTTATAACCATCAGCAGCCCTAATATCCTGAAAATCCAATAGACTTTAAAATAGTTTGAATTATTTAGAAGCTACCCCCTTGATCCCCAGTAAAAACCGAGTATAATGCCACCCAGTCGAAAGGGAAGGCGGAAAGCAGAATGACCTATCATACTAGCCAACCAGCCAATAGAGAGAAGTTTAAA
>NZ_JAGBKM010000020.1:0-29287 GCF_017498085.1 Psychrobacter coccoides
ATAGTAGCGCTTCTTAGGCGCAATCTTATAAACAGATGAGCCTATGGTGCTCAATACTTTACCGATACTGACTGAGGCTATAATAGCTATGTCTCTAACGCCGCAACCTCTAACCGTCATTAGCCGTATGAGGTCTTCTATTTGAGAGTGACAGCCATTATAGGTTAAGGCATGGTCGCCAATGAACTGGCGGTTACAGTCCTTACATTGGTAGTTCTGCTTACCATAGCTTTTTATGCCGTTTTTCTTTAAACTAGAACTGTGACAGTCGGGGCAGCTGATTTCTATTTGTGTCTTCATAACCTCAAATATATCATCTTGCTTCGGCTGTCACTCTCCTTTTATTTCCTCAGCATACTTTCTGATACACCACCAAAAATTTTATAACTGAAGTTTGGGTTATTCAGACTTTGTTATAGTAATACTAGAAGATATTAGGTAAGCTTGATGCTAAAACAGCGTTAACATCAAGCTGCACAATTAAAAAACAATTAAATCTGATTTGTCACCAGCGACGTTTAACCTTGAACTCGGCGGCGCTCAACTTCGCTGCCTTGTACTGGTTTATCAATATCTTTGACTAAATGGAAATCAAAATCGATACTGGCGTATGGCTTATCCAGACCTTTTTCTTTAAGCTTGTCAGCATCGTCAACCATCGTAATCTCTGGTACTAATCCTTCACGGCTGGCAAAGGCAAAGTCATCCCATAGATACTCGTCGCCATCGATATTGATTTGGGTGGTTAGTTTGCGATGACCATCAGCACTGGCAAAGAAGTGCACGTGCGCAGGACGATGACCGTGGCGACCAAGCGCACTCAATACCTTTTGAGTCATACCTTCTGGAGGCACTGAGTAACCCAGTGGTACGATGCTACGGAAGCCATAGTTACCATTTTCATCGGTGATGATCGTCCGACGTAAGTTGAACTCAGACTGTGACTCATCAAAGAAAGAGTAGTTGCCTAAGCTATTGGCGTGCCATACCTCAACCTTGGCATTGGGGATAGGGTTACCATCCTCACCATAAACGGTGCCTTGCATAAATAGCACCGTGCCTTTGCCATCTTCAGTGCCATCATCTAAGCGAGCAAAGCCTTTTTCTTCTGGCGCGCCAGCGACATAGAGAGGGCCTTCAATGGTGCGTACTGTACCACCATCAAGACCTTCTGCTTTCAGATCTTCTTCAATCATTAAATCCATAAAGTGATCAAAACCCAGACCAGGCGATAGCAGGCCTGCTTCTTTGCCTAAGTCACCAATGTATTCCACACCGCTCCAGTATTCATCAGCAGTGATATGTAGGTCATTGATGGTTTTCATCAAGTCAGTGACGATACGTAAAGTAATCTCTTGTACGCGTGGATTGACTTGTTCAGGGTAGTCGATTTTGCCTTTAACAAACTTTTCGGCCAATGCTTCGATTTGCTTGTGTTCCATGTCTCTCTCCTTGTTGAGGACTATTTAAAAGGTATTTAATTGAGTAGTCTTACTCAATATTTTAGATCTGTTGAAGGGTATCAATATTAATTTTTTTGCTAAACTGTTACTAAATTTTAATTACTATATTTTAGCTGTCGTCATCACGGATAGATGAAGGATGACGTAATAAAGGCGTCACTTCGACCTTCATATAGGGATAAAGCGGTAGCGACATCATGATATCGTGTAGCTCTTCATTGCTTTCGACATCAAAGATACTGAAGTTAGAGTACTCGCCAGCCAAACGCCAAATATGACGCCATTTACCTTGTTCTTGCAGCTTTTGCGAGAGGGCTTTTTCGGTGGCTTTGAGCTCATTAACTTTATCAGCATCCATATCTGTTGGGATTAAAACATCCATTCTGACGTGGTATAACATGGTGACTTCCTTATTAATGATTGGTGAATAAATTTGATCACATAAACATCATTTGATGATAGTTGTTGCAATTAAGACTTAGCAGTATATTTCTCTGGTTCAGAAAGCTTGGGTAGGGCTGCAGCATTGTGCTCAGCATAGTGATAGACCTTGTCCTTATCGACTTCTATACCCAGTCCAGCGCCTGTAGGCACTGTTAGACCAAAGTCATGATAATCAAGTGGCTGCGCTAGCACATCATCGGTTAGTAATAGTGGGCCAAAAAGCTCTGTATCAAAGCCTAGGCTAGGGTAAGTAGAAAACACATGCGCTGATGCGGCTGTGCCAATAGGACCTTCAAGCATCGTGCCGCCATAGAGCTCAATACCTGCTAGTTGTGCCATTTGACCGATGAGACAAGCCGCTTTTAGTCCGCCAGCTTGATTGATCTTCACGGCAAAGACATCAGCACAGTGATCGGCTGCTAAGGCAAAAGCATTCTGAGGGTCTTGGACGATTTCATCTGCCATGATAGCCACCTCAAAGTGCTCTTTTAAGCGTTTGAGTGCTGCTTTATTACGCATGGATATGGGCTGCTCTATGAGGTCAACGCCGCCCGCTTGCAGTAGTCCAATGCCTTTCATGGCTTCAAGCTCTGTCCATGCTTGATTGACATCGACGGTAATGCGGCACTCAGGCAGAGCTTGTTTGATAGCCAATACGTGTTTGACGTCATCAAGAATAGGGTTGCTGCCGATTTTTAACTTAAAGATGCGATGCTTTTTTTGTGCGACCATCTGTTTAGCTTCAGCGATATCAGTCGCAGTATCACCACTGGCAAGCGTCCATGCCACTTCGATACGATCACGGACGCGTCCACCGATCAGCTCACTGACAGGTAGGCCTAAGCGTTTGCCTTCGATATCGAGTAGAGCAGTTTCAATCGCACACTTGGCAAAACGGTTGCCACTGATATGCAGGTTGAGTAGCTGCATGGCTTTGGCAGAAGTGGTTGGCTGCTCTGTTAATAACAGTGGCGTGAAGTAAGTATCAATATTGGTTTTGATGCTATGAGGGCTTTCTTCAGCATAGCTTAGACCACCGATCGTAGTCGCTTCGCCCCAACCTTCAAAGCCGTCTTCGGTCTGGATATGCACCAATACCAGTACTTGCTCTCTCATGACGGTACAGGCAAGCTTATGCTCTCGAATAGTCGGTATTGGTACCAGCAAGGTATTAATTGAACGAATCATATCTATCCCTAAGCCCTTAAGCGCTAATAAGTAATTCTGCATCCTTTATATAACTATATGCGTTGTCACTAGGCTTGTCTAAGACCTGTTTTAACAAATTTTAATACCTTTTAGGTATACTATGGTTATGACTTACCTATAGAACAGCGAATTAAAAGCATCCGAGAAAATTTTAAATAGCATATAACTCATTTAGATAAGAAGTAGCCAATGGAACTCAGACATTTACGTTATTTTATAGCGGTAGTGGAGGAAAAAAGCTTCAATAAAGCGGCACAGCGTTTATATATCTCACAGCCACCGCTTAGTCGACAAATCAAACAGCTCGAAGAAGAGCTAGGCGTGGTTTTAATTGATCGTCAGCAGCGTCCTCTTAAAGTGACCGAAGCTGGCAGTTTCTTTTATGATCATGCCCTACAAATATTGCAAAAATCTGATCATTTACGCGCCATGACCATGCGCAAGGGCAGCTTTGATAGCTCCTTATCGATAGGCTTTGTCGCCTCGATTTTGTATGGCACCTTACCCAAGATAATCTCTCGCTTTCGCCAATCCTATCCCACCGTGCAGATTAAGCTGCATGAGCTGAATTCATGGCAGCAAACACAGGCGTTGACCAGTGGAGATATCGATGTGGGCTTTGGCAGATTGTTGTTTGAAGATGCCTCTGTCAGACGTATCTTATTAAGAGAAGAGACTTTAGTGGTGGCTGTACCTATCAACCATCCTATCATTCAAGAAGGGCGCACTAGCGTTGATATTGCGGACCTGATAAATGAGAATTTATTACTCTATCCGAAGACGCCGCGGCCCAGTTTTATTGATTATATATTAGGACTATTTGAGGCAAATAACTTAAAGCCCAGTTGCTATTTTGAGGTGAGTGAATTGCATGTGGCTTTGGGTCTGGTAGCGGCAGGCGAGGGTATGACCATCGTGCCTAAATCACTGCAAAATCTACGCGGTCAAGAAATTGGCTATCTGCCACTAGAGCAAGGGCTTTTAACATCACCTGTGATTATGAATGTTCGGCATTTTGACAAGTCAGCGTTATTGAAAACCTTGTTAGAGGTCACGTATCAGGTTTATGAAGAAGAAGGTTTTGTGTATAAACGTGAGCAAATTTGAATAAACGCTGCACTTACTATAGTAGATTCAATTTAAAAATGTTATAGCGCTACTGGGATGAATTTTGCGCAGCCTCTGTGTATACAGCACGCAAGGAAAATTTATACCAGTAGCGCTTTGGAACTTATGACAGTTTTGTTTTCAACTGGCTATAAGTCTTTTAATAGTGAATTCAATAGACCCTAAGGATTAAGGATGATCTTATGCAACCTTTTCATTATAAAGCCCTGCCGATTGACGTTCATTTTGGCGTAGGCAAGTCAGCTGAAGCCAAAGACATCTTATGGCAACAGGGTTATCATAAAGTATTGATCATTACGACGCCTGGGCAAAAAGAGGCGGGTCATAAACTGGCAAAACAATTACAAGACATCTGTGCAGGCGTGTACCCGCATGCCGTCATGCATGTGCCAGTAGCCGTGGCAGACAAGGCGGTAGCATTTGTCAAAGACCATGACATTGATTGCTGTCTGGCGTTAGGCGGTGGCTCGACCATTGGCCTTGCCAAAGCTATAGCGCTGAAGACGCAGCTGCCCATCGTTGCCATACCGACTACCTACGCTGGTAGCGAGATGACAACCATCTATGGTCTGACAGAAGACAATCTAAAGACCACTGGGAGAGACAGTCATGTGCTCCCTAAGGTGGTGATTTATGATCCAGAACTGAACCTAACCCTGCCTGCCCAAATCTCAGCGTGCTCAGGTATGAATGGCATGGCGCATGCGGTAGAAGCACTTTATGCTCAGGATAAAAACCCCATCGTCAGCTTAATGGCGATTGAATCTATCAAAGCGCTCAAGTCTGCCTTACCTGTGATTGTCAAAGACCTTACGAATATCTCAGCCCGTCAAAAAGCAACTTATGGTGCATGGCTGGCTGGCGTTTGTCTTGGCTCAGTTGGTATGGCCATTCACCACAAAATTTGTCATACCTTAGGGGGAGCTTTCAACTTACCGCATGCGCAGGCTCATGCCATTACGCTTGCATATTCAGTCCATTACAACCGCAACGCTGATAGTGAAGCCATGGATAGACTGGCAGAAGCTTTGGGTGTCAGTAGCCGTGAAGAAGTTGGTATAGCAATCTACCGTTTAAACGAGTCTTTAGGTATTGAATTAGCACTAAAAGACATTGGTTTGCCTACAGAGGGTCCCGCGCAAGTAGCAAGGATCGTTTGCGACAGTCCTTATTATAATCCTCGTGAATACCATTACGACGAGCTAAAGGCGTTATTACAAAAAGCATATAAAGGTTTGCCACCTGTTTAAGTGTCACATATACATCCGAGCTGCTTTGAGCTTATATTAAATTGAATCGACCACACTGACACTATCTAGAAGATGTTTACTACGAAGGTTATTCTGTGGATTAGGGTATAACGTCATTATATCTGCTACTATATTTAGATTTATTTAACTCAGCTTACTAAAAAGCAAGGACAGGAGATAATCATGGCAGCGTATTACAGTTGTATCAAACGCGAGCAGCAAACAGATAATATCAGTGTTGCGCATTATAAGCCCACTCAGCATGCTCAAGGTGCATGGAACCCACATGAGCAGCATATGGCGCCAGCGACTGGGGTGATGGTTGCTGAATTAAGCCAATTTGCACCGCAAAAAAATATGCGCATAGGACGTATTAGCCTAGATATTTTAGGGCTCATACCGCTCGATGAGTTTACGATTACCACTCGCTGTATACGTCCTGGCAAAACCATTCAATTAATTGAATCGGTAATGAGTAGTGGTGGTAGAGACTGTATCACCGCCCGTGCATGGCGGTTATTGACTCAAGATACGAGCAGCATTGCTGGTTTAGAAGATCAACACGCAACCCAACATCCTGACGAGCTGCCAATTTGGGAAGAGATGAAAGGCTGGCCTGGCGGGTTTGTCAAAAGCGTGCATCTTGTTGCCAATTCAGATAGGCGAGCGGGTAAGGGTCTGGTATGGATTACCAATAATACTGAGATGGTAGAAGGGAAGCCAACGACTGACTTGGTTCATCTGCTAGGTATGGTGGATCTTGCTAATGGCATCGTACCAAGAACAGGACTAGAACTGAGCGATCTAAAATGGGTATTTCCTAATACTGATTTACAAATTCACATGCATCGAGTGCCTAAAGGAAGTTGGCTAGGTATTGAAGCTGTACAACAGTACGGTGATGACGGTATTGGTATAACCAGTGCCATCTTACATGATGTACATGGACCTTTTGGTCGTAGTGAGCAAATCCTTACCCTTCGTCAGATGCCACGTTAAATCTGTGCCGTACAAAAATGTTGTGAAAGGCCAGTAAACCATCATTGAGCTTAGTCTTTTAAAAGCTCAATGATTAGGGCGTGTCTTCATTTTAAAAATGGTCATAAAAATGAGATAAATTGCTGTCAGCCAAGGAAAATAATGCAGATAATATCGGGATATTAACCAGTTATTTGACGCAGTATGACAAAATTTAGCCATTTTTAGCCCATTTAGATATCATCATTTGAATTGAAGACACGCCCTATAAGGCGATGCTGGTCCAAATAGATCAAAACTGCTTTAGCCCAACCACTTTATTTATCCATCAATATCACAATAACGTTTCAAATATTTGCTCAATATAGTCTTCTTCTTTATGCACATTCACAACGGAAATGCCTTGCATGGTGTAATAAAATCGTGACGCCCTTATTTCCGCTTGTTCTTTCTCATAACCTAAATTTTCAAAAATCATTGAAATGTAAGTGAGGCGATGAGTATCAACTTCATTCAGAATTTCTTGCACTGATTTATCATTTTGTGACCAATTACGGATGGCCAGCTCTAAAGCGGCGGCATTGGTTTTGCTATGACGTTTATAAGGAATTAAGAAGAGTTTTCTTAATCTCTCTTTTGGCGTTAACTCTATGTCGCTCAAACGCTCGATAATGGCAACGGTAGAGCGAGTACGCCAGTTTGATAATAGTTTTTCAAACAGCTCCTTTCGACTGCTAAAGTGCCAGTAAAAACTGCCTTTGGTGACTTTTAGTTTTTTGGCGAGCGGTTCAACTCTGACAGCAGAAATACCTGATTTAGCCAGTTCAGATTCAGCGATATCTAACCAGTCTTGAGCGGTAAGTTTACTTGGTTGACTTGGATTTTTTTTGCTCAAATCCATGCTTTAGGACCTCTATTTATTAAAAAAGAGTCAATCATATATGATTCACTCTTGTACAGTTATTCCAGTGGGTACGACAGGGTTTAATCGTTGCAAACGATGCTTATAGCGTAACCATCGTCTGACTTTGAGCCGCATTTATAGAAGCGTCTGATCACACGCACGTGCACCCTGTCAGTCGCTTGTATAGTCAGTTCGAAATAAAATCGATACGCTGATTTTATCGTGCAGTTGGTATAAATTTTCCTTGCGTGCTGTTATCACAGAGGCTGCACAAAATTCATCCCAACCGCACTGTATCGTTTTTTAAAGTGGGTTAACTATATTAGGCTGCCGCATTTTATCATTTTAATTGATGTAAGTCTTACTCTAATAAGAATTCTGCTTCCTGCTTATCTTCTATTGACAGTAAATACACCATAATAATAAATGAGAATAAAAATCATTAATGTGTTTATTGTCGCCGCTCCATACGGTTGGGTACTCTCTTAAAAGCATACGCATAGGTATGGTGAATATAAGAAACTATTATTTTAGTATAGGCTAAAATAAATTCATAAAATAATTATCTCTTTTAAACCCTACTGTTTGTAAGGCTTTTAAAGCTTTTGATTGCAAGGGTTTGGAGAATATGGGAGTTATGATATATCTATACAGAGCAATAAAGCATAGATCTTATTTGTTATTAACATACGGTAGCGTATTGACATGACTTGGCTTTTTTATTATTGTAATTGCAAGTAATAAATAACTTTCTCGTGAAAACTGTTATCAAGGAAGATCTAATATGCAAGTAATTGATTCCGGTAAAGGCAAAACCATCGAAGCTTTTGGGTTGCAAACAAACTACTTAGAAATGGGCGAAGGAGAGCCGCTATTGCTACTGCATGGTTCAGGTCCAGGTGTTTCCGCTTATACCAACTGGCGTAAGATTATTCCTGAACTAGCCAAGCACTTTCGTGTAATAGCACCTGACTTGGCTGGTTTTGGTCATACCGAACGAGACCCTAACTTCAGCTACGATATCAAGCACTGGGGCAAGCATTTACTGGCCTTTTTGGATGCTCTAGGTATTGAAAAAACTCACGTCATTGGTAACTCATTTGGTGGTTCGTTGACGCTCGCAACGGCTGCACGTTTTCCTGAGAGATTCTCTAAGCTCTGCTTAATGGGCACTCCATGTGACAAATTCTTTATGACACCAGGTCTACGTTCAGGGTGGGACTACACGCCATCACGCGAGAATATGCGTCAAGCCATGTCACATTTTCCGCATAATCCAGACACCATCACTGATGAGCTGGTGGAAGAGCGCTATCAGACCAGTCTCATTCCTGGTGCTCAAGAAGGCTTACGTAAGTTATTGGTGCAGCCAAATGAAGAAGGCGAGACCCAGCTTTCAGGCATGCCTGAGCATGTGGTCGCCAAAATCAATCATCCCGCTATCGTTATTCACGGCCGTGAAGATAAAGTCGTGCCGACAGAAATGGGCTTCAAATTGGGTCGTTCCATGCCTAATGCAGATCTACATGTCTTAGCAAATTGTGGACATTGGGTCATGGCAGAAAGACCTAAAGAGTTCTTGCAATTGGTTATCAATCATTTTTCAGCAGAATAAAGCGAGGCCGTTATGTTTCATGTTGGTAAGTTAGAAGACTTAGAGATTGGCGATGCGATCAAACTTGATAGTTTTGACCCTCCGATTGCCGTGATTCGCGGTGAGAGTGGTGACGTCTATGCGATTGACGACACTTGTACGCATGCCCAAGCCTCGTTTTGTGATGGCTTCGTAGAGGGCGATACGGTTGAGTGTCCACTGCATATGTCCGTGTTTTGCTTAAAGACAGGGGTTCCTGACAATCCCCCAGCGATAAAAGCGGTCAATGTCTATGACGTTGAGATTAAAGACGGCGAGATATACGTTGAGGTCGACAGATGAGCCAGGTTGAGTCAGTCATCGTCGTTGGTGCGAGTGCCGCTGGGATCAGCTGCGTCAGAAAGCTGCGCAATGATGGTTTTTTGGGCAGCATTACGCTGGTCGATAAAGACCAACACGGTGCATATGAGAGACCACCGTTATCCAAGCAGGTCTTGCTAGAAGCAGATACAACGCACAAAGATATCGCTTTAATCAGTGATGATGAACTCACTGAGCTCGATATCATAGCCTATTACGGTGATGGCGCTCATAAGGTAGACCCTACTTCACGCACCGTTACTTTAGAGTCAGGCAAACAGTTAACAGCCGACGTCATCGTGTTGGCAACGGGTGGAGAAGCCAGACGCCTACCTATAGAAGGGGCTGACTTACCGCAAGTATTGGTATTACGTCATTACGAGGATGCGCTTAACTTACGTCAAAGACTAACGCCTGATGCACGAGTGGCAGTAATCGGTGGCGGCTTTATTGGCGCTGAGACGACAGCTTCTTTATCTAAGTCTGGTTTTTTTGTCTATTGGTTAGATGCCGTAGAGCTACCAATGGCTCATCTATTACCGCAAGAGCTCTGTAAAAAAATTGTCGCCAATACCTGTGCTCAAGGGGCGAAGTTGGTAAACAACTGCCGCATCAAAAAATTTATAGAACAAGCAGATGGACAGGTGTCTATTTTATTTGAAGATGATACTTCAATTGAGGTTGATGCCGTTGTTATGGGTGTCGGCATGACACCAAAAACGCCTTATTTATCTGCAGCCACTACATCGAAGATGCTGAATCAAGCGACCGGTGGTATTCAGGTCAATCAAAATCAAGCCACTGAATATCCAGGGGTGTATGCCGCTGGAGACGTAGCGGCAGTACTGCAGGATGATGGCTCAACGGTCCGTCATGAGCATTGGCAAGCAGCACAATATCAAGGTGAACGCACTGCGGCGGCCATTCTCAACCAAGAGCTACCTCCAGAACCTGTTGATTGGTTTTGGTCAGATCAAGGTGACTTACATATAGAGATGGCTGGCAATATCTTACCCACCCAAGAACATTTAGTGGTGAGGCATGAAGGTGATTGGCCAGTATATTTTAGTGTCGTTGATAATCAGATGATAGGCGCCGTCAGTGTCGATAACCCAAATGCGGTTCGTGCTGCTATGCGTATGATAAAAAACAAGGTACATGTCGACCCATCACGGCTAGCTGATCTAGAAATACCATTACGTAAGCAAATGCGTGGTTAACCAGTTGCTAAGATAAGCGCTATAAAAAGCAACTGCTAGTGTAAAACTATTAAAAGGGATTTTAAAATGTCAGAGATTAAGGCGTTAGGTTATCTTGGATTTTCTATTTCTGATCCACAAGCGTGGCGAGATTATGCCGAAAATATACTCGGTGTCAGTATAGAAGAGAATAACGATGGTGATATATCATTACGAGTCGATTCTTATGCATGGCGTATTAAGCTAAAAAACTCAGATCACGACAACCTTGATTATGTGGGTTGGGAGGTCAGTGACAAGCAAGACCTAGAAAGCTTAAAGGCTCGTTTAAGCGATCAAGGCGTTGAGTTTCAAGTAGGCTCAGATGAGTTGGCTAAAGCCCGTCAAGTTCAAGAGCTCATCGTATTTAATGATCCCGATGGCACACGTTGTGAGGCCTTCTATGGCCCACTACAACTGACCAATATTCCTTTTGTTAGTCCTAAAGGCTTCCGCTTTATTACTGGTGAGCAAGGACTCGGTCATATTGTTCTTATTAGTAAAGACCATACTGCGCAAGAAGCATTTTACACTCAGCTTTTAGGGTTTAAGGTATCAGACTACATCAATACAGAAGTCATACCTGGCAAACCTCTAAACATCTCCTTTTTACGTTGTAACGGACGTCATCACTCTTTGGCGTTGGCGCCTGTCCCTATTCCTGCCAAAGTTGCCCATATTATGCTGCAAGTCGACAATGTCGATGATGTCGGCCGTGCGATGGATGCGGCAGAAAAAGCGGGCACTCACTTCTCATTTACGCTAGGTCGACACTCTAATGATGAGATGTTGTCTTTTTATACCATGAGCCCATCAGGGTTTGATGTTGAGTTTGGTTGGGGTGCCATAGAAGTGGACGATGATACTTGGCATGTCAAAGTTCATCATACCAACTCAGCTTGGGGCCATAAATTTCAGCGTCCTCCGCGCAAATAATCTATCAATTCACCACGCATACGAGAACTGCAAATTATGAACGATCACAGCAAGGCTTCAGAGCTAGCCACCTCACTTTTTGATGCTTATGAACAGGGCGCAGTGGCACCGCTACGTGACAAAGTCGACGCCACTGACATCGCTTTGGCTTATAACATTCAGCAAGAAAACCATCAGCGATGGAGTGAGCAAGGCCGAGTGACTATTGGTCGCAAGATCGGTCTGACATCAACTGCCGTACAAGCACAATTAGGAGTCGATCAACCAGACTATGGCATGGTCTATGCCGACACTTGCTATTGCTCAGGAGCGCAAATATCTGTCGGTCAGTTTTTGCAGCCCAAAGTCGAAGCTGAAATTGCCTTCGTACTTAAGTCTGATTTGGACGCTGATAATTTGACGATTATTGACGTGATGAATGCCGTTGACTACGCCGTTGCTGCACTGGAGATCGTCGATAGCCGAGTGGCGAACTGGGATATTAGCCTGTTTGACACCATTGCTGATAACGCATCTTATGGCGGAATCGTCATGGGGACCACTCCCGTACCGCTCAGTCAACTGGACTTAGAAAGCTGCAAAATGCAGTTGTCAAATGACACTGAAGTCGTCTCTGAAGGTGAAGGAAGAGCGTGTTTGGGTAACCCTTTACTGGCAACGCTTTGGCTCGCTAATAGAATGATCGAAAATGGTCAGCCACTCAAAGCAGGTGATGTAGTGCTATCTGGCGCTTTGGGTCCTATGGTAGCTGTCAAATCAGGTGATAAGTTTACCGCCACCATAGATGGCCTAAATAGTGTGTCAGTGAGCTTTGTTGAATAAAAAACTAAATACTTTCTCGAATAGGAAGTCAACCAATCGAAAAGGAAGTCAATCATATGTCCACTAAAGCTAAAGTCGCGATCATAGGTTCAGGCAATATCGGCACCGATCTGATGATCAAAATTCTAAAAACCTCTGAAAACCTAGAGATAGTCGCCATGGTTGGTGTTGATCCTGAGTCTGATGGATTAGCACGTGCCAAACGCATGGGAGTAGGGACTACTCATGAAGGTATCAATGGTCTGGTTGCTATGCCCGAGTGGGAAGAGATATCCATTATCTTTGATGCTACTTCAGCCTCTGCGCATGCCACTCATTCAAAAGTTTGTCGTGACGCTGGCAAAGTCATTGTTGATCTGACCCCAGCCGCTATAGGTCCCTTTATTGTTCCTGCCGTCAATGGCGAGAGCAATATCGAGCAGCCTAATGTCAATATGGTGACTTGTGGTGGTCAAGCCACCATCCCAATGGTTCATGCCGTGTCGCGTATAGCACCAGTACACTATGCAGAAATCATTGCTTCTATATCCTCAAAATCGGCAGGGCCAGGTACTCGTGCCAATATTGATGAGTTTACCGAAACGACCTCACAAGCCATAGAGCAAGTAGGCGGCGCTAAAAAAGGTAAAGCCATCATCGTATTGAATCCTGCTGAGCCGCCTATGATCATGCGCGACACGGTATTAACTTTTTCTGAAGACGCTAACGAGGATGACATTAGAGCCAGTGTTGATGAGATGGTCAAAGAGGTACAAAGCTATGTGCCTGGCTATCGTTTAAAGCAAGAAGTACAGTTTGAGCGTTATACCGAGCAAAATCCATTGCACATACCAGATATCGGTACGCTGACAGGACTCAAAACGTCGGTATTTCTTGAGGTAGAGGGTGCGGCTCATTATCTACCTTCTTACGCGGGCAATCTAGACATTATGACCTCAGCGGCTCTTAAAACAGCTGAAAAGATTGCAGTAGCCAGACAAGCAAAAGGTGGAGAATAATCATGACTAATAAAAAATTGTACATCCAAGACGTCACCCTTCGTGATGGTATGCATGCCATACGTCATCAGTACGGTATTGATCATGTTCGTGATATCGCCAAAGCGCTAGAAGATGCTGGTGTTGATGCTATTGAAGTTGCTCATGGTGATGGCTTAAGTGGCAGTAGCTTTAACTATGGTTTTGGCGCTCATACCGACTGGGAGTGGCTAGAAGCGGTCGCTGACGTATTAGATAAAGCCGTCCTAACGACTCTTTTATTACCTGGTATCGGCTCTGTTAAAGATCTAAAAAGAGCTTATGACCTTGGCGTACGCTCAGTACGTGTCGCAACCCACTGTACCGAAGCGGATGTCTCCAAGCAGCATATCGAAACGGCCAAAGAGATGGGTATGGACACCATTGGCTTTTTGATGATGTCACACATGGTGTCGCCCACCAAACTGGCAGAGCAGGCCAAAATCATGGAGTCGTATGGTGCTGGCTGCGTTTACGTCGTAGACAGTGGCGGTGCGATGAATATGCATGATATTGCAGATCGTGTTAAGGCGCTAAAAGACACGCTCAATGATAGCACTGAGCTTGGTATTCATGCGCATCATAATTTAAGTTTAGGCGTCGCAAACAGCATTGTTGCAGTCGAAAATGGCGTGACTCGTGTTGATGCTTCCTTGACTGGTATGGGCGCTGGTGCTGGAAATGCACCATTAGAGGTATTCATTGCCGCTATTAACCGCCTAGGGTGGGAGCATGGCTGTGATCTTTATAAGTTGATGGACGCCGCTGAAGACTTAGTCAGACCATTACAAGATCGCCCAGTTCGCGTTGATCGTGAGACGCTGACACTTGGCTATGCCGGTGTTTATTCTAGTTTCTTACGTCATGCTGAAAAGGCATCAAAGCAGTACGATATTGATGTACGTGAGATATTGGTTGAAGTCGGCAAGCGTAAGCTGATTGGTGGTCAAGAGGATATGATCGTTGATGTGGCTTTAGATTTAATCAACAAGGCCAAGGGGTAGTGAACATGGCTAATAGAGATATCGTATCTACACTGTATGAGCGTATGAGACTGCCAGTGATCGTTGCTCCAATGTTCCTTATATCAGGCCCTGATATAACCATTGCTGCAGCTAAAGCGGGAATTATAGGCTGTTTTCCTGCGCCTAATGCACGCACGATTGACATATTAGAAGAGTGGTTAGACCAAATAGCGACTGAGCTTAATGGCACAGAATATGAAGGTATGTGGGCGATGAACATGATCGTGCACAGAAGCTATGACCGTTTTGAAGCTGAGCTGGCATTGGTTGAGCGCTATAAGCCCAAGTTTGTCGTGACAGCCCTTGGTAGCCCTAAGCGCGTGCTTGAGAGAGTCCATGCGTTTGGTGGCAAGGTCTTTGCTGATGTCATCAATGCAGAGCAAGCAGAAAAAGCAGTCGCAGCAGGCGTTGATGGACTTATCTTGGTCTGTTCTGGAGCGGGTGGACATACTGGTAAGTATTCTGCTTTTGCTTTTGTAGAAGAAGTTCGCCGTTTTTATGATGGTCCTATCATCGTTGGCGGAGCCATACAAAGTGCCAGATCAATTGCTGCTTTGCTCGCACTTGGTGCCGACTTTGCTTATATGGGTACACGTTTTATCAGCTGTCCCGAGAGTTTAGTCACTGATGATTATCGCAATATGCTGGTTGATTCAAAAATGTCAGATATTGTAACTTCAGATGTCGTCTCTGGGGTTATGGCAAACTGGCTAAAAGCCAGTTTGGAGAAGTCTGGCTTTGATCTTAAGTCAGATAAAGGCAGCACAGAAATTGATTTTTCTGATATCCACGGTGAAAGTAAAGCTTGGAAAGACACATGGGGTGCAGGTCACGGTGTCAGTGCAACTGAATGCATTGAAAGTGTAGCAGAGGTTGTCGAGTCATTGGCAAGCCAGCTTGGTACTTTAAAACCTGCTCTTGAACATAAATTATCTGCTTGGCCTAAATGGTAGTCGCTATTTCGACTACCTAGCAGCATAAATTACACATTATCAGCTTTAAGAAATTCTAGAACACGGATTGTGATAGTAAAGCTTTGTTATAAGCAGTCTTTACAAGTGTGCTTGGGTTTTGCAGTTATAAAATGCTATTTGGCATTGAATATAAGCTGATCTATACCACGGAAGGATGATCAAAATGATTGATTTTGTTTTAAATACCAACCAAGAAATAGCGCTTGGTCGTCATGATGTTATTACTGAGGTAAACGCTCAAGGGGACATGGTATTGCGCAACCAAGAGCCACTCAATCTAGATGAGCATACGATGCTAGATTGTATCGATCATTGGGCTCAGCGTTCGCCAAACACAGTCTTTATGCGTGAAAGAGCGGCTGACGGTTGGTCGGAGATATCCTACAAAGAGTTTGCCTCTAGGGTCAAAAGTACCGCGACTCATTTGGGGTCTTTGGATATATCCGCTGACAAACCATTGATGATCATTGCACCAAACTCTATCAACCATGCATTGGTCGCCTTTGCTGCGATGACGCTTGGTGTCCCAGTAACGCCAGTCTCCATAGCCTACGCCCTGTACGGTAACACCTTTGAGCGACTAAAAAGCATCATTGATACGGTGAAGCCTGGTGTTATCCATTTTAGTAATACCAACATCTTTAAGAATGCGGCCAAATCAGTCCTTGCAAATTACGATATCCCTTGTATTGCTTTTAACTCAGATATGGATGAGATCCCAGCAGTCCGTAGCTTGGCGCAGATAACAGAAGCAGAAGTTACAGAAAGAAGAAATGCAGTGACTCAAGATACGATTGCCAAAGTCATGATGACTTCAGGCTCCACAGGCAATCCAAAAGGGGTAATTAATACTCATAGAATGATGTATAGCAATCAATTTGCGCTTTATAAAATGTGGCCGTTTTTAAAGCAGATGACCCCAAGCTTAGTGAGCTGGCTACCTTGGAGTCATACCTTTGGCGGTAATGTATGCGTCAATATTGCCCTATTTAACGGTGGAACCATAACGATTGACGATGGTAAGCCAGTACCTGGACATATCGGTCGAACCATTGAAAATTTATGCATGATTGAGCCTAACATTCACTTCAACGTCCCAGCTGGTATTGAAGCTTTGCTTGCAGAGTTTGAAGACAACCATCGTCAAGCACGTATATTCTTCTCTTCGGCAAAAGTTATTTTTATCGCCGCAGCCGCGTTACCTGAAAAAACCAGAAACAGGTTGTCTGAGCTGTCTATGGAGCTCATAGGTAGCAGTCCAAAACTCTTAGCAGGTTGGGGCTCCACAGAAACAGCACCTTTTGCGACTTGTCTAAATTTTGATTCAGATAAGTCGACTAATATTGGCGTTCCTATGCCTGGCACTGAGATTAAGCTAACTCCAGTACAAGATAAGCAAGCGTTAGCTGTACGTGGCCCTAACGTGACTCCAGGTTATTGGCGTAATGAAAAAGCAACTGCGGAAGCCTTTGATGAGGATGGATTTTATTCAATGGGCGACGCGGGTAGATTGATTAATCCAGATAACCCATCAGAAGGGCTGGTGTTTGATGGCAGGACTTCAGAGAACTTTAAGTTGCTCTCAGGCACTTGGGTCAATGTAAATGCCATTAGAGTAGCAGTCGTGACCGCGCTAAAACCTTACTTTTTAGATGCAGTCATAACTGGACACAATCAGTCTGAAATTGGACTGTTAATTATTCCCAATATTGAGCGTTTGGCCAAATTATACAATCTTGATGAAACACAGCAGCATGCCGCACATCTGCAAAGTGTTAATGAGATAGTAGAGCAAGCAACCAATCTATTGCAGGAATATAACGAAATATATTACAGCAATAGTAAAAGAATAGGTCGGTTTGCCATCATACCTGAGCAGCCATCGATTGAGAAAAATGAAATCACTGATAAGGGCTATCTCAATCAACGAGCTTTGTTAGCAAACTGGTCAGACCTGATAGACCAAATGCACGCCAAAGAAAGAAAGGCAAGTATTTACTTTCATTCTTTTTAACCTAAAACAACCCACTTTTTTAATACGGAGAACAGACATGTCAATAGATATTCGATCACTTGTGGATCATAAAAATGGATTGATAGATAGACGCATTTTTTGGGATGACGCCATCTATCAACAAGAGCTAAAACAGGTTTTTGCCCGCTGCTGGCACTTTGTCGCGCATGAATCACAAGTCAAATCCTTTGGTGATTTTATTACCACTTACATTGGTGAAGACGCCGTTATCGTCGCTAGAGCGAAAGATAAAAGCATCAATGTCATGCTTAATGCTTGTCCGCACCGCGGCAACAAGGTTTGCTTTGCTGGTGAAGGTAAGATTCGCTCATTCGTTTGTAACTATCATGGCTGGGCGTTTGGTTTAGATGGCGCACTCAATGGTATGCCTGCTAATGAGTTATACGATCAAACTGAAGGCTTCAAAAAAGAGGACTGGGGTCTGCACAGAGCGCGAGTAGAAACCTATAAAGGCCTAGTATTTGCGACCTTTGACGAAGAAGCACCGTCTTTAGGAGAGTATCTGGGCGATTTTCGTTGGTATCTCGATGCGATTTTGGACGTAGATGATAAAGGCACTGAGTTTTTGCCAGGTACCACACGCTCGTTACTTAAGTGCAACTGGAAATACCCTGCAGATAACTTTGTCGGCGATATCTATCATGCCTTATGGACGCACCTTGGTGCTGCAGAAGCAACGCTTAAAGAAGCAGGCGGCATTGTCGTCAGTAATGAAAACTCCTATCAAGCTAGTGTCAACGGTCACGGTTGGGAATTCTCATTAGCCAATAACTTTGGTAATGCGGCGACCATGGGCGATAAAGATATCATCAAATACTTGCGTGCCCGTGAAGCAGAGATCACTAAGCGTTTAGGTGAAGCACGCGGGAAAATGCTCGGTTCGGTAGCATCGGGCCTTATCTTCCCTAACTTTGCCTTCCTACCTGGCTATTTAACTTTTAGAACTTTTTTACCCAAAGGGCCAACAGAAACAGAACTGCATAGCTGGACTTTGGTTCCTAGCGAAGCCTCAGATGAGATCAAAGATAAATGGCGCTTAGGTGCTATGCGTACCTTTTCTCCAAGTGGTATTTTGGAGATGGATGACGGTGAAAACTGGGAGCATGCCACACTTGGCAACGCAGGATACGTCACTCGTAATCAAAAGCTTTTTTATGGCATGGATCCAACGAAAGGCGAAGCGGTACCTGTTGACTTACCAGGTACGGTGACTAAGGGTCAGCTTAATGATGCCAACCAACGTTTGTTCTTTAAGCGTTATGCAGAGTTTATGGAAGCTGACAGTTGGGCTGATATTCCATTAGCGGAAACAAAATACTAAAAAGGAGCTAGTCATGACTATGACCAGAGATCAGTTGTTAGCGCTTGACGCTAAAGGCGAGCATGTGGACATACAAACTTACTTTGATATTCAAAAGTTTGTCAATCATGAAACCTATCTTTTAAATCATGAGGTTCTCGATGAATGGGCAGAAAACTTGGAAGATGACCTAGTCTACTGGGCGCCTATCCGAGAAAACATCCTACGCAGAAGCCGCACACCAGAGATTACTACGGCTAGAGTGTCGCTGTTTGAAGAAGACAAAGACTCCATCATGATGCGCCTAAAACGTAATGACAGTGGTATGTGCTGGACAGAAGATCCGCCAACCCGTCAAGTAACTGCGATATCAAATCTACAGGTTTTTCACACCGATAAAGCGGACGAGTTTGAAGTTCATACGGTATTTACTTTATATCGTAGTCGCTTTGAGCGTGATGATTCTACCTTGATGGGCAGACGTAAAGATATCTGGCGTAAAGTCGGTGATGAGTATCGCTTGGCTGGACGACTGATATTGCTGCAACAATCTACGTTACTGACCAAAAACCTCAACGTATTTATGTAGTCTTTTATAAAATTTAATAGGTAATCTTAAGGCAACACTATGCAAATGCTACTTGATAGACGAGTAATTGTTACCGGTGCTGGCAGCGGTATTGGTAAGGCAATAGTCAATAGATTTTTAGAAGAGGGCGCGCGCGTCCTTGCCGTGGTTCGTAAGCCTGAGCAGGTCGAAGAGTTCTTGGTTCATGATAATTTTTGTCACGTGGTAGGTGATGTTAATGATTATGCTACCAACGAGCTTGCTGTTACTACGATAACTGACAAGTGGGGCGGGCTTGATGTCATGATAGCAAATGCTGGTGTTTGGGATTTTTTTAAAAAGCTACAAAAAATGTCTGCTAAAGAGCTAGAAGACGGTTTTGAGCAAATCATGTCAACCAATGTTCGAGCGGTATTGATGGCAGGACACGCCAGCTATGCGGCTCTGCAAGACTCTCACGGCTGTCTTATTACTACTGGCTCTAACGCTTGCTTCCGTCCTGGTGGCGGCGGCCCTCTTTATATTGCCTCTAAATACGCACTTCGTGGTGTGGTGGCTCAGTTGGCTCTAGACTTTGCACCTCATGTGCGGGTATGCGGCGTCGCACCTGGTGCCACGGATACGCCAATCGGCGGTACTGATGCGCTAAAGCAAACTGGCAAATCAATGAATAAAGATCGCACCCGCTTAGAAGCGATGGGCAAGCACATCCCTCTAGGCCGTGTCTCCTCTCCTGAGGAACATACCGACCTATATGTCACTTTAGCAAGCGCAAAGGGCGCACGGTACGTGACAGGTACTATTTTAGTCAGCGATGGAGGACTGTCTGCCGGTCAATAGTATTAATAATAAAGCTTCTTAGATTTAAGAGTAACCCACCCTAAGTTTTATATTTATTTCAAACTCAAGGAAGAGTCTATGACTACCTCTGTGCTTAATGTTGCACCCAAAAAACCCTCAGCAATGTATGTGACACTGTTTTTGTGTTTTTGTATTGCTATTTTAGAAGGATTTGATATTCAATCAATCGGTGTTGTCGCTTCATCGATTCAGTCAGAATTTGCCTTAAGTAAAGGCGAGCTAGGTTGGATTTTTAGTGCTGCTACTTTAGGCATGTTTCCAGGCGCGATTGTCGCTGGCCGTCTCTCAGACAAAATAGGCCGTAAAAACATATTGATTATCAGTGTGGCGTTATTTGGCTTTATGTCGCTTATGACAGCATTCACGACGGATTTTACGTCATTAGTCATAGTGCGATTTTTGACAGGTATTGGCATGGGCGGTGCGCTACCTCTGATAATTGCCATGTCATCAGAATCAGTACCTGAGCGTTGGAGTGCCACTGCAGTGAGTGTGATGTATGCAGGTGTACCCTTTGGGGCAGGTATCACAGCCATAATCGCAGGTGGGTTTACGGGTATTGGCGAGTGGAAAAATATTTTTTACTTAGGCGGACTGACACCTATCGCTCTTGTCCCTATCTTACTTTTATTTTTAAAAGAAACTTATACCAAAAAGGAGGTTAAGCAAGACGCTGTCACCGAAAACACAGACTTTAAGTTTATCTTGTTCGGTGAAGGTCGTACCGCAACGACTATTCAAATCTGGCTGAGTTTTTTAGGTACCTTAATTGTTTTGTACTTTATCTTAAACTGGCTGCCCGTTCTCATGCAGAATAACGGCCTTAGTATGAAGAGTGCAAGCAATATCCAACTGGCCTATCAGGTGGGCGGGGTGTGTGGGGTGCTTATCTTAGGCTGGTTACTATCCAACATCAAACTAAGATCAGTCGTCATCATGATCTATATCGGTATCCTAATCGGATTGTCTGCATTGACATTCTCTAAGTCTTTGACAGCGCTAGTACTAGCATCAGGTATTTCAGGGTTCTTCATAACCGGTGGTCAATCTGCTTTGTATGCGTTAGCGGCTCGAGCTTATAGCAAAAACATGCGTGGTACAGGCGTTGGCGTCGCCGTCGCTATGGGACGTATTGGCTCATTTGTAGGGCCTTTATTAGCGGGTGTTATTTTCTCTTATAATTCAAACTCTTCATTTGTTATTGGCAGCAGTATTCCCGTCATACTTATCGCTGGTATCGCTGCCATACTATTAGCAAATAACATTGCTAGACGTGAAAAAGCAGATACAGCAGCACTCACAAAGAGTTAATGACCACATCTATATTAGAGCTTAGTATCAGTATTAAGGCAATTGAAAAGACTGTTTAATGTTCTTGAGTCGTTTCATTTGCCTTATTTTGGCTAGGGCGAACCCTCCTTTTTATCTGCATTTTTTAATGAGGACACGTCCTAATTATATTCACAAAATGGAATTTATTAACTAAACAACAGGGAAGGTAGAAATCATGAGTAATTTAAAAAAAGCAACATTGGCATTAGCGGTGCTGGCGCTAGGTACCAACGCTCAAGCCATAGAGTTAATCACTAATGGCGATATGACCTTGAGCTTAGGCGGCTATGTCAAAGCAGAAGGGGTATTTAGATCACCTGATGATCAAGATTCTGATTTTGAAGGCAGTATACGAGAATCAAGAATTAATCTAAAAACCACTACGCTCGTTGATGATAAAAAACTGACAGGTTTTATTGAAGGTGATTTTTATGGAAACTATAGCGGCTACGATAGTGGTACTCCTGAGCTTCGGCTACGCCATGCTTATGTGCAGTTAGATAACGTGACCGTCGGTAAGACTTGGAGTGGACAGTTTTTTGCTGTTGCGCCACGCTTAACTGAGCAGCTCGATTTTTATGGTACAGGGTTTGGTACGATAGCGGGTAGCGGGCTGTATGTTCGTCCAGATTTGACTTTGCACTACGCCAACAAGGGGCTTCGTGTCACAGCGCAAGACCCTATATCTGATGATGCCGACTTACCTGACATGGTGGTGAGCTATAGTGATGACATATCTAATTTTGGCTATACCCTTGCGGCAACTGCCCGCGATGCCAACACGGGCGTAGAGGATGAGTTAGATACGGAGCTGGGATTAGGGGTTTCATTAGCAACCAAGCTCACTTTAGGCGATGGCTCATTACATGGCAGTGTTTATACTGGTGAAGGCATGGGTGTCTACTCTGGCGTGTGTACTACGGGAGCCCTAAACCCTGGCAATACTTTAAGCTGTGATGCTGAAAATGGTGAGCTTGTGTCGCAGACTGGTTTTAGCGTGGGTTATCGCCATGTCTTTTCTCCCAAACTGCGAGGTAATATGCGTTATGGGGAAGTGAAGGTCAATAACGATGCGGACACCTCAATTAACATTAAGAGTGCCAACCTTATCTACAGCTATTTACCCGATCTGGATATTGGTGTTGAATGGCGAGATCGTAGCGATACGACACTCCCATGGCGACAAAAAGGTCAGGAAGTTGAGGTGATGGCTAAGTATAGTTTTTAACTTAGACATCAATCTCTATCAGTATGTTGTACTAGAGCATGTTCCTAATCTAAAAGATTAGGGACAGGACTCTTTTTTGCCGCTTTATTGATAAAAACTGACATATAGAATAACTATACTTACAATTTTTATCTGCAAATCGTCTAAAAAGCAGTCTCTGTCAGTACCATAAATGTATTCTATAGTCAGTTCAAAGTAAAACTGTTATGGATTTAAATGCGCTACTGGTGGTATAAATTTTACTTGCGTGCTGCTATCACAGAGGCTGCGCAAAATTCATCCCAGCAGCGCTATGTCATTTTTAGAGTAAATCGACTATATAAAGCCCCTAGCATTTCATACACGACTTTGATAGCTGTCGTCAAAGTAATATTCACAGATCATATTTTGACACAACTGCAAAGCAATACGAAAAACACTCACTATTCTGAGGTAGCTTGATATGCCAGCCCTTCTACAATGTTTGTCGCATACGCCTTTAGTAGGTCTGGTGGATCCCGATAAGCCTATTCTTGACGAGATTAATGGTGTTATTGCTGAGGCACGTAAAGAGATCGAGGCCTTTGATCCAGAGCTGGTATTGCTGTTTTCTCCAGATCATTACAATGGATTTTTTTATGATGTGATGCCACCTTTTTGTATCGGTACAGCCGCTCATGCTATTGGTGATTTTGGTTCAGCAAAAGGCGATTTATTAGTACCAGCCGAACTTGCTGAGGCCGCTGTACAGTATGTTTTGGATGCCGATATTGATGTGGCTGTCTCGTATAAAATGCAAGTGGACCATGGTTTTGCTCAGCCTTTAGAGTTTTTATTAGGCGCTATAGATAAAGTGCCCGTTATACCAGTATTTATCAATTCGGTTGCGGTACCGCTGCCTTCCTTTAAACGTGCTCGGTTATTGGGCGCAGCACTGGGGCGCTATGTGGCAACATTGAATAAGCGAGTGTTGATTATAGGCTCAGGTGGCTTATCTCATCAGCCGCCAGTGCCGGAGCTGATGACTGCAAATGAGTTGGTCAAAGACCGCATGCTTGGCAGTGGGCGCAATCTCCCAGCGGATGAGCGTCAGGCCCGTACTCAGCGTGTGATTGATGCGGCACGTCACTTTGTGGCTGATCAAAATTCGCTATTTCCACTGAACCTAGAATGGGATCAGTGGTTTTTGCAGCAATTAATTACTGGCCGAATTGATGAGTTAGATTTGCTAAGCAATCAAGAGGTCTCTGAAAAAGCGGGAAAATCTACCCATGAAGTAAAAAACTGGGTGGCGGCGACAGCGGCTATGGCAACTTTTGGTGATTACCAAAAAAAATCCAGCTACTATCGTCCGGTTCCAGAATGGATCGCAGGATATGGCGCACTAACCCTAACAAGCGTTGAGTAGATTTTTGAATTTATGACAGTTTTGTTTTCAACTGACTATATAACTATAATATCGAGGAGTTTAAATATGACGCAGCAATGGACGGAAGCAGAAACCAGTAAGTTTATAACCATAAAAGAAGGCGATACCGATCTTAATATTCACTACAACGATACCGAAAAAGGCGAGCAAGCTGTGGTCATGCTGCACGGTTCTGGTCCAGGCGCTAGTGGCTGGGCAAATTTTAATCGTAATATTGAGCCGCTGACCGCAGCAGGTTATAGAGTGATTTTGATGGACTGTCCGGGCTGGAGTAAAAGTGACAGCATAGTCAATGAGGGCTCTCGTTCGCACCTCAATGCTCGAATCCTCAAAGGACTACTTGATGGGCTAGGTCTTCATAAGGTTCATATCATCGGCAACTCTATGGGCGCACATAGTGCTGTCGTCTTTGCTATGGATTATCCTGAGCATGTCGATAAGCTGATACTGATGGGCGGCGGTACGGGTGGCGGTAGCATGTTTACGCCCATGCCAGCCGAAGGTATCAAGCGCATCAGCAAGTTGTATCGTGAGCCGACTATAGAGAACATCAAAGAGATGATGGATATCTTTGTCTATGATACCAGTCATTTGACAGAAGCGTTATTCCAAGCCCGATTAGACAACATATTAGCACGTGAAGATCATCTAGAAAACTTTGTGAAAAGTAGTGAAGCCAACCGCAAACAGTTTCCAGATGTTGGCCATCGTTTAGATGAAGTCAATAATGAAACCTTGATCATCTGGGGTCGTGACGATCGCTTTGTCGCTATGGATTTGGGTATTCGTCTCTTAAATGGTTTGCCACGAGCGGAGTTACATGTGTTTAACCGCTGTGGCCATTGGGTGCAGTGGGAGTATGCTGACAAATTCAATCGTATGGTATTAGATTTTCTAAAACACGGTATTTCATAACCACTTATCAGTAAAAGTGTACAACTAAAACCACCATCGACAGCACTTTAAAAGCATCATTTTAAAAGTGCTTTCGATGATTATTGGCTGGCTTTGTGACGTCTACTCATTTTAACCTGACATACAATACGTTTAGAGCCCACTCAGTAAGCTATCAATGTAACCTACGCAGAAACAGCCTTGTTTAGTCTGTTTGGCAAGCTAGGCATAGCTGACGTGCTGAATCGGAAAAACCTTATCATAAATCCAGTTATATGAGAAAGTATAAACCAAATAAAAACCAACCAATGAAGCATCCATAATAAAGGCCTCCCATAGACTGATCTGCAAATACCAAGCCACCATGGGCAGGTATAGCATCAACAAACCACCTTCAAACAATATAACGTGCAGCACCCTAATCAAGGGCGTCTTAAATGTGCTGCCTTTTAAGCTTAGCATCCCTTTATCAAAGGCAATATTAAAAGCATAGTTCCATAGTGTCGCCATAATAGAGCCTGCAATGGCAATGACACTAATGTCTTTAATAGAAAAACTAAAGAAAAAGCTCATAATAGGAATGGAGAGGATCAAGGCAAATACTTCAAAGCCAACAGCGTGACGAATACGATCTCTATGAGTTCGCATGGTTCATCCTTATAAAAGGTTATTTAATTGGTTCCATTGTATCTGTTAAACTCATACTTCAAAGTTACGACCTATAGGAAAAACCGATAGATGAACTTTTCTTTAGAGCAACTACAAGCTTTTGTAGCGACAGTAGAAACGGGGTCGTTTTCGGCCGCAGGACGCCGACTGGGTAAAGCGCAATCATCAGTTAGTGCTGCTGTGGCGAACTTAGAAGTTGATTTAGACAACATTTTGTTTAGTCGTGATAGTCGCTATCCTGAATTGACAGAAGAGGGCACACGTCTTCTGGCTGAAGCGTATTTGATATTAGAGCGCTGCGAGCATTTTTTTGGGGTGGCCAAAAGCTTAAGCGAAGGCGTGGAGAGCCGGTTGGTGCTGGCAGTTGATGATCTCTATCCATCGGAGTGGTTGGCACGGTTGCTTGATGAGTTCGATAATCTATTTCCAACGGTCGAGCTTGAGTTGCTACTGCCCATTATGGAAGATGTCAGTCGTCTGATTATGGACAAGCGAGCGGATTTGGGCATTATGTGGAGCCAAGAAGATTTACCCTCGAATATTAGCTTTCATACTTTAGGCTGGATTCCGCTGAAGATGGTGTGCTCGCCTGAGCATGAGATGGCAAGTAAAACCGTAGGTTGGGAGGACCTAAAAAGATACCGTCAATTGATTGTAGCGACAAGAAATGATAGCCAAGAAAAGTCACGTTTACGGGTTGCTTCTGATGTGTGGTGGGTTGAGAGTCAGTGGCTTATCATTGAGCTGGTACAACGTAATCTTGGTTGGGCATTGGTGCCCGAACATATCGTTATTGAGGCCTTAAAGGAGGGCGTATTGGTATCACCAAAGCTTGACTTTGATAAGCACAGTTGGCCTGTGGCAGTGGAGCTGGTGTGGCATAAAGAAAAACCCTTGGGTAAGGCAGGTGCGTGGTTAAAGCAGGCGGTCATCAGTCTAGATCAGCAGCTATAGTCTGTCGCTAGCCGGACAGCGCTAACTGCTGCGTTTAATATCTCTTCAAACATTTACAGGCAATAACACCTCAACCACCAGCCCTGTCCTACCATCTTGGCGGTTTTTCGCAGTGATATGACCCTTATGCGCAGCAATGATGGCTTGAGCAATCGCCAGTCCAAGACCATAGCCTCCGACATGGCTACTACTTTTATCGGTGGACAAGCTTCTATTCACAGGTTTGGTCGTTTTTGGACGTTGTCTGGCAGTATCTAAGCGCACAAAAGGCTCAAATATACGCACCAAATCCGCTTTGGCTATTCCGTCTCCTTGATCCACAATGCTTACTCTTAACGCATCTTTATCCTGTTGGGTGACTGTGCTGGTGAAGTCAATCTGCGCTACGACAGTAGAAAATGGCGTAGAATGTATAAAGGCATTACGGATGATGTTTTCAAAAGCGCTATGCAGCTGTTCTGCATTACCAAGGACGACGTATGGCTCCTGAGCATTAGCATTTATAATCGATGCTTGTGCTGAATGTTGTGTACTCATATCAGTCTTGGCCACACACTCATTATCAAAGCATTGGCATTGCCAAGTAATATGTTTGTCCTGAAACTCAAAGCAAACGTCTTGACCGATATCATTGAGCAGCCGAACTATATCTACTGCTTCATAGTCTGTAGGCGAGCTTAGATAGCGCTGCATCTGTAATGATTGGATATGAATGATTTGGGCGATCAGCTCATTCATTCGAGCCGACTCTCTTTGAATGCGATCCAGATAAGGCATCGCTTCTGGCGCACAGTCACGGCTAAGCTCAGTTGCCACATCTAGACGAGCCAAGGGAGAGCGCAGCTCATGTGAGATGTCGCTGAGCATCTGCTTACGTGCCAGCTCGCTATCCACGAGTCTATCAGACAGTCTAGCCACGTCTTTGGCAAGTGTGCCCAGCTCGTCGTCGCCCAGTTGAGATAAATCATCGGCTGTATAGTCGCCTTCGCTCATACGATGTACAGCAGACTGTACCTGATTGATACGTCTGGTCAAGGTTCGGCTGAACCAATAACAAGCCATCAGGCTAAAGAATAAAATAATAGCAAAGCGTACAGAAAAATGGGTTTGTCGCAATGCTATTAGATCTTGTAGAGGCAGGCGAGGGTGAAGCTGTACGGTATAATGATAGCCATCAGCCGACGTGACGGATATGTCTTGCAGCTCAGGGTAGTTATCTGCGTCTGGCACGACATCTTGAATGATTGAGTTAAAAGGTAAGATAGAGTGGTGGGGTGGTTCAGGTGGCCTATTACCTTGGCCGGCACGCCATCTAAGCCGTGAGGATAGTGGCGCACCTTGTTCATCAATGATGACAATTTGATCTTTAAGCCTGCGCTCACGGCGGTAGATTTGTTGCACAGCATCATAGTCGCCTGATTCAAGAGCTTGTATAACGTCTTGGCGCACGGTTACCAAATGCGTCACTTGTCTTGCCATACGTGACTCTAACGCCTGTGTATTTATCCATCTCTCTATCGCAATGGACATGACAGATGTTATCAGCAATAAAAACAATAGGCTGATAAACAGTCGCCAAAATAGAGGAACAGCCAGTGTTGGCATGCGCCTAAGCGTTGATTGAGTGTCCATTAAAGTACCAACTGATAGCCTTTTGTGCGAATGGCTTTGATAGGCTCATTGTGAAAAGGTTGAAGTTTTTTACGTAGGCGTGACACATGCACATCAAGACTACGATCAAAAGGTTGTAGCTCACGCTGTAATACCGTTTTTGACAACCACTCTTTACTCACCACCTCGCCTTGATGCTTGAGTAAAGCAACAAGCAAATCAAACTCAGTTCCTGTCACTTGCAGCTCTACATCATCGACTTTGCAAACACGACGATTTTGATCCAGTAGCATGCGCCCATGAGTGAGTACCGTAGCCTCTACTGACGCTGTTGGTGCAGCACTACGCTTGATGACTGCGTTGACACGTGCCAAAAGCTCTCTTGGATTACAGGGTTTGGCAATATAGTCATCAGCGCCAAGCTCAAGGCCGATAATACGATCAATCTCATCTCCTTTAGCCGTCAGCATAATGACCGGAATCCTCTGAGTAACTGGCAGCTGACGCAACACACTAAGGCCATCGATCTTAGGCATCATAATATCAAGTACCAACAGGTCATACTGATAATCAGGGTTTCGTAGCCTCTCTAGCACTTGTGCGCCATCATACACACAGTCGCAGCTGATCCCATGATTGCCAAGGTACTCTTGTAGCAACTGAGTCAGCTCTTCGTCGTCATCACCAAGCAAAATATGCGTCATATGAGGGTCCTAGTCATACTTTAGTCTTAAATTAAAAATACTGTCCATACTCTGAGCAGAATCTAATTGTGCAAGTCCTGATGAGGTAGTGCATAAGCTTACAAGAAATAAAGGCAAAATAGTGACAAACGTTACCTTTCTTAAAGTTTCACAAACCTACGCAACATCGATATCACTTATGATTTCTGTTGTCGATAAAACCTGGTTTTATCACCTATCACCGTAAAACCACCACTTCACGGGGTGGATATAAGGCGACATGTACTGTCATAAGTAGTGTTTAAAGGGTTGTAAGTTAAAATTACCCTCGCCATACTAAAGGTATGAAAACCCTCAAACTACGCATTAAAGACAAGCACATAAAACAGCTGAACCAGCTAAG
>NZ_JAGBKM010000020.1:29337-63807 GCF_017498085.1 Psychrobacter coccoides
TTCTATTTGTGTCTTCATAACCTCAAATATATCATCTTGCTTCGGCTGTCACTCTCCTTTTATTTCCTCAGCATACTTTCTGATACACCACCAAATTATCAAATGACGTCCTAGCGCTTATTAGTTAGCATTAGGATCTAACTCAGTGCCTTGCGTTGGATCATCACTGTCTGGTAGCAGGTCATCATTGTTATCGTCTAATGGGTTTAGATCCGGGTCGATTGGTTCATTAGTAATGACGCTATCGTCTGCATCTACCACGATACCTTCATCACTCATCGTGGTTTCGTCATATACTGTAAACTCAATACGGCGATTTCTGAAACGGCCCTGCTCTGTTGAGTTGTCTGCAATTGGCTCCGACTCACCCATGCCTTTGGTCGTCAGCTTGCTGGCATCGACACCTTGAGATACTAGGTACTCTTTGACTGATTCAGCACGCTCACGTGATAGAGTCATGTTATATTCGTCAGAAGCTTGTGAATCAGTATGACCGATGATCATCAGCTCCATATCAGGTACTTCTTGCAAGATAGTCGCTGCACGATCAAGAAACGGCTTGTTCACTTCCGGTATAAAGGCTTTATCAAGCTCAAAGTTGATAACTTGTAAGCTAAGGGCACGAGCCACATCACGAGGATCAGGGTTTTCACCCAGCTTATCTACTGCTGCCTCTGCCGCTACTAGACTGTCGTCGATTTCACCTTGTAGATCAAGAGGTCCCTCAGCCACTACGGTCATAGCTGGTGCAGCGGCTTGTAAATCGCTGACTAACTTATCTAGCAAGGACTCATCGGCGCTGTTAACGACGATCTCGTCGCCTTTGATGACCATGCTGGCGTTTGGCACGCTTTTAAAAATCGGTAAGATAGTCGCAAGCTGGGCGCTGGCTGGCATATCAGTAGCAAAGCTATTATCAACGTCAGCACGGCACTTACTGGCTTCATCACCAAATGTGTTGTTCATGGCGTTCATCACTGTCGTCTGTAGTGTGTCGTCACCGACATTCATGCGACAGGCATACAAGCTGTTTGCTTCACCAGTAGCGAGACGTAGCGACGCCGGCTCGACATCAGTCGCTGCCATGACTTGGTCTTCCGTAGCGGCCGCTTCTTGCTGCTCGGTCGCAACAGGTGCACCGACGGGCTCAGGGTTTTCTTGACAACCACGTAATAATGCCCAAGCCAGTGCTGCCAGTATAATAAGGCCAATGATAGGCAACAGTGCTTTCATAAAGCTGCCTTTTTCTTCTTCTGTACGCTGTAACGGTGCGGTACTGACAGTATCGGAAATACGCTCGCCAGCGGGCGCAGCGGCAAGCATGCTGGCGGGAACTACAGTGCCAGCCCAGGCGGGTATATGGTGTTGATAATTTTCACGATTATCATTCAAAAACTGCGGCACAGGCGTGGTTCCGGCTAAGCTTTTGATTTCATGAAATGCTAAGGGTGCTGCCATAGCAACCAAGCCACGAGAGGCGTCTGCATCGACATTATGCGCACCTGCAAGCTCACGTGATATTAGGTCTCGATTGGCGCCATCCATCCAGACCCGCTCATAAAACCCTTGATCATCACGAGCGATGTTTTCATTAGAAAAACGGCTGTACGTTTCGTTATCTGCAAGTCGTGCAGCAAAAATAGCATAAAACTGTTCTAGTAGACTTTTCTTTGCAGGCGCACGATCATCACCAAGTACTGCTGGGGTAACCGTGCGTGTTAAATGACCTATAATATCCATAATATAATCTCCTCCACTCAAATGTCAGTACTGGTAGATAACCTCAATATAAAGACTCAAAATCTATCAAGCATCATTAGTACAATAGAAATACGGCACTCGATACTTATTTATTAAGATGGGTATTTGTTAAGACTGGCATCTTGGTTAAATAATTTATTAAATAAAATGAGTGCCTTTATCAAAGTAAGTCTCTATATATAAGTATCTATATAAAGTAAGTCTCTATATTTATCTGTATTTACTGTCGTTATTATAGGAGCGATAGCAAAGGCAGTACAATCAAGCGGCTGTTGTGCAAATGATACAGTAAGTAATGTTTCAGTTGTAACACGTAACAAGCGTAGCGTTAGGCAACTATAAGAAGCGGCTAAATGACACAGCTGGCGCAGACCCAAGTTATCTACAAGCTATCCGGCAGCACGCTACCTTACTCGTTGGGTACGATATCTTCATCTACCGGGCGCTCATTGCGCAGCTGCTCAGCGACGATAGTTGTACGAGCAAGCGCATCAACTTCTGCTGCCGATATAGGACCTGCTGGTACAGGGGGCTGAGTATCATGAATATCATCATCATAGTTTGGTGCTGCTAAGGCAGGATCATCGATGTCGTCGTCTAGTGCTTGATAGGCTTGGCTGTTGTTTTCTTGCGTATCAGATGTCGGCTCGTTATTAGCGTCAGTCATCATTGCTGCTGTATTGAACTCATCATCCAGATCAGGTAAGGCAGACCCTTCGTTGTTATTGTCGGTCACTAGGTCATTGTTTTCGGTGAGTGGCAAAGGCGCTGCTGCGGTAATCGTCACCTGAGGAATCAGCGAGCGCATATCAGTGACCAAACTTTGTAGCAGCTCAGCGTCGGGGGCTTCGAGATTAATGGTGTCATCTTGCAGCTGTAGGCGTGCAAAAGGCACTGAGCGCAGCAGAGTAAAGAGATCAGGTAGCGTCTTGGTATCAATACCGGAGAAACGGGTAGCGACACCTTGTTTTACGGTTAATTCACAGGCGTTTGATTGCTCAGCAAAGCTTACTTCTAAAGCTTGTTTTAGCATGTTTTGCAACGTCACATTACCAACCACAGCCGTACAATGATACAAACTGCCCGTGTTATCAACGGCCACTACCAGCTCAGTAGGCGCAACCGTCTGCTGTACAGGCTCTGCGGTTGCGGTCACTGTCGTAGCGGCATGCTCCATAGCGACAGGCGGCTCTGCTGGGCTACTGGCATTTGGTTGCAGCACTAGTAGCCACACCATACCAATAGCACCCAATAAACCAATCAACAACAGGCCGATAATAATATAGTTGTTTCGTTGCTGGCGAGCGCCGTGCTGATGAGCACTGGTGTCTGTCGGCGTATGTGGCTCACGATACTCTGCTGGATTGACATGAGCGACATCGATACTGTCTTTACTCGTTAAGTCTGACGAGGGCGCTGGCTGCCCTGTGGGTGACATGCTTTCTGGGGGATTATCTGGCACGTCATTTATGGCTGGATCTGAAGCGGTTAAATCCACTGTATCGGTAGTCGCTTGCCTCGTACGGTCATAGGCTGTGCTTTCATCACTATTTATGATCGTCTGACTTGGTGTACTAGAGGTCTCTGAGGCAGGCTCCACAAGCACTGTCTCAGCCCATACAGGTAGATACTGACGGATGCTTGCCTGCTGCGTCTGCAAAAATGCCGGCAGAAACTGCCCCTGCGCTTGGTTTTTAAGCACTTGATAGGTCAACTGTGAGGCATTAACTAATAACTGCTCAGTGGTCGCCGCAGTCACATGATGGGTTGCGGACAGCTCATCAATCAAGCGCTGACGCTGCGCTGGCGACTGCCAAACCTGCTCAAATAGGACAGCGTTTGTATTAGATGTGGCCGATATATCTTGATGGCTACGCAGCAGCTGTGAATACACCATTGGCTGTGCCAAGCGCATGATGAATATGGCATAAAACTGCTCCAATAAGCTGGTCTGCGCCACATTTGTATCATCATCTGCTACTGCTTTGGTGACGGTTTGTTCAAGTTGATTAATGAGCGTCATAAACTTTGTCTTTATGTTTGAGTTGAGTGGTTATTTTAGAGGTGCAAGGTCTGTTTAATAGCATAACAGGTATAATGTGTATGCATATGTAAGCTGCGCTATGATTCAATTGTAATTGTCTTCTAAAGAAATTACGATGAGCTTATCTTGTTTAAATAGCTTGTAGGTATAAGATACCTGGTTTGTTTCAGCATTTAGTGGCTGTAAATGAGCTAAATGCTGTCTATAATTACTGAGTATATGAACCAGAACCACACCTATATCGCTTCGCAACACCAGCGCAGCCTAAGGAATCCTCATTGTTTAACCACACTACCCTTATCATTATTGTCACGGTTATTGTTAGCTTATTGGCATGGCAAAATAAAGCGCTGTTCAATCGGCTGATCTTCTATCCACCGGCAGTGAGTCAAGGCCAATGGTACCGTTTTGTCAGTCATGGTTTTATCCATGCTGATAGTATGCATCTGTTATTTAACATGTTTACGCTATACTTTTTTGGTCGGGCCATTGAAGGTCTGTACCAGCCTTTTCTGGGTGGTTATGGGTTTGTGGTATTTTATTTGTTGGCCATTATCGTGGCGATGATACCAAGCTACCTCAAAAATAAGAACAGTGCCAGTTATTTAAGCCTAGGGGCCTCAGGCGGAGTATCAGCGGTGTTGTTTGCTTTTATACTGCTGGCGCCTTGGGAGACACTTTATTTATTCGCTGTCATTCCCATTCCTGCGATCGTGTTTGCCATTGCTTATGTGGCCTATAGTATTTATGCTGATAAGCGTGGTGGCTCCAATATCAACCATATGGCTCATATGTGGGGCGGTGCGTTTGGGGTGATAGCGACGGTCGCTCTGGAGCCTAGAGTGTTGCCACACTTTATTAATGCGCTGTTTTCACCAGTACTTTAGGATATAGACTCATTTGAACTGGTTTTTTATTACACTTTAGATTTTGATAACGACTTATGATTATAGATATTATTGGTGATGTTCATGGTTATGCAGATAAGCTGATCGGCTTACTCGAGCAGTTGGGTTATGTGCATAACGGCGAGCATTACGTACCACCTGAGGGTCATCGAGCGCTGTTTATCGGCGACCTAATTGACCGAGGCACACAGCAAATCAAGACCCTTGAGATCGTCTTTGCCATGCTAGATGCGGATGTCGCTGATGCTGTGATGGGCAACCACGAATATAATGCCATAGCGTATGCGACACCAGATCCTAACAAGCCAGGGCAATATCTACGTTCACATGACGAAACCCATACCCGTCAGCACGAAACCTTTTTGGCAGAAGTGCCTTTCGGTTCAACACTGCATCAATATTGGATCCAACGTTTTTATGAGATTCCCTTGTGGATTGAGACCGATGAGGCTTGTTTTGTCCATGCTTGCTGGGATGTAGACAGTATGGCGCTACTAAAACCAATGCTCACCGCTGACAACTGTTTGACCCCTCACGCTCTTGAAGTAACTTCCAGAGAGTTCACACCGCCCTTTGACGCTCTAGAGCGAGTGCTAAAAGGCGTAGAGACGCCACTGCCTGAAGGCGTGGTGATGGTCGACAAACAAGGCACGGTACGCAAACGGGTACGAGTGCGTTGGTGGCTCAGTGACCTCAACGAGCGCACCCTGCTGGAGGTGGCCCGTGCACCGTCATCAGCGTTAGCACAGATTCCAATAGATGCCTTGGCAAAAAACATCGACTTTACCCTAAAGACACACAAGCCTATATTTGTCGGTCATTATTGGCTTTTAGGCGAGCCTCAGCCATTGAGCCCACAAGTCATCTGTACCGACTACTCGGCAGCGATGGATAGTGGCTATCTGACGTGTTATCAATTTGATACCAGCAGACCACTACCCCTAACAGCCGAGCGTTTTGTTCAGTATCGCCACGATGAGGTGTCAGACTCAGCCGAGCAATAAAGGAGATAAAATGGTCAAAATCATTGTCGCCATTATGGTTTTGTGATTAAAAAGCAATATTGGCTTTACGAAGACAGCAAAATTTTTGTATGATGGTCTTTTTGAGGATATTGCATCATGAGTACCCCATCGGCGACGACACCACCTAAACCCATCTTCTCTCCTGCCGGACAACCAAAAGTTGGTATCATTATGGGATCACAGTCTGACTGGGCAACCATGAGTGCAGCAGCCCAGCTCCTCGCAGACTTTGATATTGCCTTTGATTGTGAAGTGGTCTCAGCACACCGAACTCCTGACAGATTATTTGAGTATGCAAAAAACGCCAAGGATAACGGCTTGCAGGTCATCATCGCTGGGGCTGGCGGCGCAGCACACTTGCCTGGTATGTGTGCTAGCCAAACGCCGCTGCCCGTCTTTGGTGTCCCCGTAAAGTCATCAATGCTTAGCGGTTGGGATAGCCTACTGTCTATCGTACAGATGCCCAAAGGAGTGGCTGTTGGGACATTAGCGATAGGTACCGCTGGCGCTTATAACGCAGCCCTATTGGCGATTCAGGTACTGGCCTTGCACGATGACGCTATCGCAACTAAGCTCGACACCATGCGTCAAACACAAACGGACACCATCCTTGCCAGCCCAACGCCTGGCATTATCAACAGCTAGCCTTGTTATTCTATATTTATTTCATTATAGGTTTTAATAAAGACAAAATAAGGTGCATACGTTGCACCTTTTCCTATTTTTAATACGATCATTCTCATCCATTTTTAAGTTAAAAGAGTGCTTATCATGACCACAGCCAATGCTTATCCTGTTACTCAAACCATTCGTACCATCGGTATTTTAGGTGGTGGTCAGCTTGGTATGATGCTTGCCCAAGCTGCTCTACCGCTCGGCTATCAGTGTGTGTTTTTAGAAGACAATCCTGATTGCCCAGCCAGTCTGTACGGACAAGTATATCCTAGTGCCCAATTAGATGAGTTCATCGCTACTGCTGACGTCTTTACGCTAGAGTTTGAAAACACCCCGACAGCGACTGTCGAGCAGCTGGCTCGCTTGTCAAAAGCAGGCAACAAACAAGGGATGTTTCCACCACCGATTGCGCTCGATATCGCCCAAGATCGCTTAAAAGAAAAGCAGATGTTTAATGATTTAGATATCGCCACTGTGCCCTATAGAGCAGTGAGTTCTGAAGCTGAACTGCAACACGCTTGTGCTGAGTTGGGGCTACCCATCGTATTAAAGACCAGCCGTGGCGGCTATGACGGCAAAGGTCAATACGTCATCAAAACAGACAGTGAGATTAAAATCGCTTGGCGGGAGCTCAAAGACGCTGTCAGCGGTAAAGGCAGCCTCACACCAACCCCTGCACCGCTTATCGCTGAAGGGTTTATTCGTTTTAGTCGTGAAGTCTCTATCATCGCCGCACGTGTCCAAGACGGCAGTGTTCGGTGTTATGACTTGGTCGAAAACCATCATCACCATGGCATATTAGCCAAGACCCAAGCGCCAGCTGTGGGCACCAGCCATCTCTTTAATCAAGCCAAAGAAGCCATCACCACTATCATGAACCACTTAAACTATGTGGGAGTGATGGCACTTGAGCTTTTCGTGACTAAAGACGAGCGTGGTCATGACTATCTGCTTGCCAACGAGATTGCCCCTCGTGTCCATAATTCAGGACACTGGAGTATAGAAGGGGCGATTACCAGCCAATTTGAAAACCATATTCGGGCGGTGGTGGGCTTGCCTTTAGGCGATACTGACAATATCCATCCAGCGATTATGGTCAACGTACTGGGAGAGTATCCTGACATCAGCACCGTTTTAGCGATCGATGGCGTACACTATCATAGCTACCATAAGGCTGAGCGTGAAGCGCGTAAAATTGCGCACATCACCTTGATGCCCAATGACGTGAGCGACTTAGAGCCTTCAATGGCCAAGCTGATCGCTGTCCTACCCAATAAGGTCGGCTTAGACAAAGAGTATGCGCCTATCGTAAGTCAAGAAAATCTAGAGCAGGCAAATGAGGAAGCCACAGAAGATGCAGCACCGTCTGAGCATACAGCCAAAACCAGTGCGACAGAGGCCAAATCAAAGCAGAAGTCAGATAGCCCTGCGCAGGACCAGTCAGACCATAAAGACAGTCCCTTAGCAAATGAGGCCTCCGACAAGCCACTAAAGACCACACAGGCCAAAAAATAATGCAAATCTGGGTAGATGCTGATTCGGTACCATCAGTTGCTAAAGACTTAATCATCAAGACGGCTGAGCGCACACAGACCGTAGCAATATTTGTCGCCAATCAACCGATCAAGCTACGTAAATCACCCTTACTCATCATGACTGTGGTGCCCGCTGGGTTTGATAAAGCTGATGACTATATTGTTGAGCAGATACAGCCGGGCGATCTGGCCATTACCAGTGACATTCCATTGGCCAATGATATTTTGGATAAAGATGGTCTGGTATTGACCACTCGTGGGGTGATTTATAATAAAGAGAACATCAAACAAAAGCTTAATATGCGAGATTTTATGGATACCATGCGTGGTACTGGTGTCCTAGAGTTGCAGGAAATGAGCGGTCAAAAGCCTTATGGCGATCGGGACAAAAAAGCCTTTGCTGATGGTCTAAATAAGCTGGTACGTTAATCGCTTTATTATAGTCGATACACTCTAAAAATGTCATAGCGCTACTGGGGTGCTTTCTGTTCAAAATATAGGTTGCGCAGCATCGAAGTAACGCAGCACGCAAATAAAATTTATACCAGTAGCGCGTTTAAATCCATAACAGTTTTACATTCAGCTGACTATACTTAATGCTTTGTTGGTTTCCTTGCAAAGCGTATACACTCCATAACCAAACACTATGCAAACGGCACGCTTCATAACGGAGTGTGCCGTTTATTCTTGTTAGTCTATATTCAGTTCATTTAGACAACAATAGGAATAATTATGAAGATTTTAGTCATTGGCGCCAGTGGCCGTGTCGGCATCGATCTGGTCAAGCAGTTATTAGCAGATGATCATCAAGTGATTGGCACCACCCGTCAAGAGGAAAAACTATTTAACGATGACAATTATAGTCAGTTAGATTTAGACATTACCGCTGAAAAAGACGCCATTCAACAGCAAATTGACGCAGATATCGATGCTGTGTATTTTGTGGCAGGCTCTGGCGGCACAGATGTATTGGAAGTGGATCTGCATGGTGCAGTTAAGACCATGCAAGCGGTAGAAGATAAAGGCATCAAACGCTATATTATGTTGAGTACTGTGTTTTCGTTAGACACTAGCAAATGGGACCATCCAGGCATTGCAGACTTAAAAGAATACTATATCTGTAAGCACTATGCTGATCAGTGGTTGGTCCACAATAGCGCTCTGGATTACACCATCGTCCAAGCAGGTGCGCTAAAAGAACGCACAGGTACAGGTAAAATCACCATCAATGACGACAATGCGGGTGAGAACTCGATTGAAGATGTGGCGACTACGTTAGCTGCTGTACTGAATGCGAGCAATACGACTAAAAAAGTCTTTAGCATGCACAATGGTGAGACAACAATCACTGATGCTATCGCAAAATTATAGTAATCAAAAACCTATCATCAACACCCGGTCGCTCTATAATCGTTAAAGGAAAAAACGAGTAAGCCAAGAGGTTTGCTCGTTTTTTTATGGCTGTCTATGAGCCAGACAGCAACGATATAGATCCTCTCAATAAACCCTAAGCCAAGCCACTGGGAAAAGGAATGACTTCTTCTAAGCGGCTAGCGCCTGATATGACCATGAGTAATCTATCAACACCTACAGCGATACCACTACAGGGCATCAGGGCATCAGATGCCGCAAGCAGATGTTCGTCAATAGGCATCTGTGGCAAATCATGTAGCTGACGCAGCTGATTGTCCTGCTCAAAGCGTTCCCTTAAGGCCTGTCCGTCTGCCAGCTCATCATAAGCATTGGCAATCTCAATACCATTGATATATAGCTCAAAGCGCTTGGCGACTTGATTGCCTTCTTTGTCCACTGTCATCTTTGCCAGTGCCGCTGTCGCTGGTGGATACTCGACAATCAACGTCGGCAAATCATGACCCAGGTTTGGCTCTACAGCATGGCTAAATAGCAGATCGAGCCAACTTTGGCGAATGCTCTCTTCGCTCTCTATACTGCGGTTATTGGCATTATTAAAATCAAAGCCAGTCAACCCTTTATCTTCTGCCACTGCTTGCAGCGCTGTCAGGCTAGATGTCAGCGGATGAATACCGACAAAGTCCATAAACGCATCGACATAACGATAATGACTCATGACTACAGGATGACCATACAGTACTGCTAATAGCTCACCAAGCTCAGTTGCCAAATCATCCAAGCCATAATGAGGCTGATACCACTCAAGCATGGTAAATTCAATATTATGACGTACCCCGCTCTCATTATCCCGAAACACAGGACAGATTTGATAGATGGGCACTTGCCAGCTGGCAAGTAAGCGTTTCATAGCAAACTCAGGCGAGGTGTGCAGGTAATAGGTGCATGGTTTGTCTTGATACCTAACCTTTGCAGCGACTGACTGCAAAAAAGTATCGGTATTGCCCGCTTGCGACAATAGCGGCGTCTGCACCTCGAGCACTTGGCGTAGCGCAAAAAACCGACGCATATCAGACAACAGCTGGGCACGCTTTTGTGCCATCGTCAGTGTCATGGTCGGAGCATAGGTGGGCTGAGAAGACGGGGGATTCGCTTGATTCATTATGATTAATCACAACTGTAAAGAAAAAATAGGATTACCGTTGCCACTCACGGCGGAGACGATACTCACGGCGAAGCTTATCAAAGTCAGCACCACTGACTTGACCATCGCTCAGCTTTGCTCGCAGGTCTTTATCGTCTTGTCTGATGTCGTAAAACCTAATCAGGCGCTCTGGATGTGCTTTGAGCTCCGACCACAGATAGGTATTGAGCGGTAGCAACTGATGCATAGATTGAGTGGGCGCTAGAGCCAACTGTTCGCAGAGCGCATCATAAACCATCTGTGTCCCTCTCAGCTTACCCTCAAGGGTATATCCTGCGATATGCGGCGTGGCAAGCGCCAGCTGATTCAATAGCGGCGCAAACACTTGCGGCTCATGCTCAAAGACATCAAGAGCCACTTGCCGTTTGGTTTCTGCGATATCAGAGGTTAGTGCTGCAGCATCGATCACAGGCCCGCGAGCACTATTGATAAGCAAGGTATCTGCTGGCATAGCCGCCAAGGCCGCTTGATCGATCAAATGCCACGTTGGGTAATCGCTGTCATCCTGCTGGGTCAGTGGCACATGCAGGCTGATAGCGTCGCTTTGTGTAATAACCTGCTCAAAGCTGGCGTTATTGATACTCGACTCAGGTAGCAGCGGGTCATAGCCCAGTACCTGCCAGCCCAAATCATGCGCGTACTGGGCAAGCGTACTGCCTATGTTTCCCAGACCGATGATACCGAGCGTCGATGGCTGCTGCCAATACTTAGGCCGTAAAGTCAAAATAGCGGTTAACACATATTGTGCAACTGAATGCTTGCTACAACCAGCGGCATTAGCAAAACGAATATTGCGCTGTATCAGATAGTCTTGATCGATATGATCGGTGCCGATGGTTGCCGATCCGACAAACCGCACACTGTCATTATCTGCTAAAAGACTGGCATTTACTGGCGTCACTGAGCGCACCAATAAAACATCTGGCTGTGCTTTAGCCAGCAGCTGTGCGTCGATGTCACGGCCAGCGACTTTGATGACCGTGACCGTTTGATAAATCTCTTGGCCCAGTGTCTGCGCATTAAAAAAATCGTCCAAACTCGCAATGTTGCTGTCTGCGATAATAGTGAGACTGTTGGGCGTCTCAGATGACTGGTTAGACCAAGCATCAAGAGCCTGCGCAGTCGGTATAGAAGCCTTGTTGACGTTAGACATAATAAGCGCCTCGGTTGATTAGAGCTCGGTAAATAAAAAGCGTAATAAGTGAAAAAAAAGGTCATGATGTCATATTGATTCCAAGACCTATTATAGAGTTTTTTCGACCGTCGATAACCCATCACTTTTTATTTTTTTGTTTTAGGTTGGCCGCTGTGCTCGCCGCTTTGGTGCTTTTGTGAATCATCAAAATCCAAGAGCATTTGATTGTCCGTTACAGCGACTTCTCTGGAGGTAAAAATCTCATCCTTATGCTGAGATATCCACTCACGCCATACGGCCAAAGCAATGGCCAATACCACAGGACCGATAAACAACCCAACAAAGCCAAAAGCAGTCAGACCGCCTAGCACACCGATAAATATAATGATAAAAGGGATTTTGGTGGCGCCGCTGATGACGATAGGACGAATTAGGTTATCCACCCAGCTGATGACCAAAGTACCCCACAGGGCCAGACCAATTCCTTCAGCAGTATGGCCTTGACTCAACAACCAAATGGAGACAGCACCCCATGCAAACGGCGTACCAAAAGGAATTAATGCAATCACAAACGTGGCGATGGTCAGCAATATTGGGCTTGGCGCACCTGAGAAATAATAACCTACCCCTGCCAGTAACGCCTGCGCCAGTGCTGTCAAGCCGATACCATACACCACAGCACGAGTAGTACTACCGACTGAATCAATATAGCCATCGATACGATTGCCAATGACATTTCGCAGCGCCTGACGAATCTGACGCATCAGACTGATGCCATCACGATAAAAGAAAAACAACGTCATCAGCGCCATGCCAAGCTTGGCTAAAGTACTGGCCGCCACATCCAGTGCGACTTTGCCATAATACAAATGCGACTGTATCCACAGACGAAACGCCTCTAGCGTCCCCTCAGGGTTTTGATTGATACGCCACAACGCATCTTTTATTTGCTGACCGATAACCGGCAGCTCTTTTAGTGATTCTGGTACATCCAGATAGCCCGCTTTGATACGATAAACGAGATGACTGAGTAGGTTTAATGCTTCTTGCTGCAAAACAAATAAACCTATCACCAAGGGCACACCTATAATCAAAGAGATACTCACCGTCATAAGCGCTGCGCTAAAATCTGGGCTGAGACGCACTCTTTGATGAAAGAAATTATAAACTGGAAATGTCACATAAGCCAAAATCGCCGCCCACAGTGCCGGCACAATAAAAAACTGCACCACCTGAAAACACAAAATAATCAGTATGGCGAGCAAGGTAATGGCAAGTAAGCGTTGAATGACTAACTCTTTTGTCCAGTTTTCAATCATAGCGTATAAACCAAAAGCTGATAGCAAAGCTCAAACGCACGTTTGCTATAACATATATAAATGAGTGACTATCTTAGGATAATGTCCATAAGCGATAGCCAAAGGTGAAGTTAAGGCGTCATTACTATGTAACATCGAAGACTTTGTCTTATATCATCTCCCAACCATAGCTTATATCCAATCCTCATTGATAGCTATAATTAGCTGATAAACATATCGTTTTAGCAGATTAAACCAACAGACCATTCATACTAGGGCGTGTCCTCATATTAAAAATGGAGATAAAAATGAGATAAATCGCCGTCAAACAAGGAAAATAGCGCAGATAATATCGAGATATTACCTAGCTATTTAACGCTGTTTGGCAAGATTTAGCCATTTTTAGCCCATTTAGGTATCCTTCGATTGAATTGAGGACACGCCCTAGAGTAGCCTGTGATGGTTAATTGCTTAGTAAGTTTATGCCCAGCGCCTATTATGCAATAACACCACATCATTGGATAACGCTATGTTGTAATTTTTACTTACAATATTACTAGAACCAGTTGCTCTTGATGACATATAGAAGCGAAAAATACTGGCAGCAAGTGCGCTAAACTTTATACCGCTCAGCACTATGACCAATCGGCAGTTGATGGTGAGTAAATCCTTGCTGCTTACTCTTAGGTTTCCTAATTGATGTTATACTAAAGCGACTATTATAGTTTTAAAAACAGCTAAACCACTTTGAGCGCACTATTTTTGCGCAAAACTTAGCGTTATCAAGCCTTAGCTTCATCATGAATGAGCTTGCCATAAGTACTGATAACTTGACAGTTCATTGAGTACTGATTGATAACAGCGTTTGCAACAGGATTTAATTGTTTGAGGTTTTTTACCCAAACTTAATTCTAGCAAGGCTTTTTAAAGGGATGCCAGCGACATCTGTTGGTATCTCTCTTCAAAAACTTTTATTCGGATTGATATCAATCCTCCAAATTTTAATTGTGATACTTATAGGAACAATAACAATGTCAAAAGACACTACTACCACTAACCTGACAGCAGAAAACCCTGCTGGGGAAAATACCATAATACCCAAGGCTGTGACCTTTGCTTTAGCACAGTCACATTTTTTAGTCGGAGACATCACTGCCAATGCAGATAAAATGCGTCAGCTCGCTATTGAAGCACGTGGGCAAGGTGCCGACGTTATTATCTTCCCAGAGTTGGCCCTACTAGGCTACCCACCACAAGATTTATTACTAAGACCGAGCTTGTCTGGCCGAGTCAAAAGCGCCCTATCAGCCCTTAGTGATATCGAAGACATCGTCATGATCGTCGGCTATCCGCACGTCGATCATCATGGCACCTTTAACTCTGCTGCCATATTACATAATGGTCATCAAAAGGGTTTTTATCATAAGCAGTTTTTGCCAAACTATGGAGTGTTTGATGAGCGCCGCTACTTTGATAAGGGTCGCAATCAGGTACTGTTTGACTATAAAGGCATCACTATCGGCCTGCTGATCTGTGAAGACTTGTGGGAAAAAACACCCATTTCTGACTTAAAACAGCAAGGTGCAGATCTTATTGTTTGTTTAAATGCCTCACCGTTTGAGACCGATAAACAAGACACCCGAAAGGCCATGCTAGCCAAACGCAGCTCTGAACATAAGCTGCCTATCGTCTATGTCAATGCGGTCGGTGGTCAAGACGACTTGGTCTTCGATGGCGGCTCGATGGTGACTCAAGCCGATGGCACGATCGCTCATGAAGCGTCACGTTTTTTAGATCAGCTGATGCTAACGACTTTGGATGTTGAGACCCTCAAGTTTGACAGCCAAGCCAAAGCGCCATTATCGCTCAGTCGTGAGTCAGAGATGTATCAAGCCTTGGTCGTGGGCCTGCGGGACTATGTCAATCATTCAGGATTTACAGGAGTGATCATCGGGCTCTCAGGCGGTATCGACTCTGCACTCACTTTATGTATCGCTGTCGATGCATTGGGCTCTGACAAAGTCTATGCTGTGATGATGCCTTATGAGTATACATCCAAAATCAGTCTAGAAGATGCCCAAGCACAAGCACGCCGCTTGAATGTGTCTTATACGGTCTGCCCTATCTTTGACGCTGTAGAAGGTATCCGTCATACCCTTGCGCCTTTATTCAACCAATCTCCTGCCGATACTACTGAAGAAAACATTCAGGCTCGGGCACGTGGTGTGATTCTCATGGCTCTCTCCAATAAGTTTGGCCATCTCGTCCTCACTACTGGCAACAAATCAGAGTTGGCGGTCGGCTACTCTACTTTGTATGGTGATATGGCAGGCGGATTTGATGTGCTCAAAGACGTCTATAAATCACAAGTCTATAATCTGGCCAGCTATCGTAATCGTTTGGAAGATACGCCTGTGATTCCTGAACGGGTCATCACTCGTCCGCCTTCAGCCGAGCTGCGCCCCGATCAAAAGGACCAAGACAGCCTCCCTGATTATGAAGTGCTAGATGGTATTTTGAGCCTATATATCGATGAAGATATGGGCTACCAAGATATCATCGATAAAGGCTTCGATGCTGCTATGGTCGGCAAAATCATCAAGATGGTCGATAACAGCGAATATAAACGTCTGCAAGCACCCATTGGCACCAAAATCAGTCACAAAGCCTTTGGCCGTGAGCGCCGTTATCCTTTGGTCAACAAATGGTCTGTTGAAGGTTAACTCCACACCTCTCTGCCACCTAAAACCACAAAGTGTGGCAGGCTGAGTGTGGTCGCATTATAATTCTCATGTTTTTATTAGCTGGGTGTATGCCCAGCTTTTTTATTATCTATCTTTCTAGTTATCAAACCTATTGCTATAGGTTGATGGTTTATCCTATCTGTTTTTATCCGAGTATGTCATGAGTTTGCTATCTGCTAGTCTCTATCTTCTATTATTACTGGCTCTAAGCGCTTTTGTTTCTGGTGCTGAGATTGCCATTGCCGCTGGTCGCAAAATCAAGCTGCAAATTATGGCCAAGGAAGGCGAAGTTCGTGCTTTAGATGTTCTTAAAATGCAAGACAACCCAGGCAGCTTTATTACTGTGGTTCAAATCGTTCTCAACGCAGTCGCTATCTCGGCTGGGGCTGTCGGTGAGTCGGCAATCAGCCCCTACTTACAGCTACTGATCAAACATGAAGCTGCCTCATCCATCATCTCTTTTGTCTTGATTACCAGTTTATTTTCACTGCTTGCTGATCTGATGCCCAGACGTTTGGCGATGTTAAATCCTGAGGGTATTGCGGTAAAACTAGTACGCCCCATGATGATGATGACTTTTATCTTTAAACCCATTATTTTTGTCTTTGATGGCGCCGCAAACGTACTGTTTAAGCTTTTGGGTGTCTCGACCATCCGCCAAGATGATATCACCCCAGAAGACATCTATGCAGTGATGGATGCTGGTGCTGAGGCTGGGGTTCTCAAAAAACAAGAGCATCATTTGATTGAAAACATCTTTGAGATGCAAGAACGTACCGTAACCTCAGTGATGAACCCTCGAGAACATGTGGTGTATTTTGATACTCAGGCGACGACTGAAGCAGTCGTCAAAGTCATGATCAAACAGCCACACAATAAGTTTTTGGTTTGTAAGGATGATGATCTAGAACAAATCATTGGTTATGTAGAGTCCCGCAGCTTTTTGGCTTTAGTGCTTGAACATCAAGACGTCAGCCTGACAGACAATACCCTGTTAAAGCCTGCGCTTTTTATCCCAAACACTTTATCACTGTTTGAAGTATTAGAAACGTTTAAGTCTACTGGGGCAGATTTTGCCGTTATCGTCAATGAATATGCGTTGGTGGTGGGCGTCATTACCTTAAGAGACGTCATGAGTATCGTGATGGGTGAACTGGTCACCTTACCAGAACAACCCATCGTTCAGCGTACGGATAATTCATGGTTAGTCGACGGTATGACACCTATCGAAGATGTGGTGCGGGCGCTAGGGATTGTAGATTTACCACGCAGCCAGCACTATGAGACTATCAGTGGCTTTATGATGTATATGCTACGAAAAATACCCAAAAAGACCGACTCTATCGATTATGCCAACTATCACTTTGAGATACTTGCTACTGATCACTTAAAGATCAATCAGCTGCTGGTCACTAAGTTTGATGAGGTGGCCTGACACCCTCTTTCGCCATCTCTTTCAGTAGCCTTATGGAAGGCTCAATAACCTCTAATTACGTGCCCCAAATATGGCGCTACCAACACGCACCATGGTAGCCCCATGAGCAATCGCTGCGGTCATATCACCACTCATGCCCATGCTTAGCGTATCCCATGCCCTGAGCTCTGGATGCACTTTTTTAATATCATCAAACAGCTGTTTGGTACGGGCAAAGGCATCTGTATCTGCTTGCGCTGGAATAATCATCAGACCACGCAACTGCAAGCGCTCATACTCCATAATGGTCGCTACTAACTCAGGCAGCGCCTCAGGCAGACAACCAGACTTGCTGTCTTCATTGTCAATATTGACTTGGATCAATACATTAAGCGGTGCCAAATCATCAGGGCGCTGGTTGTGTAGGCGCTTGGCAATGATATCCCGCTCTACGGTTTGCACCCAGTCAAAATTCTCAGCGATATCTCGGGTTTTATTGCGCTGAATATGACCGATGTAATGCCATACAATGTGCGTTGCTTCTGCTCTTTTCTGTAAGGCCTTTATTTTTTCAAGGGCTTCTTGTAGGTAGTTTTCACCGAAATCACGCTGTCCTTGTTTGGCTAAGAAGGCGATCATTTCAGCAGGCTTGGTCTTTGAGACGGCCAGTAAGTCAACACCGCCGTTCTCTCTGCCTTTTGCGTTGGTACACGCTTCCATGACTTGATGATTCACCTGTTGCCAATGGTCAAGTAAATTCTGCTCATCAAAATGATTTGTCATATTACTATTTGTAACCTCGTCATAAATCCGGTTTTTAGAGTGAAATATAAAGGCTCAGTTAACTTTTTACATAATCACAGATGGACACTGAGTATTTTGCATTAAATCTCGATAGTAGATGGTTAAACATCAATAGTCTTGTTATGATATTGTTACATGATTTAACAGTTAACGCTGATTATAGTAAGGAATATGACCAGCAACTCAATCTCATTTTTCATTAATCGATGGTTCATGCTTATCTTAACGTATTTCTACCCATTTTATATCGCAGGAACCGCTAGCCCGTCAGATACATTTATCTACTTTGACTATTAGGAATGCACAACCATGACTGAAAAGAGCCATTTAAGCATCGAAGATTTATTGCGATTCACTGTCAAGCACAAGGCCTCAGATTTGCACCTGTCTTCTGGTATGCCAGCTGTGATTCGAGTCGATGGCGAGATAACACGCATCAACATGCCCGCCATGAGTCATCAGGTGGTTCATCAGCTGATCTACGACATCATGAATGACAAACAACGGGCTGATTTTGAAGAGTTCTTTGAGACAGACTTTTCTTTTGAGATTCCGAACCTAGCCCGCTTTCGGGTCAACGCTTTTAACCAAAACCGTGGCGCTGGCGCAGTATTTCGTACGATTCCATCAGAAGTGCTCACCTTAGATGACTTGGGTATGGGCGAAGTTTTTAAACGGGTATCAGACTTTAAGCGTGGTGTGGTGTTGGTGACCGGCCCTACCGGCTCTGGTAAGTCAACGACCTTAGCGGCCATGATTGACTATATTAACGATACCCGTAAAGAGCATATTTTAACCATCGAAGATCCTATCGAGTTTGTTCACGAATCCAAAAAAAGCCTAATCAACCAGCGTGAAGTCCACCGTGATACCTTAGGGTTTGAGCCTGCACTGCGCTCAGCACTGCGTGAAGATCCAGATGTGATCTTGGTTGGTGAGCTACGTGATCTTGAGACCATTCGTCTGGCTTTGACCGCTGCCGAAACGGGTCACTTGGTCTTTGGTACCTTGCACACCAGCTCTGCTGCCAAAACCATCGACCGAGTGATTGATGTCTTTCCTGCCTCCGAAAAAGACATGATCCGTGCGATGTTATCAGAGTCGCTACAGGCTGTCATCTCACAGACGCTCTTACGCAGACAAACTGGCGGACGAGTAGCGGCGCACGAAATCATGTTAGGCACACCGGCCATTCGTAACCTCATCCGCGAAAACAAAGTAGCACAGATGTACTCATCTATCCAAACCGGCGCAGGTGACGGTATGATCACGCTCGATCAGTCGCTGAAAAACTTGGTGTCAAAAGGCACGATTCATAAAGACGTTGCAAGGCCATATGCCAAACAGCCTGATGACTTTATCTAGCGCTAATCATGAAATTTTACTTAATAACATCATTTTAATATAGGCTTGCTATGGACTTCGATAAACTGCTACAACTCATGATAAGAAAGAATGGTTCTGACTTATTTATCACAGCCAATGTGGCGCCTTCGATGAAGATAAATGGCAAAATCTTACCAATAGGCCAAACCCCACTGAGCGCTGAAAAAACCATGCTATTGGTTAAAAGCATCATGACAGAGGCGCAAAAAAAAGAATTTGATGACACCCACGAGTGTCAATTTGCCATTTCAGATAAGGCGCAGCAGGCACGTTTTCGAGTCAGTGCTTTTATCCAACGGGATATGGCGGCCATGGTATTACGAAAAATCGAAACCAAAATCCCAACACTAGAAGAGCTTAATTTGCCGCCTTCACTGAAAGAGCTGGCAATGAAAAAACGAGGTATCGTCCTACTCGTCGGTGCTACAGGTACCGGCAAGTCGACGACCCTGGCCTCGATGATAGGTCATCGTAATAAAAACTCTCAAGGGCATATCATCAGTATCGAAGATCCGATAGAGTTCGTACATGAGCATCAAGGCTGTATTATTACCCAGCGAGAAGTTGGCATTGATACCTTATCATTTGAGGCAGGGCTAAAAAACACACTGCGCCAAGCACCTGATGTTATTTTGATTGGTGAGATTCGTAACCGTGAGGTGATGAGCTATGCCATTCAATATGCCGAAACCGGACATTTGGTATTTGCTACCCTGCACGCCAACAACGCAAACCAAGCCATTGATCGTATCATTCATTTTTTTGAGAGTGACCGTCATAGCCAGCTGTTTATGGACCTCTCACTTAACCTAAAAGCGGTCATCGCTCAGCAGCTTATTCCTACGCCTGACGGTAAGGGGCGCCGTGCTGCCATCGAAATTTTGCTCAATTCACAGCTGATTAGCGACTATATTCGTAAAGGCGAACTGCACGAAATCAAAGATGTCATGACCCGCTCACGTGATAGTGGCATGCAGACCTTTGACCAAGCTTTGTTTGACCTATACGAAAACGGTGACATCACTTATGACGACGCTATAAAGCACGCTGACTCACCAAACGATGTGCGCCTAAAAATCAAACTCTATAGTAAAAACAGCACGGCTGATGTAGACGAAAACGCCAATAGCTTATCTTTAGATATGCGTTAGTAGCGCCTTATCAGTCAAAAAAAGAGCGCTCACTTATGAGCGCTCTTTTGCTTTGCATCGCAAATATAGTTTGAAAAGCAGACCCAAGCTTCTTACTTGGCACTGTCCTTACATTCTTGATTGTCACAGATACCATAAAGCACCAATGAATGACCAGACAGAGTAAACCCGAACTCTTCTGCAACCTTTACCTGCTGCTCTTCGATAATGGAGTTACGGAACTCCACAATCTTACCGCAGATATCACAAACAAGATGATCGTGATGCTCTTCTTGCGTGATCTCAAACACGGATAGATTGTTTTCAAAATTGTGACGCTCGACGATACCCGCTTGTTCAAATTGAGTCAGCACTCGGTAAACTGTGGCTAGACCCACATCTTCACCTTGCTCGATGAGCGCCTTGTACACCTCTTCTGCACTCATATGATGCAGCTCAGCGTTTTCAAGCAGCTCCAAAATCTTGATACGGGGTAAGGTTACTTTCAATCCCGCTTTACGTAGTTCTTGATTTGATAAAGAAGCCATGATATCCCTTATGACTGTTAAAGTCTTAGCAAAAAATAAAAAATAAAAGAAGCCACTGGTAGTCAGTCATGATAGTCAATGTATACCTAAAAGCAATAGCAACTGCTCTGTATAGTCATACTGTACCGTCACTTAAAACCACTCACTCATACTACTGCAAGCCTATGAATTTACAATATAAATGCTAAATTACGTCAGGTAGTAATTAGTAAATAATGTCGTAAGTGGTAGGCAATTGCAAGTAAATGACGTATCATTTATCCAAGATTGCTAGCAGGACAGGCAGCCTCTGTCCTTAGCTGCGCCTAACCCATTATTTACGAGTCATCTTATCATGATAAAGCCATTAACTTCTCTATCGCTCACCTTAAGCATACCTGACCCGGCAAAAACTCTACGTAAACTTATGATTACTGCCACCCTTGGTGCGACTGTTGCTCTATCGGGTTGCTCGTTATTTAGTGTGTATAAGATTGACCTTCCTCAGGGCACACCTATCACACAGACCCAAGCGCAAAAGCTACAGGTGGGCATGAATCAAAACCAAGTGTTATATATCTTAGGCAGTCCAGCCATCAGAGATACCTTGGCGCCGAATCGCTGGGACTATATTTATGACTATCAGGCAGGCACTCAAGGGGAACGTGATGGTATTGCAGATGTCAAAAACGCCAGCCAACATCTGATCATTTACTTTGATGACAGTGGCATCGTGAATCGCATTGAAGGTATTGAGTCGCTCCCTGAGTCTTAAGCACCGTATTTCCGCCATTCACTGTTGTTTGCCTCTTTTTTTGCGCTGTGACATAGGATCAGCGCTCAAGCTACGATACACCTCTATGCGATCTAGCGGCTGCAAAATATAGCTCAGCGGCTGCTTTTGTGCATAAACACCGACATGCCAGCGCTTAGCCGCTGGCGTTTTGATGTCTACCACTTGCTTACACCATGCGGCCAATTCAGGGAATTGAGCCAGCCAGCCAGCTTGTGCCAATGCTTGATACAAAGTCATACCAGCATCCACTTGCAGTGTTAGATAGTGTTGGCGCCGCTCATTTTCAGCATACGCCAAATACACAGTTATCGTGTCTGTCACCCTTGGTGACTCAAGTGATGTCTGAGTGTTTTGCATTAGCTTAACCACTGCATCATCCAGCCTATGAGCGCCAGTATCAATGCCAAAGGCACAACCAGACGAATGGCCACTCGCCATAAATTATACAGTGCTTCATTGCTGAAGTTCAGCGACTTGCGTAGATGGCTGATCTTCATACGCCAGCCAGCGAATACAGATAATAAAAACACCGCTATACTGCTAATAATGACCAACAGACCAACCAACCATGCCGTTGGGATTATAACGACTAACAACACGCCCAGTGCCAAGGTTATGAGTAAGCTGATCAACAACCCAAACTTATGCGCCAACTGCTGAGCGCTATAATGCAGTAGATAGCTGGCAACAAACACTACGCCCACCCAATATAGCAACTGCCCAATAGGCGGTAGTGTCAAACCACTGATAAATAATGCAACCACCCCTACGAGCAGCTGTAATATCCAGATAGGCAGCACGAGCTTGGTAGCACGGTAAGCGCTTTCTGATTTGGACACCCGTGAGCCATGGGCATGAAGATTGCCCGCTTCTAGCGCCGTCAAATCCTGTCTTGTCACCAGATGCTGACCGAACCAATAAAGACCTGTCCCTGCACCCACGCTCACCAAGGCCAGTGCAACCGCTCGGGCCCACTCAGCAAGACTGACATCCGTCATGGCAAAATGCACTTGTGGTAAGCCGTTGGCGACGCCCATCACCAAACCCAGAATCATCAGCCCCAAACCTATTGGCAATGGCGCCACACCAAGCAAGCTTAAAAGTAGCGCAATCACCATAAGCGCTGCAGCAACGGCAAAGCTGGGTAAGTTTGCTGCCGTACCAAGCTCAGTCAAAGCAGACAACATCCCGCTACTTGCGCCCGATATCACCAAGGCAGCGATGACGATGGCTACCACTGCAGCCAGCCAGCCAAAGCTACGCCATAACGGACTGGCATCCGCCTCACGGGTGAGCTTTTGCATACCTGCTAAGGGCGCATCTACACTGCGATAAGCCAGTGCAATCTCTGCATAAACGACCGGCAGCGAGACCAGCAGCATGGCCAACAACCACAGCAACCAAAAGTCGATCTCGCCAATTGAGGCGGGTGCAAACCAACGAAATAATAATAATGGCAATAATGCTGCCATAAAATAAGAAGCATAGCGGATCATCATAATCTTAATCCAAACGATTTAAAGTTAATGATATTTTAAAATGACTCATTGTAGCAGTATGCAAAGCCTATCTATAGCCAACTCAATATAAAAGAGATAAGCCATTGGGTTTATATTTAGTGTGCCTTAGCTATATAGTCAAGCAATTTTAAAATCGCTACAAGGCGACCGACCGCAGATAGTACACTAAGTACATCTAGGGCGAGTAACACCGTAGCGGTTTAAAAGTACTCCGACTATAGCTGACGAGATAGACCCTACACTATAGGAGTCAAACAGCAATAAAAAAACCCCGAAAACGGGGTTTAATAACGAAACGACAAGCCGTTAGTGAATTGCACTGATATAATCTGACAGGATACGGATATCACGATCTGATAGACGCGCAGCAACTGTCTGCATCATACCTACTTCGCCCTCCTTATCCGCATCATTAATACGCTTTTGCTCATCACTGGTGATGTCATCTTCACGGCCAGCAGCACGGAATAACTTGAGCTGAGTGGCGATATACTCAGCATGCTGTCCACCTAAACGTGGAAAAGCTGCCCAGTCATTGCCCGCAGCATCAGGCCCATGACAGCCGGCGCAGCCAATTACCCCACGAGATTTATCACCGCCCAGATATAGCTTGGTCGCGTCCTGAACGGTCACAGGGTCAGCGTAGCCAACGTTCCACACAGGCTGCTCAGCATAATATCCTGCGACGTCAGCCAAGTCTTGCTGTGATAGGTTGGCAATCTGCGACTGCATGATGCCGTTTTTGCGGTATCCCGTCTTATAGTCGATCAATTGTTTGTATAGATATTTGACATTCTGACCACCCAGATTTGGCTGGGATGGAACGGGACTAATGCCATTCATGCCATGACAGGCGGCACAGACCGACTCAACGATTTGTTTACCTGCATTAGCATCATATTCAGGAACAGTAGTAACAGCTTGTACGCTGAAACTTGCAACACATAAGCTGGCGGCAGCGATTAACTTTTTCATTGATACAGATCCTACTAACTCGACGTAAGTATTGTCTAGATTGATTGTATTCACAAGACACCCACTATACATAGTCTCAGCTATAATAAGTAGCGAGATAAGGCTCATCGCTGGGGTCTTAATCACAAGCAGCCTGAAAGTACTTACTAATATCAGGGTTTATTTGCGATTATTATAGCAAGACTTTATAGGATTTGCCTACTTAATCACAGTATCTGGTTATTTTTCTATATACAAGGTATGTATAAAGATAGTGTTCATGGCCCTATCTCGTCATATAAACCTAGAGGTTAAACCCCAGACGGTCATTTGCTCATGTATTCAATCAATTGACGATACTCTTCTTCGCTACCATTGTCGTGTAGGCCGCCGGCTGGCATTTGAGGCATGCCGCTTTTGACAGAGTTTACCAGCCCATCCATACCTTTTTGTTGAATGAGTCTTTGCCAAGTATCACGGTCGCCTTTTTTTGGTGCGTTCAATGCGCCAGTATCATGACAAGCAGCGCATGAATTGTTATAGATGGTTGCTATGTTGTTTGCTGCAGCGCCACTGTTTGTCATAGCGATACTGAGTATAAGCAGTGGTGCAGCACGACCCGTTTTGGCCAAAAGCGTGTTTATTTTAAACATCTGACACCTCCTTTGATTGATGCGGTATAGGGTGTTAATCAACGACGGCTTACTTTATTATCATGTTGATTGATGACCTTATCGGCTTTTATGCTAGCAAATCATCTTTAATACAAGCCATCAGCGATGACTTAAGCTGAATACCACTATCATAGTAACAAAGTATGTCATAGCAATATAGCGTTTTCATGTTGTCATTAGCAGCATCTTTTGGCGCTTGTTTTGGTTTTTGTATAATTTTGCTCAGCAGCAGCGTACTTTAGTGTTATGCTGTCGTCACTATAATAGCGATAGTGATATCAGCAGGTGAATTATCATCTTGTCGGTCGCTGCATTTTATTTTTATCTTTTGATTGTCTATGAGTTCGTTATGAGTACCCCATACCAAGATATCGCTGCCAAGCATGCAGCCTTTAATACCAAAGCTCGTCAGCGCTTACAGCAGACTGAGTTTATGACCTCAGCGCCAACGTTTCGCCTTTGTCCGCCAGATGAGGGTTTAGAAGTTGCTTTTGCTGGTCGTTCAAATGCTGGTAAGTCTTCAGCCATCAATGCTTTGACCAATCAACGTCAGCTTGCCCGCTCATCAAAGACACCTGGCCGTACGCAAATGATTAACTTTTTTAGTGTCGGTGATACAGATACCAGATTGGTCGATCTCCCTGGCTATGGTTATGCGGCTGTACCACTTGAGATGAAAAAAGAATGGCAAGTCGAGCTTGAGGAGTATCTGGTATCGCGCGCAAGTTTGGCAGGTCTGGTGCTATTGACCGACATTCGCCATCCGCTAAAGTTTTTTGACGAGCAAATGCTGCATTGGGCCAAGGACGGTGAGCTACCTGTACATATACTCTTGACCAAAGCCGATAAACTTAAATATGGCGCTGCCAAAAACGCACTGCTCCATACCCGTCAAGAACTAAAGAAGCTAGGGCTGTCTTGTACGATTCAATTGTTTTCGGCGCTGAAAAAGGACGGTATCGATGAGCTGGCAGGAGTGATGGGCAACTGGTACCAATACCCGCTTGATGACGAACTAAACAACAATGACAAAGCCGCTGAGTAACGTCTTTTATGACCTTATACTGCTGCAAGCATACATCATGGCATGAGCATCGACCAATGCCTTGGTGAATCGACTCCCTTTAACACTGATACCGTACGGCTGAATGTTTTTTTAAAGCATTTATTGCTCTTGGGTTAGCAAGTCCACCAAGTCTTGCGGTGTCTCGACCTGATAGTTGGGGTGCTGGGCGGCAAGCGCTGCACTTGATGCTGTACCGTAGTTGACGGCGATACTGGTCATCCCCAACTGATTTGCCATTTGAATATCATAAATACTGTCCCCGACAAACACTGCCTGAGAAGTCCGCTGCTGGGTATGTACTAAGATATCCGTTAGCATCTGTGGATCAGGCTTTGACCCTGCTTCGTCGGCACAGCGAGTCATGACAAAATAATCATGGCTATCAGAGGCGTCCAATACCCTATCAAGGCCTTTTCGCTTTTTTCCCGTTGCAACTGCAAGCTGTTTGCCTTGCTGCTGTAGGGTTTGTAGCATCTCTTCGATAGAGTCAAACAAAGGCGTACGATGACTGTTGGCGATATAGTAATCTGCGTAGCTCTGCTGAATGGCAAGCTTTTGCTGCTTAGTCGCTTGCGGATATAAGATTTCAATGCCATTCATTAAGCTAAGGCCGATAATATCTTGTACCGCTTTATCCGTGGTCTGAAAGCCGTGCTCTTCTCCTGCTATATGCATAGACTCAACGATTAAGCCAATCGAGTCCATCAAAGTACCATCCCAATCAAAGATGATAAGCGTCTTATCTGCTAAGCTATGATCAGTTGATAAATCAGACCCCATAGCAGTAGAGCTCATGGGGCCAGAAGGCTTTGAACCCGTGTAATTTGGATACTCTCTCATACATTTACCTCAGAAAATCTCGGTAGATTCTGTTGTTTTAACAATCACCAAACCCTTAAGCCTACTTAGGCAGCTTAGCCTGCTCTGGTAACCAGTCTGCCATATCATCTGGCAACGGCGCTGTAATCGCTTCATAACCTGGAATATCCAAGCGCCATGCATGCAAACACAGACGATGGACGCCTGACTTGTCATGGACGTTGTATTTATCATCACCCAAGATAGCATGACCGATATGCGCCAAGTGCACACGGATTTGATGCGTACGCCCTGTCAGCGGCTTGGCTTCTATCAAGCTCACCGACTGATTGCTCATCTTAAACCGCTCGTGAACCTTAATGTCGGTTTGGCTTTCTTTGGCTTGCGGGTCCTGTACATCTACTTTGACACGGCGCTCACCGCTGGCCAGTGTATAGCGCAGTAGCGGCGCATCGATACGCTGCTCACCCATCACAGGCTGTCCATTGGCCAGACATAGATAATGCTTTTGAATGGTTTTGTCGACCAGATGCTGCTGCAAGGTCTTTAGCGCTGAACGCTTTTTAGAGATCATCAGCAGCCCTGAGGTGTCTTTATCGATACGATGTACCAGCTCAAGGTATTTTTTACCCGTCACTTCGCGCATGGCTTCGATGACGCCAAAGTCCAGGCCGCTACCTCCATGGACAGCAATCCCAGAGGGCTTATTGAGCACTAGCATGCCATCGTCCTCATAGACTATCCGTGCGAGTAAGCTGTTGGCAAACTCAGTACTGATGATTGGCTTTTCACGGGTCGCCAGCTGTACCGGTGCTATACGCACAATGTCTTCACGCTGCAATCTGTCATGGGCTTTACAGCGTTTGTTATTGACTCGAACCTCATCAGAACGAATCATTTTATAAATATGTGATTTTGGCAGCCCTTTGAGACGATTGAGTAGGAAATTATCTAAACGCTGGTCGTGTTGATGGCGAGTGACTTCAAGATAGTTCACTTTTTTAAAGTTGCCAATCTCGTCATCAGCGCTTTGCGGACGGGCTTTGCTATTAAATATCACCGGTGCTTCATGGGTGGGTGCATGGTCATTCATTGTTGAGTTTGTCATTTTTAGTTAGGTATTTACACAAAGATTTGCTATAGTTTAGCATGTTGAGCGCCAATTAAGCAGAGACTGCAGCAATATTAGTTATTGTTCATTATTGTGCGACTCATCATGTTTTTGGAGCAAGGTATTTGATTACTATCAGTATTTTGCTTGATAAAATGTTTTATTAACTAAATATATTCGTGTTGATAAGTTGAGCAAATGCGCTCATTTATTAAGCGATAACAGCACACAATTACTCATTTAACGCCTGACCACGACTTGATTTACAATCATTTTGGCATGTGCAGTTGAGCAAGTGATGGTAGTTCGATATCAAGGGTTGATCACTGCCTGAGGATCGGCGGTCAAACAGACCTATTAAGAGTTACATAAACCGACATACAACGCCGTAGTATAAACCGGCCATCTTTCTGTTTGCCGAGTACGCCCCGCTGAATACCAGCGCAGTGGCACTCATGATATCAGCTACCAAAATATTATAAATGTTGAAGATAATACGATAAAAAATATAGGTATAGCCATTCTAACAACCAACGCTAAAAACCAGAATAGCAAGGAAAACGAGTACAAGCCCTACGCCCTGTAGGCTAAGCGAGTTTGACCCGTTAATCATATTTTTTGGATTTGGTATTAGAACGACTAGACTGATTTACCTCATACTAAGCAAGACGCTGATGTTTGTATCATACTGGACTGACGCCTTAATACCCTCTTACAAAGCGTATTAAAATACTCAGTCAGAGCCAACATGAGCAAAACTGTGGAGTTTTTTGTAGCCTTACACCCTGCATCTGCTTCCACAACCCTAAGCTTTAGATATGAGAAGATAAAGTACGCTACTTTTAAACCAGCGCTAGCGAGCAAGTTATGACCAGCCGCCAAGATACGATCATGGTTGCGCTTGTTATTTATCTCTATTTATCTGAGCGTGACGCTCAACTAACATCTATATACCGCTGACCTCATTTAGCGGCACTAGCTTTACTGCCAAACCACTGATTGCTTCGGTTGTTTTTATATTAGCTGTTGCCCGTTTGGCGACGTGAAGACATCGTTAATGCTTTTAGAAGAAGCTTTACCCGCAGTTTTTCAGTATAAAGACCCGCTCGTCGTTGTTATGCGTACTCATAGGAACTGGTATGAAACGCATCTTAATTAACGCTACTCAAAACGAAGAAATTCGTGTTGCCCTTTGTAAAGGCAATCACCTGTACGACTTCGATCTCGAAAACCGTACCCGCGAACAGAAAAAATCCAACATTTATAAAGGCCACGTCACTCGTGTCGAACCTTCTTTAGAGGCGGTATTTGTAGAATATGGCTCACAGCGTCAAGGCTTTTTGCCGGTTCGTGAGATTTCTGCCGAATATCTAAGTGGCAACCCACGAGATGAAAACATCAAAAAGCTGATCAAAGAAGGTGATGAGCTGATCGTACAGGTCGAAAAAGAAGAGCGTGGCAACAAAGGCGCTGCGTTATCGACCTATGTCTCTCTAGCAGGCCGTTATCTGGTCTTGATGCCAAACAACCCTCGTGGCGGCGGTATCTCACGTCAAATCTCTGGCAAGCTACGTGAAGACATGAAGCGTATGCTAGGCAATCTCGACTTACCAAAGGGCATGAGTGTCATCATCCGTACCGCTGGTATCGGCAAAACGCAAGAAGATTTACAGCACGACCTCAATCATCTGCTCAACATCTGGCAAGCCATCCAAGAACAAAATAAAAAATACCCTTCTCCCCGTCTGGTGCATCAAGAAGCGGGCGTGGTCACTCGTGCCGTACGTGACTACTTACGTGATGATATCAGCGAGATTTGGATCGATAACGAAAACGCCTATATTGAGGCAGCAGGCTTCATCGAGGCAGTGATGCCAACACAAGCGGACAAGCTCCGTAAGTACACAGATTATGAGCCCATGTTTGCTCGCTTCAATGTCGAAAAACAAATCGAAACAGCCTATCAACGTGAGGTGCGTCTGCCTTCAGGTGGCTCTATCGTCATCGACCAGACCGAAGCTCTGGTATCAATCGACATCAACTCGGCCAAGTCAACCAAAGGCTCAGACGTCGCTGAAACCGCTTATCACACCAACTTGGAAGCCGCTGATGAGATCGCTCGTCAGCTGCGTCTGCGTGACATGGGCGGCCTTATCGTCATTGATTTCATTGATATGAATGATAATAAACACCAAAAAGAGGTGGAAAAACGTCTGGTCGATGCCACCAAATACGACCGTGCCCGTGTGCAATTTGGCGAGATATCAAAGTTTGGCTTGATGGAAATGAGTCGTCAGCGCTTGCGCCCTTCACTAGAAGAGTCGACAGGTTATATCTGCCCCCGCTGTCATGGTAACGGCATGATTCGTGACCTGCGCTCACTGTCTTTATCTATCATGCGTCAAATCGAACAAATCGCTCTAAAAGAGCGTCAAGGCGAGGTTCAGGCAGAAGTACCGACCGATATTGCCGCATTTATACTCAATGAAAAGCGCGACAGCCTCGTCTATTTAGAGCAAGACAGTGGTACTCGTATCACTATCTTGCCTCACGCTCATCTTGAGTCGCCAAACTTTAAACTCCATTTCAATCGTGACGGTTTTGCTCCGACCAGCTATGAGCGTATCACTGATACTCAGCAGCAAGAACATAGCGATCTTGGCTATGATGTAGACTGGCAAACCGCTGACGCTGAGCGCCCTGAGCAGCAGCCCACCCGTAAACCTCGCAAAGTCACGGCGCAGCAGTCCAACCAAACTAAAGGACGTGCACCATCAGCTGCCCAGACTTCGCCAAATCGTGAACCAACCACTGCTTCAGGCACCAAGGCTCACACCAAAGAGACACAAGTCTCGTCGTCACGTGCAGCGACCAACCACAGCCAAGGCCAACAAACGACCTCAGCGCCAGCAACCACGACGCCTGCAACCACTGCACCACCACAAGCCGTCGCTTGGTTATCAAACCTCTTTGCCCAAGCGCCGCAAGCACAAACAAGCGCTAGCGTCAGCAGTCGTGATGCTGCTGAAGCCATCGAAGCACTGGTCAATACAGGCGCTCAAAGCCTAGGGTCTTTTGGTCAGGTTGACAACAGCGCTCTGGCCCACGCTCAAAGTACCACCCCGACCAGTCAATCTTCAGACACTCACCTGCAGTCAGCCCAACAAAACGACAGCGATGATAATAATGACAGCAGCCATGACAAAGGGGATGATAAAAGAAGACGTAAATCACGCAAACCACGACCATCTAAATCACGTCCAAGAAAAGAACAACGTGATGACACGGCATCGTCCAATGGCAGAGCGGTGACGGCTGACAGCGACAAACAGACCAGTAGCCAAGATAAGCGTGAGACGAATAAGCGCAGTAGCGATCGTGGCCGTAATCGTCAAAACGACGAGCGTAATGACAAAAACCAGCAAGTCAGCAGTACTGATGAGCAAACGCCTGCTAAACGGAAAGCCCGCAGCAAGCGTGACTCACGGGGCAAGCTTGAGCGCGGCGAAACCCTTAGCGCTCCTGATAGCAAAAAGCAAAGCAGTTCATCGGCATCTGCCAGCAATAAGGCGCAGTCCAATGCTAAGCGCAGCCAAGACCCTAACGAAGTCACCTTGCAAGTCAATGAAGCCCCAACCAAGCTCAAAACAGCTGAAGTGGTGCATCTGTCTTTAGACGACAGTAAGGCAGACAAAGCAGCGGCAAAAGAAACAACGACGCAAGCTCATGTCGCCGCAGCAGACAAGCAGTCTGAGACTGGCAAGCCTAGCCACAAGCAAGCCACGGCTTCTACAGACGCTACGCCAGCTGATGCCAGCACTGACGAGCAGGCTCAGAACCGCTTGCCAGCTGATACAAAAACGGACAGCGTCAAAGACAGTGAGACAGCCAAGAGCAAAACCACTGAGAACAGCGCCGCCCAAGCGACTGCAGCCGTTACGGGTTCAGACGATCATGCTGAGTTTACCCTAACGCCTGAGGTCTTGTTTGCTGAGCGTTATGTCACTGCTCAGAAGTTTGGCCAAGCCAGCAACGATCCCCGTGTGGTACGCCAGCAACAAGCGTCAACAACTCAAGCCAACAGCACGCCAGCTCCAATGAGTGCGCCTACGATTCGTGGTACGGTTGGCGAGTTTATTCGTACTGTCATAGCTGATGCAGACAGTCGACTGCAAACTGATGGCGTGATTAGATGCTTTATCGACGCTATCGAAGCACAAGTACAGCCATCAGAGTCTGCGAAAACGCTGATTAATGACAATAGCAAAGCTGATGATGGGCCGTTTGACTTTAGCAACTATGGCTATGAGCCGTTGAGTGCAGATTATATCGCCCGTTTTGATGCTATGACCCAAGCCGTCAGTCAGTTTGCATTGGCACAAGGTAAAACTGAAGTAGCGCCACGTGCTATTAGCAAGCGTGCCAGTAACGACCCTCGTGGACAGCATCCTGACTATCAGTCAGAGCAGCCAAGCCAAGAGGTGCAGCCGCAAACGGACTTGGCATCTGAGACGGTCGCTAATGACACTCAAACAGACGTCGCTCAAGTCGATGCCACTCAAACCAGCGAGCAGATCGACGCTCATGACATTGATGCTCATGACATTGACGCTCATGACATTGACGCTCATGACATTGACGCTCATGACATTGACGCTCATGACATTGACGCTCATGATATAGAGGCTGATGCGCTAAGCAGTCAACAGCAAGCGGATAACATCACGACAGAAAGCGAGCAATTGCTAGAGGTAGAGCGAACCGGTATGGATGAGTCTGCAAAAGAAGAAGATTCAGCAGGCAAATCTAAAACCACCATTGCCAGTTATAAAAACATGATCGAAAATGTCGCAGAGCAGTTGCTGCCACAGACGGGGATGTTTAACCTGACGACGCCAAAGGTTCCTAAGGCTCGCAGCCGCAAACCCAAAGCGGAGCATAAAAAACCGTCACAAGCCGAAAAGGCACAGGACGATGCGGTAGAGACTGAGCGCTCAAACAGCGACAGCTGATATATGCTCGCAGCACGGTTAAGTATTAACTAAAAAAGCCCCAAAGTTGTCATAACTTTGGGGCTTTGCTGTTTTTATGCTGACCTAACTGTCTATAGTCAAGGGATTTTAAAATCGTTACAAGGCGACCGCAGATAGTACACTAAATACATCTAGGGCGGGTAACACCGTAGCGGTTTAAAAGTACTCCGACTATATAAAATGACAAACATATAAAATGAAAAACATCAGTGTGCCGAAGATGCGCCGTTATCACCACGTATCTTACCTATAATAGTAAAGATAGCCACGACCGCTGCACCGATGATAAAGCCAATCACACCATTTAAGAGGGCTGTAGTGACACTCTCAAAAATCCCCGTGAGGTGTGCTAAGTCCTCTACACCATCTTGTAAAAAGCCGATACCATGTACTAAGATGCCACCACCCACCAAAAACATGGCGAGCGTGCCAGCGATAGATAAAAACTTCATCAGCTTAGGCGCCGCAGTAAACAAAATCTCACCAACTTTTTGTTTAAAGTCACCTTCTTTGTCCATCATATGCAGTCCTGCATCATCGATCTTGACAATACCAGCCACCAAGCCATAAATACCGACGGTGATGGCGACAGCGATAATCGACAACACCAAGCCTTTTTGCATTAAAGTGGCACCTGAGGCTACTGCAGAGCCAAGTGCAATCACAATAATCTCAGCCGACAAAATAAAGTCTGTTCTAATGGCCCCTTTTATTTTTTGTTTCTCTAGGGCCACCAGATCTACGTTTTCGGCATTGGCCTGTAGACGAGCGTTTTGCTCTTCATCATGTGGCAGTAGGTGCGGCCAGAACCGATGTATGACCTTTTCTGCGCCCTCATAAGCCAAATACAAACCACCACACATTAATAAAAAAGTCACCAAAGGCGGATAGACAGCACTGATCAGCAGCGCTGCAGGCACAATAATAAGCTTGTTGACAAAAGAGCCCTTGGCCACTGCCCAAACGACTGGCAGCTCTCGACTCGCTTTAACCCCAGATACTTGCTCCGCATTGAGTGCCAAGTCATCAGCCAACACCCCTGTGGTTTTTTTGGCCGCCACTTTGGTCATGGCTGAGACATCATCTAAAATGACACTGATGTCATCAAGCAACATTAATAAACTACCACCTGCCATACGCCTTCCTCAACATACATTTATTTGGGATATTATCTGGCTACTTGGCGCCTAGATAAACCGTGTTTTTTTAGTGTACTAATAACGCCATACATAGATACAGACGCTGCTATTTATTGTAGACTATTTAGCCTGACTCATATGTGACATAGTAACAATGTATTTTGGTAACTGTGTAGGTTGTTTTTATTTTTTTTGTGTGACAAGTCTGCTGTGTAGCGTGTGTTGAACATCTGGGTTGTGTTGGGTATCACGGTATGACACTGTCATTTTATCATCTAGCGCCGTAAAACCCCGTCCTTCTAGGGCGTGGATATCAGGCGTCAACCGTTGTCACCTAAGATTAAACATGCCTTGATAACCAAACGCATTGAGATCATAATTAATCCATGAAAACGCT
>NZ_JAGBKM010000021.1 GCF_017498085.1 Psychrobacter coccoides
CCGATGGGGATGAATATCTTTGTGATTAAGGCGGTGGCACCGCATATTAAGCTGTCGGAGATGTTTAGGGGGGTGGCGCCTTTTATTGTCTCTGACTTTGTCAGGCTGGCAATCCTACTCGCTTTCCCGGTGATCTCGCTAGGACTGCTGGGGGGATAGGGTTGAGTCAGTTAGCAGTATGGTTCTATAGAAACATACTGCTAGCAACACAGTGTTTAACAGTGTTTAAAAAAATATAAGGATATAGATAATGACTGCTTTTAATCATAAGCTAGTTATCAGTTCAGGGATGATGCTGACTGGAATGTCAGTCACACATGCGGCCACAGTGGCAAATGCTGTCTCTAACACTGATATACAAAAACAACCTAACGTCTTGGTTATCATGGCTGACGACTTAGGGTTTTCAGATATCTCTCCTTATGGCGGTGAGATTGAGACTCCTAATCTACAAATGCTGGCAGAAAATGGCGTGAGCTTTACTGACTTTTCAGTGACGCCCTACTCAGCGCCTTCTCGAGCGACTTTTTTAACCGGTTCTGATCCACATGAAGTTGGGTTGGGTAACTTAATTGAGCTTAGCACACCTGAACAAAAGGCTGATCCTGACTATGTCGGGCATCTTAATGACAAGGCTCTAACTATTGCCCAACGTTTACAGCAAGCAGACTATTATACGGTGATGTCTGGTAAGTGGCATCTCGGTACTAAACCTGAGAACGCACCCAATAAATGGGGCTTTGATGATTCTTTTGTTTACTTAAAAGGTGATGGTAATCATTTTAAGCGTGATAACTATCCAGATGGTCCAGATGGTGATCAACCATATCGGTTAAACGGTGAGTTGGTTGAGTTGCCTGATGATTTTTATTCATCGACGACTTTTGCAGATTACTTAATTGAATCTTTAAATAAACGTCCAGACAATACACCTTTCTTTGCCTATTTGCAGTTCACGGCCCCGCATTCTCCGCTACAAGCGCCACGTGAAGATATCGAAAAGTATAGTGGTTATTATCACGATGGGCCACGTGCTTTGGCTGAACAACGTTTTAAAAATGCTAAGAAACTAAACTTTATTCCTGACTCTGCCAAACAACCGACTATGGTAGGTTATCCATCATAGGACAGCTTTAGCGAGGAAGACAGACAAAAAGAGATCAAACGCATGCAGATCTATGCTGCTATGGTCGATAATATGGATGCCAATATCGGTAGGGTGGTCGATAATCTTAGAGAAAAAGGTGAGCTTGACAATACTTATATTTTCTTCTTCTCTGACAATGGTGCTGCGGGGAAATATCGTGAGACCGCAGGACGCTGGAAAGACTGGGTTAATAACGACCATGATAACTCGCTTGCAAATATGGGCAACTTCGATAGCTATGTATCGACAGGTACTGGCTGGGCTCAAGCATCTAATATGCCGTTTTCTCTTTTTAAAGGCTACACTTCAGAAGGAGGCGTGCGTTCTCCGTTAATCGCCAGTGGTCCTGGTATTCCTAAATCTACAGTATCCGATAAGTACAGTAACCTGATGGATTTAGCACCCACTATTTTAGATATTACTGGCGTACCAAAAACCACGCCAAAAGGTAAAGCTACTATAGATGGGGAGACCTTGATGCCAGCGCTTATGCAGCCGCAGCTTGGTGCACAGGGGCCTTATGAGCCTAAAGTACTGGAAATGAATGGCGCTAAAATGGTGCGCTTTGGAGACTTTAAGGCACTGGCAAACACCCATAGGTTTGCTGGATTGGATGCTGATGCTCTACCAACACAAAAATGGCAGCTTTATAATCTGGCTCAAGATCCAGGTGAAACTACTAATATCGCTGAGCAATATCCAAAAATCCTAGATAGCATGATTGCAAATTATAATGACTATGCGAAAAAGGTTGGTGTGGTTGAAGTATCGCCTACTAGCAAATAAACATAGTTATCTGATAGCAAACCCGAAAATTATACCTATCATAATCAATGATAAAGTCATGTATTGTGATAGGTGTATTTGGATTTTAAAGAGCCTGACTTATGAACCGTATTCCTACCGTACCTATAAATCCAAATACCTCAAATAACCCAAGCATATATCCTAAACTTAGAATCGCTGATAATGAGCAGGTCGCTTATCGGTTTCATACCATGCTCAAGCCAAGTGGCTCTGCTTGCAATATCAACTGTGACTATTGCTTTTATCTACACAAACAAGACCTGCTCAATCAACCTAAGCATCCACGCATGCCTGAAGCGACACTGGATCAGCATATTAGACAATACATTGAGGCACAATTTGGTGCCGAAGAAGTGGTGTTTACTTGGCAAGGCGGAGAGCCAACATTGATGGGGCTAGACTTCTTCGCCAGAGTGGTTGCGTTGCAAAAGCAGTATGCACCTGACGACATGATAATTTATCATTTAACGCCGTAAAACCCCGTCCTTCTAGGGCGTGGATATCAGGCGTCAGTTGTTGTCGCCCAGTATGGCGAACTCCTTGATAACCAAACACATTGAGATCATAATTACTCCATGAAAACGCTCAAACTACGCATCAAAGACAAACATGCCACTCAGCTCAATATCTTAACTGGGGCGGTTAATTTTGTCTGGAATTACGTTAATGAGCTTAGTTTTAAACACCTTAAGCGCACAGGTAAATTCTTTTCAGCCTATGACTTGGCCGCTTACACTAAAGGGGCGGGTGAATACCTGAATCTGCACAGTCAAACCTTGCAAGCGATTAGTGAGGTTCACGCTAAATCCCGTAAACAATTCAAAAAAGCCAAACTCAACTGGCGTACCAACAACCCAAAGGCCAAGAGAAGAAGCTTGGGCTGGATTCCGTTTAAGAAAACCGCTATTAAGCATATCAGTACGCGCCAAAGCGGTAAAAAGTCTCTAAAAACCACCCTACAATTCAGCTTAGCTAAAGGCAAAAAGCTGATCATTGACTTATGGGATAGCTATAACCTCTCGCTCTATACCATTAACACCTGTGAGCTGGTACAAGATGCACGAGGCAGGTGGTACGCCTGTATCACCGTCAAAGAATTTCCAAAAACTAAGTGTGGTACTGGCCAAGTCGGTATTGATTTAGGCTGTAAGGATTCAGCTGTCAGTAGCGATGGTGAAGTTCTAACCACTAAGCTGACCCATCAATACGCAGAAAAACTGGCCATCGCTCAAAGAGCCAAGAATAAAAAACGGGTTAAGGCCATTCATGCCAAGATTAAAAACACCCGCCAAGACTTGATCCATAAATTCACATCAAAGCTTGTCAAAGCCAACAGCTTAATCGTTGTTGGTAAAATAAAATCAAACTCATTCACTTCATCCAAACTGGCCAAATCCGTCTATGATGCTGGTTGGTTTGAGATTAAGCGGCAACTGGATTATAAATGCGCGAACGCAGGTTGCCACTATATCGAAGTCAATGAAGCGTACACCACCCAAACCTGCTCGTGTTGCGGCTCTCGCCAAGACAGTCCGAAAGGTAGAGAGGGTCTTGGTATAAGAGAGTGGTTTTGTCGTTCTTGTAAAACGACCCATCAACGTGACGTTAATGGAGCAAAAAACATTCTCGCGGTCGGGCTTGGCCGTCTTTAGTAGGTATCCCCTCACTTTAGGGAGGGGAGGAAGTCAAAATGATATCCAAACCAACGGCCTGCTATTGGATGATAAGTGGTGTCAGTTTTTAGCCGCCAATAACTTTTTAGTCGGTATCTCTATTGACGGCCCCAAGCATCTACATGATCGCTACCGCCGTACCAATAATGACAAACCGACGCATGATCTGGTTATGGCAGCCATTAAGCGCCTAAAAGCGTACGATATTCCTTTCAATGCATTGTGCGTCGTTAATGATGCAAATGCTAAAGAGCCTTTGGCTGTCTATCGATTTTTGCGAGATGAAGTTGCGCCGCGCATGATTCAGTTTTTGGCTGGGGTTGAACCGCTTGATTTTAAGCAAGTGGCGCCCTTGCATTGGCAGCCTGATTCGTTAAAGAAAATAGATGAGTGGGGAGCGTCAGTTGATGGAAACGAGACTGGCGACGTGGTAACGGCGTGGTCGGTTACACCTGAAGGGTGGGGCGAGTTTTTGACCACGGTTTGGCAGGAGTGGATAGAGGCGGATATCGGTCGTGTATTTGTTGATCATTTCGAAAACACCCTTTCGCAGATCCTTAATAAAGGCGCCCAAAAATGTACCACTGCTGCTATTTGCGGCAAGGCTCTAGCATTGGAGCACAATGGCGATTTGTATTGCTGTGATCACTTTGTCTATCCAGAATACAAGCTTGGCAACATTCATCATACTCATCAAGGAGACTTGGCTTTTAGCAAAAAGCAAACGCAGTTCGGCTATCTTAAACAAAGCACTTTGCCTGAGTATTGTAAACAGTGTGATTTTTTAACACTGTGTTGGGGCGATTGTCCTAAACACCGTTTTATCAAAACCCCCGATGGCGACGTGGGGCTAAGCTATCTCTGTGCTGGGCTAAAAATGTATTATGCTCAAGTGCGCTCAGATCTATCCCTTATTAAAACCAAATTAGGCTGGCATTAGTAAATATAGTGAGCAGCTTATTTGTGGACTTTTTAAACCATCTGATAACGCTCAGCGATCGCCAGTATTTTCTTGGCGATTTGATGGTGTTTACTTGCTGGGAGTTGTTCAGTCGTACCGATAACGGTAACAGCATATTCTAGCAACCTGTGGCTTTCTGGTAGGATGCTATTATCAGATACGTTAATACTGAGAGCGTCAGTAGGCTCGGCGGTCTGTGCCAAAAAAACAGGGATACTAATGGCATTGATCCCCATAAAAAGAACCCCCGTGACAGCCGCATACCCTTGTTTGCGAATCTCTGCTTGCAATTGCGTGAAATCTTGCCAGTTTGTGACCAGATCATTTTTTTGCGCAAGATGAGAGGATGGACTCTCGACTTTGTTTTGCCATTCGGTGGATACTAAGGGTTTGATGATGTTGTCAGGCTGATAACTGGCAAACAGCCTGCCAGTAGCAGAGGTGGTTAATGGCATGCGTGAGCCTATACGGGTGATGATGCTAATAGGGCTGTCAGGCTCCACCAGATGTATCACTACTGGCCCATCATTAAACCATTTGGCGATTTGCACCCCACAGTTTAGAAGATCTTTGATTTCGTTTGCAATAAGCTTTAGGCGCTCGAAGGTGTTGTTTTGATTAAAACCTGTATAGGCTAAGGCGCTCACTCGCTCTCCGACTTTATAACGACCATCATCAAGTTGACGAGCGTACTTTTTCCGAATAAGGCTCACTAAATATCGGTGTGTTTTAGCAGGATGCATTTGCATTGCTTGAGCAATGTCTTTTAGCATCATCGGCTCGTTATACTCGATGAGTACATCGAGTATGGATAGGCCTATCTCAAGTGACTGTATGCCGCCTTGGTTTTTACTTGTGGCAGTTTTTGCTGATGACATGGTGAGCCTTATTTAAATTTAAAAAACGATGTTACAAAGCATCTTCTTGATTACTCGGTTCTGCATCGATAAATGCTTGCAGGGTATGGCAATGCTTGTCAATGGCTTCAATGATAGGATAAGCGCTCATGTCTACCCCAAAGCGCCGTGCCGAGTATACTTGTGGTATCAAATAACACTCTACAAGCGTAGGACTGTCGCCATAACAAAAATCACCACGTTCTTTATCTTCAGCAAGCAGCTTTTCTAATGCCGTAAACCCATCGTTTATCCAGCGCTGGCACCAAAGCTTAACTTGTTCTTCTTCGACAGAAAGCTCGTTACGCAAATACTGCAAAATACGGCGGTTGTTGATGGGATGAATGTCACAGCCTATCATGGCACTCAACGCCCGCACACGCATACGTCCAGCACTGTCTTTCGGCAGCAGGGATGTATCAGGATAAGTCTCCTCTAGCCACTCTAAAATGGCAGGGCTTTGAAACAATTGCAGATCGTTGGTTTGCAGGACAGGGACAAGGCCTTGTGGGTTGAGCGCTTTAAACTCAGGCTCTAACTGCTGATCTTGGGCTAAGTTGACTGACATTGACTCATAGTCTAGCCCTTTTAAATTTAACGCAATACGAACACGATGCGAGGTACCACTACGAAAGTAGCCATATAGTTTCATTATCATCAATCCTTATGGTTATGAAAGTTTTGTGAGTAAAGTGTCGAAAGACTTAGATGTCAGTTCTTGGACGTTCGGAGTAAAGGCCGAGTTTCTTTTGAAAAGGAGATTCATCTGCCACAAAAACAAACGCCGGTGTGTCCTTGGTATTGGTCAAAGTGATATTGGCAAAGCAAGGGGCGCAGCTGGTATCAGAGTCTATCAGCTCGTGTCTGACGTCATCAACATCCACGATGATATCACCTTCTATCATATGAAGTATCATGGCACATGAGCGTCTAGGTAAACGTAACATTTTGACAAAAATCCGTTCTTTAACTCTTTAAAAGTTATGCACTGTAAATTTACACTATTTATAGTGAGTTACGCAATATGAAATATTTGATCACTAATAGTATAGTTAAAGTTACTTATATTTATAAATAAGGCTAAATCAATGATAAGTAGCAACAGAGAAAAGGGTGCTAGAAGATTAGACGCTGATAGCAATTACTTTTTATGATCGTTTTAAGATAGCCTAAACAAAGATTATCAAAAGATAAGCCTCTATAAAATAAACTCTAATAAATTGCCCCAGTATCTGGATCGACAATGATTTCTAACAAGTAGCTGCCAGATGCGGCTAAGGCAATACTTATTGCCTCGGCTAATTGTTCATGCTGACTCACGCGAGCGGCAGGACAACCCATACTCTCGGCCAGCTTTACAAAGTCAATAGCAGGTAAGTCAGTCCCTGGAATGGCTTCGCTTCCTGTAATCTTGCTAAATGAGCGCATTGCCCCGTAGCCAAAGTTATTGAGCACAATCACAGTGAGGGGCAGGTTTGATTGCACCGCCGTCCACAGTGCCTGAATTGAGTACATTGACGAGCCATCACCCACCACGCATATGACCCGTTTACTGGTAGCGAGCGCTACGCCAACCGCGGCAGGCAGGCCATAACCTAGTCCGCCACTGGCCATGGTATAAAAGCCACCTGTTTGGGTAATGGGCAAAAAACGTTGAATCGCGGGACGATGAGAGGGTGCCTCCTCCACGATGATAGCGTCGGCAGAGCGGGCGTTGGCAAGCACATCGATGGCATACTCGATGGGTATTGGCGTTGCTGCACTGACTTGTGGAGCCCGAGGGCGAATGGATTTGGTTATTGGCGCCTTGTCGCTCTGGGGTAGTTGCTCTATAAGTGCTTGAATGCTGAGTGCTACCGTACCGAACAAAGTCGTCGTTGCCGAAGCAAGTGCCGCATACATCGGATCATCGGTGATTTGGTATATTGCTACCTCAGAGTCAAACAGTGGCATCTCACCTGCCATGTGCAAGGTGAAGACAGGTGCACCAATCACCAAAACCACGTCATAATCAGCAAGTTTGGCTGAGAGCGGTTCTGGTAGAGCTGGCAGGAACCCTGCAAACTGTGGATGATCTTCAGGGAAGCTCGCTCGGCTAGAGTTGGGCGCTTCCCATACCTGCGCTTGCAAGCGCTCAGCGAGAGTAACTATCGACTCAAATGCACCTTGTCGGTCGATGTCTGATCCCACTACCAAAGCCAAGTTTTGACTGTGTGTTAAAGCGTTGACTAATTGAGCCATGGCATCTGAGCTTGGCGTGCTACCGCCAGTGACTTTTGAATAATTGGGCATGACGGTGGTTTTGTCCCAATCATCAGAGGGAATAGACACAAAGGTCGGGCCGCGTGGGTGCTGCATAGCGATATGATAAGCTTGGGCGATAGCTAAGGGTACGTCTTCGGCGCGCGCCGGCTCAATGCTCCACTTCACATAAGGTTTGGGAAATTCTGCGGCGTGCTCTGCGCCTAAGTAGGGCGCAAAAGGCAAGATACTGCGAGTTTGCTGTCCAGCGGTAATAACTAGCGGCGCATGATTGCGAAAGGCGGTGTAGATGTTACCCAGCGCATTGCCTAACCCTGCTGCTGAATGCAGGTTGACAAATGCAGCATTGTTCGTGGCTTGCGCATAGCCATCTGCCATTGCTACTGCAGAGGCTTCTTGTAGCGCAAGCACATAGTCGAAGTCTTCAGGAAAATTATTCAAAAAATTGAGCTCAGTTGAGCCAGGATTGCCAAATACCGTGGTCATACCCAGTTCACGCATCAGGCGAAAGGTGATTTGCTGGACGGTATTTACATTGTTAAAAGCGGGGGCAGATTCAGAGCGAGACATAGACAACATCCTTGTTGATAATGGGGTGGCAGTAATGAATTTGTATTACTAGATCTCTATTTTACTATAGCAAAATGATTTACCAAAAAATTAGTATTATCAAAGAAGCCGTCGGAGTCGCTGGCATCATTACCCCATGGAACTCGCCAGCGGCGTTGACTAACGCCCTTGTAAGGGTGCCAAAGTGTTGGTATGCGGCGGACCGATACGTGATGGTGAGCTTGCTAATGGCGCATTTTATCAGCCTACCTTGCTTGAGGTGGATGACAGCCAAGCGGACATCGTACAACAAGAAATCTTCGGTCCGGTGCTGACCTTGCAAGTCTTTGACACTGAGCGTGAAGCCATTGACATGGCCAATGCTACTGAATATGGTCTATCTGCTAGTATCTGGACAAGCGATTTAAATCGCTCTTTGCGTGTGGCCCGCGAAGTTGAAGCAGGTACGATTTGGTTTAACGACTGGGCGGTGATGCGAGATGAGTTTGAAGAGGGTGGTTATAAGCAAAGCGGTGTGGGCCGTCTACGTGGACAATCAACGCTAGAGGACTTTATTGAAGTGAAGCATATTGTCTTGCAGCCAGGTGTGGTTGAAGACTGATAACAGGTACTTTGATACTCTCAACGTAGTTATTGCTAGGGTCTATTGCTCATTCAAAGATGGTATGAGCGTCAGCTGTTTTTAGACAATATGTATCGATACCTGGTCTGCCTAGACCCTACATAATAGCTAAAGTTTTTGGTAGGTATGATTGGCGCACCCACAGGGACTCGAACCCCGATCGGTCGCTTAGGAGGCGACTGCTCTATCCTGTTGAGCTATAGGCGCACGGAGGAGTGGTATTGTAAAAAAAAGACGCTATAAAAGCAATGCATAAAGACTTCATGCATAAGACACGTCGCTACTTTCCATTACTGAGTGCGTCTGCTATCTCTACATCCCCTTTGCTGGTCTGCTGTTCATCTTGCGCCTTGGTTTGTGAGCTTGGGTTAAACAAATCATCCAAGCTGTTTTTATAACCTTCGATATTATCATAGTCATATTGCTTTAAAATATCCTGCCCCATACTCGAGAGTAAGAAGTTTCGAAAGCTGATAGCAGCTGAATTATCCGTTAAAATTACACCATCAACGGTACTGTTATCTTTGAGTGCATAGCTAAAAGGTACCAGCTGGCGGGCTTCTTGATTGTCATTTTTAGCGACCGGCTGAGTATTGTCATTGTCGTTGCTGACTTTCTCTATTTTAAACTCATCCAGCACTATACTGTCATCCGCACGAGTGCCAGCATTCTTTTGATTCTGACTGTCGTTCAACAGCGTTTGTAGTGGTGATAAATGCGCTTTAGACAAGCTGTCATTGGCCATAATGATGTCGGGATTGACAGAATAGCTTGGCCGTTGATGAGCAATATCATCCACGTCTGGTAGTCTCATTAAGACATTACTAGGTACATAGTGAGCGCTAACTTTTATATTTGGATGACGCTTTTCAAAGCGGCTAATGACATCATCCAAAGGTGTCTTTAAGCCATTTTCTGCTTGCAAGTGGAGCACCTCAACAACACTATCATCTGCTTTGTTTTCATCATTGACCACTTTATTACTGCGCTCATTAAAGGTAATGGGCAGTGGATCTATGTTTTTTTGATTGTTGCCCCATAACCATAAAAAAGCCCCGATAAATATGAGCAGTATCAGTAAGATTAGCATGGCCAATATAAGCTTATAGTCTTTCATGATACAGGGCTCATTTATCAATTCGTTGTTAGGGCGGTTTTTGTAGAGACAAACGGTTTAGAGTATCACCGTGAATCACTCAGTGTCTATTGAGCACTTCATTGGTCAGTTCTGTCAACATATCCGCAAAGATATCTGTACTTGCAGAAGAAGGTAGGTGTTCTGTGTCTGTTGCTACAACTACAGGCTGACTTGTCACGGTTCTTGCAGAGGAGGTAACAGGGCTACCTTCGAAAGTCGCAGGTGTTGCTGATTGGTGTGCGGCCAAAGGAGACTTGCCTTCGTTGAGCTGCTCTTTTAGCCATTCAAAACCATGAAACGCCCACCAAGATTCAAAGCGTGATAATGTAACGCCTCGCACAGCGTCTGGCAAGTTTAGGGTGCGCAGTGTTTGCGCCAATATAGGGTCTGTAAGCACTTGATTGCGGCTCAGATACAGATGGTTGGTATCACCATCATAGGGTTGTCGGCGCAGCCATGCTGCATGATCGATTTTCATGCGTGGTAATTGCCACAGTTCACCACGAAAATACACGACATATTGGCGTCTTTCAGGATTGATAAAGATAGCATCTATTGGACGTAGTGGCATAAATTCGGCGGTCTCGTTTTTTAAATTAAAGGCTAAGCAAATAGAAGTTGAAAAACCAAGACAAGACGACATTAGATGTCGCAAGCGCTCATAACGTCTCGGTAGCGTGCTGGTAAATTACTGTTATCAATGACACACTGTCTGTATAGAGCTATAGTCGCCTATTGAGCGCCGCTGTCATCTTAGCAGAAATACATAACAGGTACGACTGCTAAGCATGAGCCATGAGATGGTATACATTCTACTTCCTACTTTTTATACTCTGTCTTTTTAAAATACTGATGTCGTATAGGGTGGTTTTTACTATTGTATCTCTCTATTTTACTGTAGTTAACTTTTTTATGATAAAACACATGTCTGACTGTTTTAACGGTTTAACGGTTGGCTTGTGATGCTTTTATTATTTTTGTTGTTTTTAATATTATCGCTAGAATACTGCTTATGTTTACCATTATACAATCCCACCGTACCGAAAACCTTGTCGATCAGCTGCTTGTACAATACCAGTCCAAAAACCAACCGGTATTTGAGCCTTTTATCGTCATTGTACCGTCTATGGTACTCGGTGACTGGCTCGATAAGACCATCGCTAGCCGTGCTGGTATCAGCACCTTGGTACGCACGAAGTTTTGGGGCCAATATCAGTGGACGCTGATGCAAAATGTGTTGAGCTGTCATAACGCCTATTTATTGGCGAAAAGTCCTGAAGCAGTCCCCTTAAATGTGCCTGAGGTGGCAGTGTTGTCGCCGACAGTCATGCAGTGGCGTTTGTTTGGGTATTTGACTTATTACCAAGAGACCCTTACTGCAGATCAAGATCATCCTGTGTACCCCTTATTGGCATCTTTGATTGATGAGTCGCAGGCGGGCGAAGCTCCGGATAAGGCGCAGCAGGATGCCCGAATCTGGCAGCTGGCAAGTGACTTAGCAAGGGTGTTTAACCGCTATCTTACCCATCGTGAAGACTGGTTAGAGTTGTGGTCAAAAAACACGCCACTTAATGTGGAGAAGTTGATCGCAGATAAAGATGCGCTATCGTTGCGCTTTGATCAGTATGCTCGTGGTACGCCTGAGTGGTTGGTGGCACATTATGTCGAGTTAGAAGTTGCTCAGCGGTTTTTGTGGTCACAGTTGTTTGCTGATGTATACCAGTACCGCAGTGCACTAGAAGATACGTTTTGGTCGGCATTGGCAGAAAACAAAGCAAATGAGCGCGCCCAATTGCCAAAGGTGCTCCGTATATTTACCATTCAGCAGCTGCCCCAGACGGAGCTGGATTTTTTGCAGCGATTGTCGCAGTACATGGATATCACCTTGCTCCACTATAATCCATCCAAGCTGTTTTGGGCTGATATCGTCGATAAGTCTTGGCTCCAGCGTCAGCAGATTATCAATCCTGAGAGTGTGTTTTTGCGTGACTATGGTCACAGCTTACTATCACGTTTGGGCAAACAATCACGTGACACCTTTGCGATGCTTGCCAACTTATCGGGCAATGAGCACTATCAAGATGCGCTTGTGGCATGGCATGATGATTTTGATGATCATTCACACAAAAATTCTTATGATGATCACAGCGTGGATAGCGACTCAGTACAAACCAATCCAAGCTTGCTACGACGTCTACAAAATGATGTGTTGATGCTTGACGAGCAGTCCACTCAGCAAGCGACAGCTGCCAAAGTATCAAAAGCGGTTGGCAGCCAAATAGAGCTCAGCTTTGAGGGAGGTGCTACCGACAGTTATGATGGATCTCTTGATAAAACAAGCGCAGCGACAACTGATATGCCTTGGTATGAGGATGAAGCGTTAGAAAATAAACGCTTTGAAAAAGAGCGTCTGTGGGCCATGTCGTTACAAGATAATAGCCTAAGCATTCACTCTTGCCACAGTCTCCAGCGTCAGCTTGAAGTACTGCGTATCATGGTGGGGCGCTGGCTCAATGAACCTATCAAGCCCGGTGAAAAAAAGCGTCATATCTCTGATATTGTGGTGTTGCTGCCTGACGTGGAGCGTCATCATGCGCTTATCAGCGCTATCTTTGTAAGCGGGCGCGGGCAAGACGGTTTGACTTTACCTGCCAAGGTCACAGGCGTGGTCGATACCGACATCCGCCAGTTATGGGAAGCGATTACTGGGTTTTATAAGCTGTTAGGCAGTGACAGTGCTCGTTTTGAGGCCGCCGAAGTTTTAGATTGGTTGATGTTGCCCCCGCTGTTTGAGAGCTTTGGCCTGACTCATGAGCAGATGAGCCGAGGCTGTGATTTGCTGATTGAGGCCGGTTTTATCCGTGGTTTTGATGAGTGGCATCTTAAACAAACCCTAGATAAAAACGACTTTGATTATCGCTTTAGCTTTGCCCAGGCGCTTGATAGGTTGACGCTAGGGTTGGTCATGCCAGAGGCTGATATGAGTGACTGCTTATATCCATTAGCACCAAGCAGTTGGCCGAGTACGGCCTTACCAGAGATGAGCTTGCCGTTACCGAAAGTCAGCTTAGAGGATGCAATGATCGTTGAGGCGCTCTGTCGTATTTATACGGGCTTAAACGATCGACGTGATGATCATATTAAAAAACTAAAAGCCGAGGAGTGGCTTGATCAGATTGAATCGCAAGTGATCCATCGTTATTTCGGTGATGTGGATCAAACCCGCACCATGCGAGCTATCTATAATGCGATGAACGGCTTTAAATCTAGCTTGCGTGCCAATCGCCATTACAAGCAGTATGCCAATATCGATAGTGCCAATACAGCAGTCGAGCAAACGCTGGCAGGCGTTGAGCAATTGCCACTCAAGCTCAGTTTTATGTTGGACAGTATCGAAGGCGAGCTTGAGAGTCAGCAAGTCAGTGCTGAGCCAACAGGGGTGATTACTTTTGGGCGCTTTGGTGCCTTGCGCAATGTGCCATTTGAGCTAGTGGTTATGCTTAATATGAACCTCTCAGAGTTTCCAGATCGTGATCGAGATAATCGCTATGACCTGATGAAAGCTGCCATGGCACGCCGCGGTGATAGAGTAAGCGAGGATGATGACAATGGTGCATTTTTAGATGCATTGCTGTGCGCTCGCAGTGCATGTTGGATATTTTATAATGGTCAAAGCCTGACGGACACTCACGAGCACCTGCCTGCCAATCCTGTCAGTGAGCTGTTGCAGTTTTTGCAAGGTGAGGTGCAGTGGCAAGTCAGTACTATAGAGAGCCTGCCTGCTCATATCGATACTACCAGTCAGCACCTTCAGCGTTACTTGCCTAAGCTCATCAAGCAGTGGCTGGTCACTGAGCATCCAGCGTTGCCGTTTCATGAAAGTTTATTTGAGACGCAAGTAGAAGATACTGTTGATTCCGATTCTTATATGACGCCACCAGAGGCCACAAAGACTACAAAGACTGATGCTGATTTAGCTCCAAGCGCTACTGACACCATGGATGAGTTAGACCTTGTGTTACAAAAAGCCATGCGCAAAACCAAGCTGGCACAAAAAAAGCAATTTCCACCTGCCCCGCTATGGCAGTCTGTGTTTGAGACCCTAAAGCAGCGCCTGCCACATCAGCAAACGCCCTTAGTGGGATTGCCGACAAAAGCACAATATGCCGCCATAGCACAGCTATTTGGTAATGGCTTAGGGCAACTTGGGCAAGCTGACCACCAAACCTTACATATATTGCTCGATATGTTGGGGTTGGCTGACAGTGGACTTACTACTCATGGTGTCGATAGCGTGTTTGATATCGGAGAGATAGATGTTGAAGGCGTACTTGCGTATCAAGTACGCCACCCTGCCAAAGCATTTTTGCGCACACAAAAGGTGTATATGATACAAGGCGAGGAAGCAAGGGAGCGGCAAGAGCCGCTGTTTTTGGACCATTTAACCACTTATCAGATCAAAGAATATTTAATCAATGAAATGGCCAACGGTGCAGATGCTGATACGGCTGAGCATGGAGAGCAAAATAACAGCTCGGTGCTGATGTACCAAAAGCTGATGCCAGCTGGGATTGCCCGCCAAACAACCTTACCCAATCAGCAACAAAAACTGCAGCAGCAATGTATCGATTTTAAAGAGCAGCTCATAAACAATGGTGTTGATCAACGCATTGCCACTACTGAGCCTAGCGCCAATCAGCCAGATGAGAGGGTAGGCCTAAAATTACTGACACCAACGATGGAACATCCAGTACAAATCGAGCTGGCAACAATGCTGAGCGAAGCCCATCCAGCAGCACTGGCATTACTTGAGCGCTTGCCAAAAGTTATAAAAATAAAAGGTGTGGTACCAAAAGTTAGGCAGCCACAGACGTCTACAAGCCATCATGACAGTCAGAGTCGTCAATCTGAATCGATGAGCTATAGCGAGCAGTCACCTAAATACTGGTTAAATATACTGCCTAATTCCGCCAGTCCTAAGCATTTACTAAAGTTTTGGTTAGCGCATTTATATTGGCAAGTCGCCAGATGTACCAGCGCTGAGCAAGTAGCAGCCATTGATGGTGTGAGCATTTGGCGCTTTAATAAACCCAGCGGCAAGATCAAAAAGTATGAAAAAACAACTGCCTTTAGGCTAAATCCTATCGCCTATGAAGAGGCAGTGGTTGAGCTGATAAAATGGGCGGTTTTTGCCAATTTGTCAGGTCAAGTACCCATGACTTTATTGCCTGAGTATGCCCTTAATTTTGTTGATAAATGTAGCAAAGCAGAAGACAACACGTACTATCCAAAGCGAGCAGACTTCTCAGATTGGTTGCGACCCGGCTATCATGTCGATACCGTCTACGAGACATGCTCGCAGCACGCCATTTGGCAATACATACTGCGTGATCAAGATGCGTTTGCCGCACTATCTGATGCTTTGACTAGCTTAGCGCAGCCGCTATATGAGCCAATGTTTAATGCCTTAGAAAGCTTGGAGGGCTAATATGACAGACAAGACGATATCCCTAAATGCTAGTGACGAGCGATTAGACCAAATACGAATAGACGAGCCGCGAGATGGTTTTGATAACCCCATGACCAAAGGTGCTGATATAGATAAAAGTACAGAGAAAAAATCAGCTAAAGATATCGACAAGGGCAGACCTAAAGAAGAGGTGACACCAGCGATCGACATCGCTTTGACAGGACAGCATCTCATCGAAGCGTCAGCGGGTACGGGCAAGACTTGGACATTGACGGGTATCGTGCTGCGCTTGCTGATTGAGGCACGGCGTGCACCTGAGCAAATCATCGCCACCACCTTTACCCGAGCGGCCGCAGCCGAGATGCGCCAACGTATTCATGACCGCTTGGTGGATTTTTATCAGCTGCTCCAGTGGGTCAATACTTTAAGTGCTGAGCCAAGCCATAAAGAGCACCTATATCCTGCAGCGCTACAAGTCGTGCCTGCAAGTGATCAGGATAAGCAACCACAAGACAGCGATAAGACGATTAACCAAGACCTTGAATATGACAACAAGACGCTGGCAGAAAAGCGCTTGCAACTCAAAAAAATGCGTGAAAAATGGCTGATGACGCAGGCAGCTTATGCACGTTTGGATGAGACCATGCAAGATCCGGTTAATCTACACCTAATTGGCTACTTGCTCGACCATGTGCACAGCTATTCAATGGTAGAGGCCATTCGCCGTACCGCATTGGTACTGACCACACTGGATAAGCTATTTGTCGGCACACTTGATAGCTTGGCACAAAAGTGGCTAGCAGAATACAGTAGTGAGACGGGCCATCAGCAGGGGATGGCTATCATAGAAGACAGTAGTATTGAGCAAGTGACGGACAGTATCATTCATGACGAGCTGCGCCAGTTTCAAAGCCGACTGTATCATGAGCAGCCCAAACTCTATGCTTTGCTAGATCAACAAGGCAAGCTGACGACGGTTGGCGATCACAAAAGTTATGTGACTCGCTCGCTGAACTTTATCTCAGCGCCAATTGATGAGGTTCCCGTCAGTGATTTTTCTTTTGCAGGTTATGAGCGGCTTATCCGCAGTATCATTGAGCGCAGCGACGAGCTAGATGGGTTCTTTCAGCCTGATGGCGAATATTATAAAGTTCCTAAGGGGCAGTTATTCAATAATAGAGGTGAGTGGCCAAAAATTATTCAAACATTAAAAGAGTCTGGTGTAGCAGCCTATGGCTTTATATCTAATAAGAGTAAAAAAACAAGTAAGCTGATTGAAGCTTTTTTAAAAACGGACAACATCGGCAGTCAGTTTCGTGTACCGCAAGATGGAAAAAGAATTAATTTAATATTTAATGAATTGCAGGTGGTACGTGACTTTAAGCGCTATATTGAAGAAAGTAACACACTAGAGAAGTACATCATCACAATCCTAGCCAATCTCAATCGCCACATCGTGCTGGCGGTTCGTAACAGACTGCCGGTTATACTAGAAGAGCGCAAAGAGACGACCTTTAGTCTACAGATGGTACGGCTCAACCAAGCCTTAACGGGTAATCAGGGACCAAAGCTGGCACGTTATATCCGTCACCATTACCCAGTTGCCTTAATTGATGAGTCGCAAGATATCAATGGTGAACAGGCAACCATGATCGAAAGTATTTATTTGCCTAAGAAAAAACCGACGGACAGTGACAAACAGTCTACCAGTCATAAAACCCATCATGAGTTTGTATTGTTGGTTGGCGATCCCAAGCAGGCGATCTATGGGTTTCGAGGCGGTGATGTGGCCAACTATAACTATATGAAATCGCAGTTTAATAAAGACAGTCTGTGGACGCTTGATGTCAACCGTCGGTCCAACGCTGGCGTGATTGAAGCACTTAACTGTTGGTTTGGGATGCCGACAGCGACAACAGATAATAATAAGTTGGCACAACTGGGTACAGGCATTTATTACCAGCACATCAAAGCAGCAAAAACAGACAGTCAGCTGTCTTGGTTTGATGCCTCTCAATCTCATAATATAGATAGTCCATATTCAAGCCATAAGCTTATTACTGATGTGCTCTCTGCTCAGCCTGTCAGTGTACTGCATACACCCTATGACAAGGCGCTTGATTACGATGAGTATGAAGTTACGGCGCAGCATATTGCCACATTACTCAACAGTCAGCAGACTTTACAAGATAAACCCATTGCGCCTAGTGATATCGGCGTGTTGGCCCGTACCAAAAAAGATCTAAAACGAGTGGAAGATGAACTGGTTAAGCTGGGTGTGCCGACTCTAACCACCAGTGACGTGAGTATTTTTGAGACCATCATGGCCGAGGATGTCGCTGCGCTGCTGAGTGCCATGCTTTATCCATATCGTCATGACATGGTTAATCGGGTATTGACCAGTCATATGTATGGCTTGAGCATCAAAGAGGTCAAAGCCATGATGGTGGATTATGAGTCAGAGGTCGCTGAGCGTGATGACGCTTTAGATAATGGTGCTTTAGGTAATAGTATCGACAGCAGTGCTTTAACAGACAGCACGATGATCCGTCATAACAAGAGCTACCAAGATTTTATCACTCATCTCAAACAAGGCGCTCAAAACTGGCAGCATTTTGGTATTTTATCGGCATTGCATTATTTATTGGACAAAAATCCCATACAGCCTCAGGGCGTTTGGCAAGCGCTAGCAGCTCATCCTGAAGGTGATCGCCATATCATGGATTTGCGCCATGTGCTTGATGTCTTGGCGCAGTACGGTGTCGGTATGGGTGAGCACGAGTTATTGGCTTGGTTTAGACAGCACCTAGATGCAGCACCCAGTAGTGATTGGGCCAAGCAGTATCCGTTACCGACAGAGTCAGGCGTCCAGCTGATGACCATTCATAAGTCTAAAGGATTGGAGTTCCCTATCGTCTACGTATTAGGGATGGGAGATGCCAGTCGCCAGTCAGGTAACAAAGAAAAATACGGACTTTATCTGTATAACGAACAACACTCAGATAATGAACAGACGTCACTTGAGCAGACGCCTATCAGCAATCGACGTCGGTTTTCTGCGGTAAAAAGCTCTGCGGCCACCGAAGACTACTATACCAAAATCGAGACGCAAGAAGGCTTTGAAGAGCTACGTCGACTCGGCTATGTGGCCTTCACTCGTGCCAGTGAGCAGTTGTATGTGGTGCTAAAAGATCCAAGCGATACAAGAGATATGACACGTAAACCCGTATTTTATTGGTTTGAAGCTACCGAGCATAAGTTTGAGTTACCCGATAGACTCAAAGGCATTATCGGTATGATTAGAGGACAGCGTGTCACTGAGTTTGTTAGTGACTTAGCCGAGCAGGTGGGTTCGAATACGCCAAACACTGATGCTAATACTAAATCTAGTGTAGAGCGTACAGAGCCCATAGAGTATGCTGAGTTTTCGCAAGTAATGAAAAACCGTTATTTCCATGGTTGGGCCAAGACCAGCTTTACCGCTTTGGCTCGTCAGCTAGATGAATCAATGCAGGCGATGGTGGTCGTGGATGAGCGTATTGATGACGCACTAGATATCAATCCTATGGCAGCGCTGCGCTCACTATCAGTGGAACCAAGCGATGATGCATCCTCAACCCTTAATTATAGCCATGATGCCAAAGCAGAAGACGATATCCGCTTTACCTTTACCAAAGGGGCCAATGCAGGTACGTTTTTGCACGAAATATTTGAAAAAATCGACTTTCATGATCACTCTCAATGGTCCACTATCATCGACCGGGCAGTCAGTGGTTATCAGCTGCCGATAGTCTATAGCAGCGCTGAACAGCAAGCTCGACTGTTGCAAATGCAGCAGGCAAATCATTCAGGAGCGCTGAATACACTTTCGCCAGCAGAGTCAGTAGATGCGAGCAAACATGACGCCTTGTTGGGCTGGATTGAAGAGGTGCTAGATACACCGTTATTGGCATCAAATCAGCCGTTACGTGCGCTTGATTCGACACAGCGTTTTGCTGAATTGGCGTTTAATATGGGACTCTCAGAGCGTTTTAGAGCGCAAGATATCACTCAGTTGTTTGAGCAGCATCTGCCCCATGAGACCGACAAGCACGTCAGACTAATACCACAAGACAGAGCGCATCTGTATCGTTATTTACGTGGTGAAATTGATTTGGTGTATGAGTATGCTGGCAAGTACTATGTCGTCGACTATAAAAGTAATTATCTAGGAAATAGCCTAAGTGATTATGATGAGGACATGCTCAAAAAAGCCATGTCAAAAGCAGGATACTGGCTACAAGCGGCCATTTATCAGGTTGCCTTACATCGATTTTTAGCGATGAGAATACCTGACTATATTGGTAATGAAGATAAGTATCTCGGCGCAGTAGAGTATGTGTTTTTACGAGGCGTCTATGACCCACAATCCTATGACGATGGCGCACAGCCACCAAAGAGCAAGGCAGACGACGAGGCTGGCCATAGTAGACGCTATGGGTTAGTCACTTGGGATATTCCTATTGATTTTATTAAAAGCTTAGACCAGCTATTTGGTATGCCAGATTAAGACAAATCAAAGCTATAACCGCATCAATCGTTCGTTTATAACAATAGAGAACCACACAACATGAGCAAACCTAGTAATAATAAGAGCATTGTTGGCGCACAAGAGAGTTGGGCCAGCAACATCAGTGACTATATACTGCTGCGTCGTCAGCAAACCAAAGCAGCATATCAAACGACGACTGCCAATGACGAGGTCAATACTGATGCTAAAATGGAGCATAATATAAAAGATAACGGCTTGTTTCATGCCTTGTTGATTATGTTGGCCACTCATTTGGAAGAGGGGCATACCGTATTAACAATCGAAGCGGATCTGCATGAGACACCAACGCAAGGTCGGATTAACGGTGAATCAGTTACGCTTTATGCTTGGCAACAGCGTTTATTACGCTTACTGGCAGCGCCAATTCTGCCATTAGCCAAAAGACAGATAGAGGCCCTAATAGAGATACCTACAGATGAGATTTCTAGCGCTGAATCATCGTTATTTGAATTATTGGACGTTTTGTTTATTAGACAGTCGCAGACGTGGGCGCAGTTAGCACTTAGCAATCACGACAAAGAAATGCTCAGCAAGCGATTTAACTTAGTTACAGCATTCTATGATCTACTGAAAAACAGCGACTTTAGCACATTTGTGCAAACGGTTGCTAAGCACAGATTACTTGCCGATGTGAACTGTCATGATATAAATAGCCTAAGCAGAACAAATCAACCAATCATTTACCAAGCTACTAAAAACAAAAAAAACGTAACCACCCAATCCATCACCTTTTGGATACACCGTACATGGCAAGCAGAGTACAACTTAGCCAATAATATCTACAATATCTTAAATCAGCAGATCACCCCGTTAAAGATATCCATACCCAAAAACTTAAATAAGCAGCAAGTGGCTGCCATTAATATTGCCAATAACCATGCTTTTAGTATTATTACAGGTGGACCGGGTACAGGTAAAACTTATACTGTTGCTCAGTTGGTCATTGCACTACAACAAGCGGCTGAGAGTGGGGGAGAAGCACATAAAAGCATTAAGTTTAGTACCGACAGTGCCAGCCTAGCATTGGCGGCACCGACGGGCAAAGCAGCTCAGCGTATGCAAGAGTCGCTACAAGCCGCTCTAGACGTGGCAAATGTCGAGCTGCAGTTGCAAGAGGCCAAGACCATTCATCGTTTATTAGGTATTGGTCGGACGGGTCGACCTCGCTACGATGCAAACAACCCACTTGGTGAAGATATCATTATCGTCGATGAAGCCTCGATGCTAGGAGTAGAGCTTGCAAACAATCTCGTCAGTGCTATAAAGCCTGGTGCCAGGTTGATATTGTTAGGCGATGCGAACCAGCTGGCCGCAGTAGATGCAGGCGCCGTATTGGCTGACCTGTGCCGTATTCCTGCCTTGTATTCCATACATGCGCAGCTCACTGAGAGCCGGCGCTTCGATGCTGACTCAGGTATTGGTAAGCTCGCCCATCAGATCAACAAGCCTGACACTGACTTGCAAGCTATCTGGCAATTACTAAGGCAGGATAAAACATTAAATTTTAATGCTGTTAATATGGTAAACATGGAAGCGTCTATTGATAATACATTTAAAAATAGCCTAAGCAAAAATAATTATTTAAAAAGAATATCAAAAAACTATATCAATTATATATACCAAATAAAAAAACTAATAAACCATCCAATAGAAAAATCCATGCCAGAACAAGTAAAAAACACCATTACTCTACTAACAGACAGCTTTAATCAATTTAGAGTATTAAGTGCAGGTCATAATGGTGAATGGGGCGATCGTCATATCAATAATTATCTGACTCAGTGGCATTTGACTGAGCTAGAGCTACCATTGGGTCAGAATACTTGGTTTCATGGTCGTCCTGTGATGATATTGCAAAACAATTACGAGCTTGGGCTTTTTAATGGTGATATAGGATTTTGTTTGCAGGTAGAGGGCAGTGCTGATCGGTTAGAGGTGTTTTTTGAAAATAAAACTCAAGGTATCGCAGTCAATTTATTAAATGAAGAATTGGTGGCGACGGCTTATGCGATGACCATTCATAAGTCGCAAGGGTCTGAATTTGATCATGTAGCCATCACTTTTGACAGCAGTCATATACGTCTACTGAGTAAAGAGCTCATTTATACTGCCGTTACTCGAGCCAAAAAACATGTCACCATTTATAGCACCAAGCAAGCTTTTGAGCTGGCAGTACAGACACCAACCGAACGATATACAGGTCTTGGCTTACAGTTTGAAAATCTGGACTGAAAATTGTTAAAATCGTTAAGTAAAAAAAGCATCCATATTGGATGCTTTTTTGCTTTAAATTATGATATTAGACTTTATCTTCTTTAATGGCATAAATACCTGGTAGATGACGCAAGTAACCATGAAAGTCCATGCCACAACCATAAACGTAACGATCATCAACATTGATACCAACGAAGTCAACTTCAAAATTTGCTACTTTACGGTCATGCTGTTTATTAAGTAGGACACAGCATTCAATAGAGAGCGGGTTTTCTTTACCCAGTTCTTCTACGATTGCTTTGAGGGTAATGCCTTCATCAAAAATATCATCAATCAATAAGACGTGCTCACCCTCGATACTGACATCTGGCTTAAATTTCCAATCAAGCTCATTGGTACCTTCGTTATCACGATAACGTGAAGCATGGATATAATGCATGCGATGATAAAACGTCAAATGAGTCAGTAGTTGACCTGCTGGGATAAGACCACCATTCATGACGACCATAACAATAGGGTTTAGGCCAGCATAATGTAAATTAAGCTGTGCAGCGAGACGCTCGTAAGCAGCAGCCACTTCGATACTGCTAATGAGACACTCTGAATTACGCAGGGTTTGTTCTATTTCTTGGTTGCTGATTTGGGTCATGGGTTGCGCCTTCGATGAAAACTGCTTATTTTAGCAAACTTTGATGAATTTGCCCAATAACTACGACGGATTAACTAACATTTCTTAGGGCTACTAGACTCTAGTCTTTTATTTCAACAACAAACGGCTCATAAAAGTTTGCTAACCTTTTAAGTCCAGCATCAGGGAGTTGGGGCAGCAGTTTATGCAGTGCCATACTCAGCCCCTTATCAATTGCTGCCTTGGCCACTGGAATGGACTTGCGTTTTATCACACCAAGGCTCAAGGTCTCAGTGAAGCGAATGAGAAAGTGGTCAAGAGAGTCCTCATTGATGGTCTCTAACGCTTTTTCAAAAGCAGGTTTGTCAACAACATCAAGTTTGACAGCTGCAAAACCGTCCATGATGGTTTGTACAGAATCTGTCGATAGTTTATAGCCCACACGGCGAACCCCGTCATTGTCCACAAACATGGTTTGATGTTTTAAAAAGTTAAAGCTTGGCAGGATATCCTCGTTTTTATCCTTACCCAGTAGCACGTTAAGTAGGGTTTCTGTGGTGCGCTCAATCGTACCCACTATTTTTTTCATAGCGGCTTGACGTTCTGAGTTTGGAATGACGTCAATCAATCCCACCAATAAATTGTCAATCAGCTCACGAGCTATTTGCTGGGTGAGATTATTGCGGTAGGGGTAATAATCCGTTTGTTCATTTGAAGTGATGACTCGCTCAGCTTCATCAATCATCTCGTTCAGTTTGTTTGATGGTATAAATCCAAAGTAGTATGTCATGCCAGCCCTTTAACTAAAAATCTTCAATTATCGCTTTCTATAAAAACCATAATCAGGTATTAAAACTGCCTTATTATAACCAAATACTGATTATAAAAAATGATAAAACGCAGACGCATGTAAATGGTTAGCGTATTGCAACTGACCTAAAAAAGAGGTAGGTAAGTTTTTAGAAGGTTACAACATCTAATAGATAAGCTACAATTGTTTTGACGTACAGAGTAGAGGTTATACCAAAAAATCAGTCATATATTAAAAAATACATACAATAAGATGGATCACATCCGTCACTAACTTGTCTAAGGAGAGATAAGATGAATAGTGCCATTGTATTACTACTTGGGATTGCTGCCATGCTATGCGGTTATCTGTTTTATTCCAAGTTTATTGCAACGAGGATTTTAGCACTAGACAATAGCCGTCCCACACCGGCGCATACTATGAAAGACGGCGTGGATTATGTCCCTACCAATAAGTATGTCCTTTGGGGACATCATTTTACATCAGTAGCAGGAGCAGCTCCGATCATCGGTCCTGCTATTGCGGTAATTTGGGGCTGGGTGCCCGCCGTACTTTGGGTCGTCTTTGGTACGATATTTATGGCGGGTGTGCATGATATGTCGGCGATTTGGGCCAGTATGCGTAATCGTGGCCAGTCCATCGGTTCTATCGCTGGCAGCGTCATGGGTACACGTGTACGTAGTTTGATGATGGTCGTGATATTCTTATTACTGCTTATGGTTAATGCTGTCTTTGGTGTTGCCATCGCTAATATGCTGATCAAAACTCCGTCCGCTGTATTGCCAGTATGGGGAGCATTAATTGTTGCGTTTATCATTGGTCAATGCATCTATCGCTACAATATGAGTCTCATCTGGGTATCTATCCTTGGCGTGACGGCCTTGTATGGTCTAATCTATCTGGGACCGATGTTCCCGGTCGTGCTCCCTGAGACGTTTATGGGGCTACCAGACAATGCCGTCTGGATCATCATCTTATTTACCTATGCTGCGATTGCGTCACTATTGCCAGTATGGATGCTGTTACAGCCTCGTGATTATATCAATGGGCTACAGTTATTCGTTGGTTTGATTCTCTTGTACGCAGCTATATTTATCTCCACGCCTAATATCGTTGCGCCAGCGATCAATACGGACTTACCCGTAGGTACACCATCAATCATGCCACTGCTCTTTGTCACGATTGCTTGCGGTGCTATCTCAGGTTTCCATGGTTTAGTGGCGACAGGTACGACCTCCAAGCAGATCGACAAAGAAGAAGACGCCCGTTTTGTCGGTTATTTTGGTGCACTTGGAGAAGGCATGCTCGCCTTAGGTGCTATTTTGGCTGCTACTGCAGGCTTTGCATCACTGGGTGACTGGCAGGCTGTGTATCAAAAGTTTGGGGACGGTTCTATCGGCGCCTTTATTGATGGCGGCGCTGCTATCCTAAATGCAGGCGTTGGCATCGAGATGGTATTGTCTCAGACCATGCTCACTGTAATGGCAGCTTTGTTTGCTGGTACGACTATGGATACAGGGGTGCGTCTACAGCGTTATATCTTTCAAGAGTTTGGGGAGTTTTATAACTTACCGATCCTAAGTAAAGGGGTGGTCGCTACGTTGCTTGCAGTAGGCACGTGTCTGTTATTAGCATTTGGTGCTGGTGGTATCGATGGCTCAGGCGGTATGATCATTTGGCCATTATTCGGTACAACCAACCAATTAATGGCGGCGCTGACACTGATGATCGTAACCGTTATCTTACTGCGTAACGGCAAGACGGTTTGGTACACCTTAGCGCCGTTATCGTTCTTGCTGGTCATGACGATCTTTGCTCTACTTATTCAGCTAAAAACCTTCTACGTTGATGGTAACTGGTTGCTGATTATTATGGATCTCATCATTTTGATTGCCACGATTTTAGTGACTTTTGAGAGCTTTTCTGTGTTGCGTCGTGAGTGGTCATCACATAAAGGCAAAAACGAGACATAATGCTTAAAAACCATATAAGCAAAAAAAACGCTGGCAGCCATTGCTGGCGTTTTTACGTTTTGAGATTGTGTTTTGAGATGATGAAGCATAAGGTTGGCGCAGCGCAACCCGCCACTTAATGATACTATCTAATAGATGAGTTCATAAACTACCGACCACCTAAAAGGTGGGGGAGTTCTGCGCTGAAAATGTTGAAGCTAATGTTAAAACTAAGGCGAAACCATGGATGACATAAAAAACGACCAACCGCTGTGGCAAAGATTCCTTGCAGGGCTTAATGAGTTTTACCATGCACCGTATCGACAAGCGATGGCACGAGCAGCACGTGATGAAGAGGATTTGTTTATGCTCATGATGTTTGCTGAGAGTCTCGGTATTGATAATCCAGCCAGCTTTTATACCCTTGAGCTGCAGCCGCTATTTTTGGAGAACTTTCATGATTGGCATACACGTATGGGTATGGAGAAATGTCCTTTTGACCATATTGGCTGCTGCTAGTGCGCTGGCTGATTGGATGGTCAGTACAGAAAATATGATAACTATGATAACAAAGCATTTAAACAAAGATGAGTAATCATTATGGCTCTACAATCTCTTAGTGCATTGGTCACCCAACTGGCCTCACAGCCAATTATCTTTGTCGGTGGCAAGGGTGGCGTGGGAAAGACAACGACAGCAGCAGCGCTTGCCAGCCATTATGCCGCTATGCAAAAAAAGACGCTTGTGGTCTCAACCGACCCTGCACACAGCTTAGGAGATGTACTGAACGTAACGCTCAATGATGAAAAGACAGCCGTTACCCCTTACCTTGATGCGCTCGAGCTCAATCCTGATGTCATCGTAGACGCGCATTTTGCGCAGGTCGAGCGCACCATCAGGGGGTATGCCAATCCTGACATGATGCCCAAAATTCGTGAGCATCTGCGTCTGTCAAAATCTGCCCCCGGTGCACAAGAGGCCGCTATGCTTGAGTCTATGTGTCAGCATTTGGTGACAGCCGTAGATGCAGGCTATGATCATATTGTATTCGATACTGCACCCACTGGTCATACGTTGCGGCTATTGGTGCTGCCTGAGATGATGGGGGCGTGGACCGATGGACTGCTGGCACAGCAGCGGCGACAGGCTAAACTGCGCTCAGCAGCCACGAGCTTAGACCGTAATACAGACGATAAAAGGTATGAAGGGTACAAAAATAAAGTAAACAACCCATTTGCCAAGCATCGACCTGATCGCTGGGAGCAAGCAGTATCGGTACTGGAGCAGCGCAAACAACTGTTTCGTGAGACAGGAGCACTGTTGCATGATCACAAGCAGACCGCCATCGTCTTGGTCATGACTGCGGACGTATTACCCTTGGCTGAGACCAAGCGCACAGTCGAGCAATTAGAAGAAAGCAAGCTTAACCCTGCAGCAATCGTGGTCAATCAGCTGATAACACCTGTACAAACTGATGCGTTTTGGCGCAAACGTGCTGATAGACAACAACAGCTGATGCATGATATTGAGAAAAGCTTTGGCAGTTATCCAATCTATCCAATCTACTTACAACAGACAGATGTACGTGGTAGTGACGCATTGGGCAAACTATTGCAATGAAGAAAATAACAGCCGTGCAGCATTATAAACCTGATTACTCACGGCCAAGATGCTGCGCCTGCAATTTAGTGGACAATGACCATGCCGCATCGATACGTAAGCTTTCGGCTTGTTCTGACTTGCCACTACTTAGTGACGACCACTGGGGCTTTCCTCTGGCTTTTTTTAGTTCACTTGGTAGCTTATGTGTGGGCCAAGGGGTAAATCGATGACTGTCATCATCGTTCAGCTCGTGCTCATCAATAATGGTTTTTTCTTGATATAGCAGCTGTGTGGCATCAGTAGCAGCATGACCACGATGACGTAAAGCGGTTAATAGATCGAGGGCTCGTGTCGCCAGCAAGGTTAGGGTAGCAGGATCGATATATAGACGTTTCACTCCTGTGATTTTATCTGCGATACTGCTGGTATTAGAGAGTATGCCACCAGCGATACCCCCCAAAGCGGCGCCTAGTCCTAACGTCGTGCCTAATGCTGCTGCATCAATCCCCAGTCCCAATAGGGCGCCTGCAGCGGCACCTGAAGTGGTACGAATCCCATAGCTTTTAAGCAATTCAGGATCAAAGGGATCTTGCTGATAGGCTTGCAACTCAAGCGGTGTCGCTGCCACAGCATTATCATAAAACCGATATAAATTGAGCAGTTTATGTTGCATGGCACGTTCACTTTGGCGCACCGCCTCTTGCATCTGTGTCAGTATTGGTAATGGATCATCATCGTCACTAACCTCTTGGACAAAAGCGGCGACGTTTAACAAAAAATCAGCAATAATGATATTGGCCTCTTCATACAGGCGAGCCCAGTTCTCTGTACGCTGCTGCATCAAGCGCTCAAGCATCTCAGAGTGAGTCAGCATGGTTGCGAGGTTTTGCCACAGTCGCATCTCATCTGCAAACTCAAAAGCGACAGAATCGAAGCGGGTAGATATATGTAGGTTGCGACGTGCCAGCATGGTTTGCCAGTCGTCAATATTGGCCTCTTGGCTGTCAGTAAAGTTAAACACAGGCATCACAGGAATCGCCGCCCATGACAGAATGGTCAATTCATCTTTGTATTTTCCAAGTACAGGCTCACGTGCATCGACCACATAGATGGCCATATCACTTGCCAGCAGTTGCCGGATAACTTTGGCTTCTTGGCTATAATCATCAAACCCAGTGGCTTCTCCTGTCGCAACATCTGCTGCCAAAAACTGCTGTAAGCGCTCAATCCCATCACGACGACTGGCAGTGTTGTCCTCGAGCCAGTCCATCAGTCCCGAAGCGTCTTCTAGACCGGGAGTATCATATAAAGTCACAAAGACCTCGCCGGTATGACTGTCTGTTAACTGCGCTTTTTCAACATGACGGGTCGTGGCTGCCTCATTTTTTACTTCTCCAAAATAAACATCACGTAGTAAAGTACGTAGTATCGAAGTTTTTCCAGTGTTGGTATGACCAACCACTGCCAATTTGAGCGCTTCGCCACTTGCGATCGTCGTTTGGTTGGCTGTAGGGTGTTCTGATAATTCAGATGAGGACTCATCAGCAGGATGGGTAGGTTTACTTACTTCCTGCTCTTTATGGATATCAATAGGCTGCGAGACGTCAGAATCTGGAGGATAAGCCTTGTCTGCAAAAAGACCTTTGGGCTGAGTATTCGCATTATTATTGTCGTGGTTCATATTAGGATCTTATTTTTCATGTTGATAGCTCATGTGTTCACTCAAGTTTACAACAAACACGGTTAAGGTGAATATAGCCATCAAGTAATCATTGGCTCAGGCACTAGTCAACGGTTGCATACTTAACTGATTAATGACTGGCACTGCTCTCTACCAAGCCAATGTCTCGAGCGGCAAGTGCGGTTTGCCATTGCTGATAACGAACCGCTTGAGGGTTTTTTGGATCATTAGCCTCTGTCGTGGCGGTCGGAATGTGGTCAGTATTCGTGCTTTCGTTACTTAACAGTTGAACTACCAGACCATATTTTGCGGTGTTGGCAATACGATCGAGTTTGCGCAATGTACCGCGGTCAGGTAGTGCCTGACTGTGCACGCCTAATAGAACCTGTACGGGAGTTGTTTCTAAATAGCTGATTAGGCGATCCATGTCATCACGATCATCAAGGATACCAAAGCTTTCGACCTCATCACTGCTAGTGGTTTTATTAAGTCCAGCTTGCCACCAATTGTCCTGCTGTGAAGGGTATTCGAGCAATACCGCTAGCTTTTTGCCTGCACTGATAGTTGCTTTTGGTGCGACTGGCGCAGGGGCTTCTTGAAAATCATCAGCATCCACGACCTGACGTTGCCAAAAGTTTAATATTTTTTGATAATAAGGAAGCTTGATATCTAAGCGCATTTTTTTGCGGCGAAACATCAGCGCACAAAACGCCCAAGCCAGCGCCCGAGGGACGATACCGTACATCAGCAAACTGCCAATCAGTAAGCTTGCCCACTGCCGTGCGACCGACAAAGGCATGACGTCAGTAACCAGTCGGCTCTGCACGATGGCGCTACGGTCTGGTACATCAAACCCAACCAGATCTGGTAGCCAGCCAAGGACGTTAGTCAAGCCAATCAGCGCCTGATCAGAGAGTAGCGTCGACTCCCAACTAAAACTATACTGACGCACAATCAATAAAAAAATGATCGCCAATAACATACCAGTCAAAGTGGCAAGCCATAGCTGATGACTAAATCGACCTAAGTACCAACGCATACCGCTATGCTGTAGCTGGCGCTCGTACAAATCAACAGCCGCTTTAGTGACATCATCTTTTCCCCGTATCAGATAGCTTGGGCTGACAAAATTTGCAAACCAGCTGGGAGACTGACGACCTTGATTGATCAGGGTTATGACCAGCCAGCCGCCAAGCATAAGGGTGTGAAAACCCAGCAAGCACACCAAGACATAAAAAAAGTTCACTACATTGGACTGTAATAAGGTAAATAACCCTAAAAACCCTGACACGCACCAGACGATACTCATGATGACCATGATGCCTTTGATACGGCCATCGATTTTAGCCAGTACCCGTGCCAGATTGCCATTACTGTCTATACGTGACGCTCGCCGATGCAGTTTTTGTAGAGGTTTGCCTTCTTCTGCTTGCATCTTTTCTGTCACCAGTAAAGGGTCTGTAGCAAAGACATGCTGCTGCGTCTCAAGCGAGCGTACCAGCTCGGTTAATTGATCTTGTGGTGATAGCATGATGGAATGGTGTCCGTGTCAATAAAACAAGTATTAAGTTGCACAAGTGACAAGTCGTCAGTCACTCAAAGATATTGTAGCGTATTTAACAACATTATTATTACTGCCTAGCTAGGGCGTGTCTTCATTTTTAAAATGAAGACACGCCCTAGTAATAAATGGCCTCTAATTATTTAACAAGCATTATGCTATGTTAAAGACTAGGCGCTGTAGAAAACAACAATAGTAGTTATATAGACTCAATTTAAAAGTGTTACAGCACTACTGGTATAAGTTGTTCTAATAAAAATAGGGAAAGACCATATGAACAATAAAACCTATCTTATCATCGGCGGGACTGGTGGTATTGGTCGAGCCATGGTGCAGCAGCTGATACAGGCAACGGCCAATGAACGGGGCAATATTCGGGTATTCGCCACCTATCATAGAGGCGTGCCTGACTTTGAGGCGGATAATTTGCATTGGCTACAGATGGATGTCAGTAATGAGAGCAGCATCACGCAAGCTGTCGATGCTATCAAACAACAAGAGGCGCATCTGGATTGGGTCATCAACTGTGTGGGGCTGCTGCATACTGAATCTACCCAGCCAGAAAAAGCCCTGCGGCAAGTGGATACAGAGTTTTTTTTACAAAACATGCAAATCAATGCCTTAGCAGGGCTACTGATAGCCAAACACATCAGACCATTACTGGCCAAAGCAGAACGTAGCGCTGATCACCCTGCAATATTTGCCACCATATCAGCACGAGTAGGTAGTATCAGTGATAATAGGCTTGGCGGCTGGTATAGCTATCGTATGAGTAAAGCGGCGCTGAACATGGGTATGAAAAACTTAAGCATAGAATGGGAGCGCTCACTAAAAAACGTCTGTGTCGTGGTCATGCAACCGGGTACAGTGAATACTCAGTTATCAGCGCCATTTCAAGGCAATGTGACAAAAGGGCAGTTATTCTCGCCTGCTTATAGTGCAGAGTGCTTATTGGCAGTGTTATCAAACATGACCGCTGCCCAATCTGGTGGTTTTATCGATTGGGCAGGGGACCCTATACCTTGGTAACCTATGCGCTATATGATTGAGCTATAGTAATGTCTCTAGCTGTCTTAGCTACCTTAATTAATAACCAATAAATCCATAAACTCATTAACAGGCGTTTGCTCTAGTCGAGCGTGGTCATGGCACAGCTCAATGATCTCAGCACAGCGACTCTCGATAAAACGAGTGGCCAAACTGGCTGCAAATTTGGCCTTGAGCACCGGAATCCCTTCGTCACGGCGACGTTTATGGCCGATAGGGTACTCCACAGCGACTTTATCAGTGCTGCTGCCGTCTTTAAAAAAGATCTGAATGGCATTGGCAATCGAGCGTTTGCTTGGGTCGTGATAATCTGCTGAATAACGCTTGTCTTCTTCTACGACCATTTTACGGCGCAGCTCGTCGATAGATAAATGCTGTTTATGGTAGTCGTCCTCGTAGTTTTCTGCCATCAGATCTCCTGTCAATAAGGGCACAGCGACCATATATTGTAAACAATGATCACGATCGGCAGGGTTATTTAGCGCCCCTTCTTTTGAGATAATACGAATGGCAGAATCATGCGTGGTCAGGACGATTTTTTCGATATCATCGATTCTGTCTTCAATACGAGGGTGCAAAATCACTGCAGCCTCACAAGCCGTTTGGGCATGAAACTCAGCAGGAAAGCTGAGTTTAAATAGAATGTTTTCCATCACATAAGTGCCAAAGTCGCGCTGGAATCTAAAGCGGCGCTCGTTTTCAGGTTTGAGTGCTAGATCTTTATTGGTATGGCTAAACAGCACATCATAAAAACCCCATTGCGTCGCCGTTAAAACGCCAGGTATGCCCATCTCGCCGCGACAGGTAATATCAACCAAGCGCACCGCACGACTGGTCGCATCGCCCGCTGCCCATGATTTACGGCTACCGGCATTGGGCGCATGACGATAGGTACGCAGGGCTTGGCCATCGACAAGAGCTTGGGAGATCGCCGCCATGATACGCTCTCGTGGCAATTCATATAGCTTTGCAACGACTGCAGTCGAGGCGAGCTTGACTAAAAACACATGATCAAGACCCACACGATTAAAGGAGTTTTCCAGCGCCAACACGCCTTGAATCTCATGTGCCATGATCATAGCTTCAAGCACTGCCTTCATCGTCAGTGGGGCGCGGTTTTGACTGATGTTTTGTTGACTGATGTAATCTGCTACCGCCAAGATGCCACCCAAGTTGTCTGAGGGATGACCCCACTCAGCAGCAAGCCAGGTATCATTATAATCTAGCCAGCGCACCATGCAGCCAATATCGAATGCTGCCTTAATAGGATCTAATCTATGAGAGGTACCCGGTACTCGTGCACCATTGGGCGTTACTTGATCTGCACAGTCAGGACCAAGATGTTTGGTGCATTCTGGAAAACGCAAGGCCAGCAAGCCGCAGCCCAATGTATCCATTAGGCAATAGCGAGCGGTGTTCCATGCTTCAGTGCTGTTAGGGGAGTCTTCATCAATAGAATAATTGAGGACGTAATCGGCGATTTTTTGAATCTCATCGTCGTACTCTGGACGGACGTTGCTTTCAACATTAGACATAGTCAATACCTCTTCCTTAAGTGTGCTGCTTTTGACCATTGACCATAAAGGTCATGATTCAAAAGTAACATACTCGGTAGGCAACAACAGTGACATCATGTAAAAGCCATTTAGGCAAAACTATTTGGGCGTTAAGTCATCAAATAAATCAATCCAGCGACAAACATCAGGCTTAATAGCAGCAGTAGCACACTCAAAATCTGAGTAACAACGCTTGCACCTTGAGATTCAGCTGGTTTTTTCCGCCTTACTTTGGTTTTTTTTAGGGGCGGCAACACCATGGTGACATGCTCGATATTATCCTCTAAATAGTATGCGCCCTCAGGGACAAAGCCCAACGACTGATAAAAATCGAGCAAATAAGTTTGAGCAGAGATAATAATGGGTTTTTTGCCATACTTTTTACGGCTGTGTTTGATAGCGTGGGTCATGAGTTGTCTGGCCACACCTTCGCCCCTATGAGCGCTCAATACCAACACTCTTCCAATAGCAGGCATTGAGTATGACGGGTACTCTAAAGATTTTTTAGGGTTGAATTCAGGTCCGATGATGCGGCAATAACCCACCAAGGCTTCATTTTGATGAGCGATGAGGTGCAGACAATCAAAGTCCACCTCGTCCATATCTTGATAAGCGCAGTTTTGCTCCACGACAAAGACTTGCGAGCGGGCTTTTAAGATATGGTAAAGATCAACTGAGGTCAGCTCATCGAAGGTTTTTACGGAAAATTCACACGTCATAGTTACCACGTCACAGTTACAATATCTCAGTACTTTTAGTCACCACAGCCGCTCAGTTGAGTAACATAAGCACCTGTTTAGTTTGATAAACGGTTTTTGTTGATGCTCACTTTGCTTGCATAAGGGCTAATGCCTTTGTCCATAATTTTTACCGCTTCTTTATCAATATCTTGCCCAAAATGACTGAATGCATTTTTATCGCCCAGCATCAGACTTTGCCAGTTACTCATCCATTGATTGCCTAGAGCCAGCTGTGAGGCTATGATTTGCGAGCCAATATCGCCAATCGACTCTATAAACGCCATCTCCTTTTCCACTATCATGCTTTCAATCTCTTGTTGCTGCATATTCGAGTTCATAGGAGCGGTAGCAATTTTCCAGATACGAGTGGTCATGACTTGAGGGATGGCTAAAAGCATATCCAAGGTTTTTTGCTGTAGTCTTAAAGCAGGTGCTGACAGTATAGGTAATGAAAAATCCGGTGCAGAAAAGTCGATCATAAGTGTCTCATTTTTATGGTAAATAAGGCATTTTACTCTGCTTAAAGTAATTAGCAACCGTATAAGCGTATTTAGAATGACTCAGAGGCGCAAATACTGACCCATTCTAGACATTTATGCCTGCTTAATGATTTAGGGTTTGACTGATTTTATCTAGGTTCAAACTGTCCGACATGGCATTGAATATCTCATAGTACTTACCATGATTGGCATACAGCGCCTCGTGTGTGCCGGTCTCTACAACATGACCGTCTTCTACCACCACCAAATCATCAGCGTCAATAATTTGTGAGATATTGTGTGAGACAATGATGACGGTACGGTCTTTTTTGATCAAATCTAGACTTTGCTTAATCTGCTGCGTGGCAATGGCATCAAGGCTGGCTGTGGGCTCATCCAAAAACACAATCGGTGGGTCTTTTAAGAACATACGTGCCAGCGCAATACGCTGCTGTTGACCGCCAGAGAGCTGCTTGGCTTCACTACCGTAACCTTCGGGCATACCTAAGATTTGCTCATGGACTGAGGCTTTTTTGGCTGCTGCTATCATCTCCTCGTCAGTGGCATCCATGGCGCCATACCGAATATTGTCAGCGATCGTACCCGAGAAAATATGGTTGTTTTGCAGTACCAATCCAATCTGCTCACGCAGGCTCTGAGTACTGTACTCTTCTAAATCACGACCATCTAAACAAATCGTGCCGCTGCTGGGGTCATAAAACTTAACCAATAAGTTAATGATGGTGCTTTTACCCGCACCGCTTAATCCGACCAAAGCGGTAATGCGATTGGGATAAATATTAAAGCTCACATCTTTAAGAGCCTGTTTGCCGTTAGGGTAGGAAAAGTTAACATTTTTTAGCTCGATATGACCCTTTAAGTCGGTGCATTCGACTTTACCTTCGCTCTCAATCGCCTGGTCGTCATCTAAGATATCAAAAAACCCTTCGGCATAGGTCAATGCATTATTGATTTGATCGTAAATACGGTGTAATTCACGAATAGGGGCAGCGACGTTTTGAAACAGTAAGATATGAAACATAATGGCACCGATGGTCATCTGTCCATTGAGTACAAAATAGGCGGTCAGAATAATAATCACCACTACGCCGATTTGTTCAATAAAGCTTTTGCCAGCGTTGTACATAAAGGCGATACTGCGAATACGCAGCTGGTTGGCGGTCATGTCTTTTTGGATGTCCCAATGTTTGTCAGACTCAATCGGCTCACGCACAAAGGATTTGATCACGGTAATAGAGTCAATAATTGAGATAACCAGCCCGCTTTTAGTCTCACGATACCCGCGCATTTGCTTACGAAACCCTTGCAGACGGTTGGCTTGTTTTTGACTGACCACAAAGTAAATCGGCACGATAATAAGGCCAACCATACCGACCCAAAAGTTGGCATTAAACATAATGATTAAGGACACGATGGCACTGGCAAACAGCGGCAGCATGTCAATAAAGAAGTTTTGCACCAGTTGCGTCAGGCTGCTCACACCTAAGTCAATACGGGTTTGTAGCTTACCGCTGGCGTTTTCATCACTGGTATAAAACGCCATTTTATAAGACAAGATGCGTTCGACAACTTTTTGGGAGAGATCACGTGATAAGTTGATACGGATACGCTCACCAAAATAACGCTGACCAAAAGTGATAAAAACGTTTAGTACTTCTTTTACTAATAAAACGCTACTAATGAGTAGCAGCAAGTTTAAACCTGCCGCCCACGGATCAGGCAAGCTCACGATATTGGTCAACGTGTCAATGGTATATTGCAGTACAAAAGCGTTCACCTGTGCGGTAAACGACCCAAGTACCGTCAGTATAAGAGTCAGTATAAATAGTCCGCGATAGGGTCTGGCAAACTCGCTCAGTCTTTTGAGGATAGACCACAGCAGAAGACCACGATCCTTTGGTTTAGAGGGTGGTTTTAAATCAAGCGGAACACGTTTTGGAGGTGAGGCCATGATCTATACTTATCATTGATTGTCTTTAAGGTTTGGCAAATCTAGCCATTTTGCTTGTGGATAATGAGCGGCCAAATGTCGCTGTAAAAACAACCGGGTATCGTCCGTAATCTGCTCATCAACTGAAGCTTGCTTATGCTGCGGTTCTGCCACGCCTTCTCCTTGCCAATGGTTGTAAACCAAAGTATGTAGTGGGATATTGCGCTGCTTTAGAGCCTCTAAACTCAATAAAGTGTGATTGATACTTCCAAGCCTGCCAGACGTCACGAGGACCACCGGATAGCCCTGCTCAGCAATATAATCGATAATCAGTACATCCTCGGTAATAGGTACCATCAATCCACCAGCACCTTCGAGTAACACAGTATCATAAGTAGCGAGTAATATTTGGGTGGCCTCAGTGATTTTGTCGACATCAATGACACACCCTTCTAACTTAGAAGCCAGATGCGGTGAAGCAGGGACAGCAAACACATATGGACAAGTTGTGATATTGGTATCTACTTTTTGTAGAGGCAACGCCATCATCTGTCGATGTTTTAGTAGGTCAGCTGCAATCCCTGTACACCCTGTTTGCACCAGCTTTTGGGTAATGACAGTGCTGGCGTTATCAGGGTTCTTTTGTTGCAACAACTTGGCCAGATATCCTGTCGCATAGGTTTTACCAATGTCAGTATCGATACCTGTAATAAACAGTACGGTCATTATATTGACTCAAAATATTCAGTTAAAACAGTCATGAGACGCTCACAAAGCATGGTGACTTCATCGTCAGTCATGATGATTGGTGGCATGATGTACACCAGCTTTCCAAAAGGCCTTATCCATACTTTATGCTTGACCAATAATTGCTGAAAGCAAGTCATATCAACAGGATCATACAATTCCACCACCCCGATAGCCCCCAAAGTGCGTACGTCCTTGATGGCTGAGTGAGTGATCAACTTACTTAAATGCGCTCTGAGTAATGTCTGTATATGCCGCGCTCGTGCAGGGTAGTCACCCTCGATCAGCAACTGCAAAGAAGCGTTTGCGACAGCGCATGCAAGCGGGTTGCCCATAAATGTTGGGCCATGCATCAAGGCAGGATAGTCACTATTGGCAATAACCTCAGCCACATGACGCTGACACAAGGTCGCTGCAAATGTCATATAACCACCTGTCAACGCCTTTCCAACCGTCATAATGTCAGGAGTGATATCTGCGTGTTGACAGGCAAACATAGATCCTGTGCGTCCAAAGCCTGTGGCGATTTCATCGGCAATTAAAAGCACCTCGTATTTATCACATAAATCACGCAGTAGTCGTAAATACTCCTGACTATAAAAGCGCATACCACCTGCACCTTGCACAATTGGCTCAATAATAAACGCCGCCATTTGACTGTAATGAGTGTCAAAGAAATGAATCAGCTTTTCTTTATCACTGTCAGAGAGGGGCTTATCAAAGCCATCAGAAGGGGCGTCGGTAAACAGCTGCACGGGTAACTGCTGACCATAGATGCTATGCATGCCATTTTTGGGGTCACAGATGCTCATGGCATGCCAGGTATCACCGTAGTAGCCTGAACGTGTGGTGGCAATTTGCTTACGGTTGGTGTGAGTGCCACCCAATTGGTATTGTAGTGCCATTTTTAATGCCACTTCGACTGCAATACTACCACTGTCAGCATAAAAAATAGCGTCTAAGCCGTTAGGCACTATAGACAACAACGTTTTACCCAATTCAATGGCCGGCGGGTGCGTCAGTCCGCCAAACATAACGTGAGCCATCTTATTCAATTGACTCGATACCGCCTTATTTAAAGTTGGGTGGTTGTAACCATGTACCGCCGCCCACCAAGACGACATACCATCTATCAGTGCCTCGCCTGACTGAGTATACAGATAGACGCCTTCTGCACGTTCGATGACTAAATTTGGGTAAGTGGGTGGTAGGCTAGTATAAGGGTGCCAAAGATGATGCTCATCAAATGATTTGGCAGATAAAGAGGTTTGATATGTTGTCATCAGTTACTCTACGTCCAGGGGTTTATTGATCTGAACAGCTTTGAGACGGTAACCTAAAATCTAGCACAGCCCCAAAATATATTGTATGAGGCACTATGGTAGGAGTTAGCCTTAAGCTTGTCCAGCCTTTTGTCTTGGCAGTAAAAAGCGCTTATTTAAAAATAAGCGCTTTTAGAACAAACCGCCTGTCATGATGCTTTAAAATGCGTCCGCTGGCACAAAAACTTCACCAACCATAATACGACGCGCCGAGCGGCTCATCGAGACTTTTTTGGCTTGCCAGCGACCATCGATTTGTTCGGTCTTACCACCGACAAGTAATGTCCCTGATGGATGACCAAAACGAACCTCTGATAGCTCGCCAGCACCTGCCGCTTGGTTTACAATCGTTCCTTGCGTGGTTGCCGCTGCCGCAATGGCGACTGCCGCCGTACCCATCATGGCATGATGCAGCTGTCCCATGCTCATCGCTCGTACGACTAGATCAATGTCCGTTGCCTTAACTTCTTTGCCACTGGATGAGGTGTAGCTTTGCGCCGACGCCACCCAAGCAATCTTAGGGATATGTTGGCTGCTTTGCGCTTCAGACTCATCTGTAAACAATCCCATCGCCACGCCGCCACGGGCACGAATTTTTTCCAACTTAGCTAAGGTCTCACTATCACTGTTGATATCGCCTTGCAGCTCTGTACCTGTAAACCCTAAGTCTTCTGCTTTCATAAAGATGGTGGGGATACCTGCGCTGATAAAGGTCGCTTTGATGCTGTCTTTATCGAGGCCACAACCTGAGACATCAAAGTCATCGACGAGGTTATTGGTCGGGAACATATCACTGGAGGAGTCTACTGGGTCAATGAACTCAATCTTGACCTCAGCAGCAGGGAAGGTGACGCCATCTAATTCAAAATCACCGGTTTCTTGCACTTGTACCTTGCCATTTTCATCTTTGTATACAGGTACATGGGCAATGATGGTCTTGCCGATATTTTCTTGCCAGATGCGCACTTCACAACTACCGCTATCGACACCCTCATCAATACTATTGGCCACCTTATCCGCATCGACCAAGCCCATATTAATCGCACAAGCGCCCACCGCAGCAGTTAAGTTGCCACAGTTACCCGCCCAATCAATCATCGGTTTGGCGATATTGACTTGTCCAAATAGATAATTAACGTCATGATCAGCTTGCGATGCTTTAGACAAAATCACCGTCTTTGAGGTGCTGGAGCTGCCATTACCTAAGCCGTCGATTTGCTTACCATAAGGGTCGGGGCTACCAATGACACGCAGTAAAAATTTATCGCGTGCTGAGCCTGCCACTTGGCAACGCTCGGGTAGATCAGATAATTTAAAGAAAGTCCCCTTTGAGGTACCGCCACGCATATAGGTAGCAGGGACGGAGATTTGCGGGGCGAATTTTGGTTTTGATTGGGTGGCTTGGGTCATTACTAGGAGTCCTTAATATAATTATGATTTGATTATGTATTATTGGTAATATAAATAGGAATAAAGTAGCTAAAGATAGAGGTCATCATGGATAGAGACAATAAGCCTAGCGAAAGATCAGCTAAAATTAAGCAGATTATGCAAGACAATCCTGATTTGTCTTATGAGTTTGTGCGTCAGTTGTTGATTGCTCAAGCAGAAGTTACTGCTGGTCATGTTGAGACTTTTGAGTTTGAGTAAATTAAGATTTTGATTTTTCAGTGTTTCACTTAATTAATGCACCATTCAAAGAATTCTCTGATTTCACCTAAATCTGCCACACAGTCTTCAACCCTTTCCATACTCAATCTTTGTCTATATTGAAGCCATTCTCCATTTGTCTTAGTACTCAAGCATAGATGCGGCTCTATAGCACCTTTGGACCAAACCCAAATAGAATGGTTCTTCATACTCTTTCTTATATCATTAATATGAATAGCTGCATTACTTTCGATAGCCATTAACTCGTAAATATCGCTTGCTTTAAAATCCTTACATTTACATGGCAATCTATCTTTCAATTTAAAATTATGTGTTGGTTGTATGTTTTCTATAATGGTTAAACATGATTCTATAGATGGATCTGTCCTATCTATCAGGTTTTGTTTTATTGCACCTGTAAAAGCAAAATCTAAATCAGCTAGAGCTTTAGTAGCTATTCCCATCTTATTAAGTATTTCTATCATTTTAGGAATATTATTCACTCCTTCTGCAATTACTAGAGCTAATTTATGCTCCCCTAAAGTTTTACCAGTTACACTATTAAAAAGAGCTGGTAGAACCATTTTTTCTGTAGCTCCTTCAGCAATCAAAACCTTATCAGAAAACAAGATTTGACCAAGGTTATAGGTGTCAAATAGCAGTCTAGCTTGTGAGTCATTATCATTTAAAGTTTGTTCCAGAGCTTCTTTTAATCTTGTTGTTACAACAGTTCCTTTATTATTTTTCCTAATGATATTAGTAGTAGGTATATCAGATTGTTCAATCATATAAGGCGAGTGTGTAGAGAATACAACTTGATAACCCTGAGCAGAAAGGATTTTTAGCGAAGAGCGTAATAACTCAATAGCTTGTGGATGCAGAAATAACTCTGGTTCATCAATCAAAAGTATATTCGTCTTTCCTCTTTTATCAACCTCTTTTGTGGTCTCTGCTAAATGCCTTATTAATGTCATTTGAATAGCCCGCTGTGAGCCATGACCCATATCTATAAAATCAGATTGTCTTTGAATCCCAGACTCACTTACTTTAATTGTTCCTTGCTTGAACAAATCTGAAATATTCGGAGTAGGAATGTCTATATTTAGCGACAAACCTGGGAAGAAGTCTTCTATTTTTTCATTAATAGATAAATCAAAATCACCCAGCTCATTAAGTCTTTCGCTACCAGTTAAACTGAGTTTTTTACCTACTACATTGAGAGCAGAGTTTATTTCATCTGCCTTAGAGGCAACAATTTCTTTTTGTAGATGAACAATTAATTTACCTATTGTATTACTTGCTTTGAATTTAGATACATCTTCTGCTGAGTCTTCCATAGAGTTAATGAAAGTTGGCTCAGGAAATAACGTCGTTATTGCTTGTGGTAAGCCATTAGGGTTTACCCAAGAACCATTTCCTTGTTCAGAAGGTTTTTGTATACCCATTTCAACAGACTTAGTACTTGTGCCAGGTTTTTGCTGAAAGAATCGAACCATTAATGAACCGTCTTCAATATACGGCTTAAGGCTGGTTACCTGTTGAGAACTTAAATGAGATAAAGAGTGTTCATCAAGACCTTCTAATAAAGCAATAATTTCAAGAGGTTTATTTTCATTAAAAAAACTCGCTCCATTTTGCCCTTTTCCTCTGACTAAGGTCTCGATACACTTTAAGATGTTAGATTTTCCAGCATTGTTATAACCAACTAAAGGCGTATAGTTTTCAAGTGTTATAGTTGTATCTTGACAAGATCTATAATTTCTTATTTGTAACTGTTTTATCTTATGCATCTCAACACCTAGCTTTATAAGTTGAACTCAGTATTCAATTGTAGAAACAAAATAGTATATTATAAACAACAAAAAATAACATTATGAACCTTAACAAAAATCTGTTCCTTTTAAAGAATACTACTGAGCTTCACCTCGCCAGCCCGATACTGCGCAATAGACTTAGCCAAATGCGCCGAGTTCTCAGGCGACTTCAATAAGTAGAGTGTCTCTATCAAACTATTGTAATAATTAAGCGACATGACGACCGCATCATCACTATTTTGACGCTTTATGCAGACTATATCAGCATCATTCATGGTGTCTAAAACACTTTTGAAGTCCTTATTAGCTTCTGTAAAACTGACAATTTTCATGATAATTCTCTTTTTTAATCTAAGATTAAGACTTACATTATCAATTACAAAAAACCGATGCCATATCTCTATACAACATCGGTCGTTTTACCTTTTAACTTATAATCTCAAATACTTGATTGGCTATTTAAGCCACTTCACCCGCCAAAAACTCTTTGGCAAAACGCTGCAGCATACCGCCAGAGTTGTACATTTTCACCTCATCAGCGGTATCTAAACGGCAGATGACCGGCGTTTTATCAACGCTGCCGTCTTTACGATGGATAACTAATGTCATATCGCCACCAGCGGAGACATCCCCTTCAAGATCAAACACTTCACTGCCATCGATGTTTAAAGTGTTACGGTTGGTGCCTTCTTTAAACTGTACGGGAAGGGCGCCCATGCCGACGAGGTTTTGGCGGTGGATACGCTCAAAGTCTTCTGCGACGACGACTTCCACGCCAGCCAGGCGCACGCCCTTGGCCGCCCAGTCACGGCTAGAGCCTTGACCATAGCCGTCACCTGCGATGATGATCAGCGGCTGTTCACGATTCATATATGTCTCGATCGCTTCCCACATACGCATCACTTCGCCTTCAGGTTCCACACGAGCCAGCGATCCTTGAATGACGTTGCCGTCTTCGTCACGTACCATCTCGTTAAGCAGCTTCGGGTTGGCAAAGGTGGCACGTTGGGCGGTTAGGTGATCACCACGGTGGGTGGCGTACGAGTTATAGTCTTCTTCAGGTAGCCCCATCGTATCCAAATACTCACCCGCCGCACTATCACTCATAATGGCATTAGACGGTGACATATGATCGGTGGTGATATTGTCTCCAAGTACCGCTAATGGACGCATGCCAGACAGCTTGTTTTTTGCTGCCATAGCGCCTTCCCAGTACGGTGGACGGCGGATATAAGTGCTCATCTCACGCCAATCGTACTGCGGATCGATGACCGACGCTTCATTACGGCCGGCTTGCGCCTTGGCCTCATCAAACATCGGGATATAGACTTGGTTGAACTGCTCAGGCTTCACAGCTGCCTCTACAATGGCGTCCACCTCCGCATCATCAAACCAGATGTCTTTTAAGTAGACATCATTGCCATCTTGGTCTTTACCCAGTGCGTCTTTTTCGATATCAAAGCGGATATTACCTGCAATAGCGTAAGCCACAACCAATGGCGGTGAGGCAAGGAACGCTTGCTTGGCATACGGATGGATACGACCATCAAAGTTACGGTTACCCGACAGCACAGCGGTACTAAACAAATCACGGTCGATGATTTCTTGCTGGATATCTGGGTCTAACGCACCACTCATGCCATTACAAGTGGTACAGGCAAAGGCAACGACATCAAAGCCTAGTTTTTGTAGCTCTGGTAGCAACTCTGCTTCTTCTAAATACAGCTTAACGGTCTTAGAGCCTGGAGCAAGTGAGGACTTCACCCAAGGTTTACGCACGAGACCCTTTTCGACGGCGTTACGAGCAACAATACCGGCCGCCACCATGTTACGGGGGTTTGAGGTGTTGGTACAGCTGGTAATAGCGGCAATAATGACAGCACCATCTGGCATGAGGCCATCTTCTGGCTCAGGCTGTTTTTGATCAGCGCCATGAGCGATGCCCTCCTTAACCAAGTCAGTCGTCGAGACGCGCGCATGCGGGCGTGAAGGGCCAGCGATGTTACGCACGACTTTTGACAAATCAAAGCGCAGTACACGGTCATATTCTGCATCTACCATGCCATCAGCCCACAGACCAACTTGCTTGGCATAAGCTTCAACGATTTTGATTTGTTGCTCGCTGCGACCTGTTAGACGCAAATAATCAATGGTTTGCTCATCGATAGAGAACATCGCAGCCGTGGCACCGTATTCAGGGGTCATATTAGAGATAGAGGCACGGTCACCAACGGTTAGATTACGGGCACCTTCACCAAAAAACTCAAGATAAGACGACACCACGCCTTCCTCACGTAAAAACTCGGTCATGGCCAGTACCAAATCGGTACCGGTAATGCCTTCTTGTAATTTGCCAGTTAATTCAACACCAATGATATCTGGCAGGCGCATGTAAGAGGGGTTGCCCAGCATCACGCTTTCGGCCTCTAGTCCACCAACACCGATTGAAATCACACCCAGCGCATCGACCATTGGCGTGTGGCTGTCAGTGCCGACTAGGGTGTCAGGGAAGGCAACAGCATCGCCGTCTTGGTCAGCGACGACTTGTACCACTGGTGACATTTTTTCTAGATTGATTTGGTGCATGATACCGTTGCCGGGTGGTACGACGTTGACGTTATCAAAGGCGTACTGACACCAGTTAATAAAGTGAAAACGGTCTTCGTTACGGCGCTCTTCGATGGCACGGTTTTTTTCAAACGCATCTTCTTCAAAACCAGCATGCTCAACGGCTAGTGAGTGATCAACGATCAACTGCGTCGGTACGATAGGGTTTACTTTGGACGGGTCACCACCTTCTGCTGCGATGGCATCACGTAGCCCTGCTAAGTCGACAAATGCGGTCTGTCCTAAGATATCGTGACAGACCACACGGGCAGGGTACCAAGGAAAGTCGATGTCTTGCTTACGGTAGATATGCTGTGATAGCGCTTCTGTTAAGTCTTCTGGCGGGCAACGGCGTAATAAGTTTTCGCACAGTACTTTTGAGCTAAACGGCAGCTTGGCATAAGCGCCAGGCTCAATCTCATTGACCGCTTGTTCGACATCAAAATAATGCAAATCGGTACTGCTGTTATCAAAAGCTGGCAATGGCTTTTTGTACTTTTCGTTCATGGTTTGCGGATTAACTTGCGTTAAAGGCTGCTTGCTGTCATCGCTCATGGCGTGCTTTCCTTTATAAGTAGGGTGGTATAGTGAGTTGAACTGTATTTAATTAAGTTAAAGGTATAAAAAGGTATACATATGATTCATTTAGCAAAATTTATTATTGATAGTAAATTTTGCTAAATAAATGTTGCGGCTGTTTTAGAAAGCGATAGGGCATGCCATACACACCCTATCTAGTCAGTCAAAAAACACAATCAATTAACCACGCTCAGCGATAGGCGGAACCTCTCTTGGCTCCTCACCGATATACTCTGCACTTGGGCGAATGATACGGTTGTTGGCACGTTGCTCAAACACATGCGCCGCCCAACCTGTCAGACGTGAGCAGACAAAGATCGGCGTAAACAGCTTGGTTGGGATACCCATGAAGTTGTAGGTTGACGCATGGAAAAAGTCAGCGTTACAGAACAGTTTCTTTTCACGCCACATCACCTCTTCACAGCGTACCGATACGGGATAAAGCACCGTATCGCCCACATCTTCTGCAAGCTTCTCTGCCCATTCTTTAATAATGACGTTACGGGGATCAGATTCGCTGTAGATGGCATGACCAAAGCCCATGATTTTGTCTTTGCGCTCAAGCATCGCCATCATCTCGGCTTCTGCTTCGTCAGGCGATTTGAAGTCTTGAATCATGTCCATTGCTGCTTCATTTGCACCGCCATGCAAGTTGCCACGTAGTGAGCCGATGGCGCCTGTGATACAAGAATGAATGTCAGATAGGGTAGAGGCGCACACTCGTGCAGTAAAGGTTGAGGCATTGAACTCATGCTCTGCGTATAAGATAAGCGACACGTTCATCACACGCTCGTGCAGCTCATTAGGCTTCTTGCCTTTAAGCAGATGTAAGAAGTGACCCCCGATGGTATCGTCATCAGTTTCGGTTTCGATGCGCACGTTATCGTGGCTAAAACGATACCAATAATTGATAATCGAAGGGAATACTGCCAGCATACGATCGGTTTTGTCGTTTTGCTGATCAAAGTCCGTTTCCATCTCCAGATTACCGAGCATTGAGCAACCGGTGCGCAGTACATCCATAGGATGAGCGTCCTTTGGAATGCGCTCAAGCACGTCTTTTAGCGCTTGTGGCAAGCCACGCAGTTTTTTGAGCTTGGCTTGATAGGCATCTAGCTCGCTTTGGGTTGGCAAGTGACCATAAAGTAGCAAGTGCGCCACTTCTTCGAATACACATTGCTCCGCCAAATCTTTGACATCATAGCCACGATAAGTCAGACCTGAGCCCGACTTTCCGACGGTTGATAATGACGTCTTACCTGCAACTTGACCACGTAGTCCTGCGCCTGTTAATTGTTTGCCTGCTGCCATAATTAAATTCCTTTTGTTGGTAGCGTGTTGTTTACTGCTTGGTGTGTTGAAACGGGGTTCCTATAAAACCACTGAGTGAGAGAATAAGCTTATACCTTACTTACCTCTCAACTTAGTGCTTACTTATTGTCAGCAAATAGCTTGTCTAGAGTCTGCTCAAATTCATGGTAGTTTAGGAAGTCATAGAGCTCCATGCGGGTTTGCATGGTGTCAACGACATTCTCTTGCGTGCCATCAGACAGTATGTGTTGATAAACGTTTAAAGCGGCTTTGTTCATCGCACGAAAGGCGGATAAAGGATAGAGCACCATATCGACACCGACGCCATATAACTGCTCAGTTGTATATAGATCTGTTTGACCAAACTCAGTCATATTGGCCAGTACAGGAATATCTAGTACGTCGGTAAACTTACGATACATCTCGATATCGGTCAAAGCTTCTGCAAAGATCATATCGGCACCTGCTTCTTGGAAGGCAACAGCGCGCTCTACAGCAGCGTCCAACCCTTCGACCGATAACGCATCCGTACGTGCCATTATCACAAAATCAGGATCAGTCTTGGCATCAAGCGCTGCTTTTAGGCGATCCACCATCTCTGCGATACTAACGATTTCTTTGTTGGGGCGATGACCACAGCGCTTTTGCGCCACCTGATCTTCGATATGTACCGCTGCCACGCCTGCTTTTTCCATCTTTCTGACAGTTTGGCTGATGTTAAAAGCGCCGCCCCAACCCGTATCGATATCGACCAATAGCGGAGTATCTACAGCATCAGTGATACGGCGAGTATCCTCGAGCACATTATCCAGACTGGTCATACCTAAATCTGGCAGACCAAATGAGGCGTTTGCCACACCGCCACCAGACAGGTAGATGGCTTTGTGACCGACTTGGGTCGCCATCATGGCGGTATAGGCATTGATGGTGCCGACAATCTGTAAGGGCAGGTTATTATCGTTTTGTTGTTTCATTGCACTGCGAAAGCGAGCGCCAGCTGATGTGGTCATGTAAAAGTCCTTGCGTAGGGAGAGTAGGTAGATAAAAGAATCCGTAATTAGCTATATCGCTGCTGTTATTTTTATAACTGTACTCAATTAACGGATAATTAATTGAACCTTAGTTGACTTAGAGTATACATAATTACCTTGATATGGAAGAGGTGATTGCGCTCTATTTATAATTTATAATTAACAATGAAGTTATAAATACTAATATTATTTGTATAATAAATACCTATATACAGTAATCTAATGATTTATTCTTTGCATTATTCATTTTTATCAAAAATTATTCGTCAGCCCTTGTTTTTAGAAATATTTGGTTACATTTATTTTAAATATTGTTTCGTTAAGCCTTAAAAAACCCCTTATCGCTGTAGCAATAAGGGGCTTGAGTTAATCTTCATTAGGATGTTGAATACTTACCCAAACATGCCAGCGAGATTGCCTAAGAATAATAGTGTAAAGGCTGCTAAGAACAATAATCCAGCTATCGAGTAGGCGTTCATAGCAAACGACAGTTTCTTATGGTTTTTTACCAAGGTGTAGTTGAGCCAACCAAAAATAGGCGCTGAGACAAAGGCTGATATCATGGCAAACTTAAGCATAGCGCCTAGCTGTCCGGTAAAGAAAGTGATAATCACCAACCCGCCACCAATGGCGTAGGTTGTCCAAAAAGCAATCTGCTTTTTATTGATTTCGCTTTGCCCTTTAATCAAACGCCAGCACTCTGAGTTGGCACGGCCATAACCGTCTGCACAGGTAATGGTGGTGCCAAACATACACATAAAAGCAACGAAGGCGACGAGTAGACGTGACCACTCACCGATAGTATCGGTATACATACTGATCAGCTGAGCAATGTACGCACCGCCAACCAACTCGATTTCTTGACCTGATCCATACTGTACAAAGACGCCCAGTGCTAAGAAAAACAAGGCCAAAATAGCAGACACCAAAAACCCAACGTTGAAATCAAGTAGGCCTTGACGATGGGTGGTGTGATCGGTTTTGACTTTAGCGGACGTCCACATCGAGGTAATGGCGGCGAACTCAAGCGGCGCAGGCATCCAGCCCATAAGCGCTACAATAAACCCAAGTGTGGCCATATTCCATGGTGAAACAGCCACAAAATCTGCTGCCATAACGGTCGGCTTGCCCGCCGCAATCACCACAGCGGCAAGGGTGGCGGCAGTCAATGCAATCATGATCCATTTGGTCACGCCATCTAGCAGCTTATAGCGGCCTGCAATCAAAAACACCCAAGACACTGAGACAATGATTAAAGACAGACTGATCGTCGACAGCTCAATGGAGGCTGGTAACATAAACCCTAAAATAACGGCTGCAATCAAGGAGACTGCACCGGTACTAATGACAGCCGACAGCATGGATAAGATAAAGTATATCCATAAATAGGCTTTTGAACGTTTGGCATAACCTGCAATCAGACTCTCACCGGTCTCATAAACGTAGTCTGTACCGAAACGAAAAAAAGGATATTTAACAACGTTGGCCAAAATAATCATAATCGCCAACTGCCAGCCATATAGCGCACCTGCTTGGGTTGATGAAATCAGATGCGAGCCGCCGATGGCAGCAGTCGCCATCAAGATGCCTGGGCCAAATATACGCCAACTAAAGCCCTCTGGTGACGCCTTGGTACTGGCATTTTTATTCAATGATTGTGTGCTCATAACGACCTCAATGTATATTTAATCGGCTCTCACTACCTTGTGATGAGCTACTTGTAAGCAAATGTAAAACAACAAGGCAGACTTTAGCATAACTCTACAGCCCTGCGACAATAATTATTCTGATAAATGGGAATATAAGGCATTTACTCAAAATGCTGCTGGCGATAGGTAATACCCTTCTGCTCATAGACTTGGTAAATGGCGCTGAGTAAGTTTGGTGTGTGAGGATGGATAAAGTCTTTGAGCGTATGCAAGTAAATAGGGGAGGTGGCGTTTTCATGAATCAGGCGCTGATAGCTTATCTGCTCAGTACGCACCGTTTTTAGGCTGGCGGGCACGAGTGTAATCCCTTCACCGGCAGCGACTAAACCCAACGCCACTTGCAAATCGCTCACCTCAGTGGTCATTAGTGGTGTAATGCCATATTGAGCAAACAAGTGTAATAGAGGCTCAGTGACAGGCTCATCTTGGCTGTTAGCAGTGGTCGTAGACACGGGCAGGTGAGTTTGATGATACAAAATCAGCCGATTGTCTGCCAAATCTATCAAGCGCTGCTTTTTAATATTGGCCAAGGGATGTGCTTTTGGCAAGGCCACTAAATAGCGTTCATGACGCAACAAAATCTGCTGTATCCAGGCATCTTGATGCGCAAAACGGCCAAAACCGATATCAATCTCGCCAGACTTTAGTGCTTCGATTTGTTGATAAGAGCTGATGTCTTTTAGATTCACTGCGATGTCGGGGTTTTGCTGTTTTAAAGTCGCAATAATATCTGGCAAATGTCCATAAAGCACCGAAGGCACAAAACCAATGTTAAGTGCCGTATTGGGTGTCGATAAACGCTGGGTCATAGTGGTGATATTGTTGAGCTCTATCAGGACTGAGCTGACCTTGTCATAAAAAAACTGCCCCGCCTCTGTCAGCTGCAAGGGCCGATTGTAACGATCCACCAGCGCCACATTCATATCAGTTTCTAGTTGTTTAATTTGCCGACTGAGACTGGGCTGTGACAGGCCTATGGCTTTTGCTGCAGCGCTAAAGCTGCGTAATTCGGCAACGGCAACAAAGGCATTGAGTTGTTTTAAATCCATATCAGCTTCCCTCTTTTGTGGCCGGTTTTGCTCAAACGATAAAATCAAGGAGGGGTACTATGCGATAAAACCGTTTATCGGTCAATTGTATTACTCATCCCAACATCTGTTGCTTATTATCAAATACCAGTACCATAATGTAAACTTAGCGTCTATATAGAGCGCATTGAATATTTGCAGACAGTCACAGAGCGCATTGACAGGGTCTACACCATACAAAAGTGAAAAACAGTCCCTTGACTTTATTTGGTTATGCGAATCAATCTGGTATTACCCTATGAAAAACTCAAACCATAATATAAGCAGCCGCGATAAAGGATCCGTACCACCCGATGATGACCTTAAACTAAATATTAATGAGCGTAGCCTGAGCGTCTATGAACGCTATCTTAAACAGATAATGCAGGATAGCACTCAAGACCCCAACGCTGATAGTAGCAACCTATCACGTACTCATGATAGCCGTACCAATCACGCCAGCACGTCTTTACAAGACCATCAAACATCACCAAAAAAGGACAGGCCAAGCAGCAGTGTCAAGCTACTGCTGATAATGGGTGTTTTTTGTGCGGCGCTACTGATTGGGGTTATCGTGGTTATTTTAAACGCCACTGGTGTCTTGGTGTCTTTAACAGATCGATTGGTTTCCAATCCCCCCCAAATAGTCAGTACAAGCAGCAATAACGACTCAGTCATCAATAGTACAGTAAATGACAACGAATCAGCAGCAACACACAATAAAGACACAGACAGTACCGATATACCAGCCAATATAACAGTTGAGAACTCTAGCAGCTCGGATGAAGCAGCCACTGAGGTCATGCCAGCCAACGCCAGTGTAAAAACAACCATAGCGCCAAATAATATGACCAAAGTCTATGCAGAAAAACGCAGCGCTGGTACTGAAAACTATAAACCTGTACATACTGAGTCTAAAATGATGATAAGAACTCAAACATTGACCCTGCCAGAACCAAAAAGTAATGTTGAACCTAAACCAGGTTCTGAGTCAGACCATAGTGAGTATGACATTAGCTTTGATGACTTCAAAGAAGAGGCGCAAGTTGTCATATACCGTGAGACTTCAGAGTAGTGCTTTTGCATCCCTGCTTAACCCTCTTTGCCAATATAGGGCATCTTGATTCATATCCTGCCCTATAAACACAATATCCCTAGCTCCAGAGCTGCTTTTCTCTGCGGGCAGGATCTCAGGTTGCTGCATAACCTTACGTACCGATTGCAGCAATAGCGGTCCTTCATCCGTATGCAGGACGCCCTTAACACGCAATATCTTGTCACCTCGAGCATGTAGTAACGCTGAGAGCCAAACCGTGAACTCCACCCAGTCTATTTTTTTAGGAATCGGCAGTGACACCACAGTCGTTGATGCTCCAACATTAGCGAGCGTTGATTGGTAGATTTCGGTCGGCGCTGGTAGCGCAGGTACAGAGCTTTCGACACCAAATGCGGATAATGAGATAAGTGCAGCTGGATTGATCTTGCCGATGGTCGATACAAGATTTGATAAGGACTGCTCAGATACTTCCTCTGATTTTGCAATAACAATACGATCAGCTGATAGTACTTGCTGACGACATAGGGCATCAGTCTTTAGCGCCACCTGAAAATGTAGCGCATCAACCATAATGATGGTTTTTTTTAGCACAAAATGATAGATCAAAACAGGGTGCTCGCTGATAGTGACGATGATGTCTTCGGGATCAGCCAGACCACTGGTTTCTATGATGAGTGCATCTGGAGTATTGATGGCGTCTGTTTTTGTATGGGTTCTAGACTCTGCAACCTCCAACAATGCCGATATCAGCTCTTCTTTGCCTTTTGAGATGCCGGCGGTTCCGGTCAAAACCTTGACACTCATCGCCTCACCTAACAGTAAGTCGTCAACGGGTTGCTGGGCGGCTTCTTGGGTAAAGACCTGCGCATTGCCATATGTCTTAGTAAAAAGGGCATGACGTAGCCATGTGGTCTTACCTGAACCCAGATAGCCACTTAATAGCACAATATCAAGCCGGTTGTCTGATGAGGTCTGCATCAGCTATGATAGCTTGGCTGGTTTTTGTGGGGTAATCAAGGTCAAGGGATCTATTGCAAAACCTTGTCGGCGCTCCACTTCAGCCCACAGCTCTGATAAGTCATTGACCATCACTCTCGCCCCACCAGGGCAGATCAGCTGGATCTGGGGGATCACTCCGTCTGCATATGCTGAAAAACCATAAGGTTTTAGCACCCGCTTTAAGATTGATAATCTTCGAAACATCGCTCTTAGACGAATACCGCCATGTTGTGCTCCTGCTTCTGTCCAATGCCCTAACGCCGCTGGATTGCCACACGCATTACACATAACGCTTCTCCTTATTTGTCTCCCCAAAACCTCCCTAAAAAATGCGCTCCGCTCAGATGACCTCAGGACGACGACCACTTTCAAATGGGAAGCGTTGACGGAAGTCTGCCGCAATATCTTCAAATGGCATCCAAACCACCCCTTCATGACTATTAATATAGTCAATCAAGCGCTCAAGCATCAACAGGACCTGTGGACGACCAGACACATCAGGGTGGATGGTGAAAGGGTAGACGGCATAATCCATATTGCGGTATACCCAGTCAAACTGATCACGCCACATCTCTTCGATATCACGAGGGTTGACGAACCCATGGCTGTTAGGAATGTTTTTCATAAACATCATCGGCGGCAAGTCATCCATGTACCAGTTGGCGCCAATCTCGACCAAATCGATCTCTTCGCCATGGGTCATAGGATGCATCCATTCCTCTGCTGTTTTTGAATAATCGATCACATTCCATTGGTCACCAACTCGAGCATAAAAGGGCTGAAAATCACGGTAGCCTTGACTGTGGTCATATTTAAAATCATATTTGGCTAAAATCTCAGGGGTAGCAGCCGACATCTCCCACCAAGGTGCCACATAACCACGTGGGCTTTGGCCGGTCAGCTTTGTGATCAGTTCAACCGACCTCTCCATGACCGCTTCTTCTTGAGCCCGAGTCATAGCGATTGGGTTTTCGTGCAAGTAACCGTGTGCGCCCACCTCGTGGCCATGGTCAACGATCATTTTAGCGATATCAGGAAAGGTTTCTATGCTATGACCAGGAATGAAAAACGAAGTGCGCATATCGTACTTTTTAAACAGCCGCAACAGACGAGGCACACCTCCCAATGCAAATCTAAGGCTTCGGGGCCCACTAAGTAGCCGTGCTCACGAGCAAGCCTGCCTATTTCGTCAAACTCGTGGCACACGCCGCGTCTGATGGTTGCGCCAGCCAGCTCAAGTGCTTGCACACTGCGCTCAAAGTTTGCCATGACTGCTGTTTGTGCGCCCTTAAACACCACGTTAGTAGGAATAAAAAACTTAAGCTGACTAATAGGCGTAGGGTTTGGTGTGCTGACTGAGCGACCGTTGAGAATCTCTGTTGCGCCAATACAGCTCTGGACGTCAGTGGCAAACGGACCGTAGGTATCAAGGGTAGGGGAAAGAGGAAAAGTGCCCGCTGTTGGAAAGGCGCTGCTAGAGCCTTTGTAACCAACGATGCCGTTTAATGCTGCTGGTATGCGTATCGATCCGCCAGTATCACTGCCAATAGTGAGGGGTACCAGTCCACGAGCGACGGCGACTCCGCACCCTGAAGAGGAGCCACCAGGAATACGGTCAGGGCCAGTGCCATGCGGGTTTTTTGGGGTACCAAAGTGAGGGTTTAGACCGAGGCCTGAATAGGCAAACTCAGTCATATTCAGACAACCAATCGAGATCAGGCCGGCTTGGCTGGCATTGACTACCATATCAGCGTCCTGAGCTGCTGGCGTGTTGGACGCAAGCACCACAGAGCCTGCGGTAGTCACCCTACCTTTTATATCAAACAAATCCTTCCAAGCCACAGGAACGCCATCCCAGGCGCTAAGTGGCTGTCCTTGGTGGTGACGTTGTTTTGCGGCCTGCGCCTCTTCAAGCGCTCGCTCTTCGAGTAGTACTGTAAAGATACTGGGATCAGAGGATCTAATATGAGCAAAAGTCTCTTTGGTAAGCTCAACCGGACAAATATCGCCTTTTTTAATCTTATCTGCCATATTTGCAGCTGACACGGTCTCTTTTATAAACCCACCCATCATAGACTCCATACGATTGACTCCTTAGGATCTGTTGATTGCTCAACAGACTCTAGGCTATATATTTAAATATAGGCTGAGAAAACAGGATAGTCAACGCAGTATGAAGTTAGATACAAATATAAACTTTTGTCAGTCGTTATAGATATGCTGACATCTGTAATATTCCAATGAGTGTCAAATCTATTGTAAGTAGCCCTTGTTGGGTGTGATACTAGGGGGCAGATCAGTGTCACCAAGTGCTTCTAATAGGTTGATTTCGATAGTGCGTGATAAGGCGCTTAGCGGTAATTGGTTGGCTGCTAAACCAAAGGGCTCCTCTAACTCTTCACTTAACACATCTAGTCCAAAAAAAGTATAAGCGATTACAGCGCATATTAGCGGGGTGGCCCAGCCCAAAGAAGAGACCAAACCAAAGGGCAGCATAAAGCAATATAGGTAAGTAGTGCGATGCACCAACAGCATGTACGCAAAGGGTAGTGGGGTATTATGAATGCGTTCACAAGCGGCCAAAACGACAGTCATAGACATCAAACGCTCGTCCATCTTTTGCACCATCAGTTCTGAGAACTGTCCTTGACGTCGACCATCTCCAAGATACTTGCCCAACAGGCGCATCAAATAATCAGGTAGGTTTTGTGCTTGCCGCATACTCGCATGATACTCCGGCTCTACAAAGCGTTCGATATCTTCCCAAGGTGAAGTGTTGCGAAGCCTGTGGCGCAAAGCATGGGTAAAAGCAATGGTCAAATAAATCATATGCCGCTGCGTATCACGTCCAGCCTCTGTCTCATCGTCCATATAAGAGAGTACCTGACGGGTAAAACCACGAGCATCATACACCAGTTGACCCCATAGTCCTCGAGCTTCCCACCAGCGTTGATAGCTGGCGTTATTACGAAAACCAAGAAACAATGACAGGGCTATTCCAAGTAAAACAAAAGGCGCTGTACCATACGATGAAAAATAACTGGGAAGCCTGTGCTGCATACCCGTTATCAAAGTGCTTAAGAGCGTGATCAGTACAATCTGTGGGTATATTTTTGGAATAATGGAGCCACGGAGTGAAAAAAATATTTTAAAGGCATTTGGGTTTTGTCGGACGATCATATTCGTTTCCAGCTGTTTGGTTGGCCGCTTGAGACTTGGCTGCGAATGCACTGCATTGCTTTATCTCCATTTTCTAAATGACACACTCTAGAGCTGACAGGAAGCGGTTTAAGAAGGCGTGCCAATCTCTCTTAAATCAATCACTCGCTGACAAAGTCGCTTAACAAGGGCGGCGTCATGGCTGACAACCAAGATACCAACCTCACTATGCGCACACCTCTCTAGCACCGCATGCCAAATCTGCGCTTGGGTGATCGCATCGAGCATGGTGGTCATCTCGTCAGCAATCAAAAACCTCGTCTGGGGCCCAAGCGCCCTTGCCACGCAAAACCGCTGCAGCTCACCGCCTGACAACTCGCTCGGATACCGGTTCAGCCATTCTTTGTCAATTCCTAATAGCTCTAATAATTTGGGGTCAGGCTGCCAGCTCTCATTCAGCACTTTGCGCATTTTCCAACGTGGGTTCACCGCTTGTTCAGGATGCTGAAACACCAATTGTACCGGATGATAAGTTTGTCTGGCGATAGCTGAGCCATTTAGGGTCACGCTACCTTCTAAAGGCTGCTGATAACCCGATAAAATACGACAAAGGGTGGTTTTTCCTAAGCCACTTGGTCCTACAAGCCCAACGATTTCGCCCGATGCTATCGTTATGTTTAACCCTCGAAACAGCCAAGGTCCACCCTCGTAGCGAAAGCCAATGTTTTTAGCCTCAAGTTGCATGCAGACACCTTACTTTACCGTTACGAAGGTCGCGCATGTCTGGCCGCACTTCGCTACAGTCAGGTATCATAAAGGCACAGCGCGGCGCAAATAAACAACCAGATGGCAGGTCAGTGGCCTGTGGCTGCGAACCGGGAATAGGCATAAAGTCATTTTGCGGCAAGGCACGCCATAATGCTTTGCTATAAGGATGGCGCAGCCGCTCGCCATCTCCCGTAAAGTCCTCCACCGAGGCGACTTCAAGCGTTGTCCCAGCATAAAAAACAGCAATCCGATCGGCGATTTGCAGGGCCGCTTCAATATCGTGGGTAATCAGCATAATGCTGCGCCCCTCATCAGCCAGATCTCGAAAGCTTTGCAGCGCCTCTTTGATGACCACGGGATCAAGTCCGGGTGTCGGCTCATCGGCGATAATCAGCTTGGCATCTCTGACGATGGCAGTCGAGAGTAAGGTTCTGCGTGCCATGCCGCCAGAGAGCTCAAAAGGATACATGTCTTCGACCTCTGGACTCAAATGTAGACGCTCAAACGCTGCTCTTTGTGCTTTAATAGTCGCTTTATCGTTTGCAGGCGACCGGACTTGTTTACCTACTCGCATCAGCGGGTTTAGAAAATTAACGGACTGCGGAATCAAGGCAATCTCGCTGGCTCGTAACGACTCTTGCCGCTTCGCCGTTAAGGCTTCTCCTTTATATTTGATAGTGCCACTGACGTTGGCATTAGAGGGCAAAATACCTAAAATTGAATGGGCAAGTAAGCTCTTGCCTGAACCACTTGCGCCGACAATCGCTAGTATCTCGCCCTCACTGATACTGATATCTAAACCTGAGACGACATTGAGCTTCCTTTGTTTTAGGCCGCTAGTATATTGATTAAACGATATCGATAAATCGCTGACTTCTAGAATCGACACCTATATTCTCCCTTTTTACTGATTCGCTTGTGTCGGATCAACAAGTATTCTTATATTCTCGCCCATGGTCTCAAACGTGCGCACCACGATAAGTAGAGCCACGCCAGGGAAAAAGGCCAACCACCAAAGGCCTGATGATAAATATTTCATCGACTCAGATAAAATAATACCAATCGCCGGTTTATGCGGTGATAATCCCAGTCCCAAAAACGTCACTGCCGCTTCATGTAAGATAACGTGCGGGAACATGAGCATAAATCCAACCAACAGCTGCGGGATGAGATGCGGAAATATATGATGGGTGGCAATCCACCAGCGAGACTTGCCCATTTGCTGCGAGACTTGCACGTAGTCAGCAGTGCGTATTTGCATGACCTCCGCTCTAATCACCCGAGCTAGGCTTGGCCAGTGGGTCAGCATTAGACCAACCACAATGCCTTTAAAACCACCGCCGAGCATAAAAGCGATAAGAATGAGTGTCACCAGATGCGGCACACTCAAAAACAGATCAATCATCCAAGTCACCACCCGATCGGTCAGCTTGCCCATGGTCGCAGCCGCCATACCGAGCACCAGCGCAATAAAAGCACTGCCTACCGCACCTAATAGTCCCACCCCGATACTGAGCCTTAAGCCCTTGATGGTGCGTGCAAACATATCTCGGCCCAGCCAATCGGTGCCAAATAGATGCTGCAGTGACGGGGACAGGTTACGAGCCGTTAAGTTGGTGGCGATTTTCCCTTCATCGATAAAGATGCCACCGAGTATGACACTGGCTAAGAATATACTGGCCAGTATCATAGTTAGCAGCGTGCGTTGTCTGAGGTTGAGACCAAAGCGTGTAAACGACTTGTTTTTTTTATTCCCTATATTACTTGGGCTACTTGGCATCATAGCAGTCTACTTTCCCTCGTCCTTGGATCGACGATGTAGTAAATCAGATCGGCAATGACATTACCGACAAAGACGAAGACGGTACTAAATAACACGATGCCTAATAATAGCGGTACGTCGCCTCGCAAGCCTGCGTCTATCGTGGCTTTACCCAGTCCCGGATAAGAGAACACTTGCTCGGCTAAAATAGCGCCGCCAAACAGCTCACTAAATGCGGCAAACTGTAAGGTAACGGCAGGCAAGGCAATATTACGTAGACCGTGCCGCCAAAATAGTGCAAAGCCCTTTTCACCACGGGCTCTGGCAAATAAGACGTAGTCGCTTGCTAGCACCTCAATGAGCTTTTGCCGGGTATGCAGTGCCACGCTTGCAACGCCTACGATACTAAGTGTCAGTGCAGGCAATACCAAGTGTTTGACTCGATCTAAAAACCTCACATCCTCCGCTAAGACGCCTGCTGGCACGCCTAAACCGATCGGGAACCAGCCAAGCCACACTGCAAAGATAATGAGCACAAGTAGCCCCATCCAAAAAGTAGGGGTAGAGGCGAGGGTATAGCAGTACCACTGAATAGCCCGATCAATCCAGGTGCCACTTTTCATTGCGGCAACCACACCCAGTACAAACCCCATGAGCCCAGACAAGGTCCATGCCACTAACATTAGCGCAAGCGAGCTGGCAAAGCGTTCTCCGATAACCTCACTCACAGGACGGCGATAAATCATGGAAGTGCCCAAGTCGCCTTGCAGCACTGCAGCAGCCCAATTGCGAAACTGTACTAAAACTGGTTCATCGAGACCCCAGTACTGCGCTATTTGCTGACGCTGCTCGGGACCGACATTGAGCATATCGGCACCAATATAAGCTTGCACAGGATCGATGGGCGAGTTTTTCATTAAGATAAAGGAGATAAAGCTAATGGCAACCAGCAACGACGCCATTCTCAACCCTTTAAATAGAAGGAATCTGGCAATTCCGCCGCTGCTTTTTTGCACCCTGCCTGTTTGTACCTTGCTGGCTTCCACACTACTGTGCCCATGTCCAATCGACGATATTGTCGGTTGCAGGCCAGCCGTGTCCGTGGACATGAATTCTTTGCTTACCAATATCGAGATCATCTTTCATAAGATACAAGTGATCCACGTTGACCAGCCAAACCCAAGGGGCATCACCTTTACCGCTAAGGCCTGTCGTACCGTCCCACTGCGCTTTTTGCCAATACTCAAGCGCCTCTTTTTCACTGCTGGCTTGCAGCGCTTGCTCGAAGTAGTTATCTACTGTGATATTGCTGTAGTAGCCGGTATTATTAAAATCGGTGGTGTATCAGAAAGTATGCTGAGGAAATAAAAGGAGAGTGACAGCCGAAGCAAGATGATATATTTGAGGTTATGAAGACACAAATAGAAGTCAGCTGCCCCGACTGTCACAGTTCTAGTTTAAAGAAAAACGGCATAAAAAGCTATGGTAAGCAGAACTACCAATGTAAGGACTGTAACCGCCAG
>NZ_JAGBKM010000022.1 GCF_017498085.1 Psychrobacter coccoides
GCTACTAATGAAATTGTCGCTTATGTCTGGGGTAAACGCGACTTAAAAACGGCTAAGAAGCTAAGAGCACGTCTTAAGCAACTAAAAGTCAGCTATTACTCTATTAGCATGGACAACTGGGACAGCTTTATAACTGCCTTTAAGCCAAATAACAAGCAGGTTGGCAAACAACATACCGTAGGCATAGAAGGTAATAACTGCCGCCTTAGACACCGATTACGTCGAGCCGTTAGAAGAACCTGTTGCTTCTCGAAAAAGCTTGATAATCACTTTAAAGTATTTGATCTGGTGTTCTTTTATGTCAATTATGGCTACGTTTGATGCCAGCATACTTTTTAGAACACCACCCATTTTTTTAATAGTTTATGTTGATGTTAAAAAGACTACAGCTTAGCGTTGTGGTCTTTTTTTATATGTCATGGTGCTGACTGAATTTAAAAATGATACTGTGTGGTTAGAATGTTTATTAAGAGCTCAAAACAATCCTAACTCATAGAGCCTTATCTTTAAAGGAATATCAATGACAACTAACGATCGCATAGATAACAGTAATACAGATGATAATCAAGCAAAGATAGAGATCTACCAAGCAGCTGATGGGCAAGCACGAGTAGATGTGCTTTTTGAGCAGGAAACCGTTTGGCTATCGCAAGCACAAATGACTGACTTATTTGGCCGTGACCAGTCTGTTATTTCACGCCATATTGCTAATGCCCTAAAAGATGAAGAAGTGTCTGAAAAAAGCAATATGCAAAAAATGCATATTGCAAATTCTGATCGCCCAGTAGCGTTTTACGATTTAGATGTCGTTATTTCAGTAGGCTACCGGATTAAATCACCGCAAGGCGTGCAATTTAGACGTTGGGCCACTCAGCGTCTGCGTGAATATCTAGTGCAAGGTTACACGCTAAACAAACAAAGGTTTGATAAAAACTCTAGTGAATTACAACAAGCACTGGCTTTAATTAAAAAAACCGCCCAAAGTCCTGAATTAAAGACGGATGAAGGGCGCGGACTGATCGAAATTATCAGCCGTTATACACAAACCTTTTTATGGCTACAGCGCTATGATGAAGGTTTATTGGACGATCCAGCAGGGCAGGCGGGTGGCGTCTTGCCAACCACTCACGAGGCCATGACAGCATTAAATGATCTAAAGGCTCAGCTGATATCTCGTGGTGAAGCCACTGAGTTATTTGCTAGACCTCGCGGTGACGGTTTGGACAGTGTGCTAGCTAACTTGCAGCAAACGGTATTTGGCGAACCTGCGTATCCAACGATTGAAAGTAAAGCGGCGCACTTATTGTATTTTATGGTCAAAAATCATCCTTTCACCGATGGTAATAAGCGCAGCGGCGCTTTTTTGTTCGTTGATTTTTTGCACCGTAATGGTCGGTTGCTCAATAATGAGGGCGATATGGTCATCAATAATACCGGACTTGCGGCTTTAACCTTGCTGGTAGCAGAGTCGGATCCCAATCAGAAAGAAACGCTGATTAAGCTGATTATGAATATGTTATCGCTTGAGGGTTAAAAAATCGACTAAGCCTAGAACAAAATAAGCACTGCCTTAAATACTAGAGCAGCATTATCAAATCAAGCGGTGACGCTGCTGTGAAAACGCCACAAAGTTATTTTTACGAATCTATCCAAATTATTTATCTATCAAGGGCAGAGCCATATTATTTAGTGATAATAGGAATTATGATAGATTGATGAGTTCTAAGAGTTATTCAAGAATCATAAGTTAAGTAATAGACTGAGCTGCACTCTAATACAGTCTATTTAACATAATATACATTATGCGAAAACAAACCAACGGACTTGAAGGTATTCTTTAAACCAAATATTACAAAACTCCTTCCTAATGTTTGGTATTTTAGTATTGATATTTAAATAATTTTTCAGTACGTTTTTATTTATCTGAGGATTTTCTTCTACTTTCATCACTATGTGATTCATCTCAATCAAGGTAAGGATATTTTTATGATGCCGTTATCTCGTCCTAGCACCTCTAAGTCCTTGTTAAGAAAGCAATCTATTGCTGCATGCTTATCATCTATATTTATCATGACAGGCTGTCAGTTTTCTGCTGAGTCCAATACGGCCATTCCCAATCATCAAAGCGGCCATTCATCATCTACTATCATATCTGATATGAGCCAGCAAACGCTCAAACAGCAAGCGTTACGCATCCAGCGTGCACTTGCCAATAACGACTATGCCAGAATCACCAAAGACATTCATCCTACCCGTGGTGTACGTTTCTCCATGTATGCTTATGTGCGCCCTGAATCCGATAAGGTCTTTAGCCGTGAACAGTATGCTCAGTATTTGCAGCAGTCCAAAATCCGCTTTACTTGGGGTGAACGTGACGGCACTGGTGAGCCATTAATCATACCGCTACCAGAGTACCTAGACACTTGGGTAAAGGCCAAAACCTTTAATGACGCTACCCTTAGCATCAATGAGTTTCAAAAAAGTGGCAATAGCATCAATAACCTAAATAAAATATATCAAAACTCTGATGTCGTTGAGTTTTACTATAAAGGTAGTGATGAGTACAGCGGTTTAGACTGGCGGGCATTGCGCTTGGTGTTTGATGACTATCAAGGTAAGCGTTATCTGGTAGCCGTTATCACTGACCAGTGGACGATTTAGTGCATTTATATGCAGATAGTGGCTAAAACAGTAGGATGTTGACGCTCAATTATGACGCCCTGCCCTTTTTTGCTATAACTTTAGCTATATATTCACATTTGTAGATATTTAAAACTTGTATAGTTAATTCACTTTAAAACAGATACAGTGCAGCTGGTATGAATTTTGCGCAGTATCTGTCAGCGTAGACACAGCAAGCAAGGAAAATTTGTACCAGTTGCACGTTCATGTGAGCGTATCGATTTTATTTCGAACTGACTATATTATGATTCGGTTTTAAGTGTGTCACATCACATTAACAACACCTTGTTATCCCGTGTTGGGCGTATCTCGAGGCGGATAACCAAAATACTGTTTATAGATGCGAGAAAAGTAACTTTGATCGCCATAGCCGACTCTATGAGCGACCTCCTCAATGGTGACATAGCTCTTTGACTTTAAAATATGATTGGCCTGCTTTAAACGCAGCATCTTGACCCACTCCGAAAAGCTATAAGGCAGACTAGCAAAGAGTTTGTGCAGGTATCTAACAGAGATATGACAAGCAGCAGCGACGGTTTTTGGGCTCAAATCAGGGTTTGCTAAATTTAAGTTTACATAATTCTCGATACGTTTGAGATGTATAGACTGTATCGCTGACATCTCACTCATCATCACCTCTTTGGGTGCGCTTAATGTCAAGACAATCAGGTTTAGCAGCTGCTGCTCTAGTATTTTTATCTCCAAATCAGCCAGCTTTTGATGATGAATTAGCGTCAAAATTTGCTTCATCTGAAACACCAGTAACCTGCCTGCACCTTCATCGATAGACAAGCTGCGGGCAAACTGCCGCTCAATGGTGCCCGACTGCGCTCTTAACAAGGCTAACGGGACTTTGATCACATACAGTGATGCTTCATGCAGATGATAAAATTCATAAGGTAAGTTGGACAGCTCAATAAAAAACTGGCCTGGTTTGGCGCTCAGTGAGCGATTTTTTTGAATAAAGCGCACATCGCCTGTCAGCGGAAACGTGATTAAAATACTGTCATCGTAATCAGCACTTTGAGCACCACGATCATAGTGTACGGTATTGGCATGATAATGCGAGACACCGATATCGAGCAGCTTAGCATGCTGCAAAAATCCCAAAAACTTATTGGGCTGTCGAAAGCTTACGTTTAGATCAAAATAGGTGTCATTAATGGTGCGCTTCCAGTCAAAGGCATTTAGGCTCGTCTGCGCTTGAGAGGTGCTATCTGCTGACGTAGAGAGCATGGGCAATAAAGAAGGCGCTATATCGGCATCAAACGTGCTTGCAAGAGGATTCAGACGCGATGAGACTGGGTCGGTATGCTCATGCTGACGTGAAAGGTTATCTGGTTTACGGTTTGCATTCATCCTTGAACACTCAATATTTAGTATACAACTGTACTGCTATCCTAGCAGCTAATAATGAAGGATCCTATTTTATATTATAAATAAAGCCAAAAAGGCATCAAGTCTTGAACTGGGTTCAATACCTGATGCCCTTACTAATGCTAAAAGAACGCTAAAAGAAAGTCAGTCTTATGTTTTATGCAGCACGGGTAAGTTTATAAGTACCTGTTTCGTGCAGCTGGGCTTGCCAGCCGTCCTTAATGACCAAAGTCGTGGTTGGTTCTTGGATAAGCGCAGGGCCAGTGACCACAGCGCCAGCTCCGAACTGCTCACCATCATAGATAGGCGTATCGATCCAGTCATAAGACTGATCAAACAGCATCTCACGACTGTCAATCTGAGCTTGGCTGATGTCACCTTGCTGCGGCGCAAGCGTTGGTAGCTGTGGCTTACTAATCTTACCAATCACCGCCACTTCGATATTCACCAGCTCGACTTTACTATCACGCTCATCATAGGTATACAGCTCCTTGTGACGCTGATGAAATGACTCTAAGATAGTCTGCACGCTCTCAGCATCAAGCTTGCCGTTTGGTATCAGTACGTTACACTCGTGCACCTGACCAACGTAGCGCATCTCCATGGTACGCTCAATAGAGATGTCTTCATCGGTAAAGCCATCTTCTAGTAGCTTTTGCACGCCTTCTTCTTCAAGACCTTGCAAAGTAGCATTTAGCTCTTGAAGATTTGCCTCTGGCGCTAAAATCATCATCTGCGTCGCCAAGTAGTTATACTTGATATCGGAGATAATCTGACCAAAGGCGCACAGGCATGACGCAATCTTAGGAATTAAGATAGTACCAATACCCATCTCCTCGGCCAGCGCAATAATATGCATACCACCTGCGCCGCCTGCACAGACAAGGGCAAAGTCACGAGGGTCATAGCCCTTTTCAATGGTAATACGGCGAATGGCATTGGACATGTTTTGGTTGACGATGGCACTGATACCAAAGGCGGCATGCGCCAGATCAATCTTCAGTGGATCAGCGATGTGGGTTTGTACCGCTTGCACCGCTTTGTCTTTATCCAAGGTGACACTACCGCCTAACACTGCATTGGGCTGTAGATAACCCAATACCAAGTTGGCATCAGTCACCGTCGGCTGCTCCCCGCCTTTGCCATAACACGCCGGCCCAGGGGTTGCGCCCGCACTTTGAGGGCCGACCTCAAGCATACCAAAAGTATTGACATGCCCAATGGAGCCACCGCCTGCGCCCAAGGTCTCGACATGAATCATCGGCACGCCAATGCGATTGCGCAAAAAGTCTATATCACGGTTGAGGCTGGTGCGGCCTGACTTTGCCATGGTGATATCAAAAGAGGTACCGCCCATATCGACGGTAATAATGTCATCAATACCAAACGGACTGGCGATATATAATCCCGCTTGCGGCGCTGACGCTGGCCCTGAGTTGATGGCATTGACTGCCCGCTCACGCATAATCTCGCCAACCGCAAGCCCGCCATTGGATTGAAAATAACGAACGGGCTGCTCTGCGCCTAACGCCTTGAAATAATCATCAATCTTATGGACATACGAGGCCATAACAGGGCTTAGATAAGCATTGACTAGCGTCGTTGAAGTACGGGTGTATTCTTTGATCTGCGGATAGACATCGCTGCCACAGCAGACAAATACGTCTGGCATATGCTGCTCGATCAGCTGCTTTGCGCGCTGCTCATGCTGGGTATTGCGAATAGACCAGACAAAAGAGATCGCCACCGCTTGTATGTCTTTTTCTTTCAATACTTTGATCGCATCGAGGATGTCTTGCTCATTTAGCGGCTCATGCTCGGTACCATCGGCTAAGATACGGCCACGAATCGGAAAGCGACGATCACGGGTAGCGATTTGTGGTGCTGGCGGGTAACTGGCATCATAGCGATGCCCTTCTTCCTTATGCCCTAAGCGAATCTCGACACTGTCTTCGTGGCCTGCGGTGCATAGCAGCCCGACTTTTACCCCTTTCATCTGAATCAAGGCGTTGAGCGCCACAGTGGTACCGTTGATACATAGATCGCAGGCTTGGATAATATCCTCAATAGGACGGTCAAACTGGTCGGCAATTTGCTGCAGTCCATTGGCGATGGCCAAGGTGCCATCTTCAGGCGTGGATGGCGCCTTAAATAAATGTACATCGCCTGTTTTTTCGGCCAGTACAAAGTCAGTAAACGTCCCGCCAGCATCGACGCCAATTCGAAAATCATTTTTCATAAGTCATCCTTAACTCAAATTATTTATTATCAGTTCAGTGTCGTAATGTCATTTGTCCATTTAGCGCTATGCGGTCAGCTGACGACGCAGCGCCTCAGTCTCGGCTTCATTGACTGCCAGCGTTTGTGGGTCGATTACCACACCGTACTCGGTCTTGGCCGCTGCCACTGAGATGATTCTTTCTTGTACATCTTTTAGTACGGCTGGGATAGGTCGAACAAACGAGCTACCGTAGCCACCACCGCCAGGGTTGGTGTTTCGGGCACGCTGCCCAGGTGTTATCTCTTTTACAGTGTTTTGTTTATACAAGTCCGTGACGCCATCTTTATGGATAATCTCCAAGCGTCCCACCTTTAGCTCAGGTGAGATTTGCTCAGCGCCTGCCGCACCCATCGTCGGATGCTCACGGCCTTCACCGAATGCCACCACTGTCATCTCATGACCCAATGGCTCAACTTCCCATACCGTACCACAGCCGCCGCGATACTCGCCTGCGCCGCCACTGTCTTCTGCCAGACCATATTTATGGATCAAGATCGGATACTGGTACTCGAGTAGTTCGATATCACCTGAGCTTAACGCACCGAAACAGCACAAGGGGCCACAAGCATGCCATCCATCCATTTGCTGAGTAGCACCCGCACCAGAGATGATCGACGCCAGAATCATGGTCACATACTGCTCGCCCGTCTTTGGGTCGATACCTGAGATATTGATGCCAGAGGCATGACCCCAAGAAGCAATCACCCGATCTGGGGCAGCATCCTCAAATGCCATACGCACCGCATCGGTCAAGGTTTCCATCGGCGTGGTGGTACAGTTGACATGTGGGGCTGGCTCTTTGGCATTACACAGCGTGCCATGCTCGCCCAAGTCCACCGTGACACAGCGGTACAACCCTTCGTTGTACGGCGGATCTACTTGCGCAAACATCATCAGCCCCAGCAGCACACCAGACATCGAGTTGCCTGCGTAAGAGTTAATAAAGTAAGGCACTTGCGGCGGGCTGGTAATCTTAATATGTACATCGCTGTCTGTAATCTCAATATCAGCACTGATGGTCAAGTCGCCCAAGCCATGTCCTGAATCTTCCAATACCGCTTCGCCATGATACTGACCATCTGGGATAGAGGAGATCAATGAGCGCATATGGGTATCAGCCATGTTTTTTAGCTCTTCAATCGCCGCCCGTACGGTCTCTACGCCATACTTGTCTAACAGCGCAATCATGTTACGCTCACCGACCGCACAAGCGCCAAACTGGGCATTGAGATCGCCTTCTTGGTTGCGGCGAGAGCGCATATTGCTGTGAATTAAATTGATGACATCATGACGTTTGACGCCCTTTTCCCAGATTTTGATGGGTGGGATACGTAAGCCTTCAGCATAGATTTCCTTGGCATCTGGGTTGTAGCCTGCAGGCACTGGGCCGCCGATATCCGTGACGTGACCTTTACACACCGTCCAAAACACCAACTCGCCTTGATAAAATACCGGCTTGTACATACAGCAGTCTAAAATATGACTGCCCATCATCACCGGATCGTTGTGATAAATGACATCGCCTTCGTGGATGTCATCACCATAATACTCGGCAACGGCTTTCATGGCGGGCATAAGCGAGCCTAGATGAATAGGAATATCCTGCCCCTGCAAAATCATCTCAGGCAGATGATCAAACAACGCATTGCTGTAATCGTGAGCTAAGTTAAAGACACTGGAGCGGGCGGTTTTTTCTAAGGTGGTTGTCATCTCACGCTGTGCCGTCTCTAAGGCACCACGTACGACGGACAAGGTAATAGGATCAATTGAAGTGTGAGCGTGGCTCATGTGAGACTCCCTGTCTGATAAGTAATAAAAGAGATGAACGGCTGTGCACGGCCAATTTGGCCTATAACACTGAAAAAAACCTCATTCTTTGTCTGGCTGTCATCTATCCTAATGACTAAGCTTTTTTACTATAGCGGGGTTTTTAGCAAATAGATTGGCTGACAGTGCAGGGTTTTTGACTGTGAGTGCACAACTGTGTCTATAAAACCCTAAATTTGTTTGCTTCTTATGCCTGCCAGCATTGAGTTTAAAACAATAAAAAAAGCTAAAATAAAAAAAGCAGTGCATCGTGTGTGATGCACTGCCTTTTTTATTTACTATTACGATAGTCGATTCGAATTACTGTGATTACAATGGCGTTTGCTGAAAAAACTTCACCATAATGTCATAAATATCAGGATAAGCGTCGATTAGCTTTTGCGGGGTCTCAAAAAACACCTCGCTAAGCACCGCAAAAAACTCCGCTGGATTGGTCGCACCATAACGATCCAGTCCTGACTTGCGATGCTTTTGAAAGTCTTCAAAGTCACGGCTCATAATTTCCGTCCAGCGCGCCGGATCCATATCGGGGTGCATGGGCGGAAATCCGTTGGCGCTACCATTCAACATATCGAGCTTATGCACAAACTCATGAATGACGACATTATGACCGTCACGCTCTCCTGAGTGTTTGGCATCCTTCCATGACAGTATCACAGGCCCACGCAGCCATGCCTCTCCGCTACGATGTTGACTGCCCTCATGGACAATACCAAACTCATCGACCGTTTTAGCCTGGCTTTTGTATGAACCAGGATAGATGATAATAGACGACCAGCCTTTGTACCATTCAAGTCCTAGATTTAGAATCGGTAGGCAGGCTTGCAAGGCAATAGACAGTCTGACTTTATCGGTAATCTCAAAGCCCTGCGCACCGGTAATCGACTTTTCATCTAAGAATAACGTCGCCAGCTCAAACAGACGAGTCAAATCCTCCTCGCTAAGTCTGTCGAGTATGACAATGCGCTTGGCAGCTTGCCGCCAATCAGCCGTGGTAAATTCACTATTATCTAATATGCGCTGCTCACGCCAGTCTTTTATCATGCTAAACATGGTTGTTCCTTAACGTTAAACGATGTGCAATGATGACAACACGCCCTAACATTACCTTAATAAAAATGGCGCAGTGTTGCTGGTCTTTGATGTTGCCACATCCCTAGGTGTGCCTTGAGCAACGACTTGCCCGCCTGCATCCCCTGCCCCTGGGCCAATATCGATAATCCAGTCGCTATTGCTGGCCACTTGCATATCGTGCTCAACCATAATGACGGTATTGCCCGCCTCGACGAGCGCCTCCAATTGCGCCATCAGCATCGACACATCGGCAGGATGTAGGCCAGTGGTCGGCTCATCAAGGATATAAAGCGTATCGCCACGCTGGGTACGTTGTAGCTCGGTGGCAAGCTTGATACGCTGCGCCTCGCCGCCCGACAGTTCAGTCGCTGGCTGCCCCAGCCGCAAGTAGCCAAGACCAACTTGCAAGAGAGCATCTAAAGCAGGTAATATCGAGGCTTCTCCATCAAAAAACGCATAAGCAGATTCTACCGTGAGATCCAGCACTTCAGCGATGTTTTTATCTCGGTAAGTAATCGCCAGCGTGTCATTGTCATAGCGCTGACCGTGACAAACTTGGCAAGGCGCATAAACACTCGGCAAAAATAGCAGCTCGACACTAACAAACCCCAGCCCTTCACAGTTGGGGCAACGACCCTTTGGTGTGTTAAATGAAAAACGGCCTGCATCATAACCGCGCGCTTTGGCCTCTGCCGTTGCCGCAAATAATTTACGGACATCGTCAAACAGCCCTGTATAGGTGGCAAGGTTTGAGCGTGGCGTACGGCCAATGGCTTTTTGATTGATATCAATAAGGCGGCTGACCTTGTCCATGCCAGCAATGATTTGGCCTTTAATGACCATCTCGATCTCCTGATCTAACAAATCCGCTTCATCAGTTGCAGCTTGGGTAACCACTTCTTTCCCTAAGGCTTCATTGACTAACTCAACTAGCGCCTGACTGACCAAACTTGATTTTCCTGATCCCGATACGCCTGTCACACAGGTCATCACCCCTAGCGGAAACGCAATACTTAACCCTTGGATATTATTGCGCTCTATATCAGCAAGCTGTAACCAAGCGCTAGGTTTTCTAAGCGGTTGTTTGTGCGCCGTCTCTTTATCGGTAAAAAGATATTGTGCGGTTGTTGATTCAGTGACCTGACGCAAACCCTCTACAGGGCCGCTATAGACAATCTCGCCGCCATGCGTGCCCGCCTGCGGCCCGACATCGACCACCCAATCGGCATGACGAATGACGCTCACATCATGCTCGACGACAAGCACTGAATTGCCAGCGGCGATGAGCTCATCCAATGCGCCCAGCAGTGCTTGCGTGTCAGCGGGATGCAGACCAGCGGAGGGCTCATCAAGCACATACACCACCCCAAACAGCTGCGAGCGTATTTGTGTGGCTAATCTAAGACGCTGCAACTCCCCTGGCGACAATGTCGGCGTGGTGCGCTCAAGCGACAAGTAACCCAAGCCCAGTCTTGTCAATGCCTCAACACGCGCTAATATATCGCTAGCAATACGCTGTGCGACGATGGCTTTTTCACGGTTGGGGGTATCATCTTTGATTTTTGTATGTGCTGTTTTTTGCAGCGCAAGCGCCAAATCGGTTAGGGTAAGTTGCGATAGCTCGCCTATATCTAGCCCCGCAAACGTCACCGATAGCGATTCTTTTTTGAGTTTTTTACCGTGGCACTCTGGGCATACGGAGATTTGCATAAACTGTGAGACACGCTTCTTGACCCGTGGACTTTGCGTGGTGGTAAAGGCATTTAAGATAAAGTTTTTTGCGCTGATATATGTGCCCATATAGTTGGGCTTTTCACCTTTTTCAATCGCAGCACGCGTTTGCTCAAGGTTGTATTCAGGGTAGACGGGCACCGTTGGCGTCTCATCAGTATATAAGATCCAATCGCGAGACTTTTTGGGCAATTTGTGCCACGGCGTATCGATATCATAGCCAAGCGTGGTCAATATACGGCTCAGGTTTTGTCCTTGCCATGCGCCGGGCCACGACGCAATCGCCCGCTCACGAATGGACTTGCTACCATCAGGCACCATCAACTCTTCGGTCACATCAAACACTCGGCCAATACCCGAGCACATCGGGCATGCCCCCTCTGGCGTATTGGGCGAGAAGGCATCGGCATAGAGCATATCTTGACCGGCCGGATACTCCCCTGCCCGCGAATACAGCATCCGTAGGGCGTTAGAGATGGTGGTGACGCTTGCCACCGATGAGCGCACTGAAGGCGTTCCGCGCTGCTGCTGCAAAGCGACCGCTGGTGGCAAGCCTTCTATCGCATCGACATCAGGCTCCTCCACTTGATCGATCAGACGGCGAGCATAAGGCGCTACCGAATCTAAATAGCGCCGCTGCGACTCAGCAAACAAAGTACCAAACGCCAGTGACGACTTCCCTGAGCCTGATATCCCAGTAAACACCACCAGCGCATCACGCGGCAAATCGACATCGATATTCTTGAGGTTATGAACGCGCGCGCCTCGGACTTGCACGTGGCTGTTTGGTTGCTTGCTTCGTTGATGATTGGGAGGGCTATAAGGGTCGCGCGAGATTGTGTTATTGTACTTGGCCATACCGCAGTCTTTCCTCTTAACTCATTATTATTATAAGACTTGATTCACAAGAGGTTAACACACCTTGGCTGTAGGCTAGAGCTAGGCTTACGTATTCATAGCATAGAAAGACAAAACGATAACTTTATACTTAAATGACATAAAAAGAGCGTGCTAAGAAAATATCTTAGCACGCTCTTTTCAATTGAGATTGACAGCTCAGAGGAATTTTTAACCTTAGCCCACCACCAGCCGCATCATTTGCGTACTGATATAGCCGCCAAAGGTACCGACTGCATAGCCAAGAATACCCAAAAACACCCCAACTGGTGCGAGTGATGGATGAAAGGCGGTAGCGACAATCGGGGCTGAGGACGCGCCGCCCGTATTGGCATTAGAGCCCACGGCCAAAAAGAAAAACGGCGCACGAATGAGCCTTGCGACAGCAAAGATAATGACGACGTGAATACTCATCCATAGCAGGCCGATAAGGAGCAGTCGCCACTGCGAGACAATACCGGCTAGATTGATTTGCATGCCAATGGCCGCAATCAGTACAAAAATAAATACCGTACCGATTTTGGAGGCGCCTACATGATCAAGCCGGCGAATTTTGGTAAAAGAGAAGATCACCCCTATGATGGTAATGATGACCACCATCCAAAAGAAGCTACTGGCAAAGCTGTACTGCACCGCCCAGCTATAAGGCGCAAAAAACCCTGCAATTTGCCCGCCCAAAAAGTGCGCCACGCCTACCATGGCAAAGCATAAACCAAACATCACCATGAGGTCATTTAAAGTCGCAGGCCGTGCATGGTGGCGCTCATAGCTCTCAACGGCGGTGATAACTTTGTCGATACTGCTACTATCAGCTTTTAACAATTTATCAATTTTATCACTGTGTTTGGCCATGATAAGTATCGCGAGCAGCCATAGCGAGGCGTTGGTGGTATCGACCAGGATCATCATGCCAAACAAGTCATCACTGACCCCAAACAGCTCCTTCATTGCCGCTTGGTTGGCCGCACCACCAATCCAGCTGCCCGCCACGGCCGAAAACCCACGCCATAAGGTGTCATCGCTAAACATACTGGGCGACACCCATTTGGCGATACCTAAGCTGATCGGACCACTGATGATAATGGCGATACTGGCGGCAAAAAACATGGCAATGGCTTTCCAGCCCAACCCCAATATCTTGGGCACATCCATCGACAGGGTCATCAGTAGCAAGCTGGCTGGCAATAGATACGTGGCAGTAAAGCCATAAATCTGCGAGCCCACACCGTCTGCAAACACCCCTAAGCTGTTAAGCGTTGCAGGTATAAAGCAGCATAGGACAATGCCAGGCAGTACGGCATAAAAACGCCGCCAAAACTTACCGGGCAATCCTTGGGTATAAAACACCAAACCGATAATGGCCATGATAATACCAAAGGCTAACGGCAGGCTATCGATTGCTAAACTTGAGGTGGCGGGCATCTATAAGCTCCGATCGTAGCAAATTATAAAGTAGCTCAGTATAGACAAGGCAAAAAAGTCACGCAAGCAAGTATTGCTTTATTCTACTAGCCCTAACCCAGCGCCGCTGCTTATAGCGGTTTTAAAATTTCTTGACCATAGCATAAAATGAGTATGCACAAAAAAGCCAGATACTCAAAGTATCTGGCTTTTGCTGCTGTTTTTATACGACTGATTTAGTCACAACATAGGGTAGTCTTATGAGTTTTTGCCTCGGCTACCACCTGTTGGACGGCCGCCACGGCGATCTGAGCGATTTGCTGGGCGACCTTGGCTACCACTTGGACGACCACGACCTGTCGCAGCACGGTCACCTCGTGGGGCGCTAGTGCCATCACCACGGCTTGGGCCACTGCGTTTGCCTTGATATGGTTTACCACCAAAACGATCTTTTGGCTTGCCTGATGAGTCACGTGACTTGCCTGCCCCTTGGCCTTGATAGCCACTGTCATTGCTGGCACGTTGACCCGTCGCTCTACGATCGTTTGAACGTCCACGGCCTTGACCACCACCTGAGCGTCCGCGGCCACGACCACGTCCCTTACCCTTGTTCTCACTTGGTACGTAGGTTTTCTTTGGCTCCATACCTTCGATGACACAGACTTCCATCTTACGATCTAAATAGCGGTTGATAGCGTTTAGTTGTGGGCGATCGTCCATACTGCATAAGCTGATAGCAATACCAGTACGACCCGCACGGCCACAGCGGCCAATACGGTGGACGTAGTCTTCGGTTTGACGTGGTAAGTCGTAGTTAATCACGTGCGAGATGGCTGGTACATCAAGACCACGGGCAGCGACGTCAGTGGCGACTAGGATTTTACATTTGCCCTTACGTAAGTCTTGCACGATACGGTTACGCTTGCTTTGTGGCAAGTCGCCATGTAAAAAGCTCGCTCTATGACCAGCTTCTTGTAGCTGCTTTGCAAGTTTTTCGGTGCTGCGCTTGGTCGCCGCAAAGATGATGATTTGATCCATTTCTTGCTGACAAACAATCTTGTCAAGCAATCTGTTTTTGTGGTCAAAGTCATCACAGTAATACACTTTTTCTTCGATATGAGCTGACTCAACTTTGATAGAGACACGCTCAGGGTTTTTGGTAAAGCTGGCTGCGATCTTGCCGACAGGGCCGTCCCAAGTGGCTGAACACATGATGGTTTGACGATCTGTTGGCGCCGCTTTTAAGATGTCATTGATGTCATCAGCAAAGCCCATGTCGAGCATACGGTCTGCTTCATCAAGCACCAACACTTCTAGGTGCGACAGATCGACACGGCCAGCTTTGATATGGTCAAGTAGACGGCCTGGCGTGGCCACGATGACTTGTACGCCTTTACGTAGAGCAGTGATTTGACCGTTGTAAGGTGCACCGCCGACCAATGGCACACAAAAAATACCACGCATGTCTTTAGAGTACGTGCGCACGCTGTCATGTACTTGCTGAGCAAGCTCACGAGTTGGCGTGAGGATAAGCGCTTTGGTTAGTTTATCAAAACTGGTCGCACGGCTTAGACGGTCGAGTACTGGAATAACAAATGCAGCCGTTTTACCACTACCGGTTTGCGCTGATAATAAAAGGTCACGGCCTTGCAGAGCAAAAGGAATGGCTTGTGCTTGGATAGGCGTTGGGTTGCTATAACCAACACGGTCTAGAGCGCTAAGAATAGGCTTGGCGATATTGAGGTCTTTAAAAGTGACTTGGTTTTCTTCAGCTGCGTCAGTAGTCGCCGCTTGAGAGTCAGTGCTGTTGCTTTCGGTGTTTGCGTTTTCGATGATGCCGTTTTCAGCGGCGATAGTAGACAAGATGTCAGTCATGAGTATCCTTGGTAAGTATAAGTTGCTGCACATTCAGCAAACTTGATGCCTACCACTGATAACCGTTCATCGCATCCCCCTTAATCATATAATAATCGCACGATATAAATCATCAACGATTATAAGCCAAGCGCATTAACGCTCTGGCTTTTATTTAAGGTAGATATGTTGTCTGACGTATTTTGGTGGTAGTGCCGAGTGTCTTATCCTTGCTTGTTATTAAACCAATTATCAACGCTTTGTCCAAAGCAGATAAAGGCAAACAACAACCAATCTAGTCCAATAAGCTAGTAGATAAGGTATGAGTCAAAAATAACGACATTAATGACGTGTTATTTAAGTACACAAAATCATCGGCAACAATTACTTACGGTCATCCTAGACCCAAAATCGCAGGCGATGTTATCAATCTCATAATCCACGTGAGTCACTGCTAACGTGGGGGACGTATTATAGCACAGTAAATCCATGTTTATCGTTTTATTTTCAACCATCGCCAAAACCACTTATAAAGCGGGTTAATTATATCAATATCAAGGGCTTTTTTTATCCTGACAAGCAACCCTGACGATGGTGGCGATTAATAGCTTATATGCTTTTGACTTCTGATACAAAGGTAGGCAGCTGCCAAGCGCCGCCAATCTCCACCATACGACAAAGCCCCGTGGTGCCCTCATAGCTTTTTACAAAGCGCTGGCCTGTCCAAACCCAGTCTTTTCTAGACAAGCAGTCACCAAGCCCTCGGCCTTTTTGGATTGAGCTTATCTTGCCTGCCGCATACTCTGTGGCATTGGTGGTTACTAGCACTGGGTCATATGGTGAGCGGTCATTGATCACCCACATGCCTGTTCCTGAATTGTAGGCGCTGAGCCAGCAGCTGTGTTGAATCAGAACTTGGGTGGCGTTTAGGCGATTGGTGCGCCAAGGTGAGCCATCGGTTAGTTTTGGGCAAGAGTCCTGCATGTCTTGTATAGTGCCCTTCACCAGTTCAGTAAGCTGTGAGGCTTGTAGACTGAATTTTTTATTACGGGCTGATGTGCCGGCATTTGGAATGACCAGCTGCAATTGTGGCGATGGCTTTGCTGGTAACACGCTGTTATTAGACTTGGTTGGGGCACTTTTTTTTATAAAAGCACTTTTTATAAAAGCACTTGGTGTCCCTACTCGTCCTTGCACCTCATCAGCTTTTAACATCACGGCCGCTGCCCCTTTATCGGACAACTGCCAGCGAGTGTTACGCAGTACAAATTCGACTTTGCTTGGCTTTTTTAGCGCATCAAGCAGTGCTGCGACTTGAGCGGCTGTCAGCTCGGCATCTCCCGCTGCTGTCAAAAAAGGCTTGGTTTCTCCCAGGTTTTTACCATCGATGACCAGCGAGATACGATGGCGTCTGCCCAATTGCAACAGTGCCTTGGTTGAGCTTTGCTTAGCAGTGCCTATTTTGACACGGCCAGTGACACTAGCGTTATTACCAGCACGGCGGGTAAAAAGCACCGATACGGGCAACGTACTCTCATCTACAGATTGGTAACCTGCCAGCCGACAAGTGCGTGTATTGTCACAGACGACCTGCCAATCATGATGGGTCATTTCTACAGCAGGCATAGCCGCATTGCTCATTGTACTAAAAGCGGTGCTGGCCATGATTACTGGCAGTATCAGGCCGTATTTTAAGGCGCTAGTAGGGATGATATTATTCATTAATTTATTTTGTCTCACAGCGTCAATATAAAAACCAACAGGCCAACCTATTGATATTCAATACATTATGATAATGTATCATTGTGTAAACATATAATCAAACAACTTTAGTCGAATACTGTATAGCTATCTGATCCTATAAAGGCCAACAAGACCAATAAGCAGCTTGCCTACTGGTCTTGTATCGATTCACACCATCGACGATTGTTTGAAATAAACCGTCGCAAAGGCTGATCTAGCTAATAGGTGACAACTCTAGCGTTAAGGCTCTTTTTACCGCTGCTCTATTGGCGATATTTTTTGCCCAACGTTGCACATGAGTATAATCATCCACTTGTAAAAACTCAGCCGCATCATACAACTCACCAAGTACGAGTCGACCATACCAAGCCCAAATGACCATATCAGCAATATTATAGGCACTGTCACCATTGCCACACAGGTAGTCGTTGCTTGCTAGGTGTCTGTCCAAAACATCAAGCTGACGTTTGGTTTCCATGGTGAAGCGATTGATGGGGTATTCCATCGGCTCTGGAGCATAGGCGTAAAAATGCCCAAAGCCGCCACCCAAATAAGGCGCACTGCCCATTTGCCACATCAACCAAGACAAGCATTCAGCCCGTGCCCGCCCTTGCTCTAACGGTACAAATTTTTCAAACTTTTCGGCAAGGTATAATGCAATTGCGCCAGACTCAAAGATACTTATCGGCGCAGACTTATCGGTATAATCCACCAATGCTGGAATCTTTGAATTGGGATTGATCGCTACAAAGTCTGACCCAAACTGATCGCCCTCAGAGATATCAATCTTATAGGCATCGTACTTGGCACCTTGGAGACCAAGCTCAGCCAACTCCTCTAACAGGATGTTTATTTTTATGCCATTTGGGGTGTTAAGTGAGTACAGCTGAAGCGGCGCATCTCCTACAGGGAGGGATTGCTCATGACGAGCACCGGCAGTCGGGCTATTGGTACTGGCAAACTTGCCGCCGTTTTCTTTGTCATTGCTCCATACCTTCGGCGGTGTATAGGTGGTTTGGTGGTTATTGTCTGGCGTGTTGGGGGTACTCATAAATGATCCTTTGTTATTTTAGGGGTTATTTTAGGGGGTGTTGAATGTTTGACCGTTTAGGCTGATAGTTTTATATTGAAGCGGTCATTTTCTATCCAAGAGTCGCATCATTCTTAGATGTCTCTTATGGTCTTACTATAATGAAGAGTTGTTCCTTTCTCAAAGTCCCTCATGTAATTAATGTAGTGGTTTCTAATCTAAGTGAATCACGTTATGATTGACGTTTTTTAATTGCGCAGCAGAACGTAACGTTCTCGGCAGTTTCTATCTGCTTTATGGTGATGTACATATGGTGACGCTCACAGACACGCAAAGTAAATATCTCCCCTATGTACTGGCCGTGGCTCTTTTTATGCAAATATTAGATGCCACTATTTTAAACACCTCACTACCGCAAATGGCGCAAGCACTTGGTGAGTCGCCGCTAAAAATGCAATGGGCGGTGATCAGTTATGCCCTGACGTTGGCCATCTTTATACCGATCAGTGGCTTTTTGGCGGACAAGTATGGCACACGCCGCATTTTTTTGACCGCAATCGTGATATTTTCTGTCGGCTCTTTGCTTTGTGCCGCCTCACCGACTTTAGACTTTTTGATAGGTTCACGGGTGATACAAGGCATCGGCGGTGCCATGATGACACCTGTTGCTCGCCTCATACTGGTCAAGTCTTATCCACGCAATCAGCTACTGACTGTAATGAACTTTGCCGTTATTCCAGCCTTGGTCGCGCCGCTCGTAGGGCCAGTACTGGGTGGCTATATCGTCCAATACACCAGCTGGCACTGGATATTTTTAATCAATATTCCGATGGGCATACTGGGCTACTTTATGGGAAAAACCCTGGTACCTGCGTTGTTTGAAGACACCAAGCGCTTAGATTGGCTAGGCTTTGGACTGTTTGCGGCGGCAGCTTGCGGCTTTACTCTCGCTGTTGAGCTGGGCTCACAGGTTGGGCGTGGTCTGTATGGGCTGATACTGGCGATAGCTGCTAGCGTTTTGTTGAGCGCCTATGTGGTACATGCCAAGCGCAAAACCACGCCGCTTTTTCCGTTAAGCTTATTTAATATCCGTACTTTTCGTATCGGCATCACCGGCAATTTATTTACTCGCCTAGGTATTAGCGCTGTGCCTTTTTTATTGCCATTATTACTACAAGTGGTGTTTGAGTATTCACCTTCCAAAGCCGGATGGCTGCTCGCTCCTATCGCTATAGGGGCTATCGGTATCAAGCCTTGGGTCAGTAAAATTATCCAGCGTTTTAGCTATCGTAAAGTGTTGGTACTCAATACGTCGCTGATTGGTATACTAATCATCTTATTGGCCCAGTTTAATGATCCTAGCAACTGGCTATGGTTTATCCCTTTGCTAGTAGTCATGGGCGCTTGTAACTCCATGCAGTTTAGCGCTATGAATACGATTACTATTGGTGATTTAGAAGGCACCCAAACCAGTAGTGGCAATAGTCTGATGGCGGTCAACCAACAGCTGGCTATCAGCTTTGGTATCGCCTTTGGTGCCGCTGTCCTTAACTTACTGCGAGAGCGTTTTGAGCTTGATACTTTAGCGGCGTTTCAAACCACTTACTGGGTGCTTGGTATCTTAACCATCCTCTCAGGACTGTATTTCTTGCGCCTAAAACCTGAAGATGGTCGAGGCTTATATTAATCCAAGACACCTTGATGATAAAACCTCACCATAAAAACAGACATGCCAGCCTGTTTTTGGATATAAACCCAAACATAGGCTGGCATGCTCATCTAAGTCACCAAAAATGGCTGATTGCCCCCATCTCTATCTTAAGGGGTATCATCATTTATTTGTGATTGGGTATAACGCTCTATCCCAATGCTTGCGATCAGGTCTTCTTGAGTCTCAAGCCAGTCTTGATACTCTTCATTGCCGTCTTTTAAGGTGGTGAGCAACTGACGAGACACGTAATCACGTTTGCTCTCACACAAAGTAATGGCGTCAGTAATGATAGCAAATTTTTGTTTTTCTAGACGCAGATTACAGTCAATGACCTCTGGCACATCCTCGCCCACCAACACTTTACCCAGCTCTTGTAGGTTTGGTAGACCACCTAACAATAAAATACGGGCAATCAGATCATCAGACCATTTCATCTCAGCAATAGACTGCTTATACAGTGAGTCATTAAGTACTTCTAAACCCCAATGACGAGCGATACGAGCATGCAAAAAATACTGGTTGATCGCAATCAGCGACTGGCCCAGTACTTTATTTAATGCTGCGATAACCTCTTTATCTCCTTTCATGACCTCTCTCCTTATCTCTGGTTATTTTAGCCAAATATTAATATGTTACTTTTCGCTTAAGGTGATTCTATCGTATATCACCTTAAGCAAGATTTGGGCTGATTTCACCCATTTGGCTTTGCAGATAATTGGGCAGGCCAATCATATCGATAAGGCGCAGTTGTTGCTCAAGCCAATGCGCATGATCCTCTTCAGTGTCTTTGAGCTGTTCGACCAGTATGTCACGGGTGACATAGTCGTGCTCTTCTTCACAAAGCGCAATTCCCTCTTTTAAATCTTGCTGTACCTGATACTCTAAATCCAAATCAAATTGCAGCATTTCAGGAACACTGCTCCCGACCTTGATGTCATTGACACTCATCTTAGGCGTGCCGCCGAGCATCAAAATACGGCGAATAATAGCCTGAGCATGCAAGGTCTCGTCTTCCATCTCATGATTGATACGATCAAATAACTTGCCGTAATGCCACTCAGCATACATCTCTGAATGAATAAAATACTGGTCACGAGCCGCAAGCTCTCCACCTAACAGAAAATTTAAATAATCTAGAACCTTCTGACTGCCTGTCATTAGTTATACTCCTATGCTTATTTTGTCATTGGTATTGAAAAGTTGCATACCAATAATATGCTATTGGCAAACTAATCCGTAACGATTAGAGTCGATGAGGCATCTTATGCCCTAAGATAGACATAGTAGCATATTGAGATGCTCCAGTTTGTGACGTTATGCACCAAAACCCACTAAAAAAGGCCAATTGAAAGTCACAATCAGCCAATATCTAGAGCATCTAAGCTAACGGTCTTTATACTGCATACGCCAGTGCATCAATTTTGGCGTGGTGCTCATCTAGGTAATCATTGACCATTGGCTCGCAGCAGCCGCAGCATGTGGCCACATCAAGCGTTTGTTTTAACCCCTCTAGGGTGTCAACACCTGAGGCAATCGCTGTCTTGATTTGTTTATCATTTACATTATTGCAGATACATACATGCATAGTCTCACTCCGTAAGATGGGACAGTATTTATGATCATAAACATGACAAAGCCGCCTATCAGACGATCAATTACGCTGTTAAAAGTATCATGTCAATCATTGATATATTCATGATAACGATAACTATTATTATTTGCAATAACTTTTAACCGTTATTTGTCTGCGATAGACCACTCAATAAAATGTTAATATTTTTGTATTCATGTAAGCGAATACTAAATCTTACAGTGGTTTAATGTAATAGACTTTTCTAGATGAGACAAAAGGTGCTATTATGCAGACAAATGGTTATTTATTATATAAAATCATTTAAATAAATATTACTAAAGACATTAAAGTTGGTATATTTATTGCTATGCATATATAGATTCAACCCTCTTTATTTGCTAAAGATCAGTCACTATATTTGTGAAACCTTTTCTCCTGTCTTATTTATGATGGTGTAAAGTCATCTAATCGCAAATGAGGGCTCACTAGTCATAGAGGTTTTATCAGACCTCATCACTATATGGAAAGTCTTATGTCTAACAATATCACCATAGAACCACTGGATTTATTTAAAGTACTCTCTGACCCGACGCGTCTTAAACTATTTCACATCCTCTTTCAAAAAGAGGCTCGCTGTGTGGGTGAACTGGTCGAAATTCTCGATCAGCCGCAGCCAACCATATCTCGCCATCTGAATCACCTCAGAAAACTTGGAATTCTCAATTGTGTACGTGATGGCACATGGATGTGGTACGAAATGGCAGACAATCTACCTGAGTGGTGTTTGAGTATCCTAGAAACCACTTATCATGCTTTAGACTACAAGCACCTCGCTGAAGAGATGTAAGTTTAAGACTGTACGTTATGGCATAAAAAAGACCTATGATAAGTTATAGGTCCTTTTTATGGCGTTGTATAGCTTATGCACCAACCGGTGTTCAGGCATTGGCGTGTTCGCTGTATCCAATTAAGCCAAATCTAAAAAATCGCTGACAAAAGCATTGGCCGGTTGGTGTATCAGCGCCTCTGAGGTACCTACCTGCTCTACTCGTCCTTGGTTCATCACCACGATCTCATCAGACACCGCCCTTGCCTCTTCTTGGTCATGAGTGACCATGATGCTGGTGATACCCAGCTCGTGGTGGATGTTTTTTAGCCACGTGCGCAGCTCTTTACGTACCTTGGCATCGAGTGCGCCAAATGGTTCATCAAGCAATAATAACTTGGGCTTGACTGCCAAGGCACGTGCCAGTGCTATACGCTGACGCTGTCCACCAGAGAGCTGATGCGGATAGGCGTTGGCTACTTGGGGCAACTGCACCAACTCTAATAGCTCATTTACACGCTTATTGATATCGGCTTTGCTAGGACGCTTGTTTTTTGGTAATAACGTCAGGCCAAATGCCACATTATCAGCGATGTTTTTATGGCGAAACAATGCATAGTGCTGAAACATAAAGCCGATATGACGCTTTTGTACTGGGGTGTTGGTCACATCCAAGTCGTCAAATAATATCTGCCCTGAATCTGCATACTCAAGACCGGCGATGATGCGTAGCAAGGTGGTCTTACCGCAGCCTGACGGCCCAAGCAAAGTGGTTAGTTTGCCAGTCGGTACAGTGATATTGATATTGTCTAAGGCAGTAAAGTCACCAAAGGTTTTATTAACGCCTCTTATCTCGATACTCATATATGTCATTCTCTTATTCTATATTGTGTGATGGTCATCACCCCAAAACTGAGGCTATCGCTTAGACACAGGCATTAACGGTTATTGGACATGGCTCTTTTTAGACCACTACCCGTATCGTCTGTACGGTCCGTTTTGTTGTGATCGGTCGTGCCAGCCTCGCTTAAGTCCACTGTAGTACCAACTTCAAGCTTAGGAATGTTTTCAATCCGTGCCGACTTGGCAAATTTACGCGCTTGTAATTTGGTCATGACCTGCTGAATCAGTAGTGTCACCAGTGCTAGTGCCGCAAGCAGGCTTGATAGCGCAAAAGCAGCGGTAAAGTTATAATCGTTATAAGCAATCTCGACCAGTAGTGGCATGGTATTGGTCTCACCGCGAATATGACCGGACACTACACTGACTGCTCCAAACTCGCCCATCGCTCGGGCATTGGTCAAAATCAAACCATAAAGCAGCGCCCATTTGATATTGGGCAGCGTCACATGCCAAAAAGTCTGCCAACCACTCGCGCCCAATGTCAGCGCCGCTTGCTCCTCACTATCGCCTTGCGTCTGCATCAGCGGTATCAGCTCACGTGCCACAAATGGGAAGGTGACAAATAATGTCGCTAACACAATACCTGGCACCGCATATATCACCTGAAAACCCATACTCTCAAGCCAGCCGCCCACAGTAGAGTTGAGACCAAATAACAACACAAACATGAGGCCTGCGACCACAGGCGATACCGAAAATGGTAAATCAAGCAAGGTGGTGACCAGCTGCTTACCTTTAAACTGATAACGTGTCACCAGCCAAGCAATCGCAATTCCCATCACCATATTGATCGGTAACACGATGCCCGCAGTGATCAAGGTCAGCTTAATCGCTTGTAAGGCCTCAGGATCGACCAAGGAAGCAATATACAGCTGCCAGCCGTTTTTAAAGGCTTCATAAAACACCGCAAGTAGCGGCACGACCAGCATCACCACCATAAACAGCACAGCAATGGTGATAAAGGTGCGACGTATCCACGGCGTGTCTTTGGTCGCAGGGTTGCTTTGGTAATCATAGCTATTGGATATCTGCATATCAGCGAGCTCCTACGCGGCGAGACAGTTTCCACTGTACGATATTGATGGTCAATAAGATGGTAAACGAAATCAACAACATAAATAGTGCCACGGCTGATGCGCCCCCAACATCGAACTGCTCGAGCTTACTGATGATAATCAGCGGCAAAATCTCAGTTTCCATCGGGATGTTGCCGGCGATAAAAATCACCGAGCCGTACTCACCTGTCGCACGGGCAAACATCATCCCAGCCCCCATCAGTAAGGCTGGCATCATCTCAGGCAAGATCACTTTGCGAAACGTGGTCAAGCGATTGGCGCCCAGTACCGCCGCCGCCTCTTCAAACTCAACCGACAGCTCAGCGAGTACTGGCTGCACCGCCCGCACGATGAACGGAAAGCTCACCACCACCAAAGCCAGCCAAATACCTAAAGGCGTAAAGGCCACTTGAATATCAAACTTGGCAAACCATTGACCGATTAGGCCGTTGGGCGCATACAGGGTAGCAAGCGAGATACCCGTCACCGCCGTCGGTAGTGCAAACGGCAGATCCACCAAGGCATTGATTAAGGATTTGCCCCAAAACTCATAACGCACCAGTACCCAAGCGACCAAGGTACCAAACACCATATTGGTCAGCATCGCTGCAAACGCCATCCATAAGCTCAGCTTGATCGCAGACGTCACCTGTGGTTGGCTGATGGCCTGCCAAAATCCCGTCCAGCCCATTTGCGTCGTGGTATAGGCCATCATGGCAAACGGCAGTACCACCAGTAGCGATAAGCTAAAAACCGTGATACCCATGCTCAGCCCAAACCCTGGCAGCACGTTGCGCTGACGCATACGGGTCAGCCAGCCTTTTTTGGCAGGGGCTTTGTGGGCGGATGAAGCGGTTGCACTCATAGTGATGTCCTATTGCCTAACGAATGGTACGTAACAAAATATTGAGCAATCTACTTAATGATGATGATGCTAGGTCAGCTGAGCTTACGGTATAAAGGACATGGTGTAGATGACCATGTCCTTTTTTGTTTACCACGGCTTCTCTTGCGCTAGAGTAACGCTCTAGGTACTGCGCTGCTTATTGTTTAATGCAGTGCTTACTGTTTACTGCGGTGCATTGATCGCTAATTGATCAAAGACGCCATTGTCACTAAAGTAAGTGCTCATGATCTCATCCCATGAGCCAAAAGCATCATTTGGACGGAAAGTCTCAACTGGTGGCAGTTTGTCACTGTTTTTATCGAGTACGCTTTGTACGCTTGGACGCAGATATAAATCAGCAGCCAATTGCTGGGCCGGCTCGCTCCACAAATAGTCCAAGTAGGCTTTTGCTGCATCAGTGGTGCCTTTTTTGTCCGTGACGGCTTTTACAATGGCCACAGGGCTTTCTGACTTGATCGAGTATTTTGGATAGACGATATCCACTTGACCGGCACCAAAATCAGTCGCCGCCAAGTTGGCTTCGTTTTCAAAGGTTACTAATACATCGCCAATACCGCGCTGCACAAAGGTTGTGGTTGCTGCACGGCCACCGTTTTCGTAGACTTTGACGTTTTTGAGCATCTCTTTTACGTATTTTTTGGCTGGTGCCTCTTCGTTATTAAACGCATGCAGACCATAACCATAAGCGCCTAAGAAGGCATAGCGACCATTGCCCGTGACTTTTGGATTGGCCATAACGATCTCAAGACCGTCTTGAGTCAAATCTTCCCAGTCACTGATGCCTTTTGGATTGTCTTTACGTACCAAAAACACGATGGTGCTGGTAAAAGGCACGGCATTATCAGGGAATTTGCTCTCCCAGTCTGACTCAACCAAACCCTCTTTTTCTAGTAGCTCGATATCAGAGCCTTGGTTCATAGTGGCAACGTCGGCTTGTAGACCATTGGCCACTGACAAGGCTTGCTTACTTGAGCCGCCATGTGACTGTTTGACGGTGATGGTGCTATTTGGGTGCTCGCTTTGGTAGTGCTCTACAAATAGCGGGTTGTAATCTTTATAAAAATTACGGGCAACGTCATAAGAGACGTTGAGTAGCTCGATGTTTTGACCTTCTGCAGCCGCCGTATCATCAGCGTTTGCGGTGGTGTCGACTGCATCATTATTGCTGCAGGCAGCCAGACCTAAGCTCAAGGCTATGCCTGCAATGCTGAGAGCGCTGCGAGTTTTACTTTTTTGTTGATATGGGGCGGCGTATGTCATACTTTCCTCAAAGATGCTGTTAGGTAATGCAAGTATGCTAACAGCGCCATCTTATTATGTTTAATGATGAATATGCGTATGTTATTGCCAAAAGGGAATAACCAAAGGATAAAGCCAGCCTTATCAAGCGTTTATAAAATACAGCTGAGCACAGAAACAATAAAAGCATTAACAGATACTGTTAAGCAAGTTATGGTATTGCTTGAGCTATAGACGAGCTGGTCGCTAAGCGCTACTATCTTTGATAAATCTTTACCCACTCTTATTACTCACTTAAAAGGTACTTAAATGATCGCATCTTTGACTCGTTTTTCTCGTGTATTGGCAGCAGGGACGACAGCCGCCATGACCATGCTGAGCTTAAGCGCTTGCAACAACGTGACACCACTCATGCCAAACATGCCCATCACTCAGCCTGAGCAAGCCGCTGCGCCTATGGTGCAAGCAGTAGTTGGCGATTATGCCGATGCAGGTTATGAAAACCGCAGCCAAGGCTATGACTGGGTGGGCGTGATGGTACGATCGGCGGGCAATGAGCAGATCGATATCAAGGTACGTGCACGTAGCGACATCAAAAAACCAACGTGTCAGTTTGACGGCACCGCCAGCTTAATGGGTCAAGACAAAGCACACGGTGTGATTTTTCAAACCAAGGTCAATGACAGCACGGCGTTTTTTCAGTTTAAAGATGGGATGTTGACCATTGATAGCCAAGATAAGTACGCGCTGAATTATTTTTGTTCGGGTGGCGCTTCACTCGTTGGCGACTATCAGAAGCTTGAGGGTGATTTAGCGCTCAATTAATAGCTTTAATTGCCTATTTTAGATAATAAAATGAGATAAGAAAAAAGGTGCCAGATTTATATTCTGCCACCTTTTTTTATGAGTGATGTTTATCAAAAAATCAATTTTGCTCTATACCGCAGATGCGCCCGTGAGTTTGATCTCAGCACGTTCTTCACGAGCGATGCTACCGTAGTAGTTACGTAGTATCTCAAGCACTTCTGGACGGCTGAAGTTGTCGGGGACTTCGAGATCCTCTGATAGCGCCTTACGCAGTTTAGTGCCTGAGACTTTGACGTGCTCAGAGGCATCATGCGGGCAAGTCTTATCGGACGCCATGGCGCTACAAGCATTACACCAAAACGTCCAGCCAATCTTGAGTGGCTGCGTGATCAAATCATCTTTGCCGACATATTCAAAGATCGTCTGCGCATCAAAGGCGCCATAATAATCACCGACACCAGCGTGATCACGGCCGACAATCAGATGGCTACAACCATAGTTTTGACGGAACACTGCGTGCAGCAGTGCCTCACGGGGCCCAGCATAACGCATATCGAGCGGATAGCCTGCCTGAATGACGGTATCTTGCTTAAAGTAATTGTCAATCAAGGTTTTGATGGCCTCTTGGCGTACCTCAGCTGGGATGTCGCCAGGCTTGAGTGCACCCAGTAAAGAGTGAATCAGCACGCCATCGCAAATCTCGATAGCAATCTTGGCAAGGTATTCGTGTGAGCGGTGCATCGGATTACGGGTCTGGAAGGCGGCGACCGTTTTCCAGCCTTTGGCGTCCAAGATGGCACGAGTCTCCGCTGGAGTTTTATAAATCTCAGGATATAAGGTTGGGAACTCGCCCTCGCTCAACACCTCGACACTGCCTGCGATGTTGACCTCGCCTTGGTTAAGTACTTGCTGCACGCCCGGATGCTCGCTGTCGGTGGTAGTAAAGACTTGCTGACACTCATGGGCTTTGTCAATGGTATAGCTCTCTTCTACCGTCAAGATGCCCATAATCTCGCCATCTTTTGCCACCAGTGCCACTTTATCGCCTTGACTCAAGCTATCAGCCGTCGCCTTCGGTGCGGACAATGTGATCGGGATTGGCCAAAACAAGCCAGCATTGTCGCCGCTTTGCAGACGCATGTCATCGACCACCCCTTGCCAGTCGGCCTGATTCATAAAACCATTTAGCGGGGTAAAGCCGCCAATACCGAGCATAATCAAATCGCCACGCTCACGTGAGCTGAGGGTAATCGTCGGCAAGGTGCTGGCAAGTTTTAGTGCGTGATGGCGCGCCTCACCTTTTAGCAATAACGGCTTAAGATCTTTGCTGCCATGTGGCGGCACAAGTTTTGATGTTTGGTTAGGCGTAGTAGTAAATGTCATGTTTTTAACCTTATAGCAGCGAATAAATCGAATAGGCATAGGCTACCGAACTTTGATTATGAAAATTTATGCTGACTTTGGATATGGATATGTCTTAAAGGAATTTATGTTTATAGAGGCAAGCTTATATGATGTGACACTCAATGATTCAATGATTGACCTTGCGACACCTTTTAGTTTAGGGCGTGTCTTCAATTCACTCGATAGTTATCTAAATGGGCTAAAAATGGCCAAATTTTGCCAAACATCGTCAAATAGTTGGTTAATATCCCGATATTAACGGCGCTATTTTCCTTGTTTGTCCGCAATTTATCTCATTTTTATCACCATTTTTGAAATAAAGACACGCCCTAGTACGCACAACTTAGTACAAAAAAACAGTACACACGCAAATCATTTTCGTCGCCGCATTTATGTTTAAAACAAAATTGAGATTACGTCATGTATCAATATAATTACGCTGACCAAACCTTGGTAGAAGAACGAGTCGCCCAGTTTCGTGACCAAACCGAGCGCTTTTTGGCAGGCGAGCTTGCCGAGGAGCAGTACTTGCCGCTGCGTCTACAAAACGGTCTGTATATCCAGCGCTATGCGCCTATGCTGCGTATCGCCATTCCTTATGGGTTGCTTGCCAGCTACCAGTTGCGCAAATTGGCTGAGATTACCCGCAAATACGACAAAGGCTACGGCCACTTTACCACCCGTACCAATATGCAGCTGAACTGGCCAAAGCTAGAAGAAGTGCCAGATATTTTGGCAGAGCTGGCCTCAGTACAAATGCATTCTATCCAAACCTCAGGCAACTGTATTCGCAATACCACCACCGACCCCTATGCTGGTATTCATCAAAATGAGATTGCCGACCCACGTCCGTATTGCGAAATCATTCGTCAGTGGTCAACCTTTCATCCTGAGTTTGCTTTTTTGCCGCGTAAATTTAAGATTGCCGTCATTGGCACTGAAAATGATCGTGCGGCCACCCGTGTGCATGACATTGGTCTGCATCTCAAGAAAAACGAAGATGGTGAGATTGGCTTTGAAGTCTTGGTCGGCGGCGGTCTTGGTCGTATTCCTGTGCTTGGCAAAGTCATCAATAAGTTCTTGCCCCGTCAGCATCTACTGAGCTATTTGGATGCTATTTTACGGGTTTATAACCTGCATGGTCGCCGTGATAAAGGCAGTAAATACCGCTCACGCATCAAGATTTTGGTCGATACCTTGGGCGGCCCTGCCTTTGCCAAATTGGTCGATGCCGAGTGGGAAGCGCATACCAAAGACGGGCCACTAACGCTGACAGATGCCAACTTTGAGCATGCCAGCAGTTTTTTTAGTGAGCCTGATTATAAAGAGTTTGATGCACTACAAGCGCAGTCTGATTTGCAGCAGCAATTAAGTGCGGATAAAGACTTTGCCAATTGGTACAACCAAAATACGGTGGCGCATAAAGTTGCAGGCTACCGAGCGATTGTCATCTCCCTAAAGGCAGGTCTCGTCGATGGTAAATACGTGCCATCAGGTGATGTCACCCATACCCAAATGGACGCACTCGCTGATCTTGCAGACCAATACAGCTTTGGCGAGCTGCGTGGCACCTATCAGCAAAACCTGGTCTTCGCTGACGTGCAAACCAATCAGCTGTATGAGCTATGGCAAAAGCTGACTGACCTACATCTGGCGCGTCCCAATATCAATACCTTAACCGATATGATCGTCTGCCCAGGCTGGGACTATTGCTCGCTGGCCAATGCCACCACCCACAATATCGCTGAGCAAATCGAAAAGCAGTTTAGCGATTTGGATTACCTCTACGATCTTGGTGATATTCGTCTCAATATGTCGGGCTGTATCAATGCCTGTGCCCACCACCATACTGGCGATATCGGAATCCTCGGCGTCGATAAAAAAGGCGAAAACTGGTATCAAATCAGCCTTGGCGGCAATTCAAGTAACGATGCCAAGCTGGGCAAAATACTGGGCCGCTCCGTCCCTACCGAAGCGGTGGCAGATACCATTCAACAGATCGTCGATGTCTATGTCGAGCTGCGAGCCACCACGGACAATGATGTCGAGAGCTTTGGCGAATTGGTTGAGCGTGTCGGAATTGATCCCTTTAAGGAGAAGGTCTATGGCTAATCATCATATCTTGGATAGTAGCGGCGTCGATATTAGCGCTCAAGACAGCTGGCATGCTCTCGCCACAGATACGCTGCCAGATGGTATCGCCTCGATAGAGCTGACGCTACTTGAGCTGCTACAAAAACAAGAAAAGCCTGATGTGCTTGTGCCGCTGGCCGATCTGTTGGACGGCTCAGGGGCACTGGCAACGGGGTTGGTGAAAGAAGTGTATGAGCTGATAGTCGAGCACAGTAGCCGTACTGGTCTATGGGTGACTGCTGATACGGACACAGAGGCGCTGGCAGCACTGAGTGAGCTGCTCTCAAAGCAGACGCTTATCGTCATACATGTGCCCAAATTCGCGGATGGTCGTGGCTTTAGCTTCGCTCAAACACTGCGCCAAATCGGCTATCAAGGGGAGATTCGTGTTGCAGGCGCATTTGGCCGTGATCAAATTGCTTACTTACTGCGTGTGGGCGTCGACAGCTTTGTGCTCAGTGAACACGACTTACAGTCGGACTTTGATATTTCTCAAGCATTTACTGCGCTTGCTAGCAGTTATGACGGTCGTAACGCCGCCGCACTGCCAATGTTTTCCGGTGCTTAGTTTTTGAATCCTTTATTAAGTTTTCTCTAAATTTTTATTACCTCCATCCCATTTAAGGAACGTGTTATGAGCCAGTTACATCCAAACCTAGACATTGACCAAGCCAATCAAGACTTAAAAGGCAAATCACCAGAAGAAATTGTGGCGTGGGCACTAACCCAAGCGAAAAACCCAATCATCACCACCAATTTCCGTCCTTACGAGTCTGCTATCTTGCATTTGGTCGCCAAACAAAAACCTGATATCACTGTACTCTGGGTAGACTCTGGTTATAACACCGATGCCACTTACCGCTTTGCTAATAAGGTGATCGAAGATTTAGACCTCAATGTCATTACTTATATCCCTAAGCAGACGGCTGCCCATCGTGATGTCACGATGAATGGTATCCCAGGTGTTAATGATGAGCAACACGACAAGTTCACCGAGCAAGTCAAACTTGAGCCGTTTCGCCGTGCACTCGATGAGCTAAAGCCTGACGTCTGGTTCAATGCCATTCGCAAGGATCAGACCGAATTTCGTCAAGGACTTGATGTGCTTAGCCTATCAAAAGACGGCGTGCTAAAAGTAGCGCCGCTATTTGAAAAAACCGATAGCGATTTAGATGTGTATTTAGATGAGCATAATTTGCCAAATGAGTTTGATTACTTTGATCCGACTAAAGTAGAAGAGCACCGTGAGTGTGGCTTGCACACGCAGTTATAATCAAGCGTTACCGTAACTCATCGTTTAAAAAGCTCTGTTTAAAAGGCTCTTTTACACTTTTAAGAGAGCCTTTTTGTCGTAAGCGCTCTTAACACTATCTCCTCCTCTATGCCACATTCCACCAAAAATCACAATCAACATGACAAAAACGACTATGCTAATGCCAATTCACTAGGTGAGCGTGTGCCTGTGATACCTCATAATGGATGCATATTTTACGACATTGAATACATAATTGGTGATGCTATGAACACCTTTCCATTATTTTTTAAACTAGAAGACCGCAAGGTACTGATCGTGGGCGGCGGCGATGTGGCGCTGCGTAAGGCAGATTTGCTTAGCCGTGCTGGGGCTGCCATTACCATCCTAGCGCCAGATATCAGCACTGAGATACAAGCCTTGCTATCAGACGATAAGCACGAGCTGATTTATAAAAATTATGATAAATCCTATATGACAGGTGCACGAGTCATTATCGCCGCCACGGATGATGAGACACTCAATCATCAAATTCACGCTGACGCCACCGCAATCAATATTCCGGTAAACGTGGTTGATACCCCGCATTTATGTGACTTTATCTTCCCCGCTATCGTCGATCGTAATCCCATCGTCATCGGCATCTCATCGAATGGCAAAGCGCCCGTGTTGGCACGTCTACTGCGCGCACGTCTTGAGACCCTCATTCCACAAGGCTATGGCAAGCTGGCCAAGCTGGCTGGTGAGTTCCGTAGCGAGGTAAAACGTAAAATCCCAACCCTGACAGGCCGTCGGCAGTTTTGGGAGCGTGCCTTTGAAGGTCAGGTCAGTCAGCTGATGTTTGCCGGTAATGAGCGTGAGGCCACTGCACAGCTACAAGCAGATCTAGACAATACAGTAGCAGCGCTTAAAAACAGTACTAATCATAGCGTTGACCCTGATGCCCATAACCCTGCTAATAGTCCTGCCACGACGACTAGCCAGCATAATAAGAGACACAGCACAGGTTCACTATCGGCCACTGCGCCTGTAGCAACAGATGAATTAACGACTACTCAACATACTACTATTCGAAATAACAATATCAATCAGACTCGATCAGCCCAAGACGCTGTTGGTGAAGTCTATATCGTTGGTGCAGGCCCCGGTGATCCAGAGCTTTTGACGTTTAAGGCACTGCGTCTGATGCAGCAAGCAGATATTGTCTACTATGATGCCCTAGTTTCTCCGCAAGTATTGGATCTGTGCCGCCGTGATGCCGATAAAGTGTTTGTCGGCAAAAAGCGTAGTAACCATGCGGTAGCGCAATTAGGCATCAACGAGCTGCTCATCAATAGCGCCAAACAAGGTCGCCGTGTGGTACGTTTAAAAGGTGGCGATCCCTTTATCTTTGGGCGTGGCGGCGAAGAGATTGAAAGCTTGCGGGCGCATGGGGTTCCTTATCAAGTCGTGCCTGGTATCACCGCTGCCAATGCCGCCGCAAGCTATGCGGGTATTCCACTCACGCACCGTGATCATTCGCAGTCGGTGCGCTTTGTCACTGGGTTTTTAAAGGCGGGTGCGCCCAATGAGAAGTTTGAAAACCTACTTGATACCAATGAAACCGTGGTATTTTATATGGGCCTACATTCACTGGCACGTTTAACGACAGGTTTGATAAACGCTGGCCGCTCGTCTGAGACACCGATTGCCATCGTCTCTAATGCCAGTATGCCCAACCAGCAAGTATTGACCGGTACGCTTGAGAGTATCGTGGAGCTGCAAGAACAAAACCAGCTGCCCACGCCCGCTTTACTTATCATGGGGGATGTGGTGGCGTTGCATGATGATTTGGCGTGGTACAACAAACATAATAAAGATACCGGCGATACAGAAGCTAACTGGTTACGTGCAGGAACAGCTATCACGGACCAAAATGCAAAAAACCCGATAGACCAGCAAGCCCATGCGCTCTCTATGATCGCTAATTTGGCTGCTCAGCAAGAAGAAGATTTAGAGCAGTTGGTGATTGGATAATGTTTGCTTGATTTCGAACGGACTATAATATAGCCCTGCCAATATGTTATTGGCAGGGTTTTTTATGCGCTTGTACAAAGCAAACCACAACAATTCTTGCTAGAATGACAGCTTTCTATTAAATACCCTTAAACTTAACTATGCTCACACCTGCCGATACCAAATCCCTGCCTACTAACCCGCTCACCATCTTACATACCTCCGATTGGCATTTGGGGCGCAGGCTCTATGGTCGTATGCGCTATGATGAGTTTGCAGCGTTTTTGGATTGGCTTGAAACCGCCATTAGCGAGCAACACGTAGATGTACTGATTGTCGCCGGCGACATCTTTGACACCATGACCCCAAGCAACCGAGCGCAGGCGCTGTATTATGAGTTTTTGGGGCGAGTCTCACGCTCCTGCTGCCAGCATATCGTCATCGTCGCAGGCAATCATGACTCCCCGACTTTTTTGGATGCACCAAGTTATGTGCTTAAGTTCTTAAACGTTCATGTCATTGGCACCGCTTGCGAGGATTTAAACGATGAGGTCTTGGTATTAGATGACACGGACGGCACGCCGCACTGCATTATCGCTGCTGTGCCTTATCTGCGTGATCGTGATGTCCGTAGCAGCAGCGCTGGCGAGTCGATGGACAGCAAAGACGCCAATGTCATCAAAGGCATTCGCGCCCATTATGATGACGTGGCAAGTATCGCTAAATCCAAGCAAGCTCAATTAATAAAATCCCACCAACGCCATATTCCGATCATTGCCACAGGTCATCTATTTGCAGCTGGCGGCACGACGACCGAAGACGACGGCGTACGTGAGCTTTATGTCGGCTCACTCGGCAAGATCTCTGCTGATATGTTTGATGAGGGCTTTGATTATGTCGCCCTTGGGCATTTGCATGTGCCGCAGCGGGTCGGCGGCCGTGAGAGCATTCGCTATTCAGGTTCGCCGATTGCGATGGGTTTTGGTGAGGCACGCCAGCAAAAACAAGTGTTGCTCATACAGTTTGGCGCAGTAAAAAACGAGTTTAGTGATAAAAAACCAATATCAAACAATACCGCTGCTCATACCATTGCAAGCAATGTGCCTCAGATCACGAGTACAGTTGCCACAATTGAAACATCGGTAGAAAAAGCGGCTAAAAAAGTAGCCAATCAGACGAGTGGCTTTATGGATGATTTGTTTGGCTTTGATGATTCAGTAGACAATGAGGGCCGCGACAAAAGCAATGTAGACGAACACCATGTAAAGCAAGAACGCAAGGTTGATGACCTCAATTCAAATGATGTTGACTCAAAAACAACCTCTCCTTCAGCTGCTGCGTCAATACCTCAGCGACTGCATTTTGACAAATCATGTCAGATGCAGATCGCTTCCTTGCCTATTCCCACGTTTCAAAGATTGGCACAAGTCTCAGGTGATCTACAGTCTATCCAACAGGCGATTGATAGTACTACTCAGTCTTTAGATGACACGGAGTCTGTTTGGCTCGAAGTGATTTACACAGGTGACGAGCTGGTCAGCGAGTTACGTGAGCATATCCAAGCGATGGTAGATGGGTTGCCGTGTGAGGTACTAAAAATAAAAAACACCCGTACCTATAATAAAGTGCTAAACCAGCAGCAAACCTCTGAGACACTACAAGACTTGGATGAGGAAGAGGTATTTGAGCGCTGTTTGCTTCTTAACGAGGTCGCAGATGAACAAAAAAATGCCCTGCGAGAAGCCTATCAGCAAATCATATATAACCTGCGTCATGAAGACACTCAGGCGGAATAACAGCCGCTCATGTCAACTACTCGCTACTCATTGCTTTATTGCTTTTTACTATCATTTTGATAACCACTCTATAGACCTATCTAAAAATAAGACCTGCTCATGCGACTGATTGAACTGCGACTAAAAAACCTCAACTCCCTAAAAGGCGAATGGCACATTGACTTTAGTGATCCTGCTTTTTTGAATGAAGGTATCTTTGCCATTACTGGGCAAACAGGCGCTGGCAAGACCACCATCTTAGATGCGATTTGTTTAGCACTCTATAGCCAAACGCCACGACTGGGCGACATTACCGGCTCAACCAACGAGATCATGACCCAAGGTACAGGTGAATGCTCAGCAGAAGTCATCATCGAGATCGACTCTACACGTTATCAATGCTACTGGTACCAGCATCGTGCGCACAAAAAAGCCAAGGGCAATTTATTACCGATCAAACATGAGATCAGTGAGGTTAAAACTGGCAAGATTTTAGAAGAAAAAAAGTCCAAGACATCCGCCTATATCCAAGACCTTATCGGTATGGATTTTAATCAATTCACCCGCTCCATCATGTTGGCTCAAGGCAGTTTTGCCGCATTTTTGAAGTCGGATATCGGTGATAGAGCGGCGATATTAGAAAAAATCACTGGTACTGCCATCTATGCCAAAATATCGCTCAATGTCCATGAGAGACACCGTACTGAAAAAGAAACGCTTGGCAAACTACAGGCAGGCGTGGATAGCCTATCTTTACTGAGTCCTGAGGATGAAAAGCGATTGGCAGCAGAGCTTGAGGCGCTTAACCAGCAACAAAGTAAGCAGCGCCAACGCTTTAAAACCGTAAGTGAGCAGCTGCAGTGGCTGGAGCAGGTTGAGCAGCTACAGCAGAGCCTTGCGAGTTATCAAAAAGACTTTGCCGCAGCGCAGCATGCACAGATAGAATTTACTCCAGAGGCAAAGCGCTTGGAGCTGGCCAGTAAAGCGTTAGAGATTGACAGCCAGTTTCATAAGCTTGGCTATAGCCGAGAGACGGTAGAGCGGATCGCAGATGAGCAACAAGTGCTACTTAACACTATTCCCAATAAACAAGCAGCATTTCAGCAGGCGACTGCCAGCTTACACAGCATCAATAGCCTTACCGAGCAGACCTCCAACGATTTGCAAACGACCTTACCTATCATCATAAAAGCACGGGCGCTTGATAATGATATCCAGCAGTATGGCACTGCTTTGGCGGATGATCAGCAGCGTAAAAACGCGCTTGTTCATAGTATTGAAGAGTTGCGCCAAGAGATTTCCAATCACCATCAGACCGAACAACAAGCGAAAGCCAAGCTTAGCAGTATCGATAAGTACTTTAGCGCTAATCAAGCACTAAACGACCTCGATACCGATATGGCGACCTTTGATAGCAGCTGTGGCCGATTAAAGGCGCTGCTGGATGACAATGTTCGCTTGGCAGCAGATAAGCGGACACATGATGAAAAAACCAGCCAGCTACAAGCTCATTTTGACAAGCTGTCTAAGCGACAAGCCGCAGATGAATTATTAATTAAGCATAAACGTGAGCAGCTTACGGGCGTACAACAGCAGCAAGCCGCACTTATCGAAGCACAATCGCTTGCGAGTATGCGCTTTGAGCAGGAGCAAGTCGACCAAATCAACGCTCAGATTGCCCAAGCCAGCTTTAAATTACAGCAGCTGTCCGATCTTGCCTGCCAAATCGAAAATACCAAACGTTCACTACCGACGCTCAATGAAGAGTTAACGACCTTAGAAAAACTCATTGCTGATCATCGATCAGACATTCAAGACGCCAAACTCAAACGGCAAGAAAAGCAAGAGCATCTGAGTCTACTACAAAAGGTCGCTAAGCTTGAAGACTACATCGCAGAGCTTGAACATGGATCGCCCTGCCCGCTTTGCGGCGCCACTGAACATCCTTATGGCAAGCATCATCCATTATTAGACCGCAGTCACCAGGATACCAGCCAACACCAACCCTCTAAGACGCAACACACCCAGCAAAAAATCGCTGAACTAGAGACTGTGATTGACAACCTTGAGCAGGCGTTATCGACATACAATATCGAATATGCCACCAAAAAACAGACGCTAAATAACCAGCAGCAACAGCTAGCGCCTCTACAGCAACAATCTAAAACCTTACATGAGGATATCCAGTCTGACCTACATTCGCTATTTGAGACTAAGAACGACTACTCTGAAACAATCGCAGCAATTATCGACCCACTTACGCAGATAAACGATAACATTGATACGGCTACTGCGAACCTAGAGCCTAGCTTATCCTTATTAGATACCGCCAAACACGATCTAACTGAACATAAACAGTCTCTTAAAACCATAGTAATCGAATATGACAACCTAACTGAAACTGCGACAAAACTCAGTACGGCTATTGAAGCTGATGAAAAAAAGCAACAAGCGGTCAGTCATGACATTAACAACCTGACAACTGATATTAAGCTTAACTCACAAAAAATTGATGGGATAAAAGATAAGATCACTGCTAATTTCTCAGAATTAACGCCTCTGCTGAGCACCATTTCAGCCCTGGTAAATAAGTATCCCATGGACCAACATAAAGCATACTTAACCACAGCGCTCAATACGGCAGACTTATCTGACGCACTTACGCAGCTGGGTCATAGTTTTGATAAGCAAACCGTAATAGACAGCGCAGCATATGACCGTCATATTGAAAAACTGCGGCAACAGCGCAGCGCTTTAAGTCAGTTAAAACAACAATTCAATGAGCAAAAAAACAGCCGACAGCAGCTGACCAACACCTTAAGTAGCCTGACGGCGCAGATTGAAACCAAGCAAGCACAGCTGCACAGTGAAGAAACAGCGCTCAACGAGATAGAGCGCTTAATTGCTCATAAGACCAAGGCTATCGAACAATTAAAACAAGATAGAACAGAGATTTTTGCAGATAAAGATACAGATGATGAAGAAAATAAATTACGCAATGCTGTCGATGCTGCTAAAGATAAGCAAAGAGTAGCGCAAAGGCAGCTAGATACCGTACAACAGACATTAGAACAATTAAAGAGTAGAGAGCAGCAGCTTGCAACAGAGCTACAGTCGGCGACGACCACCCTGAACACGCAGCAAAGTATCTTTACAGACTTACTCACAGCGTCCGATTTTGTCGATGAAGCCGCTTTTGTCAAAGCCCGCTTGCCCAAAGAGGAGCGTGACGCCCTACATAAACGTAAAGTAGCGATTGATACTGCGCTGCATCAAGCTCAGCTGCAGCTGGACAGTACGCAGCAAGCACTGACGCAAAGTCTTGCAACACCTATGACGCAGCACAGCCGCACCACACTTGCGGACCAATATCAGCAGATACAAACAGATATCGACGAGTTAAACCAAAAAATCGGTGCCATTGATCAAAAGCTTAAAGACAACGAGCAGCAAAAAGGCGCACAAGCAGCGCAGCTGATCGCCATTGATGAGCAAAGACAAAAGCTGCAAGTGTGGCAACAGCTACATACGTTAATTGGCTCAGCTGATGGCAAAAAATACCGCACCTTTGCCCAAGGCCTAACGTTTGAAGTCATGATTGGCCATGCCAATACGCAATTGCAAAAAATGAGCGACCGTTATTTGCTGATTCACGATGACAGCAACCCGCTTGAGCTGAATGTCATTGACAACTACCAAGGCGGTGAGGTTCGCAGTACCAAAAACCTCTCCGGCGGCGAAGGCTTTATCATCAGCCTAGCACTAGCACTTGGATTGTCACAAATGGCCAGTCATAATATCCGTGTCGATTCGTTATTTTTGGATGAAGGTTTTGGTACGCTTGATGAGGATTCGCTCGATATTGCGCTTGATACGCTGACCAACTTACAGCAAGAAGGTAAATTGATCGGAATCATCTCCCACGTACAGGCGTTAAAGGATCGTATCTTGACGCAAATCAAGGTCGAAAAACTCTCAGGCGGCTTCAGTCAAATCACTGGTCAAGGCTGCTATCATCTTGGCCATTAAGCCATACACCAGCAATTTATAGTAGGTTTTAAAATGAGTGCAAGACCAACTCAAGCCAACAAGGATGATCGCTTATCCATCAAAAGCATGAGCCTCAAAACAGCGTGTGCTTCCTTTATGATCGCTTTCGGTATGCTCACTTCTGCTCACGCCACCATCAACTGTGCCGGCTATCTGCCCAATAGCTATTTTGAGCGTATTGCCAATAACGACCCATTCGCAGGCAAGCTGACTGAACAAGCCGATGGGTCGCAGCAGCTACAAGACCTAAACGGCAACGTTGTTTTAGATAGTCTCACCGATGCCTATATAGTAATGGACACATATTTACTGGCCAAACAGCAAGGTAAATATGGCGTGGCAAACGCTGCTGGCGAGATTATCGTGCCTTTTAAGTATGATGAGATTCACATCGAGCCAGATATTGCCACCAGCTTTATCGTCAGTCTTCACACCTCAGACGATGCCAGCAATACTACCAAACAAGGTATCATCAATCGTCATGGTGACTGGATTTATCCATTAGCAGATGTTCAAATCGAACACGCACACTACGACCCTGATTATGATCAAGACTTCTTTACAATCACTGATGATAAAGGACTGACAGGGCTGCTGGATGATAGAGGGTATTGGGCAGTGATGCCGCAGTACGATTCGATGCGCCCATTAAACGCTTGTACTGGCAAGCCTCTATACTTGCAAGTCAGCTCACAAGATAAAACGGCACTTATTGATCAAAATAACGACATCATCATTCCACTGGCAACCCACCAACACATTGAGTTGTTTAACAGCTATGATGAGGTGCCATTATTTTTGCGCAGTACTTTGATCGCTGGCAGTAGCGCCGAGGGCATGAGCGAGGATATTGAAGACGATATCGAAAGCGCCCAAATTATTGATGCCCATGGCAAACTGAGACTCTCATCAGACGCACCTATTAGTAAGCTGTTATACCATCAGCTCTATACCTATAAACAGGCTGGCAAGATTGGGTTTGTTAATAGTAAAGCTGACGTGGTGTTGGCGCCACAATTTAACAGTTATCCTGATGACGGGGATGAGGTTTGGGTTGAAAAGAATGGCGAAACGATACGTTTAAACAGTCTGATTGATTTAGATTAAGTGTGGTTTTGACTATTATTTGATTGGTAATCTTTGTTAGGGAAACTCTCTTTGTAAGCTGTGGCTTTAGCCCAGCTTAAAACTTTGCAGAGTTGAAATGCTGGGCTAAAACCACAGCCTACGCTTATCAATGTATTTAAGCAGTTAGGTGTTAATTTTATGACCTTTATTTTATTCTGGGAATAGTCAGCCAATAAAAAGCCACCACTAATGATTAGCGGTGGCTTTGGTTTAAAACATAAGACTGTTTTCAGGTTATCTTCTTAGCTCTTCATTAACTTCTTGTTGCACCAACTCTATCTGATTACGCAGTCTATCAGAGATTTTATTGGGCAGATCATTCAGCTTTTTGAGTTTGAATGAAAAATAAACACTAAAAACACCACTGGTAATCAAGGCTAAACCTGTCCAAATAAGCACCGTCATGCCAGAGAGGATAGGATTCCAGATTAATAAAAAAGCGAATATTAATCCCAACACCCCAATCAGCATCAACACGCCCCAGTCTGAGATACCGTAGCGTTTAAAGTCAACGGCATAACCGATGGCGCTAATAGAACGAAACAGAATTAAAAACCCGACATAAAAGGCCAAAGTGATCATAGAGATGGCGGGATTGATGAACAGCAATATACCAACGGCCAAGGTCAAAACACCAAAGCCCAGTGTCCAGCCCCAGTTGTCTAACACGTCTTTATTGGCGATAGAAAACAGGATCTCAAATATGCCTGAAAGCAAAAACGAGAGACTAAATAATAAAGCCAGCGCTAAATAAGACGCTTCTGGCGCAACAAAAGTATAAATCCCCAATCCAATGAGAATCACCCCAACGATAAGCGGTATATACCAGTGTTTGACTGAGTTTCTAATGGTTCTAAAGATATGCGTACTCATGACCTCCCCTTTATCACTCTTTTATGATGTTATAAATAATAAGAGAATGATAAAGGGTAGCAGGATTTATTGTGTCAATCGTTTACCAAATAGCCTATTTAGTCACCAAACTACTCAACTCGCTCATCAGCACGGACAACGTCGATAAGCCAATCTCACCATCGATGGCTTCAAGCTTATCCATTTCAGCCTCAATCGCCGCCAACTGATCGGTATGACGTGTGCGCCATTCACTAAACGCCTGCTCAGCCTTTGGCTTTGACAGTATACTATCCATCAGCATACGCAAACTGCGTGACAGCTCATTGACAAGCGCAAAACGGGCACGGCGATCCCAGTAGTCTTGCTGAGGTAAAGTGGTGATACGATCCATCATCCAGTCAAGATGCAGAGCATGATAGGCCTCAAAGTACAAGGACGCAATGTCATCGACAGGACGCTCATACTGCTCAGCAAGCAAGGCGGCATCAAGCGCATCGACATGATAAGGCAGTGTCGCAAACATCGTCGCATCACTCTCAGACAGACCATCTTGCATCAAAGTGCTGGCATCTTCTTGCAAATACTGAGCAAATTGCTGCTCGATAAAGCCGCCAGAGGTGGTTAGTTTCTCCACACTCTCTCTAAAGCGACTGATCATATCAGCGACTTGTAACTCTTGACCAAAGGTATGAGTAAACCATACCACCCCTTGCTTTAGGGCATCTCGCAGACGCAGCTCAAGTTTTAATAGTAGCGTCGCATCAACCTCGTTATCCAAGGCTTCAAGTACACTCCAAGCTTTGGCGACATTAAAGACATCACGGCTGATGGCATAACCACGGACGATAGTCGCAATGGATTGATCGGTTTCTTCGTAGAGCCGGAAGAGCGATTCAATGCCCAGACGATTGACCACACTATTGGTCAGATAAGTGCTGATAATTTCACGGTGCAATCGGTGCTCAGTCATCTCGTCAAAGAACCGTGTCGCCAGCTCGTCTGGGAAGTATTTACGCAGTTCATTGACAAAATACGGCTCGTCGGGCAAATCAGACAACAGTAGATTGTCATATACCCACATTTTGCCATATGCCATAACGATGGCAAGCTCAGGATTGGTCAGACCAGTGCCGGCCTTTTGACGCTCACTTATTTCTTCATCTGATGGCAAATATTCAATAGCACGATCTAACCTATCTTCATCTTCTAGCATCTGAATAAAGCGTTGATGGTTATTTAGGTTTTCGGTAGCCCGTATTTGGCTCAGCTCCAGCGCTTGAGGTTGCAGATAGTTTTGACGCAGTACCAAATCAGCTACGGTATCAGTCATGGATTCCAGCAGCTCATTGCGCTGTTTAAGCGTCATATCACCCTGCTCAACGACTTTACCAAGCAATATTTTGATATTGACTTCATGATCCGAGCAGTTAACACCGCCTGAGTTGTCGATCGCATCGGTATAGATGCGGCCACCTGTCTGTGCATATTCGATACGGCCTTGCTGGGTGAAGCCGAGATTCCCCCCTTCACCGACGATGGCCGTACGCAGGTCCTTACCATCGACTCGCACAGCATCATTGGCACGATCGCCGACATCGGCATGACTCTCATTAGCGCTTTTGACATAGGTACCGATCCCTCCATTCCAGATGAGATCTACCGGTGCTTTTAGTAAGGCGCTGATAAGCTCGTTTGGTGCCAAACTATCTGCGTCAATGGCGAAAACCTCTTTCATCTCAGCGGTGATGGTGATTGCTTTATCTTGACGTGAGAATACACCGCCACCTTGGCTGATGAGTGATTTGTCATAGTCATCCCATGTTGAGCGTGGCATCTCAAATAAGCGCTTGCGTTCTGCAAATGATGCAGCAGGATCTGGATTGGGATCAATAAAGATATGCAGGTGGTTAAAGGCAGCGACCAGTTTGGTGTGGGTGGATCTGAGCATGCCATTACCAAAGACATCACCGCTCATATCACCGATACCGACCACAGTAAAGTCATCACGGTTTTGGATATCCATGCCGCGCATACGGAAGTGACGCTTGACTGACTCCCAGCCGCCTCGGGCAGTGATACCCATGGCTTTGTGGTCGTAACCTACTGAACCCCCTGAGGCAAAAGCATCGTCTAACCAAAAGTTGTATTCACTAGATAGCGCATTGGCAATATCAGAAAATGTTGCTGTGCCTTTATCAGCGGCGACCACCAAGTACGGGTCATCCTCGTCATGGCGTACGGTGTTGGCTGGCGGGACGATTTTTCCATCGACGATATTGTCGGTGACATCGAGCATGCCGCGTAAAAACGCTTGATAACAGGCTACCCCTTCCGCTTGAAAGGCCTCACGACCATCTGCCATGGTTTTGGTTTTAACGATAAAACCGCCTTTTGAACCAACGGGGACGATGACGGCGTTTTTGACCATTTGGGCTTTAACCAAGCCGAGCACCTCAGTACGAAAATCTTCCATACGATCTGACCAGCGCAGACCCCCACGGGCCACTTTACCACCGCGCAAATGCACCGCCTCTACTCTCGGCGAGTAGACAAATATCTCAAACATGGGTTTGGGCTTGGGCAGATTGGGGATATCGGCCGCCAAAAACTTAAATGACAAACGGTCTTTACGCTCGCCAGCCTCATCGACTTGATAGAAGTTGGTACGCACTATGGCATTGATCAGATCTAAGTACCAACGCAGGATACGATCTTCGTCCAAACTGTCTACATTGGTCAGCGCTGTGGTGATGTCCTCTTGCATCTGAGCGATTTTCTGTGAGCGCTCATCACCGTGTTTTGGATTAAATCGGGCATCAAATAAATTGCTAAGCGCCACACTGATATCGCTGTACTTGACCACAGTTTGTTGAATGTAACTACTAGAAAACGGCGCTCGTGCTTGACGCATATAGCTCGATAGTGCACGTAGTACGACCACATCATAAGTACCCAGCTCGGTCGTCAGTATCAGCTCATTAAAAGGATCGCTTTCTACTCGTCCTGCCCAAATCTGCTTTAGGCTGTCCTCAAACTGATTACCGACCACTTGCATATTGACAGTATCGACGTTTTCTAGAATAAGATCATACTCTTGCATCCAAATCGGTTGATGTGGTAAATCAAACTCATAAGTTTGTGCAGAGATAACGGATACACCAAAATCTTCAAGGATAGGCAGGACTTTTGACAGTATGACAGGTTGTTCACGGCCGTATAGCTTGAGATGCAACATATTGCCAGCATCACCCGTAGAGCGATACAAGTGCCAATTCATCGACTGCTCATCACTCAAAGCTGCCAGACGCTTGGTGTCTTCGACAGCAGAACGGGCATCAAAACGTTCCTTGTAAGCGGCAGGAATGTGCTCTAAAAACTGACGCTTTAGAGTATTGGCTTGTTGCTCACCGACATTGTCAAGCAGCATGCGCTGATAATGATCAGACCACGACTCCATCAGTGCGGTTAGCTTGGTTTCAAGGGCGGCAGTATCGACCTCATTTATTTGACCTGGCACAGTACGCACATGGATATGAACGCGGGCGTGATCAGATTCATTAAACTCAGTGGTAAATCCAGAAGAAGTACCGCCGTAAGCGTCTTTTAGGACTTTTTGTACTTTAAGTCGTAACTCAGTGTTGAACTTATCACGTGGGATATAGACCAAACAGGAGACAAAACGCTGATAATGGTCAATACGGCTAAATAAGCGCAGGCTTTTTTTATCCTGCAACTGACTGATACCAGAAACGATGGGGTACAGCTCTTCTACGCTGGCTTGAAACAAGTCATCACGTGGCAGAGTGTTGATGATATGCATCATTTTATAATAAGCATGGCCTGCACTTGGTAGCTTGGCCATCGCCATGATTTTGTTGGCTTTTTCACGCAGTAGAGGGATTTCCTGTACACGCAGCTGATAAGCTTGTGATGTTAATAAACCAATAAAACGATATTCGCAAACCAAGTTACCGTCATCATCAAACCCATGAATGCCCAAAAAGTCCATATAAACAGGGCGATGTACAGGCGAGACACGGCTCGATTTAGAGAGCATGAGTACCCGTGGCTCAGTGAGCAGCTGTTTTAGGTTTTTTGGTAGCTTGCTAAAGCTTTCTGAGAGCTTGTCTTCCGACGAGCCCCGTAATAACCCAAGCCCACTATTGCCGATAGCATATAGATTTAAATCGGCATCTTTGCTGCCTTCATTGCTCGTGTCTAAGCGATATTCCCGATATCCCAAAAAGATAAAGTGATCATCTAATATCCAGTCTAAAAACGCCTGTATCTCTTGTTGCGAGTAATAGACCTCAGGCAAGGGCTTTTGTGCTAAATCATCCTTTATTTCAGTCAGACGTGTACGCATCTGCTTCCAGTCACCAACCACAGTATCTAGCGTATCGACTTTATCTAACAGTATCTGATGTAGTGCTGTTAAGTTTTCAGTATCTTGATAAGCGATCTCGCAATGAATCAATGACATATGCGAGGTGGCGCTTTCATGTGCACTATTAATCTTAGCGAGGCTACCATCTTCATGATGCTCAACATCGACGATCGTATTGTAAATACGATGGACATCGATACCCTCAGACTCCAAGCTCATCAACATGGTATCGACTAAAAACGGACGATCATACGCCACCATTTGAATGATACTGTGAGAGCTATGAAAGTGATGCTCTTCAGCAATGGGGTTAAAGATAGCCAACTCAGGTTTGCTGCCATCATAGGCTTTGAGCAAGGTAAAGTGATGAAGCGCCATCCCTGCTAAGTCAGCATTGCCAATAGCAGAAGCCACCTCATCATGTAATAACTCATAATAGCTGTGAATAAAATTATCAAGCAATGATTGCTCTGTTTGCACATAATTAGTAGCAATATCGCTGATTTGGCCGATACGTTCTTCCGTGACTCCAAGAAAGTTAGACATGACCTTTAGTCCTTTTGATAAGTGTTGTTTTAAAGTTTATTACCCATCCATACTTATGTCGTTATTGATTTTTTAAACGGTATGTTTTTTCTTGAGTAGCCTGGTGTTCAGTTACGCTGAAAACCACTCTCCATAGCTATATTTTTAATTTTAATGTAAACCTATTGCCTATCTTTTGGTTCATTAACTTAGAGTGTAACGCAACTGTCGTGATAGCTAAAGTGTAAAATTATATTTCATAAAAAAATCGTGAGCCTAAACCACTAACATCGCTTAAACCGTTACTATTTAAGCCAACTCAGCCGAATTGACGAGCCTTAGCGCATGACAATTCAAGAGAGCAGTATAGTTTTGCTAGAGTGTGATTATAAAAATGACGGTTCCGGACAGTGTACGCTATTACCAAACATTTATTAGCTTTTTTTACCCTTATGTTTGTTACTGCTGACAGCACACATAAGCGAGTCATCAAGCAAGTAACTGAGCGAGTAATCTGACAAAATAGCTGATGACTTCTTATAAAGGTCACTAAACATCAAGATTAAACCTCTGAGAGTGGATACTCGTGGCAATCGCTACGGTTTTTTTGTTAGAATACGGCAATGCATTACATGGGGCTTAAGCGAGATACCATAACCGCTTAATACACTTCCTAATAAAGACGATTTTCTACTAAAGACAAGATACTAAGGGCAGACGTATGATGAATATTTTGGTGATTGGCTCAGGTGGTCGCGAACATGCGCTGGCATGGCAGTGTGCAAAAGATGAGGCAGTCGATAATGTCTACGTTGCGCCGGGCAATGCGGGTACAGCCTTGGAGCCAAAGTGCCAAAACGTTGTTTTGAAAGACAATAATGACGAACATGACGCTGTTATTGAGTTTTGCAAAAATAATAATATTGATATGGTTATCGTCGGACCCGAAGCGCCACTCGTCACAGGTATTGTCGACGCTTGTCGCAAGGCTGGCATCAAGGCTTGGGGACCCACGGCATATTGTGCGCAGTTAGAGGGCTCCAAGACTTTTGCCAAAGAATTTATGGCTGAGCATAACATTCCAACCGCCGCTTATCAGGGTTTTACCGATGTTGATAGCGCCAAAGCCTATATTGATGAGCAAGGTGCCCCTATCGTCATCAAAGCTGATGGACTGGCTGCAGGTAAAGGCGTTATCGTTGCCGAAACGATCGAACAAGCTTATGCAGCTGTTGATGATATGCTGGCAGACAATAAGTTTGGGGATGCAGGTAGCCGCGTGGTGATTGAGCAGTTTCTTCAAGGAGAAGAAGCCAGCTTTATTTGTATGATTGATGGCAAAAACATCTTACCGATGGCGACCAGTCAAGACCATAAGCGTGCTTTTGAAGGCGATACTGGCCCCAATACCGGCGGTATGGGTGCGTATTCTCCTGCCCCAGTTGTCACGCAAGAAGTACATGACAAGGTGATGACACAAGTGATTCAGCCCGTGGTTGATGCCATGAATGCAGCCGGTCATCCTTATACTGGGTTTTTGTATGCAGGCCTGATGATTGATAACGCTGGTGACCCTTACGTTATCGAATTCAACTGCCGCTTTGGTGACCCTGAGACTCAGCCTATTTTGATGCGCTTGCAGTCATCGATGGTAGACTTGGTTGCTCAGGGCTTGGCTGGCACGTTACCCGCTCAAGCAAAATGGGATGAGCGCCCTGCTCTTGGTATTGTAATGGCCTCAAAAGGCTATCCAGAAACATCATCTAAGGGCGATGTTATTACTGGATTACCAGCATTAGATCAAGCTAATGACTCAGCAATAAAAGTGTTTCATGCCGGTACGGCGTTTAACCATAATACCGCTTTAGACAATCAAAAAGCAGATATAACAACTGATGAGGATAAAGAAGTTGTCACAAACGGTGGCCGCGTATTATGTGTGACTGCTCTGGCAGACACCATATCAGATGCCCAGCAGGCAGCACTCACCGTTACTGCTGCAATCGGCTTTGATGGCGCCCAATACCGCCGTGATATCGGGCATCATGCTATTACTCGCAAGGACGCTTAGAGTAGACTCTGTCAAAACAATGTCCTGTGTTCTCTGATACACTCTATAGATAGACCTCAGTCAGAATAAAGACTGAGGTATTGTTTGTTTTCATTGTAATCATCTGTACTATGACCTAGCAGTCAGTACGATTTTGTATTCTAACATTACAGACCACTTGTATTGTTAGTCTCTAACCCGCAAATCAGTTGCAACTGATGAATGGTTATATCTATGGCACACAATACTTCTAAACCTTCTAATAACAAGCAATCGATTGATAACCTAAAAACCTCTGGGTTCGAACGTCGGTTGTCTATCGCCAAAACCTCTTTGAATATAGGCCGCCGCTGGGCAGGCAATAGCATGTCAGGCATCTTTTTGGACAAAAACACTCGTGCCAAACGCAATCAAGCGTTTATGGAAGCACAAGCAAATTATGTCGTAGAAGAGCTGGGCAAGCTAAAAGGCTCTGTGGTGAAAATTGGTCAGATGTTGGCGCTGTATGGCGAGCATGTATTGCCACCTGAGATTACTAGCGCATTACAAACGCTGAATGATGATACAGCGACACTCAGTTGGCCAAAGATTGAGCAAACTCTGCGCCATACTCTAAAAGACAAGCTCAATGAACTTAAAGTCGACCCTGTCCCTATTGGGACCGCCTCCCTTGCGCAAGTCCATCGTGCCACAGTTATTGCTACAGGTGAGGAAGTTGTATTAAAGATCCAATACCCAGGCGTGGCAGAAGCAATAGACTCTGACTTGGCCTTATTTAAGCGTCTGTTAAAGGTAAGTAATGTCGTGCCACAAACCCGTGCTTTGGATGCTTGGTTTGAAGAGATTCGTGACCTGCTGCACCATGAGGTGGATTACAAAATTGAAGCTGCTACGACCGAACGGTTTTATGAACGCCTAAAAGATGACCCCCGTTATGTGGTGCCTAAAATCAACCGCACCTATTCAAGTAAGCGCTTACTTTGTATGACTTTTGAGTCTGGCGTGCCGGTGACTTCAGATGCATTACAGACCCTGCCCCACGAACGTCGAAATGCTATTGGACAAGCAGCAATCGAAATTATGATGCAGGAAATCTTTGTTTGGGGAGAAATGCAAACTGACCCCAACTTTGGCAACTACTTGGTACGTATCAGTGATGATGAAAATGAACTTGATAAGTTAGTATTGTTAGATTTTGGTGCTATCCGTCAGTTTGATGAAAACTTATTAATGATCGCTCACAACTTATTGCGTGCAGGCTACCATCATGATCATAAAGCGATGATGAATAGTATGACAGGCTATGAATTTTTTGAGACGATGAGCGGTAAAGTCAGATCTGACATAGCTTCTTTGTTTTTATTGGCTACTGAACCATTTAGTGACCCTGATAGCAACCCCGATATTCCTAGTGATTGTTTGGATGAGCAGCAGCGTTATATTTGGGCAAACAGTAAGCTACATTCACGTATATCAGCAAGTGCCACTAAAGCGGTGCAATCATTTGAATTTAATTTACCTCCCAAAGAGTTTATGTTTATCAGTCGTAAGTTTATTGGTGCTTATACATTTTTGACGGTGATTGACGCTCATACTGATTCTGCTAGATTGGTAAAACCTTATTTATAATTAATTGTTATTTGCTAAATTTTTCTGCCGCTCTTTAGGAGCGGTTTTATTTTGAATTTATTTATTTGCTTAGGCTATTTTATAGTAGATAAATTAAGCATCTTTATCTGTATGACTTAAGATTATTGTTACAGATTTTAAAAGGTATCTATCATTTGCCAATGATCAAATCTAGTTAAATAACCCTCAGGCTTTGTCATTGTCAACTGCCAACACCTCTCGTTCCGGGCCAAATACTTGACCTCAAAATGGGTACGGTCACTATCATTTGCTACGACATTGCGGCTATAAGGCAGCTGCCAAACCTTTGCTGCCTGCTGCTCAGCATTATCAATATAAGCCTCTATGTTTGTGGCCAGTATAATCTTCCCTTCTGGCTGCAAACGTGATAATAAAAATTCAAAGAATGGCATGTTTAGCCATTGTTGGTTTGGATTATGCTGCTCAGGGTTGGGATACAAAATATATATACCAGCTAAACTGTTGGGCGCAATGGCATGGACGACCCATGCAATGGCGTCAGCATGCACGGGCGTTAAATTATCCAAAGACTGCTGCGTAAAAAGCCTATGAAAAGCTTCAAATTTATTACGGGTGCGCTCAATCGCAATTAAATGCTTATCAGGATTTTCTGTCGCAAAGCTTAGTGCATGCTTGCCCTTCCCTGCTCCAATCTCAAGTATTAAAGGTTGTTTCAGGGTTTCTCTTTGTAAAGCTTCTGGAATAGTAAATTTGCGTGGTGGTGTTAGTTTTTCTGGTTGAAACGCTCTTAGATGATTATGAGAGAGGTTGTTCTGGTGATTCATGGATAAACTCTATTTTTTGATTTCTGTGTGATGTGTAAGTTGGGACTTCTTTAATTTTTTTGCTTAGGCTATTTTATATATCACTATTATGCTTTAGGTATTATATAGTCAAGCCACTATAAAATAGATGCAGCGTTACTGAGATGGATTTTTCGCAGCCTCTGGAGTGACGGAGTCGCACAGTAAGCAAGGAAAATTTGTACCAGTAGCACGTTATAATAGCTGTACTCTTTTTATTGAGGACTCACACTATAAGCTTTTGGTAGGGACATTTATTTGTCTTTTAAAGACTGCATGCTATTATAACGGTTCTTCTTCATTGATAGTACTTCTCCTAATCATTGTACTCAAACCTTTAGGACAGCCCCACTTTATTATGACAGAATCTAACTTAAACCCTGCCCCAAAGACATACCCCTGCCCTCATTGTGGCACGCTCACAGCGTGGCAAGACAACAAATATAAGCCGTTTTGTAGTGAGCGCTGTAAGCTGATTGACTTTGGCGCTTGGGCCAATGAAGAGTATAGCGTCCCTGCCGAAACGACTCCGTTTTCTGATGAGCTATAATCTGATAACACAATATTTTAACTGTATTTTCTTTACTCAACCTTAAGGATGCTATGTATGTCAGCCACTTATCTGATGCCCACTTATAATCGCCAACCGATTAGCTTTACTCGTGGCTTGGGCAGCTGGTTATATACCAAAGAGGATACGCCCTATTTAGATGCTTTAACAGGCATTGCCGTATGCGGTCTTGGACATTGCCACCCACAAGTGACTGATGCGATTCAGCAGCAAGCCGCCACTTTAGTACATACCAGTAATTTATTCGGTATTGATTGGCAAGAGCGTGCTGGCCAAGCTCTCTGTACGGCCGCTCAAATGGATAGTGTGTTTTTTGCCAATAGTGGTGCTGAGGCCAATGAAGCGGCGCTAAAAATGGCTCGCTTATACGCTCATCAGTGTGGTTTTAAACGTCCTAAAGTCATCGTGATGGAACAGTCCTTTCACGGTCGTACGCTGCTATCAGTATCAGCCACCGCCAACCCTAAAGCACGTGAAGGCTTCTTTACTTTAGACGATGATTTTATTCGTGTGCCCTTTGGGGACATCGACGCCATCCAGCAAGCTGCCGCCGAGCATGAAGACATTTGTGCCCTATTGGTCGAGCCTATTCAGGGCGAGGGTGGACTAAACACTGCTGATAATGGATTTGCCTATTTGGAAGCACTACAAGCAGAGTGCGATGCCCATGATTGGCTCTTTATGCTTGATGAGGTACAAACGGGCAACGGGCGCACGGGTAAATATTTTGCTTATCAGCATAGCAGCGCTCGTCCTGATGTATTGACCACTGCTAAAGGTTTGGGAAATGGCTTTCCTGTCGGCGCCTGTATGGTACGTGGACGGGCTAATGGCTTGTTTGGAGCTGGCAGTCATGGCTCAACTTATGGTGGTACGCCGCTTGCCAGTCGTGTGGTTCATAGTGTCTATGAGGTACTGTCTGATGGCGACATCATGAAAAACGCGGTCAGTGAGGGTCAGTTTATTCGTGACGGGATAACGGATAAATTACAAAAGCATGGCGTGAGCAGCCGCGGGGCGGGAATGATGATAGGTATCGCTCTGCCTGAATCAATAGACTGCAGCCAACTGGTAGATCGTGCACGTGATGAGCATCAGCTTATCATCAACGTTACTGGTGGCCATGTCATACGCTTATTACCACCACTGAATATGCAACGTGATGAAAGCGAGCAAGTGGTTGAGCGCCTATTAAGCTTATTGACTCCCTTATTTTAAATACCTGCTGTTTTTTGGTATGGCTGTCAGCACCTAGATAGCGTAGCCATGACATTACTACAGGTAAAAGACCTCCAGTTCAAACTGGAGGTCTTTACTTATACATCATAGCTTTTACATTTTTTTCTGAACCATTAGCCAGCATGAAAGTATTTTTTGAGTACTTCCAAACAACGGCTGACTTTAGCAGGTTGTTGCTCACGGTTTAAGGTTACCGCATACAATACAAAACTTGGCAACTGATAGCCGGTTAATACCTCGACCAGATTACCATTAGCTAGGTCGTTTTTGGCATCCATCTCCATCATTCTCACCACACCATGACCCTCTTTTGCCAAGGTTAGTGCCATAAAGACATTATTGGTGTGAATGCGTGATGACATCTTTAGCCGTGTTTTTTTACCTGTTTCGGTCTGTACAAAGTCCAGCTGACTGGCGTCCTTCATGATATCGATACAAATGAGCTGATGCTCATTTAAATCTTTAGGCGATTCAATCTTTTTGTGATGTCGCAAATACTGAGGAGAGGCCACCAGAACTTGCCGCACATCAGATAACGGATGGTTACTTAATGTCAAATCATCGATGCTTGGGCTCATACGAATGGCGATATCGATGCGCTCATCAATCAAGTCGACATAATGATTGTCTGCCAAAAAAGTAATGCTTAAATCATTATGTGCTGCCATCCATGTGGATAAGGCGGGTAAAATATGATGCACCCCTAACTCAGGGGTAGTGGCTATACGCAGACTGCCCGCCAACTCATCACGCAATTGATTGACCTTGATCCGGCCTTGCTCAGCAGCGCTGACCATATCTCTTGCCGCTTCATAAAAGCTTTCGCCCGCTTCGGTCAAACTGAGCTTACGTGTAGAACGATGCAGCAGCACCACACCCAGCTCATTTTCCAATGATCGAATCTGTTGGCTGACTGCACTGGTGGTAATCCCAAGCTCACGAGCCGACCCACTGAAGGACCCGTGCCCTACCACACTGGCAAACACAGCCATACCACGTAAATTATCTAGCATATTTTCACCCAAGCTATTTTTAGCTAACTTTATTTTTTAATATAACTTAACTATTATAGCGGATAATATAAGTTTTTCACAAAGAACTACAAAACTCCCCTCTCATTGGAACCTGCCAAATATGACTGAAAGCATTATTTGACTTCCTCCCCTCGCTAAACCGAGGGGATTCCTACAACTAGACGGTCAAGCCCGACCGCAAGGATGTTCTTAGCGGCATTGATATCTCTATCATGCCATGTGCCACACTCAGCACACCTCCATCCTCTTATT
>NZ_JAGBKM010000023.1 GCF_017498085.1 Psychrobacter coccoides
TAGAATAAAGCCAACTTTCATGCTTTCTTATACTATCAAGCCTGTTATCTATGGAACATTAGCAGCAGCGCTTGCTCAAGTTCCAAATCGATATGCTTTAATAACAGGTTTGGGCTATGCGTTTCAAGATGTAGAAGAGACTAGCCATCGCAGCATCCTTCAAAAAATTGTTCAAAATCTTTATCAACGAGCATTATCTAAGGCAAGTAAGGTTTTTTTTCAAAACCCTGATGATCTACAATTATTCAAAGAATTAAAACTTCTAAAATCCAGTACACCTGCTGTTGTTGTTAATGGTTCTGGAGTCAATATGTCAAAGTTTGATGTAATGCCCCTGCCCCATGATGATGCTGGCTACCATAAACCATCATTCTTATTAATTGCTCGCCTACTCAATGATAAAGGCATTATTGAGTATGTCGAAGCTGCCCGAAAAATAAAACAAAAATACCCTGCAGTCGAATTCCACTTGGTTGGAGGGCTGTTTGATAATCCCGCAGCCATTAGTCAGCAGCAACTAGATGCTTGGTTAGAAGAAGGAGTCTTTGCTTATTGGGGAGAGGTAGATGATGTACGTGCTGCCATATCGGAATGCTCAGTTTATGTATTACCTTCATATCGTGAGGGTACTCCTCGAACCGTCCTAGAGGCGATGTCTATGGGGCGTAGTATTATTACGACTGACGCTCCTGGATGTCGCGAAACTGTAGTTGATGGAGAGAATGGGTTTTTAGTACCTGTAAGAGATGTCGATTCCTTAGCACAAGCAATGTTGCGGTTTATCGAACAGCCAGAACTCATGCTACAAATGGGTCAACGCTCACGCAAGATTGTGGAAGAAAAGTATGATGTACATAAAGTAAATGCATATATGATCTCTGAAATGGAACTGGAGTGATGACAAATGTTAAAAAGATTGTTTGATATTACTGCTGCCACTGCTGCTCTGGTTGTTTTATCTCCTGTATATGTCGCTGTGGCTTATAAAGTCAAAAAAAACCTCGGGACACCAGTCTTATTTCGGCAGGTACGTCCAGGTTTAGATGGAAAGCCATTTGAGATGATCAAGTTTCGAACGATGAAAGATGCTGTAGACTCAGAGGGTAACCCCTTGCCAGACGGTGAACGACTTACGGAGTTTGGCAAAAAGCTACGTGATACTAGTCTTGATGAATTACCAGAGCTATTGAATGTCATAAAAGGCGATATGAGTTTAGTAGGCCCTCGACCATTACTGATGGAGTATTTGCCACGCTATAATGAGGAACAAGCACGCCGCCATTTGGTACGCCCTGGGATTACTGGATATGCTCAAGTGAATGGGCGCAATTCTATAAGTTGGGAAGAGAAGTTTAAGCTTGATAATTGGTATGTAGAAAACAACTCAATGTTTCTAGATATCAAAATACTATTTAAAACAGTGAAACAAGTTCTCATTAAAGATGGTATTAATGCTGAAGGTGAAGTAACGATGAGTGACTTTATGGGCAGCCAAAATAAAGAAGGCTGATATTATCGAAGTACACACCTGTGTCTCAACATTGATTTTATTAGAGCCATCATCTCTAGACTATAGAGTTAGTAAAAAAAAGTCTGAGTTTGTTTATTAAAAATAAAGCTGATTAAAGTTATATTAAAAAATTGGATTTTCAGTATCGATTAAGGGGGTAGTATGCGTAAATTAGAAACACCAGCCTATATTGTAAAAGAAAAGGTGTTGGAGAATAGTATTAACTCTTTGAACTCTGCTTTATCTAATAATTTTAAAAATAGTATTTTTAGTTATTCCTTAAAAACCAACTCCTTACCTTACATTTTGGAAAGAGTTAAAAGTCATGGCGGGTTTGCAGAAGTTGTCTCAAGTGATGAGTATGAACTAGCAAGACTGGTTGGTTTTGATATAAATAAAATTGTTTACAATGGTCCTTTAAAGTGTAAAAACACTTTTATAGAAGCAGTAACAGGCGGTGCTATTGTCAATATAGAAACAAAAAGAGAGATTAAATGGTTGAATGAACTTCCTAAAGATCAGAAGTATTCAGTTGGTATTAGAATTAATATAGATTTGGCTGATATTTCACCAGATGATGCAAAAGAAAATGAAGATTACAGCCGATTTGGTTTTTCTTCTGAGAATAATGAGTTAGAGCAAGCGATAACGGATATTTTAAAATATAAAAATATAAAGCTAGTAGGGCTTCATGTGCATAGGACAACACTCTCTAGATCTGTGAATGTGTATGAAAGAGTTGCCAGTTATGTCAGTAATATCGCCAAAAAACACTCACTTGATCTTAAGTACATTGATATAGGTGGTGGGTTTTATGGAATCATGGAGGGCAAGCCAACTTTTGATGAGTACTTTAAAGCGATAAAAAAAGGCTTAGAAGCTTATTTCGATCTTAATCTTATAACTATAATAGTTGAACCTGGAAATGCAATCGTTGCATCAGCAATAGACTTTATCTCTGCTGTTATAGATGTAAAAAAAATTAGGGACTTTTACTTAATTACAACTGATGGGTCTAGAAATGATTTAGATCCCTTTTATAAAAAAAGTAAATACTTTCACTCGCTTATATACAGTGACTCAAAAGAATATCAAGTGCCTTTGCAAATAGTGGGAGGTGGAACCTGTTTAGAATACGATAAGATTTTTGAAGTAGAGAACCAGAACCTGCTTGCAGTTGGAGATGTCATAAAATATGAGTCAGTTGGTGCCTATACAATGACATTATCTCCATTATTTATTCGTTTTTTTCCAAACGTATACCTGAAGGATACGAATGGGTATCGATTAATTAGAAAGAAATGGTCTGCATCTGATTTTTACAATATCTATAAAACTGAAGAATAACAAGTTAGTTGTTTTTATGATGCGTTTATATTTTATATATAAATTATAAATACATAGAGTGGTGAATAAATAGTTTCCTACGCTATGAGATTATAAAATAAAACCTTGAAAAGGATTACCAGTATTATGAACATATTATTCTGTAGTGTTGGTCGTAGATCAAAGCTTCTGTCTAATTTTAAAGATAGTAATAGTGATATTAAAATTTTAGCAACTGACTGTAGTCCTTATGCACCTGCATTATATTTTGCAGATGAGCAGTTTATATCTCCTAGAGTGGACGACCCTTCTTATTTACCGTATATAACAGACCTATGTAAAAATAATAATGTACGCGCTATAACAACGCTTATAGATCCTGAAATAGAGCTTTTAGCGAAGAATAGATCTTATTTTATTGAAAATAACATTCTACCGCTTTGTCCTTCATATGAGACATCATTACTGTGTTTTGATAAATTCAAAATGTATGAGTTTCTGAAGAAAAATAATATTGATACGGTTTTGACTTACGATAATTTATCAGACTTTAAGGTTGGTTTAGAAAGTAAAGAAATAGATTTCCCTGTATTTATAAAGCCACGGACAGGTAGTGCAAGCGTTGGAGCTGAGAAAATCAGTGACATAAGTCAGCTTGAAGAAAAGTTTGAAGCCAATCCGCAATATGGTTACATTATTCAAGAGTTAATGGTTGGTGATGATCTAGATGTTGATGTCTACGTAGACTGTATAACAAATAAGCCTGTCGCAGCTTTTTCTAAAAGAAAAATTGAAACGAAAATTGGTGGGGCAAGCAAAACAATATCGTTTAAAGATGCGGCTTTATTTGAGCTTGTAAAAGAGATAGTACCCAATTTTGAGTTTTATGGTCCAATTGATATGGATTTCTTTTATAGAGATGGAAAGTACTATCTTTCTGAGATAAACCCTCGCTTTGGTGGTGCATACCTTCATGGGTATGGTGCTGGCGTTGATTTCTATAAAATGATAGTAAATAACGTGAATGGTATTGAGAATAAAGAAAGCTTTGGAGACTATGAAGAAGATATAGTGATGATGATGTATGACGATGTTGTCATTAAGCATAAGTCAGAACTGGCCAAAAGCTAGCTTAGATTTTCTGAGCCTTTTCTAACTATCATTGTATCTTCTTTCAATACGGTAACTGTTTTAAGAATTGGGCATTTACAATATCTATCATAATGATTAAAACGAGGTGACCTAGCCATGTGTGGTTTAAATGGTTTTTTCAATACCCAGACAGCAATGTCTGCTCAGACTGTAATATCCAAAATGAATACTGCTATATTTAGTCGTGGTCCAGATGATGGCGATAGTTGGCAAGATGAGGTTGTAGGTTTAGTTTTAGGTCATCGGCGGTTGGCTATTCAAGACTTATCTGCTGCTGGTGCACAGCCGATGCATTCTGCTTGTGGTCGCTATGTTCTTGTATTTAATGGTGAAATATATAATCACTTAGAGCTGCGTGAGCAGTTGATGACTGAGCAAAAGGCGCCCAATTGGCGTGGCCATTCAGATACAGAGACCATGCTTGCTTGCTTTATAGCATGGGGAGTTGAAAAGACGTTGCAAGCTATGGTGGGCATGTTTGCTATTGCTTTGTGGGATCGTCAGCAGAAAGTATTGAGCTTAGCTAAAGATAGAATGGGCGAAAAGCCACTGTATTGGGGTTGGCAAGGTCAAAGCCTGTATTTTGGCTCAGAGCTGAAGGGGCTTAAAGCACATCCTGCTTTTAAAACGGATATTAACCGTGATGCCATCACTTTGCTATTGCGTCATAATTGTATACCTGCACCTTATAGTATATATAAGGGTATTGAAAAGCTGCGTCCAGGTCACTTTTTGCAGCTTCCGTTAACAGACTTGAAAACAGCCCAAAAAACGCAACCACAAGCTTATTGGCGTTTTAATGATATAGTTGAAGCAGGATTAGCTAATCCATTTACAGGTAGTCCAGAGCAGGCTGTAGACGCTTTGGAATCGGCTCTTACTCGAAGTGTTGATGGTCAGATGCTCTCTGATATGCCGTTAGGTGCCTTTTTAAGTGGTGGTATCGATAGCAGTGCAGTGGTTGCGTTGATGCAAGCACAAAGTACGCTTCCAGTGAAAACTTTTACCATAGGTTTTGATGACAAAGGTTACAACGAAGCTACTCATGCGAAAGCTGTGGCAAAGCATATTGGTACGGAGCATACCGAACTTTATGTACGTCCTGAGGATGCTTTATCTGTCATACCTAAACTATCATCTATTTATTGTGAACCGTTTTCAGATAGCTCACAAATTCCAACCTTTTTGGTTAGTCAGTTGGCTCGTCAGCATGTTTCTGTTGCCTTAAGTGGAGACGGAGGAGATGAGTTGTTTGGTGGTTATAATCGATACTTGATGGGTCATCAGGTTTGGAATAGGAGTCGTAAGCTACCTAAGCCATTACGACTGTCTTTAGCGTCCGCTATTACTTCTTTATCACCGAAAAGATGGGATACTCTTTTTAATAAGTTTGGCTCAGTACTGCCCGAGCGCCTGCAACTAAACACCCTAGGAGATAAATTACACAAATTTGCAGGTGTGCTAGATATCAATAGTGAGCAAGATTTTTATCAGAGGCTAACCAGTCATTGGCAACAACCAGATCAGTTAGTTATTAATGCACAAGAACCAAAAACCTTAATTAACGATTCAAGTTGGCCTCAAACAGATAGCTTTCAGCATGCAATGATGGCTATGGATGCTCAAACTTATATGTCTGATGATATCTTAGTAAAAGTTGATCGAGCGGCTATGGCAAATAGCTTAGAAACAAGAGTACCAATGCTCGACCATCGTATTGTTGAGCTTGCTTGGCGCATGCCACTAGATTATAAAATACGCAACGGCGAGGGTAAATGGCTATTAAAACAAGTTTTATTCCGTCATGTACCACGAGAGCTGATTGAGCGGCCTAAGATGGGCTTTGGTATACCTATATATGATTGGCTGCGTGGTCCCTTACGTGATTGGGCTGAAGCTTTACTGGATGAAAACCTCTTGCGACAGCAAGGTTACTTTAATCCTGAACCTATACGCACTTTATGGAAAGAACACTTAAGCGGGATGTACAATCACCAATATCATTTATGGGATATACTGATGTTTCAAGCTTGGCTAGAAACACAATAAACTCTTTTTAAATAAAAAACCGGTAAAAGTCTCATTTATATAGGCTAATTTCTAAATGATACATTTGTTATTAAAGACAACATGTGAGTCATTGATTAAACATAACCAGAAATTACTTTCAAGGAAGACATATGCTAAACACTCCTTTTTCACCATGGCCAAGCTTTACCCAACAAGAAGCCAATGCTGTTAGCCAAGTACTGTTATCTAATAAAGTCAATTACTGGACAGGTACTGAGTGCCGTCAATTTGAAAAAGAATTCGCCGAATGGGCAGATAGTAAGTATGCCATTGCATTAGGTAATGGTACTCTAGCGCTAGATGTGGCTTTAATCGCGCTCGGTATAGGTGCAGGCGATGAAGTCGTCGTAACTCCACGTACCTTCATTGCAAGTATTTCTTGTGTAGTCAATGTGGGGGCAACTCCTGTCTTTGCAGACATTGATGAAGCAACAGGAAATATCACGGCAGAAAGTATAGCGGCTGTTATAACAGACAAAACTAAAGCGGTCATTTGTGTGCATTTGGCAGGTTGGCCATGTGACATGGATGGCATCATGACATTGGCAGACAAACATGATTTGTATGTCATCGAAGACTGTGCACAAGCTCATGGGGCGCTTTATAAAGGTCGTAGCGTTGGTAGTATTGGTCATATTGGCGCATGGAGCTTTTGCCAAGACAAGATAATGACTACTGGTGGCGAGGGCGGTATGGTCACTACTAATGATGAGCAACTATGGCGCAAGATGTGGGCATATAAAGATCATGGTAAGAGCTACGCTGCCGTATACGAAAAAGAGCATCCACCTGGCTATCGCTGGTTACATGAGAGCTTTGGCACTAATTGGCGCATGACTGAGATGCAAGGGGTTATCGGACGTATTCAACTTGAGAGAATGCCTGAATGGACCGCCAAGCGTACAGCCAATGCACATGCAATATTACAAGCTTGTAATCAATGGGTAGATAAAGGTTATCTGCATGTGCCACAATTAGAAACATCTAAGCAGTTTGCAGACTGTAAACATGCGTATTATAAGTTGTACGTCTATGTTAATACTGATGGCTTACCAAGTGAGTGGTCGCGTGATCGTATTATCTCAGAAATCAATCAGTTGGGCGTGCCATGCTTTTCTGGCTCTGCTTCTGAGGTTTATTTAGAAAAGGCTTTTGATGGGACAGGGCTGCGTCCTGAGACAAGACTACCTATTGCCAGAGCGCTTGGAGATAGTAGTTTAATGTTCTTAGTACATCCTACACTTACTGACAAAGAAATTGCAGAAACGTTACAGGCCATAAACATGACTTTTTCTAAGATGTGTAATACTACCGCAAGTTAGGTAGCATTGGTTTTGGTTATATTGGCATTTACCAAATTGGTATTTATCAAAAAGCTTGAAGATAGTTTGCCTAACTTTAATTAAAATCATTTAATATATGCGTTACTTTTTAACGGTAATCGTAAATATATGTAGTGTTGTAGGCAACTGGGAAATAATGATGAAAGTTACAAAACTATCTTCTGATTATGCTAATAAAATCAGTGAGTTATGCAACCAGGAACTTGATCAGCTTTATCTTTTGGGTACAGCCTATCAAAGTCCAAAGTTAAGTAACTATTTAAAGTTTATCTGCGAAGAAAAGCTAGAAGAGTTTTATGGGGTGAAGGACGGTGATGAATTGGTTGCAGTCATTCAGTATAGAAAACCTGACAGCTACTTGCATATCAATCACATGGTAGTTACTTCTTCTCATCAAGGACTTGGTTTGGGTAAGAAGCTGCTGTTTTGGGCATTCAAGCAAGCTGAGCTGAGTAATCTTGATGTTTCTTTAGATGTGGACTTAATTAATAAAAAAGCTTTTGATTGGTATTTGGCCAGTGGTTTTAAAGTTGCCAGTGAAACGAAAACTTCTATTTTAGACTTGAAAAGTCAAAACCCTAATACTATTGTATATCATGATAAAGAAAACCTTGCTAACTTTGGATTCTCTAATGCCAATATTGAAGGGCTTGAGGGCTTAAGCTTCTATTTTGTAGAGCCCAACACTTTATTGCTAAAAAATATCACAAAGCTAGAAAACGATACTTTAGATAAGTTGTATGATGCTGTCAATGGCTTACTGGTGGTGAATTCAGATGCCTTACCCGAAAATACTTTATCTGCTTCTATTTACAATAAAGTAATGATCGGCATGGTAAAACCTATGAATTGACAGTCAGGTTTTTTCATTAAACTTATAAGTTTTTAGTTTACTCCACCAATAGCTGCCAAGTCAGGCATTGGTGGCAGCTCGTCCAAGCTCGTCATTCCAAAAGCATCTAAAAACTGCGGGGTGGTATGGAGAAAGGCTGGACGACCGAGTGTATCTTTATAGCCGTCTTCTTTTATCCATCCTCTATCGAACAACTGTCGCAAGATATTGCTCGATAGCGTCACACCACGCACATACTCGATATCACTACGGGTTACAGGTTGTTTATAAGCAATGACACTTAGTGTTTCGAGTAATGCTTGGCTTAGGCGTTCTTGCCGCTGAGGGAAGATCCGTTGTATCAAGGCGCTATAACTGTCTGCTATCTGCAAGCGATAGCCGCTGGCGGTTTCGTGTAAGCGCAACACTCCAGTATCTAAGCGCTGTCGCAATACATCTAATGCTCGTTGTAACTCTGTAGTAGACAACGACAAATGCTGCTTGATGGCGTTTGCAGTGAGCGAGGTTTCGGAGGCATGTAATAGCACCTCGATCTGCTTACTTATATTTTCAAGAGATGGATTTTGAGTGTCTGTCATTAAAAATAGTCTCTATTAACAATCATTAAGCTAACAGTCATTAAGCCAGCCATTCCAAGGTTAGGGGTTCAATAACATGCTTACTTACAGTCTCATTATCAGTATTTTTAGGACTGTCTAAATGAGTGCTGACCAGCCCAATTAAATGACGCTTCATGAGTTCAAGTACAGCAATGAAACTGACTACAATGCCAACTTCACCTTGTTTTTTATCGAGCAGATCATAGAATGAGTGCGCACCTTTAGTGCTGAGCTGCCGGCTGATACTGGCAATACGATCAGCCAATGGCACAGTATCAACTTTAACAGTATGCATCTGATAGTCTGGCTGTAGTTGCATTTTAAGTAGGCTATCTACCAATAATGTTGGCGAGTAACTTGGGAGTTCGGCGTTCATAACGTCAGCACTGGGCATACTGACCATCGCTAAAAACACATCACGCTCCAGACGTACTAGGTTATCTAAGCGCTGACTGACCGTTTTAATCTGTGCGTACTCTTCAAGACGCTCAATGAGCTCCGCTTTTGGATCACGTTCATCATGTGGTATTGCAGGAGTGGGCAAGAGTAGCTCGGACTTAATGGCGATCAATGTTGAGGCCATCAATAGATAGTCACCTGCCAGCTCAAAATACTCAGTATCTAACTCATTGATATAAGACAGATACTGCTCAGTGATAGGAAGGATTGACATCTGAGTCAGATCAACGTTGTTTTTTTTGACCAGATACAACAAAAAATCCAATGGCCCTGCAAACTGTTCTAGCCAAATCTCAAAGGCTTGTGGTGGCACATAAAGATCATGCGGTAGCTGCTGCACTGGTGTTTGGTATATACGTATCGACATATCTTGCGCAGGCGTGGCTTTATTGGTGGATAAGCCAGAGACAGGGTTTGTATCTGGCTGATCATACTCAGAGTGCATACGCTGCTGTGAAGAGGATGTCGGCATGGTTACAGTTTGCTCTGTTTGCAAAACCATACCGTTATTTAAGTTTAGCGAGCGGGCGGATACCAATGGCACGACGGGTCTTATCCAACTGCTTGCGACTATGGCGACGAGCTTTATCTGCCCCCATGCGCAGAATTTCTTCTAGCTCTTTTGGATTGGCCATCAGCTCTTCGTAGCGTGCACGAAACGGCGCAATCTCGGCGTTTATTGTGTCAAACAGTGTTTGTTTGGCATCGCCCCAGCCAATACCTGAAGCGTACTGAGCACGCATTTTATCAATTTCTTCAGGGGTTGCGAAGGCTTTATAAATCTCAAAGATGGCCGAGTCGTCTGGATCTTTTGGCTCATCTGGCAGCTGTGAGTTGGTCACAATTTTCATGATGGCTTTATGCATCTGCTTTTCAGAGCTGACCTGCGGGTTTGGCTCGCCAAATAAAGGGATGGTATTGCTATAGCTTTTGCTCATCTTGCGGCCATCAAGCCCTGTGAGTAGCGGTATGTCTTCGTCCACAACGGCATCAGGTAAGGTAAATAGCGGCTTGTATCTGTGATTAAAGGTACCGGCAATGTCACGTGCCATCTCAATATGCTGTACTTGATCACGGCCGACGGGCACATGAGTGGCGTTGAACATCAAGATATCAGCAGCCATCAATACTGGGTAGCCAAATAAGCCCATGTTGATTCCTTGATCAGGATCGACATCACTTTTTTCCATATTAATATCGACAGCGGCTTTGTAAGCATGAGCACGATTCATCAGACCTTTGGCACATGAGCAGTTCAATATCCATGCCAGTTCTGGAATCTCAGGGACGTCTGATTGACGATAAAAAGTCACACGTTCAGGATCGAGACCACAAGCAATCCACGTCGCTGCAATCACTTTGGTAGATTCATGGATGATAGCGGGATCATAACAGCCAATAATGCCATGATAATCTGCCAAAAAGAAAAAGGCTTCATCATTGCTGTTCTGAATAGATTGAATGGCTGGACGAATGGCACCAACGTAATTCCCTAAGTGGGGGATGCCCGTTGGTTTGATACCTGTGAGAATGCGTTTGTTAGATTTTGCGTGGCCAGATTGGCTATCAGCATTTTGACTAGCAGAATTAAGGTTATTGCTCATGAAGAATCCATTGTATTTTGTTATAGATAAGAAGTATAAAGATGCAAAAAATTATAGCAAATTTTAGGGTTGTTTTTACGTCAAAAAACGCTTACTTGTAAATATCGGTGCGGCCTTCGGGACTATTTTTAAAACGACGATGGAACCACATCCATTGAGTTGGGTCAATACGAATTAGGCTCTCTAGGATTTCGTTGACACGAGTCGCATCAGCAACTTCATCATTGCTCGGATAGTCCTCAAGCTTTGGTGTGATTGTCAGGTGATAATGTGGTCGTTTGCCTTTAGGAAGGTTGTCTGGAGTCTGTCTGTAAGTGTGCAGCGCCATAACTGCCGGTGGCTTATCTTTGCTACCAAGTTTTGCCAACCGCCTCGACATCGTGATCGTTGCGGCGGGCACACCAAAGAATGGTGCCATCACGCCTTGTTTTAAACCGTAGTCTTGATCGGGAGAGTACCAGATAACATGTCCATCATTGATAGAGTGCACCAGACTGCGCATGTCACGGCTAGAGATTTGCTTACCAAAGATAGTGGTGCGACCATTATAGATAAACCATTCTAACAGCTCGTTGTTCTGCGGCCGATACATACAATCTGCGGCAAAAAACTGGGTACATAATCTACCCCCTAGATCTAGCATCGTATAATGCGCCCCTAGTAGAATAACCGCTCGTCCTTCATTCTGCGCATTTACTAAATGTTGCAGTCCTGATATAGAAAAAGTACGAGTAAATAGGTTAGGGCGAAACCAAGCGCACAAGGTCTCAAAAATACCAATACCTTGATTGACAAAGACTTGCTTTGCCATTAGCTCATGCTCAGCTTCAGACTTTTCAGGGAAAGCCAACTTTAGATTGGTTAAGGTGTCACGGCGCCGAGAGCCAATGGCTTTATAGCTTAAAATACCCAGCTTACGGCCGAGCCAAAACTGCCAACGTAATGGCAAATAAATCATAGGTACAAAAATCGCCAGTAACAACCAAATCCCCCAATATTTAGGCAATAAGAACTGCCATTGAAATGGCTTTTTATCAGCTTGTGCTGTGCTCTTATGCGTTTGAGTAATTGTAGGGGTACCAACAGGAATGGTAGGTGACTTAGGCAGCTGACTACTATCACCTGGCTTTGAGGATGCAGTACTGTTTTTTGATGAGGATTTATTAGGGTCAAATTGTTCGGGCGCTTTCATAGTATCCCTTTGCGCTATCAAGCTAATAATAAAAAGTTAATATCATCATGGGGTAGTAGGCAAGGCTTTGCAAGGTGATTTAGGTCTCAGCGGTAAGATAAGGCCCAACACTTATTGTACAATAAGGTCGTTAAACATAAAAAAACCTTATAAGCTGTAAGTAGCTTATAAGGTTTCGCAAATCTATGGCTTTGTCTCTAGCTGCTACTGCATATTTACAATAAGTACAGGAGCAGCAAGTAGATGAGCAATAGCTTTGATTAACGCTTTGAGAACTGAGGACGTTTACGTGCTTTACGTAGACCCAGCTTCTTACGTTCAACTTTACGCGAGTCACGAGTCACAAAACCAGCTGCTTTTAGGGCAGGCTTTAAGGTTTCGTCAGCTTCGATCAAGGCACGAGTGATACCATGGCGAATAGCACCCGCTTGACCACTAACACCACCACCGGCAACGGTGATGTATAGGTCATATTCGCTAGCAGATTCTAGTAGCTCTAGAGGCTGGCGAACAACCATGCGTGATGTTTCGCGGCTGAAATATTCATCAAGTGGCTTGCCGTTTACAACGATGCTACCAGTACCTTTTGCTAAAAAGACACGTGCAGTAGAAGTCTTGCGGCGACCTGTTCCGTAATTGCGTTCCATAAGTGACTCCTTAGATGTCTAGTTCTTTAGGTTGCTGAGCAGTATGTGGATGCTCTGTACCTGCATACAGCTTTAGCTTCTTGATCATGGCATAGCCAAGAGGACCTTTTGGAAGCATACCTTTAACTGCTTTGTGTAGAACATCTTCAGGCTTATGTGCAAGCAGCTTAGTGAAGTTGGTTTCTTTAATACCGCCTGGGTAGCCACTGTGACGATAGTATTTTTTATCTTGTGCTTTTTTACCCGTTACCGCGATTTTATCAGCATTAATGACAACAATGAAGTCACCAGTATCAACATGAGGCGTGTAACAAGTCTTATGCTTGCCACGTAAGCGGCTAGCAATTTGAGTGGCTAAGCGACCAAGGGTTTTGCCGTCAGCATCGACGACATACCAGTCATGGGTCACTTCAGCTGGTTTTGCACTAAGTGTTTTCATGATAAAACCTTAAAATTAAAATTCGTTGAGAGTTTGTCTGGGAACGGGGCTCTCAAAAAACAGACTGCACATTATAAGCAGTAGTGCTTAAGCTTGCAAGCTGCATTGTGGTTTATTTTTGTCTGCTGAGTATAAAAGTAAGCATATAGATTGATTTCTAGCAGATTTTGGCACTTCTTAATAGAGTTGGCCAATTATGACGCTGTAAGCCGATAAAGTCCAGCGACAACTTGTCCCACTTTGGTTTGTTTAACACATTCAAAGCGGATACGGCTGGGTTTCGTTTGCTCCAAAGCGTTCGCTTGCTGATGGATTTCGTCAGCCAGCTGTTGCAGTTGGGCCTCAAGCGCCTTGTCTGCTTCCAAATAAATTAAAGTATTACTATCAATAAGCGACTTACTGATAAGGGCCGTCAAGATAGGCTGCCACAAATCCTGCGCATAAGGCGGATCAATAAATACGATATCAAAGTGATTTTGTAGCAACTGGTCTTGCTTCAATACTTGCTGGGCGGTGCCCTGAAGGATTTGATAAGAGGTGGCCTCTAGATGTAACCGTTCAGCACTTTGTTGTAGCATCTTATGCTGATCAAGATTGGGCTCAATAAAGGTGGCGTGCGCTGCACCACGTGATAGTGCTTCAAAGCCCAGCACACCACTGCCGGCGCAGCTATCAAGTACACGAGCATCATGAATGTCGGCCAACAACCAATTAAATAAGGTTTCGCGCAGACGATCTGGGGTCGGGCGTAGACCGTCTGCGTCAATAAAATCGATACTACGCCGTTTATACATACCGCCGATGATACGTACACGACCGGTAGCGCTTGATCTAGGCTTGGTCGTGGTTTTTGTCTTCAGCCGGTGAGATTTTGATTTTGAGTATTTGGATTTTATAGGCGGAGACTTTTTTTTCATGGCATTTAGGTCTGTTTTATTATTCAATATTATCAGCTGTGGCTTGCTGCTCTTTTAGAGCTTGTTCTTTGTCACGTAGCGCATCTCGTTCGGCTTTTTCGAATGCTTTTTGGCGTTTGATTGCCTTTAGCTCTTCAGCACTCGGTGGGGTAATAGGGTCAGTATCTCGTTGCAGTACCCAGTAGTCAAATAGAGCTCGTCCAATCGGTGCAGCAACAGCGCTACCACCACCACCGTTTTCGACCAGTACCGCCAGTGCGATTTGTGGGTCTTCTACGGGGGCAAAGCCATTAAACCAAGCATGATCCCAATGACGCTTATCTATCGCTGATTTATCGTAGCGCTTACCCTGAGCGATAGATTTTACCTGTGCTGTGCCCGTCTTACCAGCGATACGATAGTGCGGCGTATAGATACGGCGAGCTGTACCCCGCTTTATCGTTTCTTCCATAGCGTCATGCATGCGTGTCCAGTCAGAAGGATTTCCATCAAATTCAATTTTGCCATCTGGCTTGCTAATGATATCAACATCGGCTGCGCCGTCACTACTTTTTAGAAGGTGAGGCGTGATATGTTGGCCTTTGCTGGCAGTCATGGCAGTTGCATTGGCGACTTGTAGTGGAGTAGCTAAGAAATAACCTTGGCCAATACTGACTGAAATGGTTTCGCCTGGTAACCATTTTTTATTATAGGTCTCTTCTTTCCATTTGGGAGAGGGCATGATGCCTGACTTTTCATGGGGCAAGTCAATGCCGGTTTTTTCACCAAAGCCAAAGCGTACCATCCAATCATGCAAACGTTGAATCCCCATCTCATAAGCCAACTTATAATAATAGGTATCAACTGACATGACGATAGACTTTTCAAGATTTACTGAGCCATGACCGCCTCGTTTCCAATCACGGAACCGATGACTGTCTCCAGGTAGACTAAAGTAACCGGGATCATAAATAGAAGTGTTCCAGTCACGTAAACCATAATGTAGTGCACCTAGACCTTCAAAGGGTTTGATGGTAGAGGCAGGGGGATACATGCCTTGCAGCGCACGATTGTATAGCGGTTGATCGATATCATCTCGTAGAGCGCCATAATCTTTGAAGGAAATACCAGAGATAAAGGGATTGGGGTCATAACTTGGGTTACTGACAAATGCCAATACATCACCAGTTTTGGGGTCTATCGCTACGATTGCGCCACGCCTACCATCGAGTTGCTGCTGAGCTACCGTCTGTAAGCCATAATCTAGGCTCAGGGTAATGTCATTCCCTGCTATAGGTGGCTCAGTCTCTAACTGCCGTAAGATATTGCCATGAGCATCGGTTTCAACGGACTGATAGCCTGGCTGGCCGAGCAATATGTCCTCATAATGTTGTTCAATACCAATCTTACCGATAAGGTCAGTACCAGCATATCGACTTTTATCAATGCGCTTGGTTTCTTTGTCATTGATGCGCCCGACATAACCAATCACATGAGCAAACAGCTCATCATAAGGGTAAGCACGAGTTAATTTACTCTGAATGGTGACGCCGCGAAAAAAAGGCTGGCGCTCACTAAACTGTGCCAATTGTTCGTCAGTTAGGTCAATTTTGACAGTGACAGGATCATTATTGCTTTTGTTTAGACGGGCTAAAATGTCGGTGATGTCTGTATCACTCAACTCGAATATCGGCGCCAGTAAGTTTAACGTGCGCTCAGGGTCCTCTACTGCATCAGGGCTAAGCATGGCAGTAAAGACAGGCTGATTATCAGCCAGTAAAATACCGTTACGGTCATAAATATAGCCACGACTTGGTGGGGCTGATATCAACTTAATACGATTATTATCTGCTTGTGTTTTATATTTTTCATGTTCATAGACTTGTAGATAGCCATAGCGCAGCAGTAATCCACTTAAACCCAAAAAAATCAACAAACCAAAAATAAGGATACGCCGCATAAAAATGCGCGTGTTTTGATCGGTATCTGAGGTAAGTGTCTTATTCATATAAAGCAGTACCAGTGAGCGTGCTGAGGGGCAATATAGACCTGAATTATTAGAGGGTCAAGAGGGTTTAGCAATATAACATTATAGGAAGGAGATAACTGATGGTTTTTATGGTGTTGGCTCGTTTTTTTACTATATTATTTTTTACTATATTAAGAGTGTCTTTATTGGATCTGCTGATGAATTATAACAGACTAAATAATAAGTGATAAAACAAAACAATCAAACGTGCTGCGCTTATGAGGTTGAATCAGTGTGCTTTTTTGAGCGATTTTCATACTGCAAGTACGATAAGTAGCAAGTAAATGACATATTAAAGCATCACACAATATAGGCAAACTTTAAATCTGTTATCAATAGTCACAACTTGCAGGCGTTACTGATGTGCTAATAAATGGCAAGTATGTTAAAATCAGGCGATTTATTTACTGGCATCTTGAATGGGTAAGACGTCCATTTACAGACGTTTGCCAAGCGGCAATAGCGACACTGCTGATAGCTTAAACAACCATAACCTATATAACCACAACGATTACTCAGGGGCATACAGAGTCATGGACGCAACTTCAATATGGCAGATGTTCGCTGAACACCCAGAGTTTTTTGCGATGCTGACCATTCCGCCTGTGACTGCCTTTGTGACTTGGGCACACGTGTGGATGGCTTTAAAAATGCTGTTTTATCCCATTAGATTTTGGGGTATCCGCATTCCCAACTTTCCATTTTTCGGTTTGCCTGGGCTGGGCTGGCAGGGCATTGTGCCACGTAAAGCGGGCAAGATTTCAGGGGTGATCGTCGATCAAACGCTCTCCAAGCTTGGCTCACTTGATGAATTTGTTCAAGCGATGGAGCCTGAGCAAATGGCGATGTTTATCACTGATACCGTCGATAAAAACCTAGAGTCCTTGATTGACGAGATCATGCTTGAGCGTTCTGATGTGCTGTGGGCCAATACCCCTTATGCCATAAAACGCCGTATTTATGCCCAAGCTCATGACGTGTTACCTGAGATCATGCAATCAATGGTGACAGACCTGACGTATCGTGTTGAAGATTTGGTCGATATGCGGCAGATGATCGTTAATAAGATGGAAGGCGACCGCCGCTTGATGGTCAATATGTTTTTGAAGGTCGGTCAAAAAGAGATTGATTTCATTTGGCATATTAGTGCGCTGATCGGTTTGGTGTTCGGTATCATTCAGATGTTTATCTTTTTAATAGTGCCGCAGCATTGGACCGTGCCATTTTTTGCCGCTATCTGGGGACTGTTGACCAACTGGATCGCCATTTGGATGGTGTTTAATCCTATCGAGCCGCGTCTAATACCTTACCTTAAGTTTTTCTCAAAGGCTAAAGGCTTTCCGTTTATTAAACTGCAATGGCCGCACATCGCACATTTTCGCTGGCAAGGCGGCTTTATGAAGCGCCAAGATGAAGTGTCGGACGTGTTTGCTGAGATTGTGGTCAATGATTTGGTGACGCTTGAAAATATCATGAATGAGATGATGTATGGGACGCGTGCTGCGCAGACCCGTGAGCTTATGAAGTCACATCTTTATCAGATCTTAGAGTCGCCTGTGGTTCGAACCACGCTACGCTTGAGCTTGGGTCGCCGAGAGTTTGGTCAACTTAAAAACACAATTATCGATAAATCTATCAGCGCTACTATGGTGCCCATCCGCGATCCTGATTTGAATAAGAGCCGTGCCAGTAAAATATTTGGTATGTTTCGTGATCGATTGCGGGCATTATCTCCCCACGAGTTTCAAAACTTACTGCGGCCAGCATTTCGTGAAGATGAATTGACGCTCATTATCTTGGGTGGTTTGACTGGGTTTTTAGCAGGTTGGTTGCATTTGGTTTTGGTGTTTTTTCCAATGATGTAATCGCATGAAAATAAGCTTAAATTAAATATGTCTAAAACTTAAGTTTTCATGGGTTTTCTACATTGCAGATACAGAGTAGAGACGCCCCAGTGACAAGTTGGCGATAATGTACGTCAATGTAAATTTTTTGTATTTAAACCATAGCCACATTTAAACCGAAATCATATTTAAACGATGACCGTATTAAGGTAAACAAGGTTAGACCATATGTTAATCACAGAATTGGGTTATTTTGCCTTGCTCGCCGCCTTTGTGCTGGCGATTTTGCAGGTAGTGTTACCAACCGTTGGGGTCATGCATGGCCAAGTTTCATTGCAGCGGTTGGCGCCAAGTTTGGCTTGGGCGCAATTTGTGGCAATGACATTCTCATTTGCCACCCTGATGGCGGGCTTTTACTATAATGATTTTAGCCTTGTGTATGTTGCACAGCACTCAAACAGCTTACTGCCTTGGTACTATAAGCTGTCGGCAACATGGGGTGGTCATGAAGGCTCATTGTTATTGTGGATGACGATCATGGCGACATGGTGTGCACTAGTGTCCTACTTCAGCCGTGGTCTACCATTGTCGATGCGTGCACGAGTATTGGTCATTTTAGCGGGTGTTCAGGTGATGATGATGGCGATGATGATTTTCACCTCATCACCATTTGAACGCACTTTACCCAATCTGATTGTTGATGGTGCTGACCTAAACCCACTGCTACAAGATCCAGGGTTGATTTTCCACCCACCGATGTTGTATATGGGTTATGTGGGCATGGTGGTGCCATTTGCGTTTTGTATGGCTGCACTATGGGCTGGACGTTTGGATGCTGTATGGACACGTTGGTCACGCCCTTGGGCGTTAGCGGCTTGGGGTTTCTTGACGATCGGTATCTCTCTTGGTTCTTGGTGGGCGTATTATGAGCTTGGCTGGGGTGGTTGGTGGTTTTGGGACCCTGTCGAAAACGCCTCATTAATGCCATGGCTTGCTGGTACGGCGTTGATACACTCTTTGGCTGTGACCGAAAAGCGTGGGGTGTTTAAAGCGTGGACCATTATGCTGGCTATTTTTGCCTTTGCCCTTAGTTTGCTTGGTACTTTTTTGGTACGCTCTGGCGTCATTACCTCTGTGCACTCGTTTGCGGCAGACCCTACTCGTGGTCTGATTATCTTAATTATCCTAGGTATCATCGTGGGTGGCGGGCTATTGATGTTTGCGATACGTGGCTGGCGCTTGACGGTTGAGAGCCAATATCAGCTGCTATCACGTGAGTCGTTTTTAGTCATTAACAATGCCATTATTTTGATTGCAACTCTAGTGGTACTGCTGGGTACGCTTTATCCTATCATTGCTGATGCCTTTAGTCTTGGTCAGGTGTCTGTAGGCCCTCCATACTTTAATGCGTTGTTTGTGCCTTTGACGTGGCTGTTGTTAATTGCTATGGGCATGGGCTCTAATATTCGCTGGAAGCAAGACAAGCGTCCGCTGCTTGGTGTTGGTATCGCCATTGCTGCTAGTAGTATTGTCTTGGCGGCTATTATTGCTTACTTCACCAGTCCATCTGCTATGTTTAATATTGGCGTGACCTTAGCGATTAGCTTTTGGGTGTTGCTGTGGATGGTGGTTGATTTTAGAGACAAAACAAAGAACGCACCCAGCTTATTGAAAGGTCTAAAACAGCTACGTCTTAGCTACTGGGGACAGCAAACGGCACACGTTGGGGTGATTGTTGCCTGTATTGGTGTGGCTTTTGTCACCAGCTTAGATATTGAGCGTGATGTGGCTATGGGGATTGGTGATACGGTGCATGTACAAGGGTATGACTTTACTGTTTCAGACTTCCATGAAGTCAAAGGCAGTAACTATGACGGCATGCAGGCACAGATCGATATCAGCAAAGATGGCCGTGAAGTCACTACTTTATATCCTGAAAAACGCACTTATATCATTAGTATGATGCCGATGACAGAAGCGTCAATTGACGGCAAATTCATGCGAGATTTGTACGTAGCGCTAGGGGAGCCGATCGCAGATGGCAGTGACCAGTGGGCAGTGCGTATCTATGTCAAACCCTTGATTCGTTGGATTTGGCTGGGCTCTATTATTATGGCGTTAGGTGCATTGCTGAGTATGTTTGATAGACGCTATCGCATCAAAAAAACCAAAGGAATGCGTGAAATAACGATTGATCATGCGTTAGATCCAGCAGCTGTAGATTCAGTCACGACTGTGAAGGAGAGGTAGTATGAGCCCATCACAAAATACTCCTGACCCAAGTAAAAATGCAAATGGCCATAAAACGATGAATAAACAACAAATAAAAGTATGGTTTTTGATTCCACTCATTGTGTTTTTTGGTTTGGTGATCATACTGTATATGCGTTTGGGTAAGCCTACAGATATTATACCGAGTACTGCGCTTGAGCGTCCGGTACCGGCGTTTGAGCTGCCACTATTGTCGGATACATCACGCATTATGACCAATGAAAATTTGCCTGATGAGCCTTTTTTGATGAACGTGTGGGGCTCTTGGTGTCCCACTTGCATCATCGAGCATCCGTTTTTGATGGAACTTGAAGACCGTGGAGTTAACCTCGTTGGGGTTAATTATAAGGATGAGATTGGTGATGCCTTTACCTATCTGAATCAAGGCGGGGATCCGTTTTCGATGTCAGTACAAGATTTATCGGGTCAGTTTGCCTTAGACTTGGGATTAACTGGCGCACCTGAGACCTTTATAGTCGACGGTGAGGGCATTATACGCCAACATATCGTTGGTGAAATCAATGAAGCCAACTGGCAAGGCCGTATCGCACCTTGTATGATGGTGCTCAATGATGCGCACAAAAACAATGTCAGCTTAGATTCAAGTCAGCTTGCGGAGGCTTGTCAATGAACACAACCTATACTCAGCCCTTTTCGATAAAGTTTGCTGTAGTCTGGCGCTTAGCAGGTTTTTTTCTGGCCTGTCTGTTAAGTATCAGCAGTCATGCTGCTATCGATGTCTATGACTTTGATTCAGAACGACAAGAAGCTCAGTACCGAGGTCTTATTGAAGAGCTACGTTGTCCAAAGTGTCAAAACCAAAATTTAGCCTCTTCTGATGCGCCTATTGCGCAAGATCTTAAGCAAAGAACTTATGATTTGGTAAAAGATGGGCGTAGTGATACTGAAATTCGTAATTATATGCAAGAGCGTTATGGTGACTTTATCAGCTATAAGCCGCCCGTGCGTCCATCGACGTGGGTATTGTGGTTTTTTCCACCATTACTATTGATAGTACTTGTTATTGGTTGGTTTTGGCAGACTAAACGCCGTCAAGTGGTGGCAAGTGGTAAAAGCGGTGCGACAGTAGAGGATACTGTAAAAGCGCTTACGCCTGATGAGAGAGCGGAGCTCGATCGCCTGCTTGCTCGTACTGATACTGCCGATCATGACATCACAAGCACCGAGGACAAAAAATGACCCTGTTTTCTACTTTTGGCTTATTTGTTGCCCTAAGCTTATTCATCGCCTTAATATTGGCGGTTATTGTCATCGCACCTTGGATGCGTGCAGCACGACTAAAAGCCAATCCCGTCGATAACCAACTGCTAGATATCAACGTAGCCGTCTTTCGTGAGCGTCTGGCAGAGCTACAAACAGATAAAGAAAGCGGTACGATTGATGATATCCATTATCAAAATCAAAAACTTGAGCTTGAGCGCCAGCTGCTAGATGTTCAACGCCAAGTCGCTACGATGACACCCCCTGGTATCAAAAGCCGTATGATGGTTTTTGTTTGGGTTCCTCTATTAGCCGCCTTAGCGTACCTATTGGTTGGTGATCGTCAGCCAGTATTTGAGTTTTGGGAAGCCAAAGACACTGTCGGTCAAGTGGCTGATGATTTACTTACTGGTAAAATTGATCAGCCACCTGAGTGGGCAATTGGGCAAGATGGCCGTCATCTGATTACTGCTATGCAGGCCAATGTCCATCATCACGCTGATGACCCCAATCGCTGGATGCGTTTATCTGAGCTGTTTTTATCACTAGAAGCGACAGATTCGGCGTTAGAGGCGTTGTCTCGTGCTTATCGTTTATCACCAAATAACGAAGAGATTGCGACCACATATGCGCAAATCAGCTTTTTTGCCAATAACGGGCAATTAGATGCAGATGGTCGCCGTGTCTTACAAGATGTCCTGCGCAATAACCCACAGCATGAAGGAGCACAGATGCTGATGGCCATGGGGGAGGCACGAGCCAGTAACTTTGAACAAGCAGAAAGCTGGATTCAAAGACTACGTGAGAGTATCGCAGCCAAGCCTGGAGATCATACGCAAGCACTGGCAAGCTTGGATGAGTTAAGCGCCAGTGTTAGTGCGCAGCAAGCGCAAGCGGCAGAAGGAATTGATGTGACCATCACGGTCAACTCTAGTCTCTTGCCACTTATTCAAGGTGATGATGTGCTATTTGTAGCGATTCGTGATGTCAATGGTGGCCCGCCTTATGCCGCCAAGCGCTTACCCATCAGTGTCATCAAACAAGGTGAAGCCAATGTCAGCTTGAGCGACCTTGATGCCATGATGCCTGAGCGTACGATACAGTCAGCACGGGCCGAAAAAACACAGTTGGCCGTTATCGCTCGCATCAGCCATAGTGGTAATGCTGGAGCAGAATCAGGCGATTTGTCTGGCAACCCAGTAGTGATTACCAGTGATCAAAATCAGGTCAATGTTGAAATCAATCAACAAATACCTTAATGCTAAGAACCTATCATAAAAGTAGCGCTGTGGCTTGATATTGCAGCGCATGCTTATGTGATATGAACAGGTAAGTCATTTGTCCGTATAAAGCTTATGATAAAAATACTTGAGCTTTATAAAGGCACAATGTAAGGTAGTCATGGCATTTGAGCAGTAAACCAATCCCTAAATCCCATCTATTGAGGAGAGACGTATCATGATGCGTATTATTTTGCTAGGACCACCTGGCGCGGGTAAAGGTACCCAAGCACAATTTATCTCTAAAGAATTCGACATTCCACAAATTTCGACAGGCGATATGCTACGTGCAGCAATCAAAGAAGGTAGCGAGCTTGGCAAACAAGCTGAAGGCGTTATGAATGCAGGTGGGCTGGTCTCTGATGATCTTATTATTAACCTAGTAAAAGAGCGTATCGCTAAGCCTGACTGTGTAAACGGCTGTATTCTTGATGGTTTCCCACGTACAATCCCTCAAGCCCAAGCGCTTGCTGACGCTGATGTTGCGATTGATCACGTCATCGAAATCAGTGTGCCTGATGACGAGATTGTCAAACGCTTATCAGGTCGTCGTCAGCATCCAGGCTCAGGTCGTGTATATCATGTCGACCATAATCCACCAAAGGTCGAAGGTATCGACGACGTCACTGGCGAGGCGCTGATTCAACGTGAGGATGATAAAGAAGCGACCATTCGTGATCGTCTGGCCACTTATCATCAGCAAACCTCAGCTTTGGTTGGTTTCTATCAGGAGAAAGCCAAAGAGGGCGAAAACGCACCAAATTACGATAAATTCGATGGTACGCAAGCCATTGATGAAGTTAAGCAACAAATATTAGCCGTTTTAAAAGGCTAAATATCGGCTTTAAATAGTTGATGTCGTTATTGGAAGCCCTGTTTATTAGCAGGGTTTTTTTATATCTGGGTTTTATATTTAGTGGTTGTTACGTGTAATGGTCAACCGATAAATCAGCGAAATAGCTGCACAAAAAAAACCGTCTACTTATCATAAATAAGTAAACGGCTATTAGACGGCATCTGCTAAGGCATCCGTCAGTCAAAGCTTACGCATTACCTTGAGCATCGACTTGCGCTTGTTGCTGGCTCTGTGCGTAGGCTTGGTCAAAATTCACTGGAGCGAGCAATAACTGCGGGAAGCTACCACGAGTGACGATATCACTGATGACTTCACGAGCATAAGGGAAGAGTACGTTAGGGCAGTAGGCACCTAAGATTTGTCCGATCTGATCTTCTGGAATATGCTTGAGTAAAAAGATACCGGCTTGATGCACTTCAGCGATAAAAGCAGTCTCTTCAGCATTTTTAGCGGTCACACTGACCGTCAATACCACTTGATAATGGTCTTCATCTAGCTTTTCAGCATTGCTGGATAAATTGATGTCTAATTCAGGGTTCCATTCTTTGGTAAATACACCCGCACCTGGCACCTCAAGCGACATGTCTTTGACATAAATACGTTCTAAAGCCAGTTGTGGTTGTGCTTGTTCTTCAGCCATGATAATTCCTCAAATATTAATAAAAGTAATCGCATTGTTAGCGCAATAGCAATAAATGGCTCAATGCTCATTGTTATCAGTCAATAGTTGTCTAGGCTAGTAGATTAGCCCGCTAACATCTCATCTAGTTTACCTTGTTGGTTCAGCTGATTCAGCTCGTCAAAACCGCCCACAAAAGTATCACCCACAAAAATCTGTGGCACAGTGCGATAGTTGTCGGTTTTTTGCATCAAGGCTCGGCGCTCATCGCTACTCATATCATGCATGCCGATCTCTTCATATGCAACGCCTTTAGATTGTAAAAGCTGTTTTGCATGTGAACAATAAGGGCAAATAGGAGTGGTATAAACCTTAACAGGGACAGTCATGAAATATCCTTAGTTGATTTTGAAAGTATTTAAAGCGCCATTGATCTTATTATAAAAGGTTCAATGACCAGTATGTGTTTTATAGTGCTAACTATACAGTGGGGATATGAGTGCCGAATTCAAGCGAGCCGCTCTAAATCCTTGTAAAAGAGTAACAGCCATTATATAAAAAAGACACCGTTTTATTGGGTGTCTTTTGATGAAGCGCTAGGTAGCAGTTAGAGCCTGTAGTTATGGTTATTTATGCAAGCTGGGTTTGCTTTTACCTTTTTTAGGCTGCGCATCTTTTAGACCCACTAATGGCATGCCAGCCCCTTGCCAGCCACCAATACCGCCTTCTAGGCGATAGACGTTTTCTTTGGCGATCATCTGTACGGCTGCTCCTGCCTGTATACCCATATCACAAATGATGATGACCGGCTGTTCGATAGCACGTATCTCTGCTAAACGGTCTTTAAGCTCAGTAAAAGGAATGTTACGACTGCCTTGGATGTAGCCTGTAGTGAACTTCTTTTTGGCGCGAATATCAATAAGCTGCGCATTTTGAGAGTTGACCATCATGCCAAGGGTATTGGGCGATACTTTTTTGCCGCTGCGTTTATTTTCAATAGCAAAGAACAACACCGCCAAGACAGCTAAAATACCAAATAAAAATGGGTGGTTGCCCACGAATTCAAATGCACGATCCAAAGCAGACCTCCAAGGTTTAAGTGTTCTATTGGGCTCAAAATCAAGCCTAATAGACAGGAACAAGGCGCTATTATACCGATTAGCCTGTCCATAGTAAACGCACGATGATTACTCTAATGGTCAGGCACTAATAAGGCTTGGTATCAGCTTCAGCTTGTAAAGTCACTAGGTTTTCAACACGGCGCTGGAGTACCTGTCCGTCTTTGACCGCCTGCCATAGCGCACAGCCTTTACTATTATGAGTATGTTTACAGTCACGGAATTTGCAGTCCGCTGATAAAGGGGCCAGCTCAATAAAGCCTGAAATAATATCGTCAGGCGTCAGATGCCAGATACCGTATTCACGGATACCTGGCGTGTCGACGATACCGCCTTGAGCTAAGTCCTCTGGATTAAAGGGTAATAAGCGACTGGTGGTGGTGGTATGTTGACCCAACTGAGAGTTTTCAGAGATGATATTAACGCTTTGCTCAGACTCTGGCAGTAACGCATTGATAAGACTGCTTTTACCAACCCCAGATTGACCTGCAAAAATCACCAGCTTGTTATCAATATAGTGTTTTAACTCGTCGAGGCCCTGTTGCGTCGCAGTATCAGCGATATTTTCTGGGCAGTCAACAGAAGTTAGGACACTATCATAACCCAGTGCTGCATATTGCGTCAGCAGCGCCTTAGTATCTGCATCATCCTCTTGTGCCAATAAGTCTGCTTTGTTGAGTACCAATAGCGGCTGTACGCCAGCATGGTGGCAGACCACTAGATAGCGATCGATTAAAGTCGGAGCAGCCGCAGGTAGCGGCGCAAATACAATAGCGAGAATATCGACATTGGCGGCGACAGGCTTAAGTTTATGATAACGGTCCGGTCTTGACACGAGAGAGGTACGTGGCTGTACAGATTCGATACGTCCAAACCCAGTATTAGGGTCAGCAGTCCAGCGCACACGATCACCTGTTGCGAGCATAGGCAAATTGGTACGCACGTGACAGCGCCATATATCACCCAGTTCAAGCGCTTGCCAAAACGGCTCAGGATCGTCAGGCGCGATCTCAGGCTGAACCGGTATGACAGCAGGTAAACTGGTCATTTGAACCTCTAGTTGTTTACCATAATGGGCCATGACAATGCCATCCATCAAGCTGTCATCGATGCTGTCTTGGTTGGACTGTTGTTGTTTATCGATGCGACGAATCTGCTGTTTGGTCAGTTTGCGTTGCCGAATGAGTGCCATGGGTGTATACCTATAATAAAAATATTGCTAAGTGTAGCGTGAAAATTTGTTAACATACAGCCTAAAGCGAGCGCACCAGATAGAGGTTTTGTAACGTTTAGGGGTTTTTGCAAATGAGCTTATAGAGTAGCTACTCATGCGCCCATTGATATAGTATACCTACTATTTACCCATGATTTCATTTATTCAAATTGATTGATTATAGGATATTTTATGACTACCACTGACCATCCCAACAAAATTAAAATCAAAAACCAAGGTAAAAAAGGGTTGGTATGGATTGATTTAGAGATGACTGGGCTCGATACTTTAAATGATGAAATTATTGAGATTGCCACGGTTGTTACTGATGAGGATTTAAACGTACTGGCAGAAGGCCCTGTGTTTGCTATTAAAGTATCCGATCAAGTGTTAAACAAAATGGATGAGTGGAACACCAAGCAACATGGGCAGTCCGGGTTGGTTGACCGTGTACGCCGTAGTACGGTGACACTGGCAGAGGCTGAAGCGGAGACCATTAAGTTTTTGAGTAAGTGGGTCGATAGCGGCAAGTCGCCAATGTGTGGCAACTCAATCTGTCAAGATCGGCGATTTTTAGCACGGCAAATGCCTGAGTTGGAGCGGTTTTTTCACTATCGCAATTTGGATGTGTCGTCAATCAAAGAGCTGTGTTTTCGCTGGCGTCCCGATATTTTAAAGAACTTTGAGAAAGGAGGGAGTCATTTGGCACTAGATGATATTCGTGACTCTATACGTGAGCTTAAGCATTATCGTCAGCACTTTTTTAAATTGATGGATTAGGAGTGTAATCTAAGCAGACTCTACACCAAAGCCTGAAACTCAACCAAACCAAATTCTGTACCATCATAATCTTCTATTGCTGTACCAATGACCGCGCTGACTTTAGGTTGGCGCATCTCTTCATCTAACAACCGCCAATCTCCCAGTACGTAGCGTTTTTTATCTTTGGTCGCTTGATGAACGTGTGGACGATGGGTATGGCCATGTAATAGAGCATCATTATTTGTCAACGCCGTCTGTACGGCCGTATCATTGACATCCATAATATAAGTGGCTTTATTGGCATTACTGCGCTGGCTTCTATCACGCATTTTATCCGCAATTTTTAGGCGTTTTGTCAGCGATTTATTGAGCAAATACCATTGCGTTAGACGGTGGCGCATGATTTTACGAAAAAACTGATACTTTTTGTCATCAATACAAAGCGCATCACCATGCTCGAGACGATAGTGTTGCTGACCCACAGCTAAGCTATACGGTTCATCAATCAGCTCGCCCCCGAATAAATTACAAAATGGCTGACCCAATAAAAAGTCACGATTGCCATGCATCACCAAAATCTCACAGCCAGCTACCCGCAGTTGTTTTAATTTGACGATCAGGGGGGTGAGCCAATGCGTTTGGCGTGCGGCAGCTGACAGCGTCAAATATGCGTCATCACCGATCCAGACTTCAAACCAGTCGCCTAAGATAAATAGGCGTTTGAGCGCAGGTAGGGCGAGGCAGTCATCAAGTAGCGCTAAAAAAGCCTGCACTAAGGCAGGCTCCTCGGCCGATAAATGCAAATCGCTGATGAATACTTGCCGTACCTCGTGAGGGCGGGTCGTTATCAGATGATTGAACGTTTGCATTTATCATAATCCTTGTCATTTATTATCAGACTATAAGTAAAGCTTACTTATCACGACTTACTTAGAAACGATGGTCGCAGAGTTGATAACCACTGGCTTTTTTGGCACATCAGCATGCATACCGAAGCGACCGGTTGGTACGCCGCGCATTTTGTCGATCACATCCATACCGCTGGTGACTTTACCAAATACCGTATAACCCCAGCCTTGCATGTTTTTGCCAGAATGGTTTAAGAAGTCATTGTCTTTGACGTTGATAAAGAACTGGCTGGTCGCTGAATGTGGATCTTGCGTACGCGCCATGGCGATGGTGCCTTTGTCGTTCTTTAGGCCATTGTCCGCTTCGTTTTCGATGGGGGCGTTGGTCGCCTTTTCATTCATGTCAGCGTCCATACCGCCGCCTTGAATCATAAAGCCGTCGATGATGCGATGAAAAATCGTACCGTCATAATGGCCAGATTTAACATAGTTTAAAAAGTTTTCGACCGTTTTTGGCGCTTTTTCTTCGTTGAGTTCGATAACGATTGCACCCATATTGGTGTCTAGTTCTACTACTGGTGGCATGTCTACCATGTGATATTCCTTTTTGATTGTAGCGCCTAAATAGCACTATCGTGAGTGGGGGTTAAAAAGTTATGGCTAGTCTAACGGCTTTTTTGTCGTCTGTCATGTATCAGGCTGTTAATGCGTTTACGAAACCTGATAGAATAATGCAACGTTATCTTTTATCAGACTTTTTTAGTTATCATTTTTGAGCGTGATGATGCACGCTACAAACTGAATATTTGCGCTAGGAGCAATGAGCAATGAGTGAGCACTCAAACAATAATGTACAAAAAAACGATTTTATACGTAACATCATTCGTGATGACGTCAATGCGCAAAAATATCAGCAAATTGTGACACGTTTTCCACCTGAACCAAACGGCTATTTGCATTTAGGCCATGTCAAATCCATCTGCCTGAACTTCGGTATCGCTGAGGAGTTTGGCGGGATTTGTAACTTGCGCTTTGATGACACCAACCCAACGGCAGAAAAGCAAGATTACATTGATAATATCGAGAACGATGTAAAATGGCTTGGGTTTGAGTGGGCAGGTGAGGCACGTCATGCCTCAGGTTACTTTGATCAACTGTATGCATGGGCATTGCAGCTTATCGAGCAAGGCGATGCCTATGTGGACTTACAAAGTCCTGAACAAATTAAAGAGAACCGAGGCTCATTTAATGAGGTGGGCACACCCTCGCCGCAGCGTGATGCCAGTGTCGCAGAAAACTTAGCCCTTTTTAATGATATGAAAGACGGTAAGTTTGCCGAAGGTGAAGCGGTGCTGCGTGCCAAAATCGACATGGCCAGCCCCAATATGAATATGCGTGACCCTGTCATCTACCGAGTGATGCATCAAGCGCATCATCAAACCGGTGAAAAGTGGTGCATCTATCCCATGTATGACTTTGCTCATCCTTTATCGGATGCTATCGAAGGCATTACTCACTCGATCTGTACATTAGAGTTTGAAGATCATCGTCCGTTTTATGATTGGGCGGTAGAAAAAATCGGCTTTGATTTGCCGCCGCATCAGTATGAGTTTAGCCGTCTTAATGTCGACTACACTATGACCAGTAAGCGCAAGCTCAAACAGTTGGTCGATGAAGGGGTGGTGAGCGGCTGGGATGATCCACGTATGCCAACCATCGCTGGCATGCGTCGTCGTGGTTATACACCAGAGGGTCTACGCGACTTTTGTGAGCGTGTCGGTGTGACCAAGGTAGATAGTGTGGTTGATTTCCGTCTACTAGAATTTAGTATTCGTCAATCACTCGAGACCACCACAGCTCGTGGCATGGCGGTACTCAAACCCTTAAAAGTGACCATTACCAACTTCGATGAAGCGGTCAGCAGCTGGGAGTCACAAAAGGCCGATAGTGTCAATGCACGCTGGGATGAAGATGCTCAGACTCTATGGCTCAAGCAGCCAAAACATCCTAACGTCGATATGGGTGAGCGTGAGATTCCATTTACTGAAACCCTTTATATCGACCAAGGCGACTATGAAATTGAGCCACCAGCAGGCTATAAGCGTCTGTCACCAGAAAAACCAGAAATCCGCCTGCGCAATACCTATGTGCTGGCCGTGACTGAGCATATCACTGATGCTGCTGGCAACGTGACCGAACTTAAAGCGACGATTGATCCAGCGACGCTCGGCAAAAATCCTGAAGGTCGTAAGGTCAAAGGCGTGATTCATTGGGTATCGGCCAGCCTTGGCGTACCTGCGACTGTACGTATGTATGAGCAGTTATTCAGCGCTGAAGACCCAAGTAGTGTCAGTGATGTCCATCAGGCACTCAACCCTAATTCTTTGACCGAGCTTGCAGCAGTGGTTGAGCCGTCACTTGCCAACGCTGATGCTGGCACACGGTTTCAGTTTGAGCGTGAAGGCTACTTCATCGCCGATAGTGAAGAGCACACCAGTGACAAGCCAGTATTTAACCAAATTGTCAGCTTACGTGACAGCTATAAGCCGGCTTCATAATGGTATAACAGTAGGTTGCTTTACGGTGTCATAGCTGTCTTATATCGTCTTGTTGGTCATCTTAGAGGGCCAACAAAGCCGATAACTTGAACGAATAAAGAAGAGTACAGAGATTATGGTTAAAAAGTCGATTAATCTAGCATTGCAAGGTGGTGGCTCACATGGCGCCTTTACTTGGGGCGTACTGGACTACTTTATGGAGGATGGGCGTGTCAGCGTAGAAGGGATTACGGGCACGAGTGCAGGAGCGATGAATGCAGCCATGCTGGCACATGGGTATATGGAGGGCGGCGCTGATGGTGCCCGTGAGGCGCTTGAGACCTTTTGGCGACAAGTAGCCTACTTGGGGAGTATGAGCCCTGTTAAGCGCAGCCCTTTAAATATCTTGACAGGTGACTGGGACTTGGATAACTCGCCCGCTTACCTGATGCTTGATCTGTTTAGCCGTATGGCGTCTCCTTATCATACCAACCCTCTAAATGTTAACCCACTACTTGATTTGGTGGACTCTACTATTGACTTTGACAAGGTTAGAGCGTGCAGTCAACTCAAGCTATTTGTAGCGGCGACCAATGTGCACACAGGTAAAATAAAAGTGTTTAACCGTGAGGAGCTGACTGCCGACATGTTATTGGCTTCAGCGTGTCTGCCCACTTATTATCAAGCGGTTGAAATTGATGGTGTGCCGTATTGGGATGGTGGTTATGTGGGCAATCCGCCCCTGTATCCGTTGTTTGATACCACTAAGTCCAGAGATGTCATTATCGTTCAGATTAACCCTATTGAGCGTAATGAAACTCCAAAAAGTGCGCAAGAAATACAAAACCGTATCAATGAGATCTCATTTAATTCCTCATTGCTCAGAGAGCTGCGGGCGATTGAGTTTGTGACCCGCCAATTGCGTGAGGACAAACTAGATACGAACCGCTATTCAGAGATACTGGTACACCGTATCGAAGCCACCGAGCAGATAAACCCATTGTCAGCGTCTAGTAAAATAAATTCAGAATGGGCCTTTTTGACTCATTTGCGTGATATTGGTCGGGCGTCAGCTAAGGCGTTTCTTGATCAGCATTATGACAGCTTGGGTAAAGCCTCTACTTTGGACTTACGGCGTGAGTTTTCTTAACGGCTCTTATCTACAAACGGAATAAGCGCATTACAATCTCTCACAAGACATTCATAACCAATTTGCTAAGATAGAATGGATTTTTTGCTGACGTACTCTGATTTGTTTGCTACTATCTGAGTGCGTTGATAACAAATAAAGCGTGTGATTATATCCAAACACGCCCTATATAATGGTTTTATAACTAAAGTTTTATAAACAAGGAGTTAAGCATGGCACATTTACGTTTAGGTGATACTGCACCAAACTTTGACGCTGCAACGACAGACGGCGATATTAACTTTCATGATTGGGCAGGTGATAATTGGGTGGTATTTTTCTCACATCCAGCAGACTTTACGCCTGTATGTACCACTGAGCTTGGCCGAGCGGCTGCGCTAAATGGTGAGTTTCAAAAACGCGGTGTAAAGCCAATCTGTATCTCTGTCGATAGTCTAGAAGATCACCATGAGTGGGCTTCAGATATCGGTGAAACTCAGGGTACGGCGCTAAACTTCCCAATCATCGCCGATCCAAACAAAGAAGTCGCCGAGCTATATGACATGATGCATCCAAATGCAGACAGCACCCATACGGTACGTAGTGTATTTGTCATTGATCCAAACAAAAAAATTCGTCTAACACTGACTTATCCCGCCAGTACGGGTCGTAACTTTGATGAGATCATCCGTGTTATTGATGCACTACAGCTCTCTGATGAATATAATGTTGCGACACCAGTTGACTGGGAAGATGGTGATGATGTTATCATTCCCCCAAGCGTAAAAAACGAAGATATTCCTGCTAAATATCCTAAAGGCCATACTGAGATTAAGCCTTATTTACGTACCACACCTGCACCAAACAAATAAGCTGGCACGTTAGGCTTAGGCACAAAAGCCCCATAACACTAAGTTATGGGGCTTTTTTATGGCTTTTTATCTGGCTATTTTTACCATACTCCTAACAAGCTGCTATGGGGTTTTGCTATCATGATGAGAGCAGTGCTGATATCGAGTATTGCTAAACCCATAAGCCGTGTTTTTTTAATACCTTAACTATAATAATAGTCACCGACAAAACCCAGCTATGCTCAGCTGCTGTTTGACTTTTTTACAAGGAGTTTGCCATGAAGACACTATACGTCACCCGTACCGCACCCAATCCACGTAAGGTGCTTATTTTGTTAGCCTCCAAAGGCATCGATGTCGATGATATGGCTGATATGAGGGTAGTGGATATTGATTTTGCTGCCAATGAGCAAATGTCAGATGAGTTTACGCAGATGAACCCAATGCAGACGGTTCCTGTATTAACATTGGATGACGGCACTATACTCAGAGACTCACAAGCCGTGTGTGAATATCTTGATCGTGTCTATGGTGAGCGCTCAGTCATGGGCAATGATGTGGTACAACGTGCGCAGGTCTGCTCTATGCGCCGTATTGCTGAGTTTGAGGTGTTGTATAACTTGATGTTAGCATTTCAACACAGTCACCCTTCTAAAGCAGAGCGGGTTGAGCAAGTACCAGAGTTTGTCGCCCCTTCTATATCTCGTGCGGTCAAAGCCATGGCTTATTTTGAGACCTTATTAGAAGGTCGAGAGTATTTGGTCGGTGAGCAGCTAAGCTTTGCTGATATAGTGCTGTATTTAGGACTGGATTTTGGCAAGCTGCTGAAAGTAAAGCCAGATGAGCAAGGCGAGAACTTGGCACGTTTTTATCAAAGGATGAATGAGCGCTTTAGTATTCAAAAAATGGCAAAAGCCATGCCTACAGATGCTCAATAATATATTACTCAATAATAATGCCTTTAGTCTCCAAATGAGGCTAGAGAAGCATTGATAGATTTGCAATACAATAGGTGTCATTATGAAATCGATTCTGAAACTTGGATTGTTGTCTGGTTTGTTAGCGACAAGTATGCTCTTAAGTGCCTGTAACGGTACTTCGACCGCAAGCGATGAGCAGGCCAAAGACAAACAAGCTGATATCACTGAAGAAGCTGTGGTGACTGAAGATGTAGCAGAGTCTGCTCCAGATAGCGTAAGTGTTGAGCAGCAAATGATAAATGAGCTGGTGCGTTATCGTTGGACATTAGCCGAAGCAACTGATAACAGCATGCAACCGCTGACGTCACTAATGGATATTAAAGAGCAAGTCACCTTGACGTTTAATCATCGTCAAGGCCAAAACACAATCAGCTATAGTGTAGGGTGCAATCTGATCAATGCCACGTATCGATTACAAGACCAAACGATGTTAACTGAAAACAGCATGAGTACTGAAATGCTGTGCGAAGATCTAAACCAAGCTGAGGATGAGCTTAATCAATTGATGCAAGGTGAGAGCCAGTTGACTTTGGCCAAAAGTACACCGCCTACCTTGACTCAAGTTACTCATGACGCCAACACCTTGGTGTGGCAAGGTGCGTTGACCGCACAAGCGAAATACAATACCAAAGGCGAGACGATATTTTGGGCAGTACGCTCTGCCACTCAGCCTTGTATGGGTAACAGTACACAGTCCTGTTTACAGATCAAGCCGATTACTTATGATGATCAGGGACTAAAGACACATGAAGGCGAATGGACAGAGTTTGCAGGAACCATTGATGGTTATCAGCACGATACTGCGCATGAGCAAGTATTGCGTCTACAGCGTTATAAACTAGATACTAGTGGTGCAGCAGCTAATAGCTCAGCGGAAAACTACGCTTATGTCTTGGACTCTGTGATCGAAAGCAAAGTGGTTGAATAGCCCAGTGCCGCTATAAAAGATCGTTAGCGCAAACTGCCCAAGTCTTCCTCGGTTAAGCGCCAACGTCCTTTTTTCTTGGAAGCACCCCGCCCGCGCAGGGCACTATTAAGTATGAGCTTATTCATGGAATGGCTTGAGTGCGCATGGCAAATGGCGCAGGCAAGCCCATCAGCCGCATCCTGCTGTGGTACCACTTCTAAAGACAATATACGGCAAACCATCTCTTGTACTTGGTCTTTAGCAGCAGCACCATAGCCACACACGGCTTGCTTAATCTGACGGGCGGTATATTCAGACACCTCTAAATCTAACGCCACCATGGCTGCTATCGCCGCCCCTCGTGCTTGTCCAAGTTTGAGCGCTGAATCAGGGTTTTCTGCCATAAATACCTGTTCGATAGCCGTATGAATAGGTTCATTGGCATATTTTAAATGATGCTCAGTGATGCGTGTTAACCCGTTAAAAATACGCTTGAGACGTTCAGGCATCTCTTTAGTTTCGGTGCGAATGGTCCCTGCATCAATAAAGGTGAGCTTATCCCCTGTTTGCTGAACGATCCCATAACCCGTCATACGAGAGCCCGGATCAATCCCGATTATAATTGCCATAATTTTCCATATTTCTTAAAAATCAATCTTAAGTTTGATAGTATAGCAAGCCATCCCCATATACATGACAAGTTAACCAATTTAATTTGCATAGCACTTCATTTATTCAGTTTAAAAATATAGGACGACACTTTATGGGTCAGATAGTCGGTATAGCCATTGTTTGGTTTATTATAGAAATGCTGCTGTGGTACTTAATTGCACAGTTTATCAGTGGCTGGTGGGTTTTTATTTGGTTTATTATCGCCGCTGTTATCGGTATTTCACTGATTCGCAAAGGTATGGCTGCTCTCAATCCGATGGCGCAGCAGATGAAAGCTGGTGGCATGATGAATCCGGCTATGCGCCCTCAAGAGTCCACTATGATTAAGAGTGTTGCCATGGCCGTGGCTGGTATCTTATTGCTGATTCCAGGCGTGCTTAGTGATTTATTGGCGCTGTTGGTGATCCTGCCACCAGTCCAAAAAAAGCTCAAAGATATGGCCAACAACTATGTCATGAATAACCAGCAGAAAATGATGGAGATGATGGCCAAACAGATGGGTGGACAAATGGGCGGTCAAAATCCATTTGGTGGTATGGGTGGCCAAAACCCGTTCGGCGGTGCAGGTGGTATGGGTGGCCAAAACCCCTTTGGCAATCAGCAGCAAAACCCATTTGGTGATGTCTATAAGCAAAACACGACCGTTGATGGTACGGCCAAAACTGTGCCGAAAGATGTCAAAAAGATTACCAAGTCAGCCAATGATGAATAATTTTAAATCGACCGCAATACGATCATAAGGGTATAAGGTTTATATACAGTCAACATAATAAAAGCCCCTCTCGCCAATGACGAAAGGGGCTTTTATTGGAAGTTACTAAAAAGCTAACCACCGAATTTGACAACCGAAGTGCCGCCGTAAGATGGTGACCCATGAACCGTGAAGTTCAAGGCGGATACGTCATTGCCTCTATAGGTTTCCTGATACACCGCAAGCGGTGCAGGCATACACAACGAAGCAATAGATAGCGCATCCTAGTAAAGCATTATCGGCTCAGGGAATAAACATCTACTAGCCAACACTTCAGAATAGTTTTATCTTAACCAATGATATTGATGATTGCAAGTCTGATTTACGTTTGTATTTTAAAACCAACCTTTACGCCAGCATTGAAACGAGCATCAGCCATCATTCCCATTTATAACCTGAGTAGAGTGTTGTCATTTGTATAATGGCTTAGTGATAAGCCTATTAATAATAAGCCTGCTTTGTGTTAAAAAGTGTTGAATTTTTAGCTATTTTGAGATATGTGGTAAGATAGGGAGCTTTCAACACCTTAAATAAGTTTAGTACAGTAGGCGTTCATTCACATGAGGAGCGGTAATCTATGACCAATAAGCAGCAACAATCAAAGAATATTAACGACAATCAAGCACAAGATGGGGCAACACAGAATAAAAAAATACCAAATGTCTTGATGATATTAGATGGTTTTGGCCATCGTGAAGATGAAAAGGATAATGCCATTGCCGCTGCTAATACGCCAAATTTAGATAAGATTTATGAGCAGTATCCACATGGGTTGATATCAGCCTCTGGTGAGGACGTGGGTCTACCAGACGGGCAGTTTGGTAACTCAGAAGTTGGGCATATGAATCTGGGTGCAGGTCGAGTGCTGTACCAAGACTCTACTCGTATCTCTAGTGAAATCGTTAATCGAGAGTTTTATAAAAACGAAGCTTTAGTCGATGCTGTCAAGGCTGCAAATGACTTGGATGGCAACGTACATATCATGGGCTTGCTCTCTGATGGTGGTGTACACTCACATCAAGATCATATCGAGGCGATGTGTCACTCAGCATTGGTGCATGGTGCAAAAAATGTGTTTGTACATTGTTTCTTAGATGGGCGTGACACCCCACCTAAGTCCGCTGACAAATACATCAGTCGTCTAAAAGATCATATCAATCAATTGAATGCTCATTATGAGGGTGGCCGAGTAAAAATCGCAAGTATCATTGGTCGCTACTATGCTATGGATCGTGACAATCGTTGGGATCGAGTACAAAAGGCTTATGAACTACTTACCGAAGGCAAAGCAGATCGCCTAGCAACACGGGCGGACGGAGCGGTGCAAGCGGCTTATAAAGCACGTGAGACGGATGAGTTTGTCAGCCCAACGACAGTGATTGGCCGTGATGAGGTCCCTTATACCGTTGATGATAATGATGCTCTGATTTTTATGAACTTCCGTGCTGATCGTGCACGTGAGTTGGCTCAAGCTTTTGTATTACCAGATCATGAGTTTTCAGGATTTTCTCGCCATAAGCAGCCCAAGCTTGCAGCATTTGTTATGTTGACCAAATACTCAGATGAGCTGGCTGACAACCCCAAAACCAGTGTTGCTTATCACCCAGCGTCATTGTTAAATACATTGGGTGAGTTTTTGCAAGATGCAGGAAAAACCCAGCTGCGTATTGCTGAAACAGAAAAGTATGCGCATGTCACGTTTTTCTTTAGTGGCGGACGTGAAGAAGAGTATGAGGGAGAAACCCGCATCTTAGTCCCATCTCCAGATGTGGCTACCTATGATTTACAGCCTGAAATGAGCGCCCCTGAAGTTACGGACAAGCTGGTCGCTGCTATCGAATCAGGCAAATACGATGTGCTAATCGTAAACTACGCAAATGGTGATATGGTTGGTCATACCGGTGTCTTTGAGGCCGCTGTACAGGCAGTAGAAGCACTAGACGTCTGTGTGGGTCGTATTGAGTCTGCGGTTCGTGCTGCTGGCGGCAACATGCTCATCACTGCAGACCATGGTAACTGTGAGCAGATGCAGGACTATGAGAGTGGACAAGTACATACCCAGCATACAACCGAGCATGTGCCACTGATTTATGTGGGTGACAAAAAGGTATCGGTACGCAGTGGTGGCAAGCTTAGTGATATTGCGCCAACTATTTTGACCTTGATGGATATCAATCCACCAGCTGAAATGACAGGTAAAAATCTCTTGGACTCTGCTTCCTGATATTTATACTTCAAATTAGAGAGGTTATTAGGGCGTGCTGAACATTCGATCATGGTACAGACAATGTCTATTTTTGAATGTTCAACAAGCCCTATTTTTCTTGTTTATAATGACCGCCTCAAACGGTGCTAATATTTCCCTGTTTCTGATTTAATACGAGCCTTATTATGCGCTTATTTGCTCTAAAGACAGCCACCAAGCCAACTGCTTTAGCATGGATACCGCCTGCTTTTTTTAGAATGGTATCTGTATGTAGGAGCGCAGCTTTAGGCTTGGGCTTACTAGGTTTTGTGGCTGGCATTCATGCGCAAGCAGCCAGTCCTGACTCAGGCAATACTGCTAAAGGTCATGACAATCCCACAGCAGATTTGCAGCTCATTGATCTCAATGCTAGTGAGGCGCCGGTAAATAAAAGTCTTGACGATCTGTCTGAGATTGATATGGTGAGTGCTGCCGATGAGACAGAGGGGTGGACAGATGATATAGATGCTCAAAGAGACCTGTCAGCGTTAGATGATTCAGACGTCAGTTATGCTGAAGTACCCGAAGACGTTGCACAAGTATCTTTGAGCGCCATCTCACCTGAAACACTCAAGACATTTGTAGCGGCCATAGATTTAGTGCGCAAAGAGTATATAGAGCCAGTCAACGATGAGACGCTTTTTAATAACGCCATGAGTGGTATGCTGACCAAGCTCGATAGCCATGCTGAGTTTTTAGACGCAGAAGCGTACGAGAATTTGCGTGCCTTTACTCAAGGAGATGTGGGTGATATCGGAGTAAGTGCTGAGTATCACTCGGATGAAGGACATTGGGTAATAACACAAGTGCTCCCCGACTCTCATGCCGATAAGAAAGGTATCGTGGTTGGTGATTATCTCCATCAGATTGATGAGTTTAAACTGGATGAGTACAAGCAAGCCAATGATATCAAACAACTGCTAAATGGTATCGCTGGTACGCAAGTTGATGTTATTACTTCTAAAGCAGGGCGTCGTAAGCGTACCGTGACGCTGCAGCGTAACAACAGCCACCCACAAACTATAGATATAAAGCTAGTCGATAGGATGGCTGTGATTAAGCTGCCTGCTTTTCAGGATAACAGTCGTGAACAAATTTTACATAGCTTAGCAAGCCTAGAGGCTCCTGTTGCTGGCATACTGCTTGATTTACGTGACAATCCAGGTGGTGTATTGACATCAGCTGTTAAGGTCGCAAGCTTATTTATGAGTGATAAGGAAGTGGTGCAGGTTAAGAGCCGGCAAGACCCACTACATATTTTATCCACCCAAGGCAATGCGGTACTCAAGCCATTACCTGTCGTTGTTTTACAAAACCGCTATTCTGCATCGGCAGCAGAGGTGGTAGCAAGCAGTCTACAAACACAAAAGCGTGCAACCATCGTCGGTGAAGTCAGTTATGGTAAAGGCTCGGTACAATCGGTACTGCCACTGAATGATGAACAAGCTATTAAGCTCACAGTCGCACACTATCTAACCCCAACAGGTAGAGACATTGACAAGGTCGGTGTACAACCTGATGTTTCTTTGTCTGGTGAGCAAAACATGTGGGAGCACCAAGCACTTGAGCTCTTGAGTCAGCAGCTACACTCATCTGGTATACGTTTTGTACGAAAGGGTCAGGCTGAGCAGGATGCGTCTACCCAAAACAGTATTCAACAAGAAACTGCACCATAAAGTCAGTTAAAAGCATCCGGTCTTGCCAAGCTCAATCTTCATCAATCTCAAGCTTTTTCATACGATAGCGTAATGAGCGAAACGTCGTACCTAGCAGCTCTGCCGCCTGAGTTTTATTGCCTTCTGTTTCCTCCAGTGCCTGAATAATCAATTGCTTCTCTTGCTCTTGTAGATAGGCTTCTAAACCTTGCTTTGGCAATGCCACCTCAGAGCGATCTGGTGATGATGATCGTTGATTGTCATCATTATGAGATGATGATGGTTGCTTGATATGAGTGGCATGAGCACTGGAGGCTTGTATGGCAGATATATTATATTGCTGATTATGAGTACGGTAGGGATGTAAGTTACTGGTCGTATATCTGGTACTATTATGAGCTTGGTCACTTGCCATCACAGGACTTTGACGACTGTCTCTTACAGCGGCATCGCTTTCAGTATTGTGTTGAGGCGCAGTATCATCACTTAAGGGTGGTAGACCTAAATGCTCACTATCTATGACTGAGGTTTCAGCTAAGGTGATCGCTCGTTCTAATATATTGCGCAGTTCCCGAACGTTTCCAGAAAACTCATGGGCTTGTAGGCGCTGGCGGGCAGTATCTGTTAACTGTGGCGGGAGATCTAACTGCCATTCACTAGCGATCTGTGCTAAAAAATACTCTGAAAGTACAGGAATATCATCACGACGTGCTTTTAGTGTTGGTAGCTTTAATTCGATAACATTAATACGATAGTACAAATCTTGCCGAAAATCGCCACATTTGACTAAGTTATTAAGATCTTTATGCGTGGCAGATAATATACGAATATCGACAGGAGTCTCTTTAGTATCGCCAATAGCACGGACTGTCTTTTCTTGAATAGCACGCAGTAGTTTGACTTGCATGGCCAAAGGCAAGTCTGCCACCTCATCCAAAAACAAAGTACCTCCATTGGCCTGTTGGAAAAGCCCTTGCTTATCTGTCACTGCTCCAGTAAAGCTGCCTTTTTTATGACCGAAGAACTCTGACTCCATCAGCTCTGAAGGGATGGCACCACAGTTGACGGGTACAAAGCTACCATCACGGCGTGGACTTAAGTCATGAATAAGTCTGGCGACCACCTCCTTACCTGTCCCTGAAGCGCCTGATAAAAATACCGGTGCTTGCGATCGAGCCAATTTAACAATGGTCTTTTTTAGCGCCTGCATTACTGTGGAATCGCCAATCAAGCGACTGTCTAACAAATCCTGCTCTGGCGTACGTTCATCTGATGTTTGGGTTGCGTTGTCTTGTTGGACGACCTTAAGTGCGTTTTCGACCAATTGGCGTAGTCGTGGTAGCTCAAGTGGTTTATTGACAAAGTCAAAGGCACCAAGTTTGAGCGCTTCAATTGCCAAGTCCATACTGCCGTGAGCTGTGATGACAGCGACAGGGGTGTCTGAGTGTCGATTGATATGCTTTACCAAGTCTAGACCAGAGCCATCTGGCAGCTTTAAATCAGTTAGGCAAAAATCGTAATCATTGTCATCCCAGTAAGATTTTGCTTGCGATAATGTGTAAGCAACATCACTTTTTATGCCCATCTTTGTCAGCGTAATTTGCATGAGTCGGCATAAATCCACCTCATCATCGACGACCAGTGCGGTTGCTGCCATTTGTTATCTCCTGCCTTAAATAAATAGTGGCTAATAAGTCGATCTATGAAACATAAAGACTAATTGCAGATTATATTGACTGTACTTCTTTTATCCAATACTCACTATAAATAGATATTAATATAAAAGCGACGTTAGGTACATTGAAAGCCACCTTAATCGGTGATTTCGTTTTATGTTTAGTGTGTGTTTTAAGCTTTTGCTCAACAGCAATCAGCTGATTTGATGAAAGTAGTTATTCAGTAGAATACGTGCCCTTAGGTACAATCAGTCTAAAGCAGGTTTTTTCATGCTGCTCGACATAGAGCAGTCTAGCATGGTTTGCCTCACTAAATGCTTGAGATAAATACAAACCCAATCCTGTACCGTTTTTGTCTGTGGTAAAGAATGGGTCAAATAAGTGTTCAATATCATCTACACTGACACCTTTGCCGTCATCCAACACGTCGATTATGACATCATCATTTACATGATATATCTCGACTTCGACATAGGCATGCGGATGAGATTGACTGCTATAAAATAAACCATTATTAATAAGGTTGATCAAAATTTGTTCCAGTTGATGGATATCAAACTCTATGACGGGTTGTTTAGAGATCTTTAGAAAGACATCATGATTACGAAAGTGGTTTTCTAAAAGCAGTGGTACCCAGACGGCAAGCTCTATGGTTTTTTTGTGAGGAGACTGTTGCCGCGAGAGCTTAAGAACATCTTCAATGATACGATTGACACGTTTGGTCTGCTCAAAAATCATCTGATACAGCTCAATATTGGCATCACTATTACTGGTGCTGGTGGGCTGTAGGGAAGTGTCGTCTGCTTGATTGGAGTCGCTAAAACCCTTGCCTATAGGGTCTGAGCTGTCAAAAACATCCTCCATCAGTAGCTGACTGGCTTGTGAGATAGCGGCTAGAGGATTACGAATCTCATGAGCAATACTCGCTGTCAGCTGTCCCAGATAGGCAAGCTTTAATTGTTGTGCGTTGGCCTGCTCACGGCGCAAGTCTTCGAGCAAGACCAATTGACTGCCATCCTTTAACGGGATGACTTGTACCCGCAGCTTACCTACCAATGAGGTATCAGCTGTTTTGGGCAACTCATATATGAAGCTGTGAGTTTGTTCAGGAGCGACAGATAGGCAGTTGTTGAGTAGCTTGTCATGAAGCTGCCCCAGCTGCTGCTCAAACTCAGTGAGTGGGTTATGGTGGTTTTTAAATTTCCGCTGTCGCTGTCGCAAATTACCAGGCTCTTGTAGATGCTCGCTAGAATATATAGGTACGGAGAGTGACATCGAGTCCTGTACTTCAGTCATGCCGAGCAGCTGATAGGTGGCGTGGTTTGCTAAGACAATATGTTGTTGGTCGATAACCATCACACCATTTAGCATATGACTGATGACTTCTTTATTAATGGCATTCAAGCGCTCGACTTCTTCTGCTTGCCGTAGAGCGAATCTTTCGACTTGTACCAAGCGTTGAGAGATAGACCAGCTTAAAAGACCCACAGCTAAAAAGCTTGCTGACATCAGTAAGGCGTCCCCTAAGTTGGTCAGACTAAAACTGTTGGCAATAGCATAAAAAAACTGCTGATAGATAACAAAGATAATCGCCAGTAGGGTGATAGCAAGGGCTTTTGCACCTCGCAATAACATAAAACTTGCTGCAACCACGACCATATAAAGCATGGTCAACTGTAAATCTGGTGCACCACTAGTATACAATAGCAAGCTTAATATCACGACATCGAGCACCAAGCCAAGGGCCAGTTGCTGCCTTTGCTGTTTAGTTGTTACATAAAAGAGTGCAAGTAAAATCAGACTGATAACTAAATAAAAGGCTAGAGCGGTTTGCTGTACCAAGCTGGGTAAAAACTGGCTAGCGTCTGATTTTGTTTCGATGTATACCATCAATAGAAAAAAAGCACTAAGTACCAACCGATAAGTATTATAAATAAGTCCAAGCTTACGCAGCTGTTCTACAGGTAGGGTATCCCCGTGTTGTAGTAATCTAACAATGGCAGTAATTTTTTTGGCAGCAGGTTTCATGTAGCGCTCAGTATAGTTTGGCTAAATAAGTAGGGATGTATAGCGGACTGAATAATAGCAAAATATATTTATCTAATAGCGTATAAAAAGCCATTTAGCCGAAATATATCGAGCAATAATACTATAGAGAGTGATTAAAAATAAGAGTGGCTTGGTGAGTTATATCTTTAGCAGGTTATATCATTGAAGTATAAACTTCTAAGGCTGTATTAATCCATGGCGTATGGCCAAATGAGTCAGTTTCACATCGCTATCAACACCAACCTTTTCATAAATACGATAACGGTATGTATTGATTGTTTTTACACTCACAAACAGCTGATCTGCAATTTGTTGCGGGCTTTGGCAGTTAACCACCATCATGGCCACTTGTTTTTCACGAGCGCTTAGTAAATCAAAAGGGGAGTTGGCATTGTCTGATAACAACACCTCTGCCAATTGTTCTGCAACATCTTGACTAAAATAGCGTCCTCCTTGATATATTTTTTTGATAGCCAGTATCATCTCATCAAGCGGTGTGCCTTTAGTAATATAGCCATTAACACCAGCTTTGATTAACATTGAAGGGTATGGCTGTGCTGCCATGCTACTTACTGCCAAAATCTTGATACCCATATCCAGCTGAATCAGACGTTTGGTCGCCTCTAAACCACCGATATTAGGCATATTGACATCGAGTAAAACGACATCTGGTTTTAGCTGCTTGGCCAGCTTGAGCGCCATATCGCCGCTGTCGGCTTCACCGACCACTTCAATATCAGCGCTGTCAGCTAACATACGACTGATGCCCATACGTACTAAGTCGTGATCATCTACTACCAATACTCGAATCATAATTGAACTCTTTATTATTTAATAATCGTACTGCTTATATGGTTATACAAACCGTCATTTATATCATACTCATAAAAGGTATTGCATAAAATATCTATCAACCCAGTTGCAAAATAATTCATATAATGCTTGCTGATATCAGCAGAATCTGAGAAAGTAAGCTATAAATAAGCCATATTGCTCAAATGTTAATCAATATCACACAAGCCTAAATAGAGTGTAGCAAAGATTAACAATTCACAATAAAGCTTGAGAAGTCAAGCTGATAGATTAAACTAAAACGCAAACCATGATACACTAAACGTACAAAAACTCTATCTGAACACCTTTAATCATACTTAGATATACAATACGTGTTAAGCGTTTACAATTTTAGTTACTGATGCGATAGCCATAGCAGGGGGAATAATGAAAAAATTACCATTAACCAAACAGCAGTTAGTCGCTGCTATGATTTCTTTGAGTTTGGGCAGTGTGGCACAGGCTGCGCTCAGTATTAACAATAACACTGTTTCTGATTCTAGTGCTCGTATTGGTTGGGGCGGTGCTGATAGCTTAACCGAAGCCCGTAATATCATGTATAGCAGTAAAACAAACTCCTCTGCTATCAGAAAAGTGGATAACGGTTATGGGACAACCAACCTAACCAATACAAACAGTTTTGGTAGTAGCAATAACAGCTACAATACGACGTATCGCGGCAGCTTCGGTAGCAGTGATATGATACCGATTAGTACAAACTCCCGTAGTGTGGTCGTGGTCGATGCCCAAACAGGCGAATCTATCTATGAAAAAGACGCAGATATCGCACGTCCGATTGCCAGTATTACCAAGCTGATGACTGCTATGGTAGTACTAGATAGCGGTCTAGATATGCGTGAAGAGATTATCCTTGATCCAGAGGATTTTGTAGGTCCTAAACGTGCCAGCTCACGTCTGAAGTCCGGCGATCGTATGAACCGTGCTGAGCTATTGCTGATGACCTTGATGAAGTCAGAAAACCCTGCTGCAAAAAGCCTAGCGCGTAACTATCCAGGTGGCTATTCTGCTTTTATGCGTGCTATGAATCGTAAGGCTAAAGAAATAGGCATGACCACAGCTTACTTTGGTGATCCAACTGGCCTTGATAAGCGCAATGTATCGTCACCAAATGACTTGGTAAAAATGGTACGTGCTGCTGGCGAGTATGATGTGATCCGTCGTTTTTCTACCACTAAGAGCTATGACTTCTTTGTTGCCAACTATTCGAGCGGCAACCGTACTTACAAGGCCAATAACACCAGCAGCTTAGTGCGTGCCGGAAACTACCCAATTGGTATCTCAAAGACAGGCTTTATCAATGAAGCCGGTCGTAGCGTGGTCATGGAAACTCATGTCAACAACCGTCCAGCTATTATTGTTATTTTAGGGGCCAATAGCTCTGCCACCCGTTGGGGTGATGCCAAAAATATCTTAACCAGTCTGGCGACTCGCCGTACCGTATAAGTACTTTATGATCTCATTAGCGTTTGATGTGATTGAGATCTGTTTAAATGATCAACGTATGCCAGTAAGGTTTTAGTGATACGAAAAAGGTCGTTATCTATGATAATGGCCTTTTTTTAGCTTTTTTAAAATGTAGAGGGTTTATATGACGATGCCATCGACCTTAAATAAAATAGCGGCACCTATACTGTATTTGCTGACCAACGATGATGACTTTAATCTATTGTACGCCAAGCTAGAGGTTGCGCTTGCTACAGGGGTAGTTGGGTTATTACAAATCAGGCGCAAGCAAGTACTGGCACTGTCTGATGGGAAGGTTAAGCTGTTTGAAGAAGCGCAAAAACTAGTGGCATTGGCAGATCAGTATTCAGTACCTGTCGTAATCAATGATGACATTGCTTTGGCGGCAAAGCTGGGCGTTGGTGTGCATTTAGGCCAAGGCGATGGCGATATTGACAAGGCAAAGCAGATGTTAAGCCCTAATCAGATTATTGGGCGTACTTGTCATGGTGATATCACATTGGTAAAAAAAGCACAGCAAGAAGGCGCAACTTATGCCGCAATGGGGGCGATTTTTACTTCTACAACCAAACCTCAAGCCCATACCATCTCATCTCAACAGCTCACAGAAGGCTGTCAACAGAGTATTGATATCTGTGTGATAGGTGGTCTAACTGCTGAAAATATCAATCAACTAAGCCCGCTTCCACTAACTTATATCGCAGTAGTGGGTGATATCATGGATTTACCGATAGACGCCATCGAAGGGCGCTGTCAGCAGTGGCAACAGGCACTTGAGAATTGGCAGCTACCTACGCCACAAAGTCAAAGTCTGTAGAGTGTTTAAAGATAATACTCATAAAGACCACCGCTTGAGTGACTCAAATACACAGCGTAAAAGATACAGATTGTGAATGCAGCTACTTCGACGCCTATCTTTAGTAGCGATAAAAAAGTGCTTTTATAAATGTGAATAAAGATTTATTCGGCATGTTTCATACATAAGGTGGCATACGGTAGGGCTTCTAAGCGTTTAACTTCTATATCTTCACCACATACCTCGCACTCTCCATAAGTACCGTTTTCGATACGGCTTAGAGCATTCTCTACATAAATAAGGCTTTGACGGGCTTCACCTAATAAGGTTTTGCGCATATCGTTTTGACGATAAGAGATGGCTTGGTCATCCCAGTGTTCACTCAAGTCATCTTGCGGATGCTGAATGTGGTCTTCGATCTTATCGATGCGAGTTTGGTACTCTTCTTTGAGCTTTAGTAGTTCTTTTTTTGCAATATCAAAATCAATACTCATGATAATCTCCTAAATTGATACTTTTTCTGATGATTTGATCGTTCTCCACTTTATTATTGAGCGTCTATAATAACGTACTTAAACCCGTCAGACAGCTGAGATTTTGTCTAAGCCATTATCGATAGCTACGTTATTGATAGGCACTGGTTAAGATAATATTGGAGAGCGACTATTGGGTATTATTGTTATTTGATGCTTTTATCATAAGGGGAATAAATGCCGTGCGCCACCACAAAATGTTAATGAGCGCTTTATGGTGTATGTCAGGTTTTAAATAATAGATTTCCGACAAACGGTTATGAATGGTAGATGTACTGAATAACATGAGGCTATTTGATACTTCAGACGAATGCAATCATAGGCCACAGTGATAGTAATGCGTGTGGGTCATTAAGAGCTGGCAAATAGTCTTATTTAAAAAGCCAACGTTATGATAAACTCTTGCCTAAAATACGCGCTATATGACAGCTATCAAGTGTCGTAAATAAACTTAGTAATCGATATATACACATAGGAGTGGGACTGACAATGAACTTTTTGCGTATGAGCGAGCTGACGTTGACAGACAAAGTAGTACTGATTCGTGAAGATCTCAATGTGCCTATTAAGGACGGAAAAGTAGCAAGCGATGCCCGTTTAAAAGCGAGTCTGCCAACGATCAAGATGGCTTTAGATAAAGGCGCTGCAGTGATTGTTTGTTCGCATTTAGGCCGCCCAACAGAAGGGACGGTAGAAAAGAGATACTCTCTTGCTCCGGTTGCTGATTATTTAACGCAGCAGCTAAACGAACAACTCACAAAACCGGTGAGTCTGAGCGGTGACTATTTAGAGACAGGGGTCGATATCAAGGCTGGCGAGGTCGTATTGTTAGAAAACGTACGCTTCAATAAGGGTGAAAAAAGCAACGATACGACATTAGCAAACGCTTATGCGGATCTATGTGATGTGTTTGTGATGGATGCTTTTGGCACAGCACATCGTGCGCAGGCTTCTACCGAAGGCGTGACACAAGCGATGCGGCAGGCTGGAAAAACAGTTTGCGCAGGGCCACTCCTCGCAGCAGAGCTCGATGCTTTGAGTCTAGCGCTAGAGACTCCCGCACAACCGATGCTCGCAATAGTAGGTGGCTCAAAAGTATCTACTAAACTTGAGGTGCTGCACAGCTTGGCTGAGGTGTGTAGTCAAATTATTGTGGGTGGCGGGATTGCCAATACTTTCTTGGCGGCACAAGGCCATAGTGTCGGCTCATCTTTATATGAAGCAGACTTGGTAGAAACCGCCCGTAAAATCATGGAAAAAACCGAAATATTACTGCCTGAGTATGTCGTGGTAGCGGACAAAAACGAGATCAATTTTGATGATTTTGTTGGTTCGCTATCTCAAGTAAAAGCAACCGTTAAAGCAGTAAGCGATATCGGCGCTGATGATATGATCCTGGATATCGCAGCAAAGAGTGCTGAGCAACTGGCTGCTGCTATCTTAAATGCCAAAACGATCTTATGGAATGGTCCGGTCGGTGTTTTCGAAGTCGATGCGTTTGGTACTGGTACTGAAGTTTTGGCAACAGCGGTACAGAATAGTACAGGGTTCTCAATCGCTGGTGGCGGTGATACTTTAGCAGCGATTGATAAATATCAAGTTGCTGATGGGGTGAGCTATATGTCGACAGGCGGCGGTGCTTTCTTGGAATTTGTTGAAGGTAAGACGCTGCCAGCGGTAGCAGCATTACAAGTTGAAGATTAATACATAGCTTAGAAATAATAGATATACAAAAACTAAACCAATGCTGTTATAGTTTACAAATGACATTATCTATGTCATGTAGTATTAGGAATCGTAATTAATGACTATTATCAAGTAGTTATTATTTGTTAATGTGCTATAAACAATTATTGCATGTGTGATTTGCTATCTATAAAATAGCGCTACCTTGTATTTTTAATATGTATCATTTATTAGAGGTTTATTATGTTAAAACGTCATTTACTACTTGCTAGTGTCTTGGCTGGTACTTTTGCAGTTACCGCTTGTAGTCAACAAACTGAAGAGCAGGCTGAAGTGGCTGCCGCAGAAGCCGAAGTGGCTGCTGAGTCAGCTGGTGACGATATTGCTGCCAATACAGATGCCGCTGCTGCAGAAGCAGAAGCTGCTGCGCAAGACGCTGAAGCTACTGCACAAGAAGCAGGTGCTGAGCTGGCTGACAGTGCGGAGACTGCGGGTGCTGTCGCTACTGGCGCTGCTATCAATGCTGGCGAAGCCATCACTGAAGGTGCTAATAAAGCGGTTGAAGGCGCAGCCTCAGCGGTCGCTGACGGTGCTGATGCGGTCGAAGGTGCTGCTTCTGATGTTGCGGCCGATGCTGAAGCAAATGCCGAAGTTGCTGAAGACCAACAGTACTAAGTTAATATTTAGCAGCTAACTATATTAGTAGCTCATGATATATAGTCAGTATGACATAAAATCGACACACTGATATGAGTATTAGCCCTATATTCGTCTAATAGCGATGTCGCTCTAGTACGGTTAGCCTATCCTTATAAGCCTCACTGTCATAAAGCCCTGGTCATGACCAGGGCTTTTTCTTTTTTTGACCATTGTAAATGGCTTTAACCTCATGAGCAGTGGTAAACAGCGGTTAAATACTCTGCTAATCGCTACGAGAGCTGATGAATATTTGCTATAATCACGGGGCAATAAAACTGAGTGTATATTTATAACAGCTTTTATTATTTACCGTTATATCTAGATGTCATTATTCAGGCAGCTTGAGGATTCACCCGCTGGCGGCATTTTTTTATTGCGATTCATTTATCATTAAGTTACTTTTTAACCTGAGAGCGTTTTATGGCTTTAATCTCTTTACGTCAACTTTTAGATCATGCCGCTGAGCATAGCTATGGTGTACCTGCCTTTAATGTAAATAACTTAGAGCAAATGCGAGCGATTATGATGGCGGCAGATGCCTGTGATTCACCGGTCATCGTACAAGCCAGTGCTGGTGCACGTAAATACGCAGGCTCAGCGTTTTTACGTCATTTGGTGACTGCTGCTATTGAAGAGTGGCCACATATCCCAGTCGTTATGCATCAAGACCATGGTATGTCTCCAGCTATTTGTCAGCGCTCAATCCAGCTTGGCTTCTCATCTGTAATGATGGATGGTTCGCTCGGTGAAGATGGTAAAACGCCCATGGACTATGATTATAATGCCCGTGTTACCCGTGAAGTAGTCAAGCTAGCCCATGCTTGCGGCGTGTCTGTAGAAGGTGAGATTGGCTGTTTGGGCAGTTTAGAGACAGGTATGGCCGGTGAAGAAGATGGTTCTGGCGCTGAAGGCGTACTGGATCAAGAGCAGCTACTCACCAGCGCTGATGAGGCTGAGCAATTTGTAAAAGACACCAATGTAGATGCCTTGGCAATCGCTATCGGTACCAGTCATGGCGCATATAAGTTCACACGTCCACCAACAGGCGATATTCTATCTATTGAACGAGTAAAAGAGATTCATGCCCGTATTCCCGATACTCATCTAGTCATGCACGGCTCCTCATCAGTACCGCAAGAGTGGCTAAAAGTCATCAATGAGCATGGTGGTGATATTGGTGAGACGTACGGCGTGCCAGTTGAGCAAATTGTTGAGGCAATCAAGCATGGTGTACGTAAAGTAAATATCGATACGGATTTGCGTTTGGCATCAACAGGCGCTATCCGTAAATTTTTGGTAGACAACCCAAGTGAGTTTGATCCACGCAAGTACTTTAAAGCCTCTATGGTAGCGATGTCAGATATCTGTAGTGACCGCTTTGAAGCATTTGGCTCTGCAGGTCAAGCCCACAAGATTCGCCCGATTAGCCTCGAAGCAATGGTAGACTTTTATCAATAAACTATGTTGTTGATAAACAATTGGTTTTACGGCATACGTTAAGGCGTGAAAGAACACTCAATACGCCTTAATGAATGCTTTAACGAATAATGATGAGAGAGAATAAGTGATGATAGGGTTGATTATTGGTCAAGTGCATTATCTGATGGCGCCGACAGCCTGTATCATGACTGCTTCTGGTGTAGGCTATGATATTGAGTTGCCGCTACCTTCATTTTGTCAGTTGCAGCTTGAACAGCAAGCCAGTATTTGGACGCATTTTCATGTGCGTGACGATGCCCAGCTGTTGTATGGGTTTATTGACCGTAAAGAGCGGGATGTGTTTCGGCAGCTCATTAAAATAAATGGTGTCGGGGCTAAGATGGCATTAGCCATGCTGTCGGCCATGTCTCCTGCTGAATTAAAGATGCATGTTGAGCAAGAATCGGAAGCAGCATTAACGCGTATACCTGGTATCGGTAAAAAAACCGCCCAACGCTTATTGATCGAGCTCAAAGACAAGCTTAAAAATATCGAAGTGGACAGCAGTGGTCTTGAACCAGTTCAGCAGCCAGTCGCTGTGTCTCATGAGGGTAGTGTCATCGCTGAGGTGGAAGGTGCTTTGATTAGTTTAGGCTATAAAGAAAAAGAAGCCCAACAAGCCATTAAAGCTGCTAAAAATAATGGCGATGTCTATGAAGATACGCAAAGCTTGTTAAAAGCGACCTTACAGCAGTTGTCTGGTTTTTAGTACTGTTCATGATAGCAGGGCAGTACTGATTTGGTTTTATGTGCAAATAAGCGACACTGGTTGTCGCTTATTTTATCATCCAGCGCCGTAAAACCACGTCCTTCTAGAGCGTAGATATCAGGCGTCATCTGTTGTCACCTAAGATTGAACATGCCTTGATAACCAAACGCATTGAGATCATAATTACTCCATGAAAACGCTCAAACTACGCATCAAAGACAAACATGCCACTCAGCTCAATATCTTAGCTGGAGCGGTTAACTTTGTCTGGAATTACGTTAATGAGCTTAGTTTTAAACATTTACAGCGCACTGGCAAATTCTTTTCAGCCTATGACTTGGCCGCTTACACTAAAGGGGCGGGTGACTACCTGAATCTGCACAGTCAAACCTTGCAAGCGATCAGTGAGGTTCACGCTAAATCCCGTAAACAGTTTAAAAAAGC
>NZ_JAGBKM010000024.1 GCF_017498085.1 Psychrobacter coccoides
ATTGTCTTTTAATGCATAAGTTAATTCGTCACCATCGGCATCAGTAGCCGCTTCTAATTGACCTGTCGCTACAGTGTCTTCGGTGGCTTCGATGATTGAATCTTTGGAAACTGGTAATTTATTAGCAGGCGGTTTTGGTGAACTATCACTTGAACCACTACTTATAGCTGCTACCCCTAATGCAGCAGCACCAATTGAGCCCAATAAGGCACCATTGCTGATACCTGCAATTAATGAAGTATCACCTAACATTTCCGATACAAGCGTTGTATAAGAAGTTTCTGAAGCTATTTGTGTAGTCACGCCTGTTTCAGCACTTACATAATCAAACTCAACAAAACCTGAATCACTAACTGTACCAATCTCAATATTATCAGTTAGATAATAATCCTCGATAGTAAGTAATGCCTCACCATTTTCATCTGCAATCAGCAAATCATCGGCCACTTTCTTAGCTTTTAATTTTTTAGCGGGTTGACCTGTCTTAGCATCTACTAAACTAATCTGCATACCTTCTTCAGCAGCTATTATAGTAGGTTGGTTACTGTTTAATACTTGACTAATCAAGTTAACATTGTCTTTTTGCAAAATTATTTGAGTTGCTTGTGCCATCATATATCCTTATAAAGCCTTCTCGATAAGCTAAGAAGGCTTGTCTATTTAGAGAAGTTTTTTCTATTTAGAGAAGGTTTTGTTTTAATTAGGTAACACTAACTAACACTAATATAACCTATATTGTTTTAATTTGGTAGTAGAGAATACTAGCAATCTTCGTTTTCTAGCTAATTGCGTGATGATGGTTTAATAAGGAGCAGTTATAGAAATTAGTAACTATGAAGAGAATTAACAGCTGATTTTACTTATTACTTATGATATGTAGTCAAGTATTCAAGTTTTAATTAGGGTACCCCATTTTTTTCCATAAGAGAGATTATATTAGAGAGTCCATAATCTATGATAAAACCTACGATACCTAACACTACAGTTTAAAAACGACCGCTCAACTAATTCAAAAAACAAAAAAACCACCTTGAGTATCAACCCAAGGCGGTTTTTATATTAAGCTTTAGGCTACTTATTCAGCAGCGGCATCCTGTTCAATACCTTTCATAGTCAGCTTAATACGACCACGGTTATCAACATCTTGTACCAAGACTTTGACTGTCTGACCCTCTTTTAGATAATCAGAGACATTCTCGACACGCTCTTCAGCGATTTGTGAGATATGCACGAGACCATCAGTGTTTGGCAAGACGTTAACAAACGCACCAAAATCTACGATACGAGCAACGGTACCTTCATAAGTTTTGCCCACTTCGACTTCTGCCGTTAAGGCTTCAATTCTACCGATAGCAGCTTTAGTTGCGGCTTTGTTCTCACCAAAGATGCGAATCGTACCAGCATCATCGATATCGATGACCGCGCCCGTCTCTTCCGTCAACTGACGAATCATCGCCCCACCTTTACCAATGACGTCACGGATTTTGTCCGGGTTGATCTCAATCACTGCGTAGTTCGGCGCATGGGCATTGATTTCAGTACGGCTCTCAGGCAGTACTTTATTCATCGCATCTAGAATATGGATACGACCGGCATGGGCTTGCTTTAGCGCTTGCTCCATGATGTCTGGGGTGATGCCTTCGATTTTGATATCCATCTGTAGCGCTGTGATACCATCTTTAGAGCCAGCAACTTTAAAGTCCATGTCGCCCAAATGATCTTCATCGCCTAAGATGTCAGATAAGACAGCAAAGCGCTCACCTTCTTTGACCAGACCCATCGCAATACCAGCGACTGGTGCTTTTAGCGGTACACCAGCGTCCATCAGCGCCAAGCTTGCGCCACAAACAGATGCCATAGATGATGAACCATTTGACTCAGTGATCTCAGATACCACACGAATCACATACGGAAAGCGCTCGCTGTCAGGTAGCATCGCTTGCACACCACGGCGTGCTAGACGACCATGACCGATCTCACGGCGCTTTGGAATACCTTCACGGCCGGTCTCACCGACTGAGAAATGCGGGAAGTTATAATGCAGCATGAAATGATCACGAATCGTGCCAGCGAGTGAGTCAATCATATTGACATCACGGCTGTTGCCTAGTGTCGTCGTTACCAATGCTTGTGTTTCACCACGTGTAAATAACGCTGAGCCATGAGTGTAAGGCAATACACCAACCTGTACATCTAGGGCACGGACCGTATCTAAATCACGACCATCAATACGTGGCTTACCTGACAAGATATTGTCACGAACCGTACGGTACTTAAGATCGTTGTAGATCTCTTTTAGCTCAGAGACTTTATCATCATAGTCTTCTGCTTCAGGATCGCCGGCCAGCGCTGCGATAGCGGCATCCTTGACTTCATCAAGCTTAGCATAGCGATCTTGCTTGTCACTAATACTATATGCATCAGCAATTTGTGCACCAAACTGCTCTTTCATACTATTTTCGAGTGTTTCATCATGCTTGGGTGCAGTGAACTCCTGCTTTGCCGTGCCCACTTCTTCGGCTAATGAAACAATATTATCAATGACGATCTGCTGCTGTTCATGACCGTATAGCACAGCACCTAACATCTGATCTTCTGACAGCTCTGCTGCTTCAGATTCAACCATCAATACGGCAGACTTGGTCCCTGCTACCACCAAGTCCAAATCACTGCCTTCTAACTGCTCAATCGTTGGGTTTAGAACGTACTCACCACCAATAAAGCCAACACGAGCACCTGCTACAGGACCATTAAATGGCGCATCTGAGATGGCCAATGCTGCTGACGCACCAATCATCGCTGCGATATCTGCATGTTGTGTTTTGTCTGATGATACTACGGTTGCGGTGATTTGAATTTCGTTGACATACCCTTCAGGGAACAGCGGACGAATTGGACGGTCGATCAAGCGTGAAGTTAAGGTTTCAAACTCACTGGCACGGCCTTCACGCTTACCATAAGCACCTGGAATCTTACCCGCTGCATACATTTTTTCTTGATAGTTTACGGTCAATGGAAAGAAGTTTTGACCTTCTTTGGCTTCAGATTTGACCACGGCTGCAACCAGCACAGTAACGCCGCCCATATGAACCATAATAGAGTTGGCTTGGCGAGCGACACGGCCGGTTTCTAACACCACTTTTTGGTCACCGTACTGAAATTCACGCTTAATGGTATTGAACATTGTTGGAGCTGTCATATAAGTTTCCTAATAATGAATGACGAGATTGATATCAGCAATATAAAGCATGATATCTGTCGTTAAAAATTCTGTTGTGCACTTGATGTGTGCCAATTCCAAAGTAAAACAAAAAACCTGTGTCCTTTGCTACCTATCGCAAACCAAACAAATTTGACACCGGTAATCACAGTCTTTGGATTTGGTAATCATAAATAAGCCTTATTTGTAAGGCCTATAAACACACCTTATTTATCGGTATTACTATTGCATCTTCTTGAGTATACAAATTCGGTTTTATAGATTGGAGCGTCTGCAGCGACTTTGTGCGTTTAATTGAGCCAACGCTTATCACTTTTGTCACGCACCCTAGCATAAACGTCGTAACAGATCTGACAACTATAAAATTCACAATGCACTATTTTACAGGGATTTATAGACGTTGACCAATTAATTACATCTTGACTGTAAACACTTCTGCTTTCTGACGTACTAAACCCCATAACGTTCTAAACCCTTTGTAATCGAAAAAAGTATAATCTACGCCATATAGTCAGCTGAATGTAAAACTGTTATGGATTTAAACGCGCTACTGGTATAAATTTTACTTGCGTGCTGCTCTCCCTAGAGGCTGCGCAACCTATATTATGAACAGAAAGCATCCCAGTAGCGCTATGACATTTTTAGAGTGTATCGACTATAGTCTAAAACAGTGAATAGATAGTTTGCACAAAAAAACGGTGTGAAGTTATTCCACACCGTTTTAATTAAAGCTAAGCCATTAGATAAATATGAGAGGTCTAGTTATCAGACTGCTACTTATTATCTATACCTTACAATCGTTAAATTAACGACGTAGACCCAACTGGCTAATGATTGCGCTGTAGCGACCAAGGTCTTTAGCTTTTAAGTAATCAAGCAATTTACGACGTGTGTTAACCATACGGATAAGACCGCGGCGGCTGTGATGATCTGCTTTATGAGCTTTGAAATGGTCCTGTAGATCATTGATACGTGCGCTTAGTAGAGCGATTTGGACCTCAGGTGAGCCTGTGTCATTTTCGCTACGCTTGTATTGGGCAATGATTTGTTCACGATCAGTATTGGTTAGCATAAGATTTCTCCGGCAATGCTAAAGATTTCAATAGAAGCGTAAAACATCAAACGCTTTTGAAATCAAAAGATAAAGTAAAATAGCCCACGTATCATTCGGGACAACCCTGCATTACTAGAGTTGACCTAGTGAACAGTGAGCTTAATAGATTGTTAGCAATTTCTTGCTATTGACAAGCTGACGATTATAACAAAAAAACACCAAACAAACAGTAATTATCGCTGTTTGTTTTAACAAAATAGCTTAGAGGACTGCTTTAACCATCTTATAGAAATCTGTTTTATTTTTTAGCATCATCTTCAGTAGCATTGCCACCAAGTGCATCATCATCTAATGGCACTGTAGTAGCTTCAGCCACACTATCGGGCACTGTGTCTTCACTAGGGTTAATATCTTCTGCGAGCTCTGCTATTTTTTGCTCTTGTGCATCCATGTTTTGCTTCGAGTTATCCACGATATCCTCCTGTCTTTTTACGCCTATTTTTTTATACTTATTTATACTCAAACCGAGACAGTGTTAACAAAGGTAGAACCTAGCAACATTTTCGCTAGCTTCTACTTTGGAAGTATAAAACTAAAATCATTTAATAAAGGTTCATCATATGATTTTATTGGTCTTTTTTGGCTTCCTCTAAGTTGTCAGCGATACGCTCTGCTGCAGCATCTGTGTCTTTTTCGTAGTTGTCTTCAGTCTGATTCTTTAGCGATGAGACTTCTGATTCAGACTTTTGTTGTTCAAACTTAGTGTCGTTTGGATTAGGCTGTGTCATGATATTATCCTTATTTATTGTGATGAGTAGTGAATTATTAGCATTATGACAAGGCAGTATCAATTGCCTCAACAAAGTTATCAATGTCATCTGGATTGCGTGAAGTGATCAAGTTGCCATCCACTTGTACCGTTTTATCTACAAAAGTAGCCCCCGCATTTTCTAGATCCAACTGTAAGGAATGATAAGCGGTAAGCGTTTTATCTTTAGCAATATCTGTATTGATAAGCACCCAAGGAGCGTGGCAAATAACCGCTAACGGTTTGCCGGCCTCATAGACCGCATTGATTATCTTATGTGCCTCTTTATTCCCTCGTATGGTATCAGCATTCACTGTACCACCGGGTAAGACCAAAGCATCATAGTCAGTCGCGTCTGCGTCTTTTGCAAAGAGGTCTGCCGTAAAAGTAGCGCCTTTGTTGACGTCTTGATTCATTGCTTGTACGTCTTTTTCTTTGTTAGTCGTTATGAGCACTGTTTTATAACCTTTGTTTTTCAACTGGTTATTAACATCTTCATACTCTGCTTGCTCAAAATGATTGTGTAATAAAAAAGCAATCGTTTTCATATGACTCCTTCTCTTATTATAAAAATAGATAATATGTCACTATTTCTTTAGATTTAATTATCTGTTATTTTTAGAGTTTTATTATTCTTCTTAACTCATTCCTCTGAAACGTTTTAGTTATTATCGACTATCATTATTATGTTGTTTTATGATTATTTTATTATTATGATGCAGCTTTCCCTAGCTGACTTAACCACTGTACAAAAAAAGCAGGTTTCACCATAGGCGAAACCTGCAATAAAATGTGACGATATGTGATTAATGTAATGAGCTGGTAAATTCTGCGTTAAAGGAGTGCGCATCATGGCGAGTTTGACAGTATAAGACTCAAACGAGACAATAACCTATCAAGGTTCTTCAAGACAATTGTACTATCAGTTATTGTGTTTCAAGGATTCTTATATCTTACTCTCTATCCAACCACTTATCGTTGAATCAGTTTTTTGGGCTGTAAGCGGCCGTTTAAGCTGACCGAACCCAAACCAATAAACTGTCCTTGTTCATCAGTCAGCCGAATATCGACCGGCATTTCATGTAATAGCAGTTGACTGTCAGCAGATACGAGCTCTTCAGCAGCAAGGGTTGCAATATAGTGTTTTAGGTCTGGGTCTGCCGTCAATTGATTGATGACGTTTAGTCGCTGTCCTTGTCGTACCCGTGTGCACTGCTCTGCTGTTAAAGTAAGCTGTGCCGCAATATCAACGCAGGCATCTAGTGGTAACAGTTGCAAAAACCGATCCTCTAGCGCTTTGTCTTCTAGCTGCGACAAAGTAATGGCATCATCGATGGTGAAATCACCTGTTTTTAAACGCCTTAATGCCGTTAAATGGCCTAGCGTCCCCAACGCTTTAGCAATATCTTCTGCCAAAACACGTATATAAGTGCCTTTGGTACAAACGACGGTTAATTGTACCTGCTGTTCATCTAGCGCTAATAGCTCAATCGCTTTAATGACGATATCTCTAGCCATACGTTCAACCTCGATACCTGCACGTGCGTATTCGTATAGCTTTTTGCCATCTTTTTTTAGCGCAGAGTACATGGGTGGGGTTTGTTTCTGAGCCCCCAAAAACTGCTGAGCGACTTTGGCCAAAGCTGTACTGTTTAGCTTAGGTATGGCCGACTCGGCAATCACCTGTCCCTCTGCATCACCTGTGTCAGTCTGTTGCCCCAGTAAAATTGTCGCTTGGTAAGACTTATCAGCATCAAGTTGATAATGACTGAACTTAGTGGCTTCGCCCAGACAAATAGGCAGTAAGCCGGTGGCCATAGGGTCAAGTGTGCCTGTGTGCCCCGCTTTTTTGCTGTCATGTCTCGGCGATTTGAACAGATACTTAACTTTTGACACCACTTGCTGTGATGTCATCCCCATGGGCTTATCAATCAGGATGACACCTGAGACCTTTTGTTTGGCTGAAGATATCGACATAATAAAAACTTACTCGTCTGCCTCGTTTTGCTCAGTTTTTGTGACAGCTTGATTGATTAAGTCCATCATGTAGTTACCACGAGCGGTTACTTCATCGTAATGAAAACGCAAACGTGGGGTGGTGCGTGTTTTTAAACTATGGCTAAGCTCTGTACGTAAAAATCCAGCCGCTTTATTCAGAACTTCCAGGCTTTGCTCATGACTGTGCTTGGTCATCGCATCGTTAAGCTCTGGCTCCATAATAGTCACATAGATGTCGGCATAACCTAAGTCTGGACTGACTTTGACACTGGAGATGGTGACAAAACCTGTCAAGCGTGGGTCATTGACTTCATCTCGAATAAGAACGGCTAGCTCACGTTGGATTTGATCTGCTAAGCGTTGTAGGCGTTGGCTCATATTATTATCCTATTGTTTAATACTTTTAAATAACTGCTCTATAAGCGTTTGAATGTTCGATAAAAAAGGCCTAGCAGGATGGACCTGTTAGACCTTAGTGCAGTGTGATGACGTATGTTTAAGACCGATATGTTAAGCAGAAATGACACTTAACAAAGGGGCCTAGATGGTACGAGCAAACTCTTGGATTTCAAAGACTTCGATCTTATCACCTACTTCAACATCATAACCACGGACGGCCAAACCGCATTCCATACCTGTACGTACTTCATTGACGTCTTCTTTATAGCGACGTAATGACTGCAACTGACCAGTGAATATCACCTTATCATCACGCAATACACGAATCGGCTTATTGCGATAGATGGTGCCTTCAACGACCATACAACCAGCTGCTGCACCAAACTTACTTGAGCGGAACACCTCACGTACTTCAGCAATACCTAGAATCTTCTCACGATGTTCTGGCGCAAGCATGCCACTCATAGCCGCTTTGACATCATCAATCAAACCATAGATAACACTATAGTAACGGATGTCCATATCAGCAGTATCTGCTTTACGGCGTGCTGCGCTATCAGCACGGACATTAAACCCTAACAACACGGCTTCACTAGACTCTGCAAGCGTCACATCAGACTCAGAGATAGGACCGACACCTGAGCTAATAACTCTCACTTTGACTTCATCAGTTGATAGCTCGTTTAATGCTGCAAGCAAGGCCTCAAGTGAGCCTCGTACGTCGGTTTTTAGCACGATGTTTAGGAAAGACACATCGCCCTGACCCATCTGCTCAAACATATTCTCTAAGCGCATTTTGTTTTGGCGCTCAAGTTGTTGTTCACGCTCACGGTTGGTTCTAAAATCCGCCACTTCACGAGCTTTTTTCTCGTCAGTAACGACTAAGAACTCACTACCAGCGGCTGGCGTCTCAGGTAAACCTAAGATTTCAACAGGAATCGATGGACCAGCTGACTTGATACGTTGACCACGCTCATCCGTCATGGCACGAACCTTACCATAATGCTCACCAGCCAATACTAGGTCGCCTTGTTTTAGCGTCCCTTTTTTGACCAACAAGCTCACGACAGCGCCACGGCCTTTTTCAAGCTTTGACTCAATGACCACACCTTGAGCCGCACCGTCTAATGGCGCTTCAAGCTCCATCAACTCAGCTTGTAAACCGATCAGCTCTAACAACTCATCGATACCATCACCGGTCTTGGCCGAGATGCGTGCCATAGGAGTATCGCCGCCCCAATCTTCTGAGACCACTTCTTTAGTTGTCAGCTCGTTCAACACCCGATCTGGATCAGCACTTGGCTTATCCATTTTGTTGATAGCCACAATAAGTGGGGTACCAGCAGCGCGTGCATGATCAATGGCTTCTTCTGTCTGTGGCATCATACCATCATCAGCGGCGACAACTAATACTACAATATCCGTTGCCTGTGCACCGCGTGAGCGCATGGCGCTAAAGGCTGCGTGACCTGGTGTATCAAGGAAAGTAATGACACCACGGTCCGTCTCAACATGATAAGCACCAATATGCTGGGTGATACCGCCTGCTTCCCCAGTGGCGACTTTCGTCTCACGGATTTTGTCTAGCAATGAGGTTTTACCATGATCAACATGACCCATGATGGTCACTACTGGTGGGCGTGTTTGTACGTTACTACTACGCTCATCAACAGCATCTTGCAGATCGTCCTCAACTTTAGTATCACTTACCAATACAGGGTTGTGTCCCATTTCTTCGACGACTAAGCTTGCGGTTGCTTGATCGATGGTATCTGACTCACGAGCCATCTCACCCATTTTCATAAGCAGCTTGGTCACTTCACGAGCTTTCACTGCCATACGCTGGGCAAGATCTGCCACCGTAATCTGCTCACTGATTTCGACATCATGGAAGATTTTTTCAACAGGTTTTTCAAACTTATGCTGTGAAGCTTGTGTAGAGCGTAAACCGCCTTTACGGTTTCTGATTTCACGTTCGTCTTGGTTTTTACGACGACGTCCACGTGCACCTGTACTACCAGAGCCACGTTTAATCTCACGGCGCTCTTTTTCAAACGACTCTTCTAAAGCATCACCCACTAAGCCTTCGGCTAAAGGTTCGTCTTTACGTACTTCAGCGACTGGCTCACGATCGGTATATTTACCGGCCATTTTACGCATTTGCTCAAGTGTGCGCTTTTGTGCTTCTTCAGCTTGAGCACGGCGTGTCTCAGCTTCGATTTGGCGTAGACGCTCTTCTTCTTTTTCACGGGCAATACGTGCTTTACGCTCGGCGGCCGTTTCGACCTTAGGTTGAGTAGGTGCAACTTTTTTCTTTTCTTTTTCTTTGATCTCAGCAGCTGCTTTGCCGCCTTTTTTGACCACGACAGAGGCAGAGATATCGTCATTTTTGCCGTCTGACTTCTTGCTCGATCCCAGACTGGCACGCATCGCTGCCAAGGTTGCTGCCTGGCGCTCTTCAGCTTCTTTCTTCGCCGCCGCTTTCTCTTCGGCTTCTTTGGCAGCACGAGCTTGTGCTTCAGCCATCGCCTGTTCACGAGCGGCCAGTTCTGCTGCAATCTTCTCTGGATCAGGCTTTTCAAATACTTTCTTTTTGCGCACTTCAACATTGACATTCTTCGATTTACCAGAAGAGCCTGTCACACGCGCAGTACTTGTCGTCTTAGATTTTAGGCTAATACGGCGTTTTTCTTGCTGGCCATGACTTTGTTTTAAATACGCCACCAACTTCTCTTGCTCGCGCTCGGTGACTATGTCATCTGTTGCACGAGCAGGCAGTCCAGCATCCTGTAGTTGCTGTTGTACAGCACTAGCGGTTTTGCCTACCATTTCTGCCAGTTCTTTGACGGTCTTATCTGCCATTTATTATCACCTACTGTCTATTATTTGCTATATGTTCAATTCAGTTGTTGGCTACAAATGATTGGGTTGGGGTGATATAAACGCTGTATATTTTAATTACTGATGATCTCAGTATACTAAATAACGGCTGTTATCTACCCTTTCTTATTAATAGCATATCACTAAAAGACAGTGATATGCAGTTAACGCCTATTCATCGAACCAAGATTCCCGAGCTTTCATGATCAGCTGACCTGCGGTATCAGCATCTAAGCCTTCAATATCTTCTAGATCAAATACTGCTTGCTCAGCCAGATCATCAAGGGTAATGATATCTTTTTGTGCCATTTTATAAGCCCAGCTGACCGTCATACCTTCTAGATCTTGCAGTTCTTGGCTTGGCTCTTTCATATTTTGTTGCTTAACCAACTCGTCCGCAAGTACCACATCTTTTGCACGCTCTTGAATCATATCGATCGCTTCGTCATCCAAACCTTCTATATCATAGAAAGTCTCGACTGGTACGTAAGCCACCTCTTCAATCGTGGTAAAGCCGATATCAACCAACGCTTGCGCCAAATCTTGATCTACCTCTAGACGATCATAAAAAAGCTCGATAAAGGCTTTGGTTTCGTTTTCTTGACGCTCTTGATACTCTTCTTCAAGCATCATATTCAGCTTATAACCCGTCAGTTCTGATGCCAGACGCACGTTTTGACCTTGCGAACCGATAGCACGTGCAAGCTGATCATTGGTGCTAAAGATGATGTCTGCTGTCTGTGCATCTTCATCAAGAATGATACTACTGACATCAGCAGGCTCAAGCGCACTGATGATGTACTGAGCAGGATCATCAGACCAAACGACCACATCGATGCGCTCGCCGTCAAGCTCTTGCTGTACCGCTTGGATACGAGTACCACGCATACCGATACAAGCACCTACTGGGTCGATGCGACTGTCATTAGTCTTTACTGATATTTTAGCACGCGTGCCTGGCAGACGTGCGACGTTACGAATCTCGATAATCTCTTCAGCGATTTCAGGCACTTCTTTTTGCATAAGCGCTGAGAGCATCTCAGGATGCGTACGTGACAACAGTAGTTGTGCACCACGGTTTTCACGATTCACATGATATAAGATGGCGTTGATACGTGATTTAACACGCAGCTGCTCACGTGGCAACATCTGATCACGTGATAAATAGCCTTCAGCATTGTCACCTAAGTCGATGATATAGCCGTCACGAGTTTGTTTTTTTACTTCACCATACATCATCTCACCAATACGTGGCTCAAAAGCATCGGCGACAAGCGCACGCTCTGCTTCACGAATTTTTTGGATGATGACTTGCTTGGCTTGAGTGGCTGCAATACGGCCAAACTCAATCGACTCAATTTGCTCTTCTTTGATATCGCCAATAGACCATTCATCTTGGTCAAGGTCGGTAATGGCAAGCTGACAGGCTGGCATTTCGTGATCTTCATCTGCGACCACTGTCCAATAACGATACGTATCGTAGTCACCAGTCGTACGGTCAATAGATACCCGTACAGCCACTTCTGGTTGTTCGGTGTATACTTTTTTCTTAGTTGAAACCACTAAAGCGTCTTCTATTGCTTCAAAGATATCTTCAGGATTCAAGCCCTTTTCATTACTGACGGTTTCAACTACCGTTAAGATTTCACGACTCATGCTATACCTGTCCTGTCAATTTATAATTAATTGGCTTAAATGTCATCATTTATGTATTGGTGTTATGTTGCAAGGCTGTTTTTAAATGGCTTTATCAGCCAGCTATGTGCATATCGTGTACATATTTTATGTCTATATCGCTATAAGTAGCATAGAGCTAAAAGTAAACACAATACATATTGGCACACTGTCATCAATAACTCTTTCGTAGTCTGAGTATATTAAAAGCGTTGTATCTAAAATACTATGCACTCATAAAATATATTTCTTTAAACACTACGCATCTTCAAATACTAAATTAGCCTTATCAATGTTGCTTAGCGCAACCTCAAACTGCTCGCCATCTACTGACGTTAGCTGTACTGTTTCGCTGTCTATACTGTCAAGCTTTCCTGTCACTTTGCGGCGTTTCTTATCGCCCTGTCCAATCGCTTGTATCAAGCGCAGGCTGATCGTCTGCCCCACATAGTCTTGCATTTGCTCATCTGAAAAAAACATTCTATCAAAACCGGGTGAAGACACTTCTAATATATATTCACCAGCAATCGGGTCATGGACTTCTAGTACGCCACTGACCTGATGGTTGACGGCGGCGCAGTCTTCAATAGTGACTTGCTTGTCTTGAGCTTTGTCTTCTGGCAAAGACTCAATATAAATGCGCAGCAAAGAGCGACGGCCCTGTGGCGCAAACTCTATACCCCACAATGCCACATCACACGCAGCAACTGCTGGCGCAATGATAGTTGTAAGTTCTGCAACTTTGGTCGAAAGTTTCATAATTTATTTTTTGTTCCTATTCACTTATCTATCGTACTTAAAATAATACGCACCTCGGTTCCGGCAGTGGCATTTTTGTATGCTTTAGCTGTCGACAATCTACCTAGGATGGTGTCATATTTATAGTATATATGAGGATATGAGCTTCGAACCTCAAGCTCAAACCATCAAACCATCAAACGTTTTTTATTGTTTTTTAAGCAAGATTATCAACAAAGGAGTGTGGTACAACAGACAATGTCGCTCAAAAGTAACTGCGCATGTGGCCGATATTATCGTACACTATGGGCGTAGAGCTTAGCATAAGTAGGATAGATACCGTGATAACACCGACTAACAGATACAAAAAAACCCACAAACATAATGGTGGGCTAATTGACACTGATAATTTAGTGTACAAAAATCAGTATTAAAAGTGGTAGCGGGGGCTGGATTTGAACCAACGACCTTCGGGTTATGAGCCCGACGAGCTACCAGACTGCTCCACCCCGCATCAATTTAGAATGCACATTGTATGTGAGTTTTGTAGGTCTGTCAATCTTTATTTAAAAAAACTTTAAATTAAAATCTTATCTCTACAATAACTGACGTTACGCTGTACGGTACAAACTTGTTCGATATAAAAACATGGTGCGATTGGGGGGACTTGAACCCCCACAGCTTGCGCCACCACCCCCTCAAGATGGCGTGTCTACCAATTCCACCACAATCGCTTGTTGTTACATCTTACAACTACTTCTCTTACTGGCTGTTCTTTTGCTTAGTGACATTCAACTGTTCTATGTCATGAGGTAGACAATAGGATTGAATGCAGCATCATAAAAACAGGCGTGTATTGTAAAACTAACCTATTAAAATAGCAAGTATTACTTTAACGCCACACTGACATCAAAGATTTAAACCAAACTCTATTGAGGGTTTTGAGTCAAAGGTCGTGGCGACTGTGGTGCAGATACAGGTGCATCTAAGCGAAACTGATCTTCAGCTTGCTCACGAGCTTTGACAGCAAGCGTCATACTGGTGATAAAAAATATAACTGTCAACACCGCTGTCGCCCGAGTCAAAAAGTTGGCCGTACCTGCTGCACCAAAGACAGTACCAGAAGAGCCAGCACCAAAAGAAGCCCCAGCATCTGCTCCTTTGCCATGCTGTATTAAAATCAAGCCAATCATGGCAATGGCCACGATAATATGCAGGGCTAATATAAACGTAAACATGGAGGCCTCTTTTAACGTATTAATGACGGCTGATAACGAAAATTAGATCTTTAATATTTGGTAGCGAGTCGCACTTGATACTGATAACATCATCTATATCAAGCCATTACCCTAATGACTACTCTAAATAAGGCGCATTGTACACGATTGCAAGGGCACTGTTAAACCCACTTATAGCGATTTATGAGCTCTTTTTAGGGGCTATTTGTCTTTACTGACGATATAAAAAAGTAAGATACGATACCCGACTCTCAACGACTCATAAAACTGTTGAGGTAAGCTGTCACTTTACCCTGACTTTTTGGCTCGGGCAAAAGCGTCAGCTATCGCTAAAAAACTCTCCGCTTTTAATGACGCTCCACCTACCAGTGCGCCATCGATCACAGGACTTGCTGCAAAGCTTTCAGCATTGTCTGCGTTGACGCTACCACCGTATAGTACACGAGTTTGGGTCAGCGCTTCAGAAAAACCAGCCAAGGTTGTCTTTATATAGTCATGGGTGGTACTGACTTCGTCTACCGTCGGCACCTTACCTGTACCAATTGCCCATACTGGCTCATAAGCGATAATCAAGTTATCTGCTATGGTTTTAGCCAGATGAGACGCTTTATCTAATAAATCTTTTACAACAGCCAATTGATCGTTCAGTACCTCAAGGGTTTGTTTATTATCATACTGCTCTTGTGTTTCGCCGACACAGAATATGACCCCTAAGTTTTGAGTAAACGCATGCTTGAGCTTATACATCAGCGCATCATGCGACTCTTGGTGGTATTGACGACGTTCAGAGTGTCCCACGATCGTCCATGAGGCACCCGCATCAGCCACTTGCTGAGCCGAACAGTCACCTGTATAAGCGCCCGTACTATCACTATGAGCGCTAATGTCTTGGGCGGCACATAGGATTGGTGTGTTTTGCAACCGTTGGCCAACCGTGGCAAGATGCACACAACTTGGCGCCACCATTAACTGACAGCTGGTGCGATCACTATCATCAGTGACAGTGGCTAGCAGTGTCTCTAATAAAGCATTGACCTCACTCATCGTCGCTGGATTTTGCTTCCAATTCCCAATTACCCAAGCTTGCATCGCTCATCTACCTTATGTCATTTGTCATTGCCATTGTGGCTATTATGCGCGTCAGTATAACAAATATTTATCCAGTGCTATAGTATAGCGCAACGACCTAGTCGTTAGGGTGTGTCTTCAATGCAATCGATATTACCCTACTGCTATTCATTATTCACTTCATATTCTGCGAGCAAGGAAGCTTTTATGATAGCCATATGTTGGGCACGCTAAACTGTCATGATTCTTGCATGTTATTGGTATAATTATCAATGTGTATTAGTCTAGTTAGTATTGAGGAGAGGGTCGATGTCTACCATGACCAATAAATTCGGCAGCTTATCACAACAGCTTATTCACGCTGGTGTGGTTAACGAAGAAAACATAAAAAAAGCGCAAGCCGAGGCCCTACAACAACAAGTCAGCTTGGTCTCATATTTAGTAGACAATAAAATGGCCAGCGCCTATCAAGTGGCAAAACTACTATCAGAGGCCTTTGGCGATCCTTTGTTTGATATCAATGCACTCAACAACGATCACATTCCAAAAAACCTGGTCGATGAAAAAGTAGTACGAAAGTTCAATGCGCTGCCTATATTCAGACGTGGACAACGAGTGTTTGTGGCGCTAAGTGACCCTACCAGAGTCGATGCGATTGATGCGATTGCCTTTAACTCGCAGTTGGCAGTTGAGACAGTGGTGGTCGAGGAAGATAAGCTCAAAAAGCGTATTGACAGTGTTTATGCTGACAGTATGCAAAACTTCGACAGTTTCTCTGATGGCGACTTTAATGTTGATCTAGAAGATACAGAGGCAGAGGATGGTGAGACCAAACTCAGTGATGGTGTCGATGAAGCGCCTGTAGTGAAATTCGTCAATAAAATGTTAGTTGAAGCCATTCGTATGGGTGCGTCTGACTTACACTTTGAGCCTTACGAAAAATCCTATCGTGTACGCTTTCGGGTCGATGGCGTGATGGAAAAGATGGCCAGTCCACCCATTCAACTTGCCAGCAAAATCGCTGCACGACTCAAAGTGATGTCACAAATGGACATCTCTGAGCGCCGTATCCCGCAAGATGGTCGCATTAAGCTCAAGCTGTCCAAAAATAAAGCCATCGACTTCAGGGTAAACTCCTTACCTACTTTGTTTGGTGAAAAAATAGTCCTGCGTATTTTGGACCCTTCATCAGCGATGCTTGGTATTGACGCTTTGGGCTATGAGCCCGATCAAAAAGAGATGTTTTTAGAGGCGCTTCACAAGCCTCAGGGCATGCTGCTCATCACTGGTCCTACTGGCTCTGGTAAGACGGTTTCTTTATACACAGGTATCAACATACTAAATACTGGCCTCACTAATATTTCTACCGCTGAGGATCCCGTTGAGATCAACCTTGAAGGCATCAACCAAGTCAACGTCAACCCCAAAGTCGGCCTAAACTTTGCAAGTGCCCTAAAGTCCTTTTTGCGTCAAGATCCAGATATTGTCATGGTTGGTGAGATTCGTGACTTAGAGACTGCTGAGATCGCTATTAAGGCGGCTCAAACAGGTCATATGGTGCTCTCTACCTTGCACACCAACTCTGCACCTGAAACCCTTACCCGACTGCGCAATATGGGTGTGGCTTCATTTAATATTGCCACCTCAGTAAACTTGGTTATCGCTCAGCGCTTAGCACGGCGGTTGTGCAATAACTGTAAAACAGCCATCGACATTCCAAGACAAAGCTTACTTGAGCTTGGCTTTACCGATGACGATTTGGACAATCCTGATAATGTCATTTATGAGCCTGTCGGCTGTGATGAATGCCGTGAGGGCTACAAGGGCCGTGTGGGTATTTATGAAGTGATGAAGGTCAGCCCAGATATTTCTCGTATCATCATGGAAGATGGTAATGCCATCGATATTAAAGATGCGGCGCTAAAAAACGGCTTTCGTGATTTACGGCGTTCAGGTATCTTAAAAGTATTACAAGGGGTGACCAGTATTCAAGAAATGATGCGAGTGACTTCTGAATAGCTTTTTAAAACATCACATCTGATGGCTTAGCAATAACAATCAACACAGCAAAAACTATCGTACTGCGCTGATAAGCACATAAAGACTGGCAAAACTTGAGGGTAGGAAAATGGCACAAGCTAAGACCGATGCATTACTAGACTTTGTTTATGATGGAGTCAATCGACGTGGGCAAAAAGTCAAAGGTGAAACAACTAGCCGTAACTTAGAGCTGGCGAAGGCGACGTTGCGTAAACAAGGTATCACGGTCAAAAGTATTAAGAAAAAACCCAAGCCTTTATTTACTTTCAAGAAATCCATCAAGCCGATGGACATTGCCATATTTTCACGGCAACTGGCGACCATGATGAAAGCTGGTGTTCCTTTAACTCAGTCGTTTGAAATCGTGGCTGACTCATTAGACAACCCCAGCATGAAAGAATTGGTATTAGAGATAAAGGGCGACATCGAAGCAGGGGGTACTTTTGCCTCTGCACTGCGAAAACACCCCCGTTACTTTGATGATCTTTTTTGCTCCCTTGTTGACTCTGGTGAGCAAGCGGGTGCGCTTGAGACGATGCTAGAGCGAGTGGCCACTTATAAAGAAAAAAGTGAGCTACTCAAAGCCAAGATTAAAAAAGCCATGAAATACCCCATTGCTGTCATTGTCGTGGCCATCATTGTGACAGTTATTCTGTTGATTAAAGTGGTTCCTGTGTTTGCAGATTTGTTTGAATCTTTCGGCTCAGAGCTGCCTGCGTTTACTCAGATGGTTGTCGGTATGTCAGAGTGGATGCAATCATGGTGGTTTGTATTGATCATCACTATTGGTGCGGCTGTCATTGGTTTTTCTGAAGCCAAAAAACGCTCAAAAAAGTTTCGTGACTTTTTAGATCGTGCGGTATTAAAGGCGCCTATATTTGGCAATATCGCTTATCAAGCAGTGATTGCTCGCTTTGCCCGTACACTATCCACTACCTTTGCTGCAGGGGTGCCACTAATCGATGCTTTAGACTCTACTGCAGGGGCGACCAATAACGTGGTGTTTTATAACGCCACTCAGCAAATAAAAAATGACGTGTCTACTGGTCAGCAGTTGCAGTTTTCTATGCGCTCAACCAACCTGTTTCCTAGTATGGCCATTCAAATGGTTGGTATTGGTGAAGAGTCTGGTAGCTTGGAAGAAATGCTGGATAAAGTTGCGGTCTATTATGAAAACGAAGTAGACAATGCGGTTGATGGCTTAACCAGCTTGATGGAGCCGCTGATCATGTCAGTACTTGGGGTACTGGTCGGTGGCTTAGTCATTGCCATGTATTTACCAATCTTCCAAATGGGCTCAGTAGTAGGCTAAGAAAGGACCGCAACTTGATACAATTTATAGAGTTATTACAAGGCAATCTGTCCTTGACACTGGTGCTGTTTGCACTACTTGGTCTTTGTGTAGGCAGTTTTTTGAATGTGGTGATTCATCGCATACCACTGATGATGGTCGCAGAGTGGCGCCAAGAGTGTAGCCACTTTATGTCACAGCAGGCAGATATGCCAAATCAGCATACCTCAGCGCTTATGCAAATCGTCGCTGCTGATACGCCTATAAGCTTAAGTATGCCCGCTTCGAGTTGTCCACACTGCACTCATAAAATCAGGTGGTATGAAAACATACCCTTGATAAGTTGGCTGATACTACGTGGACGCTGCTCAGACTGCAAAACACCAATTAGTATCCGTTATCCTATCGTAGAGCTTGTCACTGCCCTCCTGTCTGCGTTGGTCGTTTATCAGTTCGGAGTGACGACTGCAGGGATGGCTGCGCTCGTATTAGTATGGACACTGATTGCCCTAACTGGGATTGACTTTGATACTCAGCTGCTGCCTGATCGCTTAACCTTTCCGCTTGCAGGCTTAGGGCTGGCAGTCAATTCACAAAGCTGGTTTGTCTCACCTACCCAGTCAATTTGGGGTTTACTATTAGGCTTTTTATCCCTGTGGGTGGTGGTTAAAATGTTTTATCTGCTGACTAAAAAGCACGGCATGGGTCAAGGTGACTTTAAGTTATTGGCAGTGATGGGCGCTTGGCTAGGCCCGTTGATGCTACCGCTGATCATTCTTTTGTCTTCTTTATTAGGCTCCATCGTCGGTCTTATTTTGATGAAAAAACAAGGGGAAAGTCAGCCTTTTGCATTTGGCCCCTATATCGCCATCGCAGGTATCATCGCCCTATTATATGGCTCAGACATCGTTAACTGGTATTTGGCGATGTACGCTTAAAGTACGCCCTAACGACTGGCGCTTATATAATAAGCGCTTTATCAAGCGTTTGGTTAGTGATACATTATAGCTAGGTATGCTACCCCTCCTTACTTTATCAGCTTAATAAGTCACTATTATGTCAATAAACAACGCATCAACAGACTCTGGTTTAGACTCTCAGTCTGCCCTTAATAATAACCGTCCACAAACCATTAATACCAGCAAAAGCAAACGGCTGGTGGTGGGTTTGACAGGTGGCATTGGTAGTGGCAAATCTGCTGCCAGTGATTGGTTTGCAGAGCAAGGGATAGACATCATTGATGCAGATGTGATCGCACATACTGTGGTCGCTAAAGGTAGCCCTACCCTACGTAAGATTCAGAAAAAGCTTGGGGACTGGGTGGTGGATGCAGAAGGCCATATGGACCGTGCTGCGGTACGTACGCATGTGTTTGCAAATCCAGCGGCGCTGATCAAGCTTGAAGAGATTACCCATCCTGCTATCCGTGAAGCGGCAAAGTCTCAGCTAAAAGCAAGCACCTCACCTTATGTGATTTTATCTGCACCGCTATTAATTGAAGCAGCCGAAGCAGGTCTTGCCAACCTATGTCAACGCATCTTAGTCATCGATGTCAGTGAGGATACCCAGCTGGCACGCGCCAGTCTACGTGACGAGCAAAGCATGATCAAAATAAAAGCCATTATGGCCAATCAGCTTGATCGTGAGGAGCGTAATCGTCATGCTGATGATATCGTGGTAAACAATGCAGACCTAGCTGCGTTATACCAGCAACTAGAGCCCTTACATCAAAACTACCTTACGCTTGCCCAGCAGTTGAAGTACGCTGTCGATTGACCTCATAAAGTGCCATACCTGTAGCCACGCTCACATTCAAACTTTGCAGATGTCCATGATCGTTGCCTGACATAGGGATATATACCAGCTCGTCACAACTCTCGGCAGTCAGACGGCGCATGCCTTCTCCTTCTGAGCCCATGATTAAAGCGCTCTTACCTGTCATATCTACAGTATGGATAGGCTTAGCATCTGCATTTAATGCCGTTCCAAATACAAAGACGCCCGCTTGCTTAATGTGGGATAAGGTTCGAGCCAAGTTGGTTACACTAATGACCGGCATCATCTCTGCAGCGCCCACAGAAACCTTGGCAACTGTTGGCGTCAGACTGGCGGCATGATGCTTCGGACAAACCACGGCATCCACACCCATCGCTACAGCGGTACGTAGACACGCACCAAAATTGTGTGCATCTGTAATCTGATCGAGTACCAATAATAAGCAGCGCTCGTTTGCAACGAGGGTATCTAGCAAGCTTTCGTTAGTGAAGCTGAGTGGGCGAGCATGCAGTACGACGCCTTGATGCTGCGGGCTACCACACAATTGCGTGAGCTTGTCTTTTTGAGTGGGTTGCACACTGACGCCATTTGCTTGGGCAGCACTGATAATGTCTTGAACATGGCTGTCGCTCTCGCGGCCTTGCTGTACAAATAGGCTCAGTGCATCTAGTGGACGATGGGTAAGTAAGGCTTCAATCGCATGAATGCCATAAAAATAGCTGGGTTTTGCCATAGTAGATCAACCTAATAAAAAGTCCAAATAAGAGAACTTTAATAAAAAAGAAACAAATAAAATCTATAGGATATTATTTGTTTCTTGATTGTAGTGTAACCAGTTGCCTTGTTTTGAGCGTTATCGTTAGTGTCTAATATCAAGGTACTCTAAATATCAACGTACTCTAATCAAAACATCTTTTGCTCAATACAGACCTGTTTATGAGATACTCAAACTGGCCTTAGCCTTCTAGGTGGCAAACATATTGCACAATCTCATCCGTACGTAGATTGAAGCTACTATTGCCTTGCACCACGAAAGACTGACCTGCCCGATAATAGCTAAACTCTTCATCACCATTAATCTTCACTTCACACTCCCCGCTAATGATCTCGATACGCTCAGAGGTATTGGTGCTGAACTGATACTGCTCGATGGTATTGTCGCAGGGTAGAATAACGCCTAAAGTCTTGTGCCGCCCATCCTCAAACATAATGGTATGGCTAGAACAGCGACCATCATAAGATATTGTGGCCTGAGCATTGACTGTCACATTGGTAAACTGTGCCGCTGACATAGTGGCTTCCTTATCAAATAATTATTGCTAAACTAAAAAATAAGACGACTATTTTAGGCTGATAAAGCTTGCTGCTGTACACGTCTGTGACGCATTAAACCCGCTTATCCTTATCATTAAAGCAATGGCTTCTTAATAGATTGCTTCTTGGGTATTTAGCACGACACCAACACCTAAAATATTGATTTTACTGCCTAATCTTATGGTAAAATCTCAACATTCTCGAACTAAACCATGGTTTTTGGCGTGGACATATGTATGCTGTGTCGCCAGATATGGTGATTAGGTAAGATTATGCTACCACATTATATCTATAAAGTTTGTTACAGCAGAGCAGTAAATGATGAGTAATATGTCGCATAAAAGTACCAAAAAATAGATTATTATATCGTGCCTTATGGGACTGCTTTGGGCACAAATAGACTTTTTAAAGATAAAATTTATAGCGGGTCAGTTTTGATACTATATACTGACTGCTAGTCTGTATACAATATTAACCGTCTACCACGAGAGGCCTTGATGCTGTTATCACTAACCTTATATCAGTTCGCACTCATCGATGAGCATGAGCTGAGTTTTGCTGAAGGCTTTAATGTCATTACTGGTGAAACAGGTGCTGGCAAGTCGTTACTGCTCGATGCGATGGCGTTATGTGCTGGCGCACGGGCAGACAGTGCGATGGTCAGGCATGGGGCAGCGCACGCTGATATTTATGCACAGTTTGATGTGGCGGACAACCCTATAGTGGCAGAATGGTTTGCTTCTCATGAGCGCTCTTTAGAGGAGCCAGAGGTGCTGATTCGTCGACAGCTGAGCAGTACTGGCCGCTCAAAAGCATGGTTAAATGGGACGCCTATAAGCTTAGCAGAATTAAAAAGCTTAGGGGCACTGCTCGTCAACATTCATAGTCAACACGCCCAGCAAGCACTTCTTAAGCCTCAATTCGTGGTTGGGTGGCTTGATGAGATGGCGAAGCTGACCCCACTGGCAGCTCAGACAGCCAGTAGCTACCAACACTATCAGCAGCTAAAGCGCCAAGCCGATGAGATTATCAGCCGAGAAGCGCAGCGCCAAGACCGTATCGAGCTGCTCCAAAACCAGCTGGCAGATATCGAGCCCTTACTGGCTGTCGACTATACAGAAGTCGAAGCTGAGCATGAGGAGCTGTCCAATATTGAAGCTTTAATGATAGAGGCCAGTCGCAGTCTACACTTGTTGGACAGTGATACTGATGAGCCCGATGTCATGACCTTGCTTGGTCAAGCCATCAAACTGTGCGACCATCAAATCGATGTCAGTCAAACCTTTCATCAAGCCTCAGAGCAACTGCATCTGGCGCAGCAGCAAATCACAGAAGTGACCGTGCTATTAGCAGACTATGCCGAGCAGCAGTTGCCTGACCCTGAGCGCTTGCAAGAGTTAGACAATCTTATCAGCCTCGGTCATCGTCTCTCACGCAAGCATGGCTTGCCAGCAAATGATTTGATAGCAGAAGCCAATGTCTGGCAACAGCAACTAGAAGAGCTAGAAAATGAGCCTAGCAGTGACGCTTTAGCGGCCCAAATTGAGGAGGCGTGGCAAACGTACCTTGAGTTGGCAACGGCGCTAAACGACCAACGCCAAAAGGCCGCCCCGGCGATTAGTCAACAGCTGATTGAGCAGCTACAGCCACTTGCCCTCCCCAATGCTCGCTGTGAGTTTGTTTTTACCAAAAAATCAGACCCAAGCCTCTATAATGCTCAAGGCTGTTTTGATATAGATCTGCTGTTTAGTGCGAACGTCGGCATGCCGATGCAACCGTTACATAAAATCGCTTCAGGGGGCGAACTATCAAGGATGGCTTTGGTCATGCAAGTGCTACAAGTGACCAATAGCGATAACAATGCCGCTAAGCCAATGTTGGTCTTTGATGAGGTCGATGTCGGTATCAGTGGCGGTACTGCGCAAGTGGTCGGTGAGCTGTTACGCACGCTAGGACAGACTCAACAGCTATTAGCCATCACCCATCAAGCACAGGTCGCAGCGCAAGCGCATCAACATATTTTGGTACAAAAGCATCACGACCAGCAAACCCAAAGCGAACTGATTGTGTTGGTTGATGATGCGCAGGTCAACGAGCTGGCACGTATGTCAGGTGGTGTGACCATCACTGATGTGACCCGTGACCATGCACGCAGTCTACTGAGCGATATCAAATAGCCACCCTACCCAACCTCGGTTGATTTTGTGTAGATAATCACCATATAGTAGGGTCCCATCTTCTTTAAACTGTATCTGTATCTATGTCTAACGCTAATTTGACCCATCACTTCTTGATTGCAACGCCGCAGCTGCCAGACCCACGGTTTGAGCAGGCGCTGATCTATATCTGCCGCCATGACAAGCAAGGCGCACTGGGGCTTATGGTAAATCGTCCCCTTGAGCAATCACGTGTTGGCAAACTACTAGAAGACTTAAGTATTGAGGTGACTGACCCGCAAGTGATGGAAGATCTGGCGCTACAGGGTGGCCCGGTGTATCCTGAGGTTGGCTTTGTGCTCCATACTGGCCAGCCTGAATGGGCGTCTTCGTTTGCGATATCAGAAAATGTCTGTATCACCACCAGTCAAGATATTCTCAAGCGTATCGCTGCCGGTCAAGGTGTGGGACATTATCATCTGTGTTTAGGCCATGCCAGCTGGGGCAAAGAGCAGCTCGAACGGGAGCTGGCTAACGGTGATTGGTTGGTGTGTCCAGCTGATCTGAACTTATTATTTGATACGCCATTTGCAGAGCGTTGGCAGTCCGCTGCAGACAAGATAGGCGTCAACTTTGACTATTTAAGCAGTGATATTGGTCACGCCTGACAATGCCTTTGACCGTATAAAACCCACTGCTTTTGCTAAAACTCAATCCACCACATCATATTTAGCATTATTGGCTCAATGACTCATCGCCGCAATGACTAAAGGGAAGCCGTTATTATGGTCGACAATACTGGCAGCACAGACACTAAGACAGCTACAGAGACGGACATGTCCGCTGAGCATGCAACGAATACTTGTCAAACCGATCCAACCCCAAAAGAGCATTTGATTTTGGCATTAGATTACGGTGTCAAAAAAATGGGGATGGCGCTTGGCAACACCATTACTGAGACGGCTCGTGCTTTTGATATTTTGGCAATGGATAATGGGCAACCGGATTGGGATAATCTGTTAGGCATCATAAGAATATGGGGCGTCACCCAAGTGTTGGTTGGGCTACCGCTGAATATGGATGGCAGTAGCTCTATGTTGTCCAAACGTGCTCATAAGTTTGCACGCCGGCTAGCGCATCGACTAATGGAGCGACACTTACCCGTGAAAGTAAAATTATGTGACGAGCGCCTGACCTCTGTGGCAGCTCGTGAGTTGGCATGGGAGCAAGGCTGGATTCAAGATCCTCGTGACCCCATTGACGACATCTCTGCCTGCATACTGCTGTCTACCTACTTCTCTGACCCAAATAGTGCCATCGCCATTAGTGCCATCAAAGCTGAATAAGTAAGCTTGTGGCTCACAGTATTTTATTACCACCGCACCATCACCCACTGATAGAACGACTGACTGTTATGACCAATGCTTCAGAACGCCCTTTGCACAGCAAATCGCAATATGGCTTTGCGCCGCTTGCTATTGCTCGTATCAAAGGCGCACAGCGTGCCAATCAAGTAGCAATCTATCTTATATATGCCGCTATCATCGCTTTTATCGTTTTTGGTACTGTCGCTAGCATCAAAGCATTTCATGATAATCAGCTGCTGTATCAATTGTTTTATAACTTACCTTACGCTTTGATCGCACTCACCATTCCCATCAGCCTTTATAATGCCTTTATCATCTATCGTTATCGCTTAAATCAGTCCTCGATGGTGGTTATGACTGTGGGCGTCTCAGCCATTGTCCTTATTGGTGGGTTGTTATTTGCTGATACGGCTTGGCTGGGATTGGCTTGCTGGGTAGGTGTGGCTTTTTTGTTTAAAGTGAGTTTTAAGCGCTTTTTTAATTTTTTGGCCGCAAAGCAAGAGGACGATAGTGTCGAGGCGACCACTAAAAGGTCATAAAGCATGTTAGATCCGCTTATCCGCCTTGAGTAATACACCACTTTAACTTATTTAATCGACTTAACAAGACTATGACTACTTCTATATCTGACTCCAGCATACAGCACCATCTAGACACTCAAGGACTGATTTGTCCTGAGCCTGTGATGATGCTGCATCGTATGATTCGTCGTGCTGATGCAGGTGATGTGATCGAAATCCTTGCCACCGATCCTGCGACCACTCGTGATATTCCTAATTTTTGTCGCCATTTGGGGCACACGCTTGTCCATCAAGAGACACTGGCTGAAAATGTGAGCATCGATGTTGATCCCGACGAGATCACTGTTGCAGACGATGATGAGCTGCCTACGAGCGCTACCCTGTATCGGTATGTGGTCAAGAAAAAAGACGTTTAGGGCCTCCTTAGGACCTCAACGCTTGAATAAGACAGCGTACACTCATTAGATAACGAGTATGGTCGCCACCCTGTCTGGGTGTGATAGCATTTTTTATGTTCAACTGACTGTATCTCATCGGCAAAAAGGTAAACCTCGTGTTAGCAGCCAAAAAACAGTACGTAGAATGGTATGAAAACGACAGCTTGCACCAAACTCGTTGGTTGTCTGAGAGTGGTCATAAACCGCCCACTCGCATCGTTTTGGTCGACGATACCACAACGGCAGATGAGGCCTATCGTCTAGCTTGTGCAGGTACGTCGATGCTGTGGCGAGGTGACTTTCACAATGGGCGGCAATTACTACAAGCCCTCAATCGGCGTATCGACCGTGCTGAAGCGCGGGCCAAGCTGCGTCAAGAAAAAAAAGCAGCCAACAAATCTAATATTAAGCCAGACAATCAAGCGCTACCAAATCTATTTCATCAGCAGCGCCAAATGACCGCCCAGCGCTCACGTCTATTAAGCCGTTTATTATTGGAGCTGGATGCTGACTATAGCAGCCAGCTGCGCCGTGCCCCTGAGGTCAGTACGGCTTGTGTGGCAGCTTTTGGCTCATTGAATGAGCCTTGTCTGCTGTCATTTCGTGACCTACAAGGAGCGTTAGGGGCAGCAGGATGGCGAGAAAAAGGCGTACCGATTACAGGCTTAGAGCTATCCATTTATCCGCATTATGGTGTTTTTGCACCGACTCGTCATGAGTATGTGCAACTGCTACTCGATGCACCGTTGCCTGAAGCTTGTGATGTCGCCTATGATATCGGTACGGGCACGGGCTTATTGGCTATTGTCTTAGCCAAACGTGGCGTGCAGCAAATCATTGCTACAGATGTAAATCCTCGTGCTTTGGCTTGTGCCAGCGACAACCTGACCCAGCAACAGCTTACTAACGTGCAGTTACAGCAAGCGGATTTGTTTCCGAAAAATGCACCGCCTGCAGATCTCATTGTCTGTAATCCACCTTGGCTCCCCACCAAACCAAGCTCGCCACTTGAGTACGCTGTCTATGATTATAACAGCCTCATGCTGCGTGGTTTTTTGCAGGGGGTGAAGGCACATTTAAGCGAACAAGGAGAGGTCTGGCTGATCTTGTCAGATTTGGCAGAGCACCTACAACTGCGTACTCGTGATGAGTTATTAGGCTGGTTTGCGGATAACGATTTAGCAGTGAAATACCGTCTCGATACCAAACCTAAGCACGGTCGCAGCCAAGACCATACTGATCCCTTGTATGCTGCTCGCAGTGCGGAAATCACCTCGCTGTGGTGTTTGCAACCTGCCTAATATATAACCGCTGAGTACCTAATTATGAGCCGTGACCGTGCCCTACAGCAGCGAGAGCCAAAAGCACTCGCCGTCGATGACGAACCCGCTTATATGACTGAATTTCGTCAAGCGATGCTGGCACGAGGTCTGGCGACACGTACACGCAATGCTTATATTCGTGATCTGCGTACTTGTGAGCTGACCAGCAAAGCCCCTTTGACCAAATGGCAAGACGATGACGTGCTGCACTGTCTCTCAAGTCTTGCCGCCGACAATAAAACGCCACGCACCCAAGCACGTATGCTATCAAGCTTGCGCCAATTCTACTTATGGATGGTCGCCAGTAACTTACGTGAAGACAACCCTTGCGAGCGTATCAAAACGCCTAAGCTTGGTCGTCCTTTGCCAAAGGACTTAAGCGAAGCAGACATCGACAACCTACTCGCCGCACCGGATACCAGTACAGCGCTTGGTCTAAGAGACAAAGCCATGCTTGAAGTGCTCTATGCTTGCGGTTTACGTGTTAGTGAGCTTATCAATTTAGCGCTTGAGCAGGTCAATCTGAATTCAGGCTGGCTGCAAATTACGGGTAAAGGCAACAAAACCCGTCTTGTGCCACTGGGTGAGTATGCAGCAGATGCATTAGAGGACTATCTGACGCATGGTCGTAGTGATCTGATTGCGCACCTTAAATCAGGTAACTGCCAAGCGGTGTTTTTGACAGCACAAGGCGGTTATATGACGCGGCAAAACTTTTGGTATTTAATCAAAAAATACGCCAAAGTCGCCAGTATCGATAAAGAGCTATCTCCGCATACTCTACGCCATGCCTTTGCCACGCATCTGCTAAACCATGGCGCCGATCTTCGTAGCGTGCAGTTACTGCTTGGGCATAGCGATTTGTCCACCACGCAGATTTATACCCATGTGGCGACAGCGAGATTACAAAAGCTGCATGCCGAACATCATCCGCGGGGGTGAGATTCTTATCTGATAATACTAGGGCGTGTCCTCAAGTATCAAAACGAGGACACGTCCTAGATTCGTCAAACAACCCCCACACGCCTTTTATGGCTGTAGAGTGCTGCAAACCTACCCTTTTGTCGTTACAATAGCTGTCATAACTTATTAACCTTCTACTCATCCAATATCCGAGAACTCCATGAGCCACTCTACAAATCATCGTCCCCCTGCTGATTTACTTAAAAACGCTGAACATTGGCGTGAAGACATTCATTTTCGTCAAGACGTACTGGGCAAGCCGTTTGACTTTACCACCACCTGGGGGATTTTTTCACCGCAAAAGCTCGATGAGGGTAGCCTGATGCTACTCGATTATGTGGATTTTCAAGCGGACGATGATTCGATAGATCTGGGCTGCGGCTATGGCGTGCTGGGTATGACTGCAGCTCGTGAATGTCCAGACGGTCAGCATACCCTAATTGATAAAGATTTCATGGCTGTAGAATATGCACGCCGTAATTGTGCGCAAAACGGTCTCAAAAACGTCGACGTGCATTTATCCAATGGCTTCAATCATGTGGCAGCGGATAAAGACTTTAGCCTTGTGATGTCAAACCTACCTGCCAAAGTCGGTAAAGAGCAGCATTATCTATACTTCCTCGATGCTTATGCGCGCATGCGTCAAGGTGGGCGGTTTTATGTGGTGACTATTAATGGCTTGCGTCAGTTTATGAAACGCTCTTTTATTGAGGTGTTTGGCAATAGCGAGAAGGTCAAACAAGGCAAAACCTATACCATTACCATGGCGATTAAAGAATAAGCATGAAAGTTGCACAAAAAATCCCGCCAACATGTTGATGTGTTAGCGGGATTTTTTTTATTCTCTTGCTTGATCTTATAGTCAATTCGATATAAAAAATACCGTAAGATGAGAAGTTGTCTTACATCTGCCGTTTTATCAGATAAAAACCCAATGCAGCACTACCAAGTATCGGTAATAACACCATCAAGAGTGGCGAAAACCCTGTAGCAAGCGAGACAAAGCCGACCAAATCCTGAATATAACTGAATAATAAACCAAACAACAATGCCACTACGATACGTAGGCCCAAGCTATGCGTACGCAGTGAGCCGAAGACAAATGAGCAAGCGACGATCACCAGTGACAAAATCGACAGCGGTGATAGTAGCTTTTGCCAAAATGATAGCTCATGCTCTAACGAGCGATTGTTTTGTCCTTGCATCAGTTGTCGATGATCATACAGCTGAGTCAAAGATAAGTCCTCTGCTTTTCGGGTCAATAAATATACCGATTCAGGTGCAAAAGGCAGGGTTAGCGTGTCAGATGCGCTTTTGGTTTGACTGCTCTCAAACCCTTGGTTGATCGTCAACTCAGTCATATCATTTAGCTGCCAGACATAGCGATATTGCTGTCTTGTCTCAGTGCTGGCAGTAGACGGCACTGCAATACGCTCGCTATAGCGCCCTCCTGCCGCATGAATGGCGGTTTGTAGTCTACCCTCATCATCCAAATACCAGCGTTTGACCTCACCAATATTGCCCTCAACATCAGCATAGTCAATATACAAGACGTCACTACCATCAGACTGAGTAGCGCCATCGGTCCCACTGCTGAAGCGTGGCTGCACGGTCCAATAACCACGTACAGATGTGACCAGTGAGCGGCTATCTTCGCTATTAATTTCTTTTGCCAACTGGTTAGAGTGAGGCAATACAAACTGATTGATTCCTAAGGCGAGCAGCACAAAAATAAAAGCAGGCTGCAGTACCCAACCGACGATGCGATAGACACTCACGCCAGCGGCGCGCATGACCACCAGCTCGCTTTTATTGGCAAGCAACCCTAAGCCGACGACAGCGCCTAATAACGCCCCTGTCGGGATAAATTGCTCCAAAAAATAAGGCGAGCGGTAAAAAATATACTTAATGGCGTCAGCCATGGTGTAGCTGTCAGTTAGGTCCTCAAGCTCTGATAAATAGGTGAACAGCATCTGCAGCGCCCATAGCCCGACCACGGCTGCGATGATAGCTAGAAGAGCATTGGTTTTGACATAACGGCTCAGTACTTTTAGGTTGCCTGAACGTTTTGGCACAGAGTGACGCTGAGTGGAGGTCACTTTAGGCAGCGAGCGCATTATAGCTTCCCTCCAGATGCACCGTGGTCTGTCGACGCCAACGCTTTGTCTTGGATACGCACACGTACTCGGTGCTGCATACGACTACCCCAGTTCATATAAAGCGCCAATGCCATAAAACCTAATATCAGCCATGCATACGCCCAAACACTGACGCTGCCTTTGCTCACCGCATTCTTAAGAGAAATGATGCCCAAAGCACAGCTGACAAACAATAAAATGGAAGGAAACAGGCGTAGCCAGCGACCTTGACGTGGCCGCACTTGTGCCAATGGTACTGCGAGCATGGGGGCAATAATCATCAGCCAAGGCAGCGCAAAACGATAGCCTATCTCGCCTTGTGCAGCTCGTAGTGTATCGATACTGACATCTTGCCCGCCACCACTCGCAATTTGCCACAACGGGCCTATCTTTTGGGTTTCGATATTGTCTTCAGTGACGACCTCTTTAGAAGATTCAGTCAAAGTAATACGGTAACGCTCAAACCCTACCTGATTATACTTCAGGCTCCCTGCCCCCACCTCATAACGCCGACCTTGAAACAAATCCAACTGGGTCACACCGCTATTGCCTGTATCCACTTGTTCGGCACGTTTGGCGAGCGTGATGGTGTCTTTACTGATATCGTGACTCACGAGCGTATCTGGTAGCTCTGGAATATCTAACTGTTCAGCAGCCTCAGGGTCAATGGTGTTTTGCACATCAACGGCATGACTTTTATCCATATCATTTGTAGGCGGCGCATGATTGGCTTTCTTGCCTTTTTTGGCAGGTTCAGTTTGAATGAGTACCACATCTTGTAGTTGTTTTTTATCATCACTGAGACTGCCAACATACAGATGATAGTTGCCACTACTGATAAACGCTTTGGGACGAATCAAATCAAAGGCACTGGTCAAGGCCTGTTGCTGCCAGACTGAATCTGAAGCACGTACGCCCCAAGGCTTTCCCACTATTGATAAGGCGGCTTCACCGACAAACAAGGCGAGTATCAAGGGTGTCATTAGCCGTGCCAGCTTACCACGTGACACCCCACTGGCATTGATAACTGCCATTTCTTGATCGACATAAAGACGTCCAAACACCAACATGAGCGCAATAAAAAATGACAGTGGTAAAATAAGCTCTAAAAAATAAGGCAAATTATAGCCAATAATGGTAAATAGCAAACTGATATCTAGGTTGCCCTCAGCGGCTATGCCAAAGTAACGTATCAGACGGCCGCCAAGCATCATCACCACCAAAAACCCCAATACCAAAGCAGTGGTCGAGGCAACTTGACGAGTCATGTAGCGGCGTAATATCACAAATAAGTACTCTTTGCAGGTGGCAGCCACACTTATGGTAAGTGCCGCAGTTTGTATCAAAAAACTCAGTCAGGCGCTTTAGCTTTTGTAGATGACGAGCGTAACCGATAATACTAGCATGTTTTTGTAAATACTGGCCGTGAAATGTGTTTGAAAACATTACCAAACCCTTACTGACTGCGTAGTTATCGCCTGATATGCTACACTATAATCATAGCCCGATAGGCTAACTTTTTTAACTTATACATCTGTTTAGCGTCCGTAATTTTTTATCCTTGTCGTTGTCTGATACTGTCATTCAACCTCTAGGTAAATGATTACAGACTGCTATTTTTTATTTGTCACCACACTAGGGCGTGTCCTCATTTTGAAAATGGTGATAAAAATGAGATAAATTGCCGTCAGACAAGGAAAATAATGCAGGTAATATCAGGATATTGCCCAATTATTTGACGCTGTATGACAAAATTTAGCCATTTTTAGCCCATTTAGATATTATCGTTCAGATTGAGGACACGCCCTAAACTAATAAGGATAATTATATGAATATTAAACTGACTCAACACTTACCAAAAACCCATACCCAAAAAATCCTAAAAAAAGAAGCAAAAGATAAGGATGAAGCTTGCTTGGTGGTATTGGTCGACGATAAAAAGAACATCCTTGCCGAATCTGTGTTGGCAGACTATAAAGCTCGTATTGAGCAGCTCATTGAGGTATCACATTTTAATGGTAAAGCCTGTGAGACTGTCGCTGACTATGCGTTGGCAGGGGATAAAAAAACTGCCAAACAAAACCCAGTTCAGCTATTGCTAGTCGGGGTTGGTAATGTTGATAAGCTTAATAATACTGTCTTACAAAAAGTCGCTAACACCATATATAGCAGCACCCAAAAGCGTGTTGCTTCAATTACCGTTGCCCTCGGCGATACTTTAGAAGAAAATCATTTCGGTCAGTTTGCACTAAATCTACTGGCAGCAAGCTATCGTTTTGATAAGTATAAGTCTGAGCAGACCACCCCTGTCCTCACCGATGTTTATCTACTGGCTGATGCAGCGCTTGAATCTGCATTGGACTTTGCCCAGTCAGTGTTTATCGGTCAAAGCCTGACCCGTGACGTGGCCAATGAGCCAGGCAATATTTGTTTTCCAGCGTATATGGCAGAGCAAGCTCAAGAGCTGGCAAAAGCTTACCCTGATCTATTAAAAGTCACCGTACTGGGCGAAGACGAGATGTCAGCACTGGGTATGGAATGTTTTTTAGCTGTGGCTAAAGGCTCGACTAAAGAAGGTCAGCTGGTACTTATGGAGTACCAAGGTAAATCAAAATTTGGCACAAAAGAGACCAGCAGTGCCAAAGTCAGCGGCGGCCTAAAAGCCTTGGCTGATAAAATACCAGCCAAACTGCCCAATAAGAAATCAGCAAAACATACCGATACAGACTCTGCACCTGTCGCAAATGATGAGGCCCCTATTGTATTGGTCGGCAAAGGCGTCACCTTCGACTCAGGCGGTATCTCAATTAAACCAGGAGCTGCCATGGATGAGATGAAGTTCGATATGGGCGGCTCAGCAGCTGTACTTGGTACCATCAAAGCTCTATGTGAAGCCCGTCTACCGATCAACGTCGTAGGCGCTCTAGCATGTGCAGAAAACATGCCATCAGGGGATGCTACTCGCCCTGGAGATATCGTCAAGGCGATGAATGGTAAATCTGTCGAAATCTTAAATACCGATGCTGAAGGACGCTTAGTATTGGCAGATACCTTATGCTACGTACAGCGTTATCAGCCCAAGGCCATCATCGATGTGGCGACGTTGACTGGCGCCTGTGTGGTGGCATTGGGTCATGTTCGCTCAGCGGTGTTCAGTAATGATGAGGACGTGCTGTTTGAGCTTGAAAATGCCAGTAATCAATCAGGCGATCTGGTCTGGCACATGCCGTTAGATGACGCTTATCAGTCGCAGCTTGACTCGCCTATCGCTGATATGCAAAACATCGGTGGTAAAGGCGCAGGTGCGGTCACTGCAGCATGCTTTTTATCACGCTTTGTAGAAGAAGGCCAAGCATGGGCACATTTAGACATTGCGGGTACGGCGTGGAATTCAGGTAAAGAAAAAGCGGCAACCGGTCGCCCTGTCCCTTTATTTATGCAATATCTAAAAAACAATGCATAAAAACGATATCTAAAAGCAATATTGAAAGGCAGTGACTCTGCCTTGATTTAGAGGTGACTTAAGCGTTTGGCTATTGTGTGCTTAAACGCCCCATATAGAGTGTTTATCGCATGCAAATTAGCTTTTATGTATTAAGTGAGAATAAAGCCCAAGATATCTTGGGCTTTATCTGTCAACTGACCCAAACGGCCTTAAATAAAAGCAGTCAATCTGTACTGATTTTAAGCCACGATGACCATCTAGTTACCAAGCTTGATGAGGCGCTATGGACGCATGATGCCAGTGGTTTTATTCCACATCAGCGTCTGCCTACGCGTGCCAAGTCTGATATGGCAAGTGAGCAGGGTAGCGACATGAGTGGGATGAGCAGTGCAGCGATTGAGGATAGTGCTGAGACAGCAACCAAGCTCGCTCCGGTACTACTCAGCAGCTATCTGCCTATCGACTTTAAAGGCATCGTGCTCAATACGACTGCTCAACCTGTCAATGACTTTATGGCAATGGCAACGGGTGCACAGCCCACTCGTGTGCTTGAGATCATCAGACCTGATGAAAAAAGTATGCAAGAGGGTCGCCACAAGTATAAGCACTATCAGCAGCTTGGATATCAACTGACACACTTTAAAGTATAGGGTCTGCTAGGGTCTGTTATTGACTCAGTCAACCGTCAAATAGACCCTTAGCCGCCATGTTTTTTTATCACAGCCAAGTGCAAAATAAGCGCTTGGCTTTTTTATTTTTTGGCGCTGACCCAAACCGATTGCATGTCACCTATATCATGACAAACGCAAAAAATCAGACGAGTACAATTCCTACCCTGAGTAAACTCAGTGACTCTGATACTGTTGGTCATATTTTTGGGTTTGATAGCGGTAGGAGAATATATAAAAAAATGCTAATATCCATCCATTTGCCGTACGGTTTTTATCATTTTTTTAGGTTAAGGATGGAGTATGCGTTCATTAGTTGCGATGTACCAACGTATAGGGTTGGTGCCGCTGATTATTATCGGTTTGGTACTAGGGGTATTGATTGGCTGGCTAGCGCCTAGTATCGGTATTGCCTTGGGGCTGCTCGGTACGTTGTTTGTCGGTGCTTTAAAAGCGGTGGCGCCTGTGCTGGTTTTTACGTTGGTCATGGCAGCGATTTGTCAGCATCGAAGTGGCAATGAGGTCTATATCAGACCAGTACTATTAATGTATGTTTTTGGCACGTTTTTGGCAGCGTTGACAGCGGTTGGGGCCAGTTTTTTATTCCCGACCGAACTGGTACTGATGAATGCCACCATTGAGCAGGTCCCGCCAGCCAACCTAAAAGAGGTCTTGACCAACCTGCTCATGAACCTTGTCGCCAACCCCGTCGAAGCGGTGGCCAATGCCAATTACATCGGTATTTTAGCTTGGGCGATCATTATCGGCTTTGCTTTACGTCAAGCAGGTGACTCCACACGTAATATGGTAGTGGACTTTTCTGACGCCATCTCACAAGTGGTCAAGTGGGTCATTGCCCTAGCCCCATTTGGTATTTTGGGTTTGGTGGCCAATACCGTCGCTGAAACTGGCTTTGCAGCATTGGCCGGTTATGCTCGTATCCTTATGGTATTAGTCGGCTGTATGTTATTTATTGCGTTGGTCGCCAATCCACTAATTGTCTTGGTTAAAACTGGCAAAAACCCCTATCCCTTAGTATTCACCTGTCTGCGTGAATCAGGCATTACTGCCTTCTTTACGCGTAGCTCAGCGGCTAATATTCCGGTCAATATGAACCTTGCTGACAAGCTCGGTCTGCATAAAGATACGTACTCAGTTACTATTCCATTGGGAGCGACGATTAACATGGCAGGAGCGGCGATTACCATCAACGTCTTAACGTTGGCTGCTGCTCATACTCTGGGGATAGAAGTCAGCTTTGCATCCGCATTACTGCTGAGCTTGGTGGCAACGATTAGTGCTTGTGGTGCCTCTGGTGTCGCTGGTGGGTCGTTATTACTCATTCCTCTGGCTGCCAGCTTATTTAGTATTCCCAACGACATTGCTATGCAAGTGGTCGCCATCGGCTTTATTATCGGCGTGATTCAGGACTCTGCTGAAACCGCACTCAACTCATCGACTGACGTGCTATTCACTGCTGCAGCAGACCCTAAGTATTCTCGCTAGGCTGCAAACCATCGTTTGTTCCTTATGCAATCACACACTTAACCGAAAAACGCCACTGACATGAGTGGCGTTTTTTATTATATAGTATGCTCAATTTAAAAGTGTTACAGCGCTACTGGGATGAATTTTGCGCAGCCTCTGGGAACGCAGCAAGCAAGGAAAATTTATACCAGTAGCGCTTTTGAATTTATGATAGTTTTGTTTTCAACTGACTATATGTCATTTACTTAATGTGGCGCACGTCTACTTCCACTGTTGGTGCCTCTAACTCCCATTGACGTTTGAATTGCCGCAGCTGCTCCAGCTCATCTAACAGCTCAAGAATCAAACCAATCGCAGGTACGCTGGCTTCAAAGTCACGGCTCAGCCTAGAGGCACGGCGAACGGTGGTCAATTGATAGCCAGTAAACTGTTGTCGTTCTGGCACATCATATTCAATGATGTTTTCTTCAATCAGTGCCAGTACCCAATGATGATCTTGACCACAAGCAGCCACGAGTTCATCTAAACTCAACACAATATCGTTTAATTCGGGCGAGTGTTTCATAATTATCATCCTCGTTGTCTCTTTATTTTTATCGCTTCAAGTGTCTTATCCTATATGTCTCTGCCACAGCAGCACCACTATTAGCGATTGATGGTAGTACCAGCAAACGCTTGCTTTAGACTCTCATAAGCTTGCTGCTCTGCCTCAGTACTGACATCAGGGTTAACAATATTTAGAGTTAAATAAAGATCGCCCGCCTGTTTGGCCGGAATGCCTTTGCCTTTTAGGCGTAAATTACTGCCAGATTTACTGTTTTTTGGAATACTCACCCCCAGCGTGCCAGCTGGCGTGGTGATATTTACTTTTTCGCCAAGCGCTGCCTCCCAAGGCATGATATTGACAGTTTGATAGACATCTGCGTCTTCTAAGCGGATATTGTCGGCATGGCGAACTTTTACCTTCAAAAACAGATCGCCATTTTTACCGCTGCCTATGCCAGCGGCACCTTGTCCGGCCAGACGGATCTGCTTGCCATCAGTGATGCCCTTTGGAATCTTAATTTTGAGGGTTTTGTTTTCATAGTCGACGCTGCCATTCGGCTGACGCACGGGGACATTGAGCTTGATACTATAGTCATCACCGCTATATACAGACGCTAAATCAACTGTGATTTCTGCGTGCTGGTCTTGACCTTGACTGTCTTGCGCACCAAAACCACCACCAAACTGATCAAAACCAGAGCTATGAGTGCGGCCGCCTGTTTGGCCCCGGGCACCGCGACCAAAGGCCGAAAAAATATCATCAAAGCGAAAACCGCCATCACCAAAAGCTTCGCCATCACCAAACTGACCTTTGATATCTTCCCAGCGAAACCCTCCTTGACCGCCTGCTGACTGACCACCGAAACCACCAAACCCACCAGCGCCACCTTGAGAGGCAAATGGGTTGTCTAACATAGCGTCATACTCTGCTCGCTTGTCTTTATCTCGTAGTGTTTCATAAGCGTTGTTGATCTCAGCAATCTTGCTATCAGCATCTGGATCATCACTGACATCAGGGTGATATTGACGTACCAATTTACGGTACTTCTTTTTGATATCGGCATCTGAGGCGTCTTTTTTGACCCCCAAAATATCGTAATAGTTTTTTTCTGCCATGTTTTTTTCCTTTTATTTGGGCTCTGCTACTATGTTAAGACTGTTTTTATATTTTCAATATTTTCGCTTGTTTTATCAAATACTTATCATACGCCCGTAACTAGATTCCGAGACTTAATAACACTATAGTAAGAATACAGTAACCTTACCACCGTATAATACGCACATTATTCATACTCATAGGGAGTATGAATATCATAGGCAAGAGTATCTGTCTATTTTATAAATTATTCAAAGGTATTACATGTCTTATTTAATCAGGTCTTTGGTTATTACCCTATCCCTATTATTGACTACCGCAGCTTTCGCTGGCAACACCAGTTACTATGGTAGTAAGTTTCACGGCAAACGCACTGCCAGTGGTAGCATCTTTAATATGAATGCGATGACTGCAGCACACAAAACGTTGCCTTTCGGAACAGAAGTAGAGGTGACCAATCCAAAGACCAAACAGAGTGTGATCGTCAAAATTACGGATAGAGGTCCTTTTACGCCAGGGCGTGTTCTTGATTTATCGAAAGCAGCTGCTGGTAAGATAAACTGTAAACTGTGCAATACCACCATGAAGATTTTATCTTATGGTGATGGTAAATACCGTAAGCAATGATTTACTAAAATGTAAAAAAGGAGAGCTGATGCTCTCCTTTTTTTATGGATAAAGGTGCTGCTGTTAACCGACCTTACTCAAAGCTGGCTTCCATCTCTTCTAGGTTTGTCATCGCAAGCAACAGTTTTTCTTCATGATCACTGTGCTGCTGCTGTAGTGCTGTTTGCTCATCGAGCAATGTCAAAAGCTCAGATTTTCGGCTGTCCTCATAAAGCGCAGTGTCAGCAAGCTGTTCCTCAAGAGTCAACAACTGCGTTTCAATCTTACTCAACGCTTTTTCTGTATTTTCAATCTCACGGCGGATGGGCGCTGTACGTTTGCGCTGTTCTGCTGCCAATCTGCGCTGCCCTTCTTTGCTGACCTCTTTGACTTTGCCAACTTGAGCGTTTGTTTTTGTTTCATGTGAAACAGCTCCTTCGCTGTTTTCTTTGCTTGCGCTTTCAAGGCTGTTTTTATTAGCCATGTTTTCTTGTTTACGCTTTTCACTCAGCCATTTACCATAATCACTGATATCGCCATCAAACTCATCGACTCGGCCATCATGCACTAGGTATAGCTCATCACAGACGTTCGCAATCAGCTCACGATCATGCGACACCAGTACCACTGCGCCTTCAAACCCTTGTAATGCAATGGTTAAGGCTTGGCGCATCTGTAGGTCTAGATGGTTGGTGGGCTCATCTAGCACCAACACATTTGGACGCTGCCAAACAATTAACGCCAGCGTCAAGCGGGCACGCTCGCCACCTGAAAACAGCTCGCTCGGCGTGTCGATACGCTCACCACGAAAGTCAAAGCTACCCAAAAACGAACGCAGCTCTGCATCTGAAGTCTGACCGGCAAGGCGGCGCAGCATCTGCATCGGTGTCGCCGCTGCATCTAACGCATCCATTTGATGTTGATTGAAGTAGCCAAGTTTGAGACTATCAGAGACTCGATAACTCCCTGATAAGATATCAAGCTCGCCCACCAAAGCTTTGATTAAGGTCGACTTACCAGCACCGTTCATACCCAGTAAGCCCAGACGAGTATCAGGGGTAACTTGAACATTGGCATTGTATAACAGTGGCGTATCACTGTAGCCAATATTAGCTTTGGTCAGCTCAATCAGCGGAGAGCTCATGTGCGCAGGCTCATAAAACTTAAATGAAAATGGGTTATCCGCCATCATAGGTGACAGCTCGCTCATACGCTCCAGCTGCTTGATACGGCTTTGGGCTTGTTTGGCCTTACTGGCTTTGGCACGAAAACGGCGGATGAAGTCATCTAGATGCGCCCGAGTGGCTTGCTGCTTTTCATAGGCTTGCTGCTGCTGCGCCATACGCTCATGGCGAGTACGCACAAACTGCTGATAATTTCCCGTATAGAGGGTGATTTTTTGTTGTTCCACGTGCAAGATATACCCAACTGTCGCATCCAAAAATGCTTGATCGTGCGAGATGACGATGACCAAACCATTGAAATTATTGATCCAAGTCTCAAGCCAAAGAATCGCATCTAAATCCAAATGGTTGGTCGGCTCATCCAAGAGTAGTAAGTCAGCACGGCTCATCAAGGTTTTGGCCAAGTTCAAACGCATACGCCAGCCACCAGAGAAACCTGCTACCGGCAGCTCATGTTGTGTGGTGTTAAAGCCAAGGCCTGCCATGATTTGTGCTGCTTTGGTTGGTGTACGATAGCCGTCTATCTCATCAAATCGCTGATGCAGCACCCCGATTTGCTCATCGCTGACCGTACTCAAGTCGCTCATGGCTTCATTGAGCTCATACCACTCTTCGTCACCACTGAGCACATAATCGATTGCAGTCTGGCTACTGGCACCCACTTCCTGCGCCATATGCGCCACCTGCCAACTATCAGGGATACTCACCTCCCCTTTATCTGGCGTCACTTCGGTATCACCTGTGCCCATGTGCGTGAGTAACAAAGCAAACAAGGTAGACTTACCTGTACCATTGTTACCCGTTAGCCCTACCTTGTGACCTGGATGTAGCTGAAAGCTCGCCCCAGAAAACAACTCACGGCCATCACGGCGCACACTAACGTCTTTAAATTCGATCATAGGTTTTTTTTCTCAATGTGTTTGTAACTAAGGTGTGTATGCAAATATTCGGCATAGGGTCGATGCACTCTAAAATGACCTAGCGCTGTTGGAGAGTGTGGGCTATTATTTCAAACACATCTCCTATAGGCAAACGATTAAAAAAGTATTTCAAATCCAAGCAGTTATTATCTGTCGTCTGCGCTATGGTATCGCACAATCGGCTAAACGCCACCTATTGACAAATCCACGTAAACCCCCATTATGATATACTGTTAGGACACGATGACTGTGAGCAGCTGAGCTGTTTTTATATCGATAAAAAATAGATTTGGCGTCTTTCCTAGCTTTTTGTAGTCTTATAACAAAACGAAATAATCACAGCAATGACACGACAGTACCCATCCGAGTCCATCACATCGCCACTAATAGATTGTCGTCACTAACGCTGCCAATCATACCAAGACGACGATGGCATTTGATATTAGTAACCGAGGTAGATATGAACACACAAACTAATCAGTACGATCCCAGCGCCAGCCAGCCTGTAGATCCCACTGTCTTAAACCTAACCGATAGTGCCGCCCAAAAAGTACGCCGACTGCGTGAAGAAGAAGGCGATAACAGTTTGATGTTACGCGTTTATGTCACAGGTGGTGGCTGCTCAGGGTTTTCTTACGGCTTTAACTTTGCCAATGACTTAAACGAAGACGATGCCGACTTTGATAATGGTGACGTCACTTTGGTTGTAGACTCGCTCAGTTATCAATACTTGCAAGGCTCTACTGTAGATTATACAGAGGGACTTGAAGGTGCACGCTTCATAGTCACTAACCCCAACGCAACAACGACTTGTGGCTGCGGATCATCATTTTCTATTTAAGATGAATATTCAGTTGCTATAAGCTTTAGTCATTGGTTATGCGCTAACAGTGCGCCATTCACTCTATTAGCGTGAGCGTTTATTGATATCGATACTGACCAAAACTATGGCACTATAATTGCAGTAATTAAAGGGTCTTAGATTAAAACCTTAAGACATCCCGATAAAACAATGTAGTAATTGGCTTAGTGAGTCGCCTGTTTGGCTCTTTATATAGCACGTATAATTTAAATAGCGCTTGTCCTTGAGCGCCCATAAGAAGTGCTCATCGTGATGTGACTATCACCATAAGCAAGCAACTATGCGTTATAGGCTTTGCCCGTTATAGATTGTTACTCTGTTATAGTTTTTATAGTTAAGGAATAATAGTATGGCTAAGTTAACACTTGATGCACTAAATGAAATTGACGGTTTTATGGCAGCCGCTCTGGTTGATAGCGAATCAGGCTTAGCGCTTGCAACTCTTGGCACAGGCATCGACCTTGAGCTTGCGGCTGCAGGAAACACTGAAGTCCTACGCTCTAAGCGCAAAGTTGCTGACGCTTTGGGTCTTGACGAGAGTATCGAAGACATTCTAATCACGCTAAGCAAGCAGTATCATTTGCTACGTCCATTAGTGCGTAATAGCAATTTGTTTTTATACTTAGTACTTGACCGCCAAAAGTCCAACCTAGCTATGGCTCGTCATAACCTAAAAAGCTTTGAAACTGAGCTCGACTTTTCATAAGCTGCTGAAAGAACCACTCAGCTTTTGTCCAATATAGATAAAGCAGTATAGACAAAAAGCTGATCGTAAAAGCATCTACTCACTTCTGAGTAGGTGCTTTTTTGTATTAACCACTCGGCTTATGAATACTCAAAAGTAGCAGACAGCACCCTGACATCACTGTCGTTAAATCAGCGTAAATCATTGAGTTGGCTGAAAGCAAAGGTTACTGATTTTGTAATTGTGCATAGTTTTTAAGCCCACTTTGGGCTAAACTGACAACATTCTTAACACCAAGCATGGTAGGGTCTATTCCTATAAGCTGTGCTGCCTCCTATCATAACGAATAACAATAGATGACTGACTATGAGTGACTTTACCCAATTTCAAATTCCAGACTGGCTAAGCAGTCAGCATTTAAAGGGAATGCTGCGTGGTATCGAAAAAGAAGGACTGCGCATCAAGCCAGATGGATATTTGAGCCGAAAGCCGCACCCCAAGAAACTTGGATCAAAGCTGACGCATCCGTTTATCACCACTGATTACTCAGAAAACCTACTTGAGCTGGTCACAGATCCTAGATTATCGCCAAAAGACACGCTCATGGTATTGCGCCAGCTGCATGTATTGGTCTATAGAGCCCTACCTGAAGAAGAGCTTATGTGGCCACTGTCTATGCCCTACATGCGCTCAGCCGAGGACGAGGATATTCCTTTAGCGGACTTCGGTAGCTCTAATACGGGTAAACTAAAAACCCTTTATCGTAGTGGCCTAGGTGTCCGCTATGGTCGCCGAATGCAGTCCATTGCAGGCTTACATTACAACCTATCATTTGGAGATGGCTTCTTTAAATCCTGGCAGGCACAAACGCCAGATGCCAATGAGCTGACCCTCACTGAATTCAAAAATGACAAATATCTGGGGCTGATCCGTAACTTTAAGCGTTTAACCAGCTTAGTGCTGTATTTACTAGGCGCCAGTCCAAACGTTTCCCCGTGCTTTTTGGCGGGTCGTGAGCATGATTTGATTCTGCAAAATGACTCAACCTATTACAAGCCTGCGGCCACCAGCTTGCGTATGAGCAGACTTGGATACACCAATAGCGTGCAAGAAAATCTAGATATTCGTTACAACAACCTGCCTGAATACATCACAGGTTTGCGCCGCGCCATTCAAACGCCGCATGAGAGCTTTCAAGAGCTTGGCTTAGATGATGCTGATGGCAACCCGATTCAAATTAACGACCATATCTTACAGATAGAGAACGAATACTATAGCCCTATTCGTCCCAAACAAATCGCTGAGCGTGGAGAGACACCAACAGAAGCATTAGAACGTCGCGGCATTGCTTACGTTGAGTTTCGAGCCATTGATCTTGATCCTTATAGTGATATAGGCATTCGTTTATCTAGTGCCTGCTTCTTAGAGATTATGGCATTGTATTGCTTGTTGAATAACTCGCCTGACCTACTGCCCGCAGAAGATGAAGAGCTGGCGATAAATCTTGAGCGAGTGGTCAATGAAGGTCGCCGTGACAATCTACATATTCTAAATAATGGCCAAGAAGTACCTTTAGAGCGTTGGATGGTTGAGCATTTAAATAACATGCTACCACTAGCAGCTTTGCTAGATGCGCACTATGGTGGCAATGACTACCGAGCTGCTTTGGCACTTATGCAAGGAAAAGCCATTCAATCCGAGTCAACCATCTCAGCTCAAGTCAACGCTGATAGTGAGCGTTTGGGCGGTATGTGGCAACTTGGGTTTACGTTAGCGCAGCAGCATCGTGATACGTTACTCCAGCAAGCGTTTAGTCCAAACACCCAAGCTAAGTATGAAGTGCTTGCTGAGAAGTCTGTCCTACAACAAGCAGAAATTGAAAAGGTAGAAACCGAAGACTTTATGGACTTTTTACAGCAATATCGCTAGCATTTTATAGGCATTAGGCCTATCGCTTATTACTCAAACAAGCTTAATCATTAAAGCCAGACCAATTACTTTACAAGAGTGCGTATTAGATGCAAAGACTCACCACTTATCGCTACCTACAAGTGTTTTTGGTCATGATGACTGTAATCGGAATGAGCTTTGCATTGTTCTTTTTACAGCGTTATATGGGGTTCTCGCCTTGCCCGTTATGCATACTACAACGCATAGGCCTTATGATAATGGGCGGTTTTGCATTGATTGCCGCCTTCTTCAACCCTAAGAGCAAAGCCATCAGACTGTTGTTATGGTTGGGTAGCTTGGCTGGAATTGGATGGGCAGCAGGCATCGCAGGACGTCATGTATGGCTACAGCATTTACCAGCAGATCAGGTACCGAGCTGTGGGCCTGGTCTTGATTATTGGCTAGACACCTTGCCGATGCAACAAGTTCTAAATGAGATACTTTCAGGCTCTGGAGAGTGTGCGACGATAGACTGGACGTTTATGGGACTGAGTATACCTGAGCAATCGCTGATATTTTTTAGCGCATTGATTGTGGTACATCTTGTGATTCTTTGGCGCATTATACGCCCTACAGCAGCCCATCATTCTTAAGCCCTTAAGTATGCTTATTTATATCTGCATGATATGTTGACTATCAAAGTAAAGGACTGTCAACATCTTGTATTGATAACCGACTTATAACAAAAAACCCACATACCATCTAAGTCTATTTGCTATATTGTCCGCCGTTCATCGACCTATAGATACCGACTGTCCGATAAATTCCTAGATATACGCCTTCCTCTTCTTGAAACTGTCAGATAATTGATCTCAGTGGTCAATATTGCGCCATAGAAGCAAGAGTGATAGGGTATGTCAAATCTGTTTGTTGTAACACTTTTACTATGATTCATAGAGCGATTAACGCTACTATGATACAGACCGTGCTCAGTCAAATACTGTACGTCGTTTACGTTGCCACTGTTCGTCTAAACCTAGCTGATTGTTTGGTGTGTTAAATGAGTTTTTTTGGGCCCATCTCTCCTTCCTTGACTCCTTCTATAAAACGTCTAAGTCGTTTATTACTACCTCTACCTCTTTGTCTTTTATTTATAGGCTGTGATAAGCAGTCCTCTACCAGCAAAGTGAGCCATAAACCGGCCATACAACAATCAGCGACCAGTAACGAGGCTACTACTGATACCTCGACTGAGACAGAGGATACTAAGCGCTTAATAGACGCGGCAGATACGGTGACTGTAGATACAGAGCCTGCAGAAGAAAGTGACGCTGGCCTGTCACTTATGGTAGCAGCAAAGCCCGACAGCCTAGCAACATACTATCACTCATCTGTGGCCTCAGACTCACTATCTGACGATACGCTACAAGCCACTCTAATTGGTGATTATGCAGGCATGTTGCCCTGCTCTTTTTGTGACAGTATATCAGTGACACTCAATTTGCTCCCTGATGGTTCCGTCATAAAAACAAATATCTATGAAAACCCCGAAACCCCAAGAGTGCCTCTAGTTGAGCATGGTCTTTATCGTCAAGATAATGACGTCATTACCGTCGTCTATGACAATCAAGATATTGAAGGGTATAGTATCCAAAACAGTCATTTGATTATGATCGATGATGATAAGCAACCCATCACTGACTATACCCTAGCACGCAAATAGAGTCTGATAAGCTCAGTCAACGCCTCTTTGTCAGGCGTTTTTTGTTGGTTATCTATTCAGGTTTACTTTACAATAAGCGCTGTTATAGTGAATTCAACTGTCTATAGTAATAGATGATAAGCAGTTTTTATGCACTCACATTACTCATTACCCCCTTCTTTATTAACTATTATCTATCCGAGCGTGGAACATCTATGCATATTCATATTCTTGGTATCTGTGGTACCTTTATGGGCTCGTTGGCGCTATTGGCGCGTGCACTTGGGCACGAAGTCACAGGCTCAGACGCCAATGTCTATCCGCCAATGTCAACCCAGCTTGAAAACGCTGGTGTCACTATTCAAGAAGGCTATTTGCTAGAGCATCTACAACCAGCACCAGATTTGGTGGTGGTTGGCAATGCTATGAAGCGTGGGATGGATGTGGTCGAATATATGCTTAATGAGGGCTTGCGCTATACTTCAGGGCCGCAGTTTTTATCAGAGCAGGTATTGCAGTCGAGACATGTGATTGCTGTCGCTGGCACGCATGGCAAGACCACCACCACTACCATGTTGGCTTGGATATTACACTACGCTGGCATTGATACTGGCTTTTTGATTGGTGGGGTACCTTTAGTCGATACCGATGATGCACACTTGCAGCAGGTCTTCGCTCACAGTAGTTATTTGGGGACAAATACAGTAGCTAAACACTCTGATAACTCAGAAGCAAAAACGACGGCCTCTACCAAGCCAGGTTACTTCGTCATCGAAGCGGACGAATACGACTCTGCGTTTTTTGATAAACGCTCAAAGTTTGTCCATTATCGTCCCCGTACCGCTATCTTAAATAATTTAGAGTTTGATCACGCTGATATCTTCGCTGATCTGGATGCCATTCAAACTCAGTTTCATCACATGATACGTATGATTCCAAGCAAGGGTAAAATCATCATGCCCGCAGCGACAAGTAGCCTGGAGGAAACTTTAGCTAAGGGCTTGTGGACGCCGGTCTGGCGTACCGCAGTGACTGAAAGCTCTGATAAGACACATAAAGGCGATGACGATCATGCCCATAAAAGTGCCTGGCAAGCCGAGCTGATTGCAGACGATGGCAGCCAGTTTAAGATTGGTTTTGATGGCGATACACAAGCCACTGCTATGGTTGATTGGACGATGAGCGGTATTCATAATGTCAACAATGCCTTGGTCGCCGTCGCTGCTGCTTATGATGTCGGTGTGGACGTCGCCACTGCCTGCACGGCATTATCAGCCTTTGCTGGTATCAAGCGCCGTATGGAACTAATCGGTGATATTAATGATATTTTAGTGTTTGACGACTTTGCTCATCATCCGACCGCCATTACGACAACTCTAGACGGTGCAAAGAAAAAACTGACCGGCAGACGCTTATGGGCGATTATAGAGCCCCGCAGCAACACCATGAAAATGGGTATTCATCAAGACAGTCTGGCGCAGTCAGCAGCGCTGGCCGACCACACATTATGGTATGAGCCAGCTGGCCTTGAGTGGGGGCTAAAAGAAGTCATTGAAGGTGCCGACCATCAGGGTCAGCAGCAGGTTGTGCGCAGTACAGATGCCATCATTAAGCAGATCACGGCACAGGCAAAGGCGGGTGATGCCATTATCATTATGTCTAATGGCGGCTTTGAAGGTATTCATCAGCGACTACTAACTGCACTAGAGACCCAAACCACCTAATATAGTCAGCTGAATGTAAAACTGTTATGGATTTAAACGCGCTACTGGTATAAATTTTACTTGCGTGCTGCTCTCCCTAGAGGCTGCATAAAATTCATCCCAGTAGCGCTATGACATTTTTAGAGTGTATCGACTATAGCGTTTTTATCGTCTTCTACTAGGGCGTGTCAAAAAAACAGCACCGCTTTTATATATAGAAGCGGTGCTGTTTTTTGTCATCCTTTCAGCTTTTGCTGATAGATATATGGTAATAGCCCTAATGCTCCATACCGCTCACTTTCCTTTTGTAACTTTCTATTTACTTATCTTATCCAGTTAATAGCAAATAGCTGCTATTTCTCACACAGCCCCTACACTGGTAACATTTAATGCTTACTTTTTATAGCACTCAATGTTTAAAATAGCCTTATCAGACTCAGAGACAACACGTTAATATTAACTATAAAAATAGTTTGTTTATATTATTAATAAAAATTAGGAGAAACCTCATGGGATTTATTTGGATGATTATCGTTGGTCTGGTGGCTGGTCTGTTAGCCCGAGCGATCAAGCCTGGTAACGACGCTATGGGTTGGATCATGACTATCGTACTTGGTATCGTTGGTGCCATGGTAGGCGGATTCATCGCTAACCTTATCGGTATTAATGCTGACGGTGGGTTTATCGGTCTGGTATTCTCAGTGATTGGTGCTATTATCTTACTGTTCTTATATGAGATGATCGTGAGCAAACGTGGGGTATAGCTTTTTATAAGCCTTTCTATAAAACACCCACCTTCATAGACGGTATCGAGATTCGACATTTATATTGACGATGTCGTGTAAATACCCCACTCTTAACACAACATCATCGTAGAATAATTAAGCCACCTGCCTGTACTCAGCAGGTGTCATATCATTAAGTGAATCATGGGGTCTTTCAGTGTTATAAACCTTGATCCATTCCTCAGTAAGCTTACTGACTTCATTTAAATCATTGAATAAATAACAATCCAAAACCTCATTGCGGTAACTGCGATTAAACCGTTCAATATAAGCATTCTGATAAGGACAGCCAGGCTCGATATAATCAATATAGATGCCATGAGCTGATGCCCAATCAGTAAATATGCTGGATGTAAACTCACTGCCGTTATCCACACGAATTTGCTTAGGATAGCCATGCCACTCGGCTAGCTGGTCAAGGTAGCGAATTACTCGGAGTGAAGGCATACTGGTACCAATATCAATGCCTAATACTTCACGGTTGTAATCATCAATCACATTAAAGGTTCGAAAGCGAATATTGTTGTGCAGCTTATCGCTCATAAAGTCCATAGACCAAGTATGACCCAATGCGTTTGGCACACTTAGCGGCTGGGGATTACGTGTTGGTAGCCGTCTTTTAGACTTACGGCGTAGGTTTAAGTTTAACGCTGTATAAACACGGTGTACTCGCTTATGATTCCATGAATAGCCAAGCTTGCGTATACGCTTAAAACACTTTGGGAAACCCCAACGATTGTGCTTGTCAGTAAGCTTGTTTAAGACATCGATAATCTCACTATCATCAGATAGTTTAGATTTATAGTAGTAAGCAGTTCGACTCATGCACACGACCTGACAGCTCAATGCAATACTGACACCATACTGCGCCTGTAATTCTTGCGCCCAGACTTTGCGCTCGGGTACAGGCGCTATAGCTTTTTTATGATATCTTCTTGCATTTGCGCTTTAAGGCTTAAATCAGCATACATCTGTTTGAGTCTACGGTTTTCTTCTTCAAGCTCTTTTAAGCGTTTGACGTCAGAGGCTTCCATACCACCATACTTGGAACGCCATTTATAGAAAGTCGAGCTAGCAATCCCGTATTTACGACACAGCTCTTTAGCAGGTATCCCAGCTTCTGCTTCTTTTAATATCGATACGATTTGGGTCTCAGTCATTCGTTTGCTCATATCAAAACTCCTTATGGGTATTTTATAAGAAATTCTACGTTTGAGCTGTGTTAGTTTAGGGGATAGTTACA
>NZ_JAGBKM010000025.1 GCF_017498085.1 Psychrobacter coccoides
AGTTCTTTTTAAATAAGATACAATCGTTTTAAAGCAAGCGAAATAGCAGAAGAACAAATGACCTATTCAGCAGATTTTCGAGCACAAGTGATTAAAAGTGTCAAAAACAAAGACATGAGTATCCGTCAGGCTTGTACTTTCTATAATGTTAGCAAAACCGCATTACAGCGCTGGCTGAGAAACCCAAGTATCAAACAAACTCGAGATAAATCACCAACTAAAATACCGAATGAAGCACTCTTAAAAGACGTTGAACAATATCCAGACGATTATCTGTACGAGCGAGCTAGGCGATTCAACTGTAGTAAGACCGGCATGCACACTGCTTTAAAACGTCTAGGTATCAGTCAAAAAAAAGACCTTAGAGCATCCAAAAGCCTGCCTGATAAAAAGAGTGGCTTATCAGAGTAAACTTGATCGCTTTACGCAGCAAGGCTATCCCATTATCTATATGGATGAAAGCGGCTTTGAGCACGAGACCATCCGCTCTCATGGCTATGCACCGATTGGTACACCCTGTATCGACAGCTACAACTGGCAAGCAAAAAAGAGAACTAACGTCATCGGTGCTCTTTATAACAAGATGCTGTTTGCGCTTGATTACTTTGAACAGAATATCAATAGCAATATATTTTATGACTGGTGTAAGATCACACTTATTCCAAGTCTCAAGACTAAATGCGTGATCGTTATGGATAACGCTAGGTTTCATAAAAGCAGACGTATCCAAAAACTGCTCAACAGACATGGTCATCGCATTCTATGGCTGCCACCCTATAGCCCTGATCTTAACCCCATTGAGAAAAAATGGGCACAAGCAAAGTTTCTACGCCAAGGCTGGATGGAGAATAATCTGCCTAAACTGTTTCATGATATGGGCTGTATTTCTTTTATAGTGAACTGACTATATATGGACTCTATGAGTTGTCCCTATATAGATAAACACGATAAAGAATTTATTACAAACATAGTTATACACAATGTTAGCCAAAATAGACGAACTCAAATTATCAAAGATCATATAGAGTTTTTTAGTAAATATTATTGGTTCGTTGACTGGCAGGAGGTAGATATCTTGAATAAATTGTTTAGAAAACAGTTGAGACGAACGTATTAATTTGTTAACTTGTTAATGGCACTCTACTTTGCTGTCTGTTTACGCTGTTTTCAGCGGAAGTTTTTATAACTTAAACCCAATTTGAGTACATTTGAAGGTTAGTTTGTAATACAGCGATGATTCATCCGTTATAATGTACCTCAACAGTAGGGAAGCGTGTAGTTACTTTAATACATGCACACACCATACAGAAGCAGTAGAGTGTCATTTTATTTCGCTTTTAACTGTGTTCATATCCTTAGGATACACTTCGTGCATTAGTCATAATATAAATAGTTATGTAAGGCGGGTTACGCCTCGTCTGCATTCTCTACGAGAATTTAACAAGTCTAACGCCGCCCTACTTCAATCATGAACGCAAGTCGTGCGGCGCCGCTTCGCCCCAATAGTGATAACCCACGATATTGACGCCCTGAGTGAATCCTTGCTGACCCGACACCGCAAATCCCGCCTGCGCTATCAGCTGCTCGATATCCCTATCCAGATGACAGCCGCCCGCTATCGGCTTCCATGCTGGGGTGATGAGCTGTTGCATTTTGCGTGCCCATTTGGGCTGCGGCGCTAAGCCGTGTTCGGCATAATATAGGGTGCCCGTCGGTTTGAGCACACGTCTCATCTCAGTTAGCGCTTGAATAGGATTAGGGATAGAGCATAGAGTAAAGGTCATGACGATACTGTCAACGCTATTGTCCTCAAGGGGTAGCGTCTCGGCGGACAACGGCTGCGAGAGAAAGTCGATGCCTGTACTAGCAAAGCGTTCTGCTGCTAATGAATGCAGGTGCGGGTCGACGCCTATGACTTGCTTGACGGTTTGCGGGTTATAAAACCCAGCATTGAGTCCGCTGCCAACACCGATTTCTAACACTATGCCGCGCGCTTTTGGAACGACCAGTGCTCTTTGCTCGCTTACAACGTCTAATGCACAGGCTTTGTCGATTAATATAGGCAGGACTTTATTATCGTAGAGACTTTTGAGAGTTGGCAATTTGCGAGTTGGTTTTGGGGGCGGCTTTGAGGTCATGGCGGTCTGTCTCGGTGGGAGTGATGTTTATGCATAGTAGCATGTGCCATAAAGCAGCATACCCAAACTTTAGAAAAATTGCTCTCACCTGTCTTTTATCTTTTACTGCCTATAAGATTTACTTAACTTGTTGAAATGTATAAATAAAAAACACTCAGCAAGATTATCAAGCTTAATCCTTATTGATGCTTAGCTTACAGCACATCATGGCTCATCTCCTATTATTGTTTAATTCTTAACCAATATATTAAAAAATTATTTTTTTATTAGATTAACTTAATAATTTTTGTTATATTTAAAAATACGAATATATGCAAAGCACAAGCACTATATTCTACGCCGTTACTTTAAAGGCACTTTACCAATATTACAGCTAAGGGAGAACAAGAACGTAGCAGTTTAATCCAACGAAAGCTTTACATTTTTCATTCAAGGAGAGAAAGAAAATGAAAACTTTTAAATTGACACTACTGGCCATTACTACTGCGCTGTTTTTACAAGGGTGTGGTGATGATAATGATGGACCATCAACGTCGCAATCTGATCAGCCAGATACCCCACAACTTGATCAGCCAGACACCCCACAACCTGATCAACCAGACATCCCACAACCTGATCAACCAGACACCCCGCAACCTGATCAACCAGATACCCCACAACCTGATCAACCAGATACCCCACAACCTGATCAGCCAGATACCCCACAACCCGATCAACCAAATATCAACACTGAAATCATTGGAACGTGGAGTAGTGACGATAGTAGCAGTGAATTATCAGCGATTGTCTTCATGGATGACAAGACTTATGTACAGGTCCAAGTCGATAATAGTCAATCAACAAGTGAACCTAAAAATGGTATGGAATGGGGTAGTTACACCATCAATAATAGTACAGGTAAACTAGCTGCTACGCCTATTTTTGATAAAAATGGCAGCTCTGGATTGTCAGATTCCGTCAATCGTTATGCTAAAGTATCTAATGGCAAGCTGGTCCTCGAAGTAGATGAGGACAATAATGGCGTCATTGATAATGATGAAATCTATTACTTCTCCAAAACCGAGCCTGAAGGCATCTTAGGGTCTTGGAGCTTCGATGATGCTGATGACAAAGAGCTAGTGGGATTAGCCTTCTTCGAGAATGGTACTTATATCCAAGTACAAGTTGATGAAACTGGCTCAGTAAATAATTCTGAAAATGGTATGGAATGGGGTTACTACACCGTTGACCCTACGACTGGGCGGTTAGCAACTTCTATAATCTATGACAACAACGATGGTGTTGGATTATCAGAGCCGCGTACGCGTTACGCACGAGTGACTGGTAACACTGCTCTGACTCTCGAAATTGATGACAATCAAGACGGTACAATAGGAAATAAGGAGCTCTTTAATTTCTCAAGGCCATCATAGAGAGTTGTATTTACGTATGGTGGGTTAGCGAACGCGTAACCCACTCTACTTCTTTTTCCCCCGCCGACAACGCTCAGAACAATAAATCACATTGTCCCAATCCTTCTCCTACTTCTTGCGCCACGTGAATGGTCGCTGGCAGACGGGGCAAATTTTCTGGGGTAGGTTTTGTTTTTTGTGTGCCATGGTTTTCCCATAATCTTATTTAGAGTCTTAATGATAATTATGAATAAATTTATAAGCTAGTTTTTATTCATGGTGCGCTGGGCGCACCCTACACGCCACTAAGATAGAGATAGTTGCTGGGCTAAAAGCGCCAGCCTACAACGAACGTAAAATTTTGAGATTATGACTATCTATTCATTAACCACTGTTTAATCATAATTATCAAAGATTTTATTAAGCCGATTTAGGCTATTGACGATAAGCTTGCCCGATTGGTCGGTACTGGTGTCGAGGGCGAGCTTTTCATCCATGCGCATATTCAGCGGTTCTAGTGCTTGCTTAAGGGCGTTTGCTAACAGTGCGGTTTGTTCCGTGAGGTCAGGCGTATTTGACTCAGAAGTTTGATTCTCAGTACTCTTGAGCAGGCTATCTGCCATCTGCTGCGCCAGTTGCTCAACGGCATTGACCAGTTGTACCATCAGCGCTTTTTGCATGTCTTGATTTTGTTTGAGGTACTCGCCCTCTGATTTGTGGTCGTGCTTATAGATTTGTATCAACTGGTTCATGCTCTTCTCAAAGCCGTTATCGATGCTGTCGCTGACGACTTTGGCATTATCTACAAAACCTGTGATAAAGCTGTCGGCGAGGATTTTTTGCGCCTCAAGCTGGGCATCGATTTGCGCTTGCTGTTCAGCGCTGCGCTGATGGGCAATTTTCTCAGGGTCATTTTGGCTCAGGTATTTGTCAAACTGACCGCTAATAGCATTAAAGCCATTGGCTAAATCAACCAATTGCGCAACGATACGCGCGCCTGTATCGCCATCTTCGCCGCCCATGGCTTTATTACGCAAAAAGTCAGCTTTGATTTGTGCCCAGCGCTCGGCCTCATCCGCAGTCAATACGCCGCGCATCTCGCCAAGCTTAAGCAGGTTACTCTCCGCGCCTTGGGTCAATAGTTGCGACTCGCCCAGATAGTGGTCGTCGATAAGCTGGTTCAGCTCCTCTTGATTCATGACCGCCGAGAGCTTTTCGGTCATTTTATTCATGTTGCGGTAACTGCCTTGCAGCTTAAATATCGGCTCGGTGCGGTATTTATCATCTTGCGAAGCGGAGGCGATGTAGGCTTGGTTGACGTCAAGGATGACTTCTTGCACGGTAAACATATGGCGCAAGATGGCGATAATCTCGTTAATCTCCGAGGTGCTATAAGGGTAAGAGAGCTCGCTGCTTTGCGCTTGCACAAGGTTAGCGTTGTCCGCCTTTGCCATTCTAATCAGACGATGTACGTCGCTCAAGTCGCGGTTGGCAAGGGGTGCGAGAGCCTTGTTTGAGGTCAAGGCGTTTTCGATGTAGCTGAGCGCAAACACCTCTTCCATGCCGCTCATGATATCACCAAGATTATAGATGTCGGCACGGTTGGCAAGCATGTCAGGCACTTTAAAGGCTTCGCCGCTTTCGGTATAAGGATTACCTGCCATGACCACACAGAACTTTTTGCCGCGCATGTCGTAGGTCTTGGTTTTGCCCTGCCAAACGCCATCGATACGGCGCGTGCCATCACCAAGGGAGATGAATTTTTGTAAAAATTCAGCGTGAGTATGCTGGATATCATCAAGATAGAGCATGACGTTATTGCCCATCTCAAAGGCTAAGTTGATTTTGTTGAGCTCCTCCCTAGCAGTGGCATTAGGCGCTTTTTCGGGATCTAGTGAGGTCACATCATGACCAAGTGAAGGACAGTTTATCTTCATAAAGATAAGCCCCAGACGGTTAGCAACATACTCCATTAAGGTGGTTTTACCGTAACCTGGCGGCGATATCATCATCAGGATACCCATAAGGTCGGTACGTTTATCCTCGCCAACGGTGCCCATTTGCTTGGCAAGGTTGTCGCCGATTAGTGGCAAATAGCTCTCATTAATCAGGCGGTTACGCACAAAGGAGGACAGCGGACGCGGCATAAACTCATCCAGTCGTAGCGCATCGCGGGCGTCGTGCAAAATCTCGGAGCGCATCGCCAAATAGCGCCTATAGGCGGGAATGACTTGAGTCTGGTGATAGTGCAGGCGGCTTAAAAATTCATCGACGGCAAAGGTGAGCGTTTGGCTGTGAATGCGGGGATGCTCACCGAGTAAGTTATCGACTCGACTCTCAAGTGCGACCTCACCGGTGTTACGTGCAAAGTCTGTCACTTGCTTAAGCGGGTTATTGCTACTGGTCAAAGAGGCGTTTGATGCAAATGACAAGGCAGGTGATGAAGCAGATGATGAAGCAGGTGATGAGGCGCTTGATGCGCTTTTATTCATCGCGCCTTTAGCAAAGCTGGCACCACTATCGATTAAACGCTGGACTAAGGCCTCACGCTGAGCATCGTTAAGCTTGGTAAGCAAGATAGCAACCGCTTCGGGTACATAATGGCGTCCGCTATCTCGTTGCTGCTGACGTAGCGCCTCTGCTGCTGCCAGCTCACTACGCGCCTCTTCACTCAGCTCATTATCGTCACTACTTGTACCGATATCTGTACTGGTATCTTTACTATTGGCATAAGTGTTATCCAGTAGCGCATGAAACCAAGTGGCGAGCAGCTCATAAGCCGATTTGGGCTGCAAGGTTAGCTTGCCGATAGCGGACTCTAATTGCGCAAAACTAGCGGTATTGGTCATGCTACCCGATGCGCTATTTAGCGTTTGCGTCAGCTGCTCGCACAACTGCTGCGCTTGCTGACTGGTTTGCCATGTTGTTTTGGCGTTTGAGCTATTCTCAGAGCTATCCGCCTGACCCATAACGCTCACCAAATATTCACAAGCCAGCTTTACATAGCTTTGTTTAAAGATAGTGGCATCATGGATATCGCTTGTGTCTGATTCTGTTTGTGTTGCTGGCTCTGCATCATATTTTTCAGTAATAGAGTTTTTATTGCTATTACTGTTGTCAGCATTGTAAGTGGCGACAAATCCACGCATCACCGCCGTCATATCTTCAATAAGCAGGGCTTTGGCGCTATCACTACCAAGGCTCAAACGCAACTGCTCAGCGGTAATGGCTCTATCCGTCCAGTTATTTGCCTGCGTTAATATCGCTTCATCCAGCCACTTATCGTAACCAAAGGGTTTTAAATTGTCTAAGTCCAAAGCTTGCACGAGATTTAATTGCCAGTAGAACAGCTGCGCCAAGGCGCGGACTTGCGGGGTATAAATCAGTAGGCCTGCATCGCGTAGTGTCGGCAAGATTTGCAGCAAAAGCAAAGCCGCATCATGGTCATGAATGCCCTTTTCATAGCCTAGTTGATAGCGCGGCGTGGCATAAGCTTTGATGAGTTTGGCAAGGGGACTATCGTCATCGATACGGTCGTCATCTCCAGTACTACTCATTGTAGCAACCGTATCATCATAAGCTTGGTATAGACGTGCCTCGGTAAGACCGTCCTCACCGTTTTTGGCGCTCTCGATAATGCTATAAGCTAAGTACTCGGCTCGGTAAACGCTATCAGATTCGGAGGCGATGTTCATATCCCAGTACGGGCGTAGAGCGTTTAGCTCGCTGTTGTCGAGTACCTCATAATAGTCGGTGCCGGTCAGATGCAAATTAAGCACCCGCTTGCCGTCATTTTGCTGACGACTGAGCAAGGTTAAATCTAAAGGCTGGGTATTGACCGAAAAGCGATGGCGACCGAGTTTTATAATCTGACCGCCATCTTCAAACAAGTCCGACTTGTCTTTTAGGCTTTTGTAACTCTCGATTTGAATGGCTTTTAGGCGCGCGTCGATATCGTCGGCTTTGACGCTAAAGCCCAGCTCTTGTAAGTCTTTGGCAATGCCGCGTACCTTTTGTACCAGACCATCAGAGGCAAAATAGGTATTGAGCGCCTCCTCGGTGGTAAAGCCGGTAACGCCTGTACTTTGGGTGCGTTTTTTGATGCTATCCAGCATCCGTAGCGCCCCATCACCTAGATTTTGCGCTCGGCGATTACGCGCATCAAGTAATTGCTGTTTATGATTTTCAAAGGTCTCATAAATCTCTTCGCGTTTGCTGATAATGTCTGCTAAAAACTGGTCGCCGCCTATCTCAGGGTCAGCAAATTGACTCTCCAGCTCCTCCAATTGCACCAGTAGCTTTGCCATTTGCTCATCGGACTTCTCAGGCGTATTGGCAATAGACAAAGCATTGGCAATGGACTGGGTAAAGAGTTTAAACTGCGCCCCAAACTGGGCGACGGCTTCGGCGGAACCTAAATTTTTACGTTTATGATTGAGCTTGGCTTTACTTTGATTAAGGCGCGAATAAATAGCGGAGATATCATCGATAATTTGGGTGCGCACGGTAGCATCGGCAACGTCTAGCGTGCCAAGCAATTCAGTTAATAAATCGAGCCCTTGGGCAGTGTTATCGATTTGCTCAAGTACCGGTTTGAGCTCACTATTGGTTTCCGCGGTCTCTAGGCGCTCGCTGACGTCAGCTAAGATGCCCTCATAGCTTGCTAGCGCCTCATCACCGCTAAGATAAACCACGGTTTGTTCGGCAAGTGCACTCTCCGCCTCTTCTAACTGGGTCTGCAAAGACGCTAACTTGTCGCTGTCTAAATAACGCAAATCCTCTAAGCTAACCAGATGCCCTTTTTGGCGTCTGATGGCAGAGAGCTGGTCGACATAGTCACTGGCACTCTCAAAGGTGGTTATTTTTATTTGGCGTACAATTTCGTTTTGCTTGGCCTCGGCATCCATTAGCGCGTTTTGGGTTTGCTTTTGAATGCTTTGGACTTTGGCGAATTCATCGATGACCAACTCGGCGGTAGCGGTGACCTCTTTAATGCTGCCGGCAATCTCATCAAGCTCTGGCTCGGACAACCAATAATAATTGTCGAACAGACGGCTGGTATTGTCAGCCAATTCCTCATAGAGCTTTTGCGAGACGCTTTGATTATCAATCAGGCGGGTGATGCTATACAAATCGGAGATGCCGCGCACCAGCTCTTTATTACCGATTTTACCGTAAAAGCTGCTGCTCTCAGGCAATTCGCTAATATATTCAGGCGAGGCGTAAGGGGTGTGCCATATCTGCATCGGATGGATGCGTGAGGGTTCACTTTGGGCGCTAAACAGCACCAAGCGGCCGTTCTCGGCCAGCGCCATGCCGTTACAATAAATGGGATTTGCCAATTGTTTTTTGATGAGGTTATAGGGAAACAGTCCGGTGATACCAAGCTCTCTATCATAAAATAAAAACAGCACGTCCTCACCGTTAGGGGATACGATGCGGCGCTTAAATTTTAGATTCTTTTTATTGCCATTGCTGTTATCGCCGTTATTAGCATCAAACAGTTTATACTCGCCCGTTTGTAGATAATAGCCGCCAGGGAAGATAATGCCGTGGTCTTCAGGCAATTGCACGCACGATTGCCCGATAGCGTCTAAGCGCATTACTGCTTCGGTCAAGGTGTTATAGACAAAATAGCGATAACTGCCCTCACGGTACGGCAGAATCTTAAGTAAAATCAAGCTACCGACTTTGGCATAAAAAATCTCAGCATCGGTCAAAGACTGAGTCCGGTCATCCACCGGCTCGTTATACAGACCTTGTCCTGACTCGGTATTATTCTCAATCTTGATGGTCAAACTGCCGCTGACCGTTTCCACAAATATCGTATCTAAGATATTCATGTGCGGATATTTACCGTTAATCATCTGCTCGCGGGTGGTCTCTATCCATTCAAAATCATAAGCCGGCGGCAGCTCGATATCACGCTCGCCACGATTGTCCACATAGGCCACTTGCGCGGACTCCGGTGTGCCTTCGCTAAAATCCAGCGCAAAGCGAAACACGCGAATATCGGTGATACGCTCGCCGATTTGAAAAGCCATCAGTAGCTTGCTGTCTTTAACGGTCAGCTGAATCAGCCGCGTTTGTTTGTAGTAGCGATACAGCTCGTTGAAGTCTTGCACAAAGGCATCTTGGTCTAAAAACGTACCTTTTAGGTCGACGGCTTCAAGCTGATAGTCTTGTTCAGCATCAGTATGAGAATCATCGTGAGAAGCGCCACTTTGATTAATATCCGCAGGCGCTAGCAAACGGTATAGCGATAGCACATCGCTGATATTACTGGCACGCTTGAGTCCCATAAAGACGTTATAGCCGAACAATAGATAGTCGCCCACTTGCACCATATCTTGCGCGACGCAGTTATATTCGGTGCGAATACGGGTACGCGCGATGACCTGCATCTGCGTACTGCCAAACTCGTCAAGGCGGGCATTATTGAGTTTAGCGGTCTGCGCTTCTAGGCGGCTGCCCTGCTCGGTTAGGCGGCGCTTGATTAGCTCATAAGCATTACCGGATGCCACCGCCTGATCAGTTTGCTGAGCCTGATTGGCTGGGCTATCGTTATCGGTGCTGTCTGGATTGGTTGGGTTTTGCGTATCCGCCATCGTGAGTCGTCCACTTGTGTTTTGGGCAATAAGAAAGGGTTAGGAGTTCAAAAGGTTTTGGCTAGTCTAAAAAAACGCGGGTAAGATACCTAAAACATTTTTTTAGACTAGCCAACTCGGTATTGTTTGAAATTTGAGTTGGCAAAAATAAATGGCAATCTGCATTGCCATTTACTCATGGAATTATTTTTAATTTAATTTTTTCGTAGGCTGGGTTTTATTAAAGCTTTGGAGTATTTACAATGTTTCATGGAAATTCTATTTAAAGAATTTCCCTTGCAAAGCTAAAATTGCAGTACAATTTTTTGACGCTTTTCAGGGTTAAAAACCCAGCCTACAACTCACAGTATCTTACCAATCACATTAAACAGGCTTATTATCAGTATCTTCACCAGCTTTATTAACTTTATTCATCACCTGATTTGCCATCACGCCATTGATAATGCCGCTGAGGGTATCAGACTTACCAGCGAGACCATCGATAGCTTTACCAATTGATAAGGACTTGGCGAAGTTATCAAAGAAGTGCTCCTCGCCGCCGACGATATCGATTTTGGCTTTTTGTAGTGCGGTTGCCAACACTTCAGCGTTCTCTTTGGCAATCTCTTTACCAGCGTCAATAGAGGCCATCGCTTCTTGTAGCGCGGTCTCAAGACTCATGCGGAACTCTTCGTGCTCGCGTGCCTCAGCGCTCATGCTGCCCATAGCATTGAACTTCTCGACCAGACCATCGGCCTCGGCTTGGAAGTGGGCGCGGGTGACTTCGGCTTTGGCAAGGCCCACTTCACGCTCGGACTTGGCGTTAGACTCACCGCGTGCGGCGATAATCTCAGCATCTGCCATGCCTTTTTCGCGCTCTGCTTGCGCCTCGGCCTGCCCTGTCGCCTTGATGATATTGGCTTTGGCAAGACCTTCTTTTTCCAAAGAGCCCGCTTTGGCTTCTTGAATCGCCGCTTCGGCGAAACCATGTGCCGACTCTTCAGCCTTGATACCTTCTGCCAGTTTCACTTTGGCTTCGGCGTCTTTGGCAGAAGCTTCTAGATTGGCATTGGCAAGGGTGGTAATCTCAACCGCTTTGTGCTTGGCAGACAGCTCTTCGGCTTCCGCCTTTTTGACTTGGCGCACTTTGATCTCTTCAGCATCCGCTTCAGCGGCTAATACGCGCGTTTGTTTCTCACGCTCCGCTTCACTGACTTCACGTACTTCTTTGATGCGCTCTTCTTCTTGCGCTACGGTTTTGTCAACGGCAATACGCTCCCGAATGACGTTGGCAATCTCTTTTTTCTCAAGCTCAATGGCGCGCTCGGCCTCGATACGCTGCAAGTCCACTTCGCGCTCACGCGAGACGATTTCTAAATCCTGCGCGCGAGTAACTTTTTCTTGTTCAATGATGACCGCACGCATCCGGTTTTGTTCAGCGACTTCGATTTCGCGTTGCTGATTTTCACGCTGAATCGCCAAATCTTGCTCGACCATGATAATTGCCGTTTCAGATCTTTTGCGCTCTTCTTCTTCAATCTTGCGAGTCTCAGCATTTTCACGAGCAATAACCGATGACACTTCGCGTTGCTGCTTGGCCTCAGCGTCCGCTTGTTGACGCTCAAGCTCCAGCATCGCCTCACGAGTTTCGACGTTTTTCTTCTTGACCGCCAGCTCTTCGTCACGCTCCAGCTCATTGGTGATGACGTTTTGCATCGCCGTCAATTGGGTAATCTTTTTGATACCCTCAGAGTCTAGGATATTGCTGGAGTCGAGTGAGGTCTTCGGCGTTTGCTCCAAGTAGTCAATCGCCACGTCTTCTAGGACATAACCGTTGAGATCATTGCCAATCTCTTTGACGATACTGTCACGAAACTCGCTACGGTTCTCAAACAATTTGACAAAATCAATTTGCTTACCAACGGTTTTTAGCGCTTCAGAGAACTTAGCATTGAATAGCTCATTGACCGCCACCTTGTCCGAGGCTCTATCCACCCCCACCGATTTGGCGACTTTAAGCACATCTTCTTCGGTCTCGTTGACCCGCAAATAAAAGGCGACGGTAATATCAGCGCGCATATTATCAGCGCAAATAAGGCCTTCTTTACCGCGGCGATCGACTTCTAGAGTGATCAGCGAGATGCGCATCAGCTCTTTTTTATTAATGACCGGCCACACAAAGCCGCCATCAAAGCGCACGGCTATTTTATTGACGCCATTAATAATTAGCGCTTTACCCTGCTCTACCTTGACATAAAAGGCTTTGAGCATTAATAGCCCTGCCATGATAAATAGAAACGCCAGCACCACTACGATGCCAACGATAATAAGTATGTCCATATTCATTCCTCTAATTAGAACCCTGAAATATTAAAAACAACATTAAATTGAATTTTTAAATAGTTAACACAACGTCATAGAATGAATCATGCACTACTTATACTTGCTTAATAAATAATCATTAAATATTTTGATAAATCTACTCATCCTTCACAGGGGCAACGCGGTACGCATTAGCCTCCTGCAAATACTCGACCAACACCACTTTATCTCCTTGCTTAAGCTGACTATCAGGCATGCTGGGACGAATTTTAAGAATAAGTCCTGCACCGCCGTCATTAAGCTGTGCCTCACCGTGTTTATCAGTCACACTCAGCGTACGCACGATAGCCGTTTTGCCGATATTGCTGATGGCATTACGTTTGGGGATTTTGGCAATATTTTTGCGAATGGGTGAAATAATGACGCCTGTCAGCCACATCGACACCACCAATACCAAAAGTAGCGCTCCTGTACCAAACACATAATAGAGAATGCCAGCATCAAAATATTGGTGTAGCAAACTGGTATAGAGATAGCTGAGTATCCAACCGATTAAGCTGACCAAGGTTAGTATGATGATTAAAGGCACGCCATACAAACCAAATTTAAGCATAAGGCCCGTAAAAAAACCTGTTGACGACAAGTTAGAGACATCCACATCAGCGCCTGAGTCGCCAAGGTCTACAGTGTCCATGTCTGCCATACCAAGCAGCGACACTACCCAATATAAAGTGACAAACATCACCAGACCCGTAAAGACAATAGTGGGATATAAGCTGATTTTAGTGATAAATACTGCAAAAGATTCTTGCATCGATCGCTCTCTCCTTTTAACCACTGAATTCCGTAGCTTTTATAACTGCCATAGACATGGCTTGGCGCCATATCATTTGGTTTTTGCAGTACGTTTTTGTAGTATAAAAGCTCAACACGCCCTCATAATATATTGCAAAAAGCCAAACCATGTAGAAGCAACTGATGTTTCTGGATTATGATTATATATACATTTCATTACATATTATATAAAAACCCCCATTAAAGATCCTATCTATTAACGCCCCCATACTGGAGAGCGCACCACCCCGCCTGCCTGACTGCTAATGCTGTAGCTTGTATGATCTGATAGAGAGTGAACCACTAAGCTTCCGACGCCTTGCGCATTGCGGGTCGGATAGATAGCATACCGTCCTGATGGTGATAGACGTGCTGGCTCATCAAGACCTGTATTACTCAGCGCTATAACCTGCCCGCTTGTGACGTTCATGATCGCTGCGCTTTGACCATTGAGATAGCCCATATGCTGACCATCTAAACTAAGCTGAGCACTGGCCGCATAGCCTGCAGTCGGAATACGAGTGGCTTTAGCGGTGGCAAAGCGATAACGATACAGCCGAGGATGGTTGGCTCGTACTTTATCACTGGTATACACAAAGCTTTGCCCATCACTGGCATAGCTTGGCTGTACTTCGGTACTGGGCAGAGTAGTGAGTTGACGGGTATGACCATCGCTTAAGTTTAGCTCATAAATATCGGCATCACCGTCGACTGTTGAGCTATAGAGCAGCTTTTGACCATCAGGTGAAAACGACGGCGACAGATGACTGCCCGGTGCATCGACGATCAAGCGGCTACTCCGACTAGCACTATCATAGATATAAATCTTGGGCTGCTGACGCAGGGCTTGTTTACTATATGCCAGACGCTTGCCATCCGCTGACCAGCTCGGCGCATAGATATATCCTTTAATCTGATCAATCAGCTGACGCTTACTGCCGTCGGGACGAATACTATAAAGGCGAGATATCTTAGCTTTACCTGTGCCTTGCTCCTCGATATATGCGATACGTCCTTGACTATCTATCAGTGGCATACCTGCCGACAGCGTATGACTGTGCCTATGAGTGCTATAAGGAGACAGCTCACTCGATGGCAGACTATGACAAGCGCTTAACAAAGCACTCAACGCAGCAACCATACTAAGCATAGCTATGCGCTTAGGTATAAAGTATCTAGTGCCAGCATCATAAAGCATAACAATGACCTCAAGTAATATCTGTAATAAGGGTTACGGTGAATTTGGATAAAACGATAGATTATAGTGTAGCTGAGTTTTGTACAGTCGCTAACGTTTGCTACAAAACAAAAAACCTCACTACGTATAGTGAGGTTTTTGACTGGTATGGGTTATGCAGAGTGGGGGCTGCTTATTTTTCCACTGCTTTAAAATGTGCCACTTGCTTGTCATTCTTGATGGTCAAGATAGGCTGTTTGTCTGCATTTTTGCTCATGCTATATTTACCTTGAACCGTGGCCAAAGTGGCGGTGTCGAAGCTGGCTTGTGGCTCAGGACATGCTTTCATCGTGGCCAAAACTTTATCAAGCTGTACATTGCCATTGACGATACTGTATTCGGCAGAGATGTTATTACACGTATTCACAAAGGCCACGCGGTCAGTGCCGTCATCATGCATAAAGTCTAGAATCAAAGGCTTGGCTGGATCAAAAAAGAGCGGTGTTACTTTTTCGCCATTGCTGCGCTTGGCATCGACCAGCTGCCAATCATGGGCCTGTAATGCTTCGTTAGTAACCGGTTGGCTCACTGGCGCTGTGACACTTGGAGTCGTCTGACAGCCAGCTGCAAGGGTTGCGCCAGCGAGTGTAGCCGCCATCATTAGTTTGGTCATGTGTTTCATATAAGCTCCTACAAGGGTTAAATGAGACCTTAATATAAAGATAAGGTTTAAGATTCTGGTTTTTATGGCGCTTGATTTATTGTTTTAATCGTCTATTGAAGACTTTTAATCGTTTGTATAAACAACACCATCATTATGCATGACAAACAGGCGCTTGTCATGACAGATTGCGTATATGCTTAAGCCATGCTTTGTGCTGCTGTCAGTCCTATGACTTTATTTCTCTCGAGCGACTGACGCACTTGTTCGATTACGTCTTCTGGTTCAGATAAACCAATTGTCACAATGACTTATAGCAAAACCGTCATGTCTCCATTTATGATATAATTCGCCTAAACTAAACACATAAAGATAAGTAATACAATTATGACTCACAAATCCCTTATTCAATCGCCAGAAGCCATAGAAAAAATGCGTGTAGCCGGCAAGCTCGCCAGCGATGTCCTTGTTATGCTCGATGAGCATGTCAAAGTCGGTGTCAGTACTGAAGCGCTGAACCAAATTGCTCATGACTATATCGTCAATGTACAAGAGGCGATCCCTGCCCCACTAAACTACAATGGCTTTCCCAAGTCAATTTGTACTTCGGTCAACCATGTCGTCTGTCACGGTATCCCAACTGAAAATAAACTGCTCAAAGATGGCGATATCATTAATATCGATGTCACCGTAATCAAAGACGGCTATTATGGTGATACTTCCAAGATGTGGATCGTCGGTGAAGGTTCTATCATGGCGAAGCGCATCTGTGATGTGGCTCAAAAAGCCCTTTATGCCGGTATGAGCGTGGTCAAAGACGGCGCACGCCTAGGTGACATTGGTGCTGCTATCCAAGAAGTGGTCGAGCCTGAGCGCTTTAGTATCGTGCGTGAGTTTTGTGGTCATGGCATCAGTGATACTTTCCATCACGAGCCGCAAGTGATGCATTATGGCAAAAAAGGCACAGGTATGGAGCTAAAAACAGGCATGACCTTCACCATTGAGCCAATGATCAACCAAGGCACCTGGAAAACCAAAATCCTACCTGACGAGTGGACGGCAATTACCAAAGACCGTAAGCTGTCAGCGCAGTGGGAGCATACCATGGTCGTAACCGACAATGGCTGTGAAGTATTTACCACACGCCCTGAAGAAGATTTAAGCTTTTTGACTCAGTAATATAATAAAGACCGCTCAGGCGGTCTTTTTTTTGGTTATTAGGGTCTGTATACTTTTTAATGATTTTATTCTAAACCTTGATTGGATAACGCTCATGTTTACTTGCGATGCCGCCTCCGTTTATATCACTCCCTTACCCTCACCACTTGCCTCAGAGACGACGGTATCACAAAGCGATGACAAGTCTTTACTTGGTATTCCAGAGTGGCTGGCGCAGATCAATGACGATATCAATCGAGCACTTGATCGGGGTGCCAATATTCGTCAGTTGGTCGCTGCCCGTGCCTGTGCCATCGATGATCTGCTGATTGCTTTGTTTGAATGGTTTGAGCTTGATCAGACAAACTTAGCGTTGTTTGCTAGCGGTGGTTATGGTCGTGGCGAGCTGTCGCTATATTCAGATGTCGATATTTTACTGCTGTCTCCTACAGAGATACAGCCCAGCGCCAAACCTAAAATCGATGGCTTGGTGGCGATGTTATGGGATATTGGGCTTGAGCCAGCATTGTCTGTACGCACCATTGATGAGAGCCTAGACGCTGCCCGTGATCATACGGTAGCCAGTACCTTGTTGGAGGCGAGGCTTTTGACAGGTAATGAGGATCTCCAACAAACGCCTATCAATATTGTCAATCAGTTGTGGTCACAGCGGGATTTTTATGAAGTAAAGATTAAAGAAGCCAAAGCACGTTATCTGCGCCACAATGCCACCGAATACAACCTAGAGCCTAATATCAAAACCGCTCCGGGCGGCTTACGTGATATTCATATCATCGGCTGGGTGACCAAACGCTACTTTCGAGTGGGCAAACTCTACGATCTGGTTCAACAAGACTTTTTGACCGAAAAAGAATTTGATGACTTAAGTTTTTCTGAAAGCTTTTTATGGCAGATTCGGCATTATTTACATGAGCTGACTGGACGTAACGAAAACAAGCTGCTGTTTGATTATCAGCGTGACATCGCTCAGCGCATGGGCTATGAGGCGCAGACGGATGATGCTCCCAATGCCGCTGTTGAGCGTTTTATGCGTGACTATTATCGCTGCGCTATGCAGATATCGACGCTCTCTGAGATGCTGATCAATCATTACTATGAGACCATCATCGAGCCTGAGCTGCCAGAAAACGAGCAGCCCAGTAAACGGCCTCTGAATTCACACTTCAATCAAATCGGCGATCAGATTGCCATTGCCCATCATCGGGTGTTTGCTCAACATCCCGAGGCGATCTTAGAGATGTTTTTGCTGATGGGGCAATACGGCATCAAAAAAGTCCGTACTCGTACCCTGCGTGCGCTCAAGATAGCGGCTCGTGGTATCGATCAGACCTATCGTGACAACCCTGAGCACCAAGCGCTGTTTTTGGCCAATCTAAAAGAGCAAAACTATCTGTTTCATCGCCTGCGCGCCATGAACCGTTATGGCATATTAAGTAATTATATTCCTGCCTTTGCACAAGTTACTGGGCTGATGCAGTATGACCTATTTCATCGTTATACGGTCGATGCGCATACGCTGTTTTTGATTCGTATCCTACATCGCTTTACTGATGAGCGCTATTATGACGACTTCCCACTGGTCAGCGCTATTTATCAAAGAATTGAGCGCAAAGAGATTTTGGTGTTGGCAGCGATGTTTCATGATATCGCCAAAGGCCGTGGCGGCAATCACAGCGAGCTTGGTGAGACTGAGTCCATTGAATTTTGTTTGAATCATGGGATGAGTAAAGCAGATGCGCACTTGGTTGGTTGGCTCACCAGACACCATTTACTGATGTCCATGACTGCCCAAAAAAAGGACATCTCAGATCCCGAGGTGGTCACAGTATTTGCTGATTTGGTGGGCAACGTCACCCATCTTAATCATTTGTACGTGCTGACAGTGGCCGATATGAACGCCACCAACCCACAACTCTGGAACAGCTGGCGAGCCACGCTTATGAAGCAGCTTTACTCACAGACCAGACGCATCCTACGTGCTGATATCGATGCCCCCACCAACCGCCAAGACATGATTCGCACCACTCGTAAACAAGCCTTAAAAATGTTAGATGATACCAATCATCAGCATATGGATCGTGAGGCGGTCATACGACTATGGGACGAGCTGGGGGATGAGTACTTTTTGCGTGAGATTGCCGAAGATATTCTTTGGCACACCGAAGCCATCTTAAACCATCCACCGATAGGTTTGGCTTCAGACGCCGACAGTAGCCCTCTGGTGGTGCTGCGTGAGCATAGAGAGCTGGCGCTAGATGCGGTACAGGTCTTTGTTTATACCCACAATCAGACCAATCTATTTGCCGTGACCATGGCAGTCTTTGATCAGATGAATCTAGATGTGCTCGATGCTCGCATCATTACTGCCACTCGTGACTTTGCGCTAGATTCTTATGTGCTGCTGGATCGTAGCGGTACTCTATTGACAGATGAAGATACCCAGCAGGAGCTCAAGCAGCGCTTGATTACTGCCTTTAAAAACCCAACCGTGCCAAAGCTGGCACAAAAGCGTATTCCACGCCAGCTCAAACACTTTAATGTCCCGACAGTGATCAGTTTTGAGTTTAATGATATCTCAGGACAGCACATCATGAGCTTGCAGACACTCGATCAACCAGGCCTACTGGCCCGTGTCGGTCAGGTATTTTTGCAGCAAGGAATTGAAGTGCATGCTGCTCGCATTACCACTTTAGGCGAGCGGGCGGAGGATATGTTTTATATCAGTGATCGCAATGATGCTCCTTTATCACAAGCCAAGCTTGATACCTTGCAGCAGGCACTGACTGCTACTTTAAGCGTGCCCGGCGATAGCAGCCGCACCTAAATTGGCAGTGTTTGCGTCATCTTTCTTATGATAAAGGTCTTTTTTACATCCATTCATTAGGCCGTGTCGATATCACACTCCAAGCTTGGTTTAAGCGCTAGATGCAGTCGCTCTAGCCAGCAGCGATCAAGCTTCTATATACCATCTCTTTAGGCTCTGGCAACAGCCCTTCTTCTACCAGCTCAGGTGGTAACACTTGTGCTTCTATTTGGTGTTGCTCTAGGACCAAACGCCCACTGTCGACTTCTTTTTGCAGTAGCCGCTGTAGGCTGGCCATGCGAAACTGCGCATCATAGCGCTCATAAATCTGCTGCAACGATAGAGGCGCATGGGCATGTATATCGGGAAGAATACTATCCGCTGCTAAGATGGCCATCTCATTTAGTGCCTGCTCTCGTGCCAAGTTTGCCAGATCAATCTTGCTCTGCAAATGGTTAAACAGCTTACTTTTATACACAAAGACAAGCATAAACAACAGGGTCTGCACACCAAACACAGTCACATAGTGCCATGCACTTAGTGACATATCTAGCACCTTGACCAGTAGCAGCATGACAATGGCAACCACCACATAGCTGACCATTTGCCATAACAGCCACATGATGGTGCTACTCTCTCCATACCAAAACATCTTGCGCTCTTCGAGTGTGACGAGATGTTGACGAGCCTGCCACCATTGTTGTTCACATTGCTTTAAGGACTCAGAAACCTCAGGACGTAGCGCATTGCTGTCATCCTCACAAAAACCTGTGGTGCTGAAGCCTTCAGCTTTGGGTACATTGAGCATATTTGTCATCTTGAGCCTTGTTAGCCATTCATTAAAGTAATAGCGGTCTGTATCATGAAGCAGAAAATGGATAGAAAATAACGGTAATTAAGATAAAAGAAGATAAAGGACAAAAAATTAGAGAAGTGCTACACTGCTTAAATGTAATTTTTCTTTATGAATTTATTATCAACTGTCTATTATAGTTACTATACTTATGAATCACAACTTAACTCATCTGCACCCCTATCCTTTTGCCAAGATGGCCACCTTGCTTGCTGATACCAGCCCTGCTACCCACTACTCTGAGATAAAGTTAGGTATTGGCGAGCCAAAACACGAGCCACCGGCTTTTGTACTCGACATCCTACAAAAAAACCTAGACCAACTGGCCCGCTATCCCACTACCAACGGCATTTTTGACCTGCGGCAAACGATTGCTCATTGGCTTGAAAAACGGTTTTTTTTAACTCATGTCAATGCCAAAACTGAAGTACTGCCAGTGATGGGGACACGTGAGGCTATTTTTAGCTTTGTCCAAGCTGTGATCAGTACCGATGAGGGTACTCCTACGGTCGTTATGCCCAATCCGTTTTATCAAATATATGAAGGGGCGGCGATACTGGCAGAGGCCACACCGTACTTTGTACCCTGTACGGCAGAAAACAACTTTAAAGGAGACTACCGCGCAGTTCCGCAACAGGTTTGGCAGCGCACACAGCTATTATTCGTCTGTAGTCCAAACAACCCTACCGGCTCTGTCATGACGATAGATGACTGGGAGGTGCTGATTCGTTTATCAGACAAATATGGCTTTATTATCGCCAGTGATGAGTGCTATAGCGAGCTGTATTTTGACCAACCACCCATTGGCCTTTTGCAAGCATGCGCAGTGCTTGGTCGCAACGACTTTAAAAACTGTGTGGTGTTTCACTCATTATCCAAACGCTCAAATCTCCCTGGCCTACGCTCAGGTTTTATTGCAGGCGATGCCTCGGTGCTGCAATCCTACTTACAGTATCGCACCTATCAAGGCTGTGCCATGCCGATACCGCATCAGATCGCCTCGATTGCTGCATGGCAAGACGAGAAGCACGTGGCGCATAATCGAGCCCTGTATCAAGAGAAGTTTGCCTTATGGATGGCGGAGCTGGGTGAGTTATTAGACTTACGTATGCCAGAAGCAGGGTTTTATCTTTGGGTAAAAGCCCCTGCCATGTTTGGCGGTGATGATGAGGTTTTTGTTAAGGCGCTATATGAGCAAGCGAATATCCATGCACTTGCTGGACGTTACTTATCTCGTGAAGTCAACGACCAAAACCCCGGTAAGGGTTATGTGCGCATCGCCTTAGTTGCCAGTGTCGCAGAAAGCCGAGAAGCCATTGACCGTATCAAAAAGATGCTGGTCGCTTAAGGAGTTGTCACAGCATTGCCTTGCGTTCAATGACAGTCGGCACTATAACCACAAATTTATTAGGGATATGTATAACAATTAGTGGTATATTAAAAATATACCTTTATACATAAGACCATCAAGGATGATGTCATGCCCCATCTTGATTTTACTCAGCCGCCGTTTGATGTGCTGCGACTGGCGGAGCGCCAAAGCCTTAAAAAGCACACTCAAATTCGTTATCTTGCCGCCAACGAAGCCTTGTCTGATGAAGACTTAAAGCATTTTTTCGTGGTATTAAAAGGACAGGTTGAACAGACATTAGATGGCGAGTTTATTGGTTCTTACTTGGGTAATAAAAGCGCACCCGAACAGCTCAATAATAACGACTGGTTTGATAGTCGGCGCACCCCTGACCAGCAAGATAACGATGATACTCATGCCAAATCGTACCAATATCGTGCTACTGAAGACACATTATTGCTGCAAATTGCTGGTGAGGCTATTGATAAAATCAGCGCTCAAAACCATTTGGTACGCCAGCTACTGTCTGACAACCTCCCCGAACGCCTAAAGGCACTACAACAGCGGCGCAGTCAGCAAAACCCAACGCTCGCACTAAATAAAGACAGCTATCACGAGCAGCAGGAAGTTCAGCAAATCATGCTGCAACCTGTCATCAGTATCAGACTACTGCCTGTGCGCGTGATCAACGCTGATAGCAGCCTCTATCATGCTGCAACCACTATGATAGAGGCTGGGTTAAAGCACGTACTGATACGGCCAGCAAACCATCAGCAGACGCCAGTAGCAAATGGGCCTGAATCAAGCAATAGCGAACAAGGCGTGATATATCGCTCAGATCATGACTTAGGTATGTTGAGTGACGCTGATATCTGCCGTGCTGTCAGCCAACAGCAAGACCCTGCCAGCACCCCATGTCAAGACTTTGCCAACTTTAACTTGCGTACCATCAAGGCCAGTGATGAGATTGGTGAAGCCTTGATGATTATGACCCGCTACCGCATCCATCGATTGCCAGTCATCGATGATGATGGTCAGGTAGTCGGCGTACTGGCGCTGCGTGATTTGTTGGCATACTTGGGCCAACACTCACAACTGATCAGTATTCAAATTGACCAAGCGACAGACATGACCAGTCTCGATACCGCCGTCGAGCTTATTGGTCGCTATATTCGGGCGCAGCATCATAATGGCGTCAAGATAGGTATCGTCAGTCGAATGGTGCAGACACTAAATGCGCAGGTTTTCACCAAGCTATGGAAAACCATCGTGCCTGAAGAGGTGCTGAATAACACCTGTGTTATTGTGATGGGCTCAGAAGGCCGCGGTGAGCAAATCATGCGTACCGATCAAGATAACGCCCTTATCATTCGTGAAGGTTACTCCCACCCTGATTTGGCTGTGTTTGCTGATACCTTTAATACTCAGCTAGCGACGCTAGGCTACCCGCTGTGTGATGGCGATATTATGATGAATAATCCGATGTGGCGACAGCAGATTACCCCTTTCAAAAAACAAGTGAGCACATGGTTTAAAAACACCGATCCCATGCACAGTATCTATATCTCAGCCATTCTTGATGCTGAGTATGTCTGTGGTGATGAGTCATTATTGACCGAAGTGCGTGAGCATCTAAAAACCGCCCATAGGCAGTCAGATCCCATGTTTGTCCGTCAGTTCGCACGGGCAGCGCTACAGTTCGGGGATGTCAATCAGTGGTGGCAAAAACTGGTGCCTTTACTGGGCGGCAAACCGAGCTCTAACGATATCGATCTCAAAAAAGCAGGCATCTTTCCATTGGTACATGGTATTCGAGCCATGGCTTTAGAGTATGATATTTTACAAGTGCCCAGTACTAAAGATCGCCTCAAGGCCTTGGTACAAGCTCGAGCCCTAACTAAGGATCGTGCGGATACGCTCGAAGAAGCACTGGAGTTTTTTATGGCGCAGCGGCTTTCTGTCGCCCTATCTACCAACGACAAACACGCACGGCAAATAGACCCCACGACCTTATCCGCCCTTGAGCGTGACTTGTTTAAAGAATGTCTGGCGGTGGTGAAAAGCTTTAAAAACCAGTTGTCCTTGCATTATAAGTTGGAATTTTAAAAGGATAACAACCTTATGAGTTGGCTCAAAAAACTGTCTTGTTCTTGGCAAAAGTCGCAATTAAAGCGGCCAGAGCTTGAGTCGATGTTTACCAAACCAGCGGCCGATCAATGGGTGGCCATCGACTGTGAGATGACAGGGCTAAACCCTAAAAAACACCATTTATTATCCGTCGCCGCTATTCATATCAATAGCAATACCATTGACACCGGTAACGGCCTGCATCTGGTGTGTCGGCCACCTGTGATGCCTGATCGTGATACCATCGTGATTCATGGTCTACGTACCGCTGATGTTGAAAATGGCATGAGCTATGATGAGATGATGGCGTTACTACTGCCTTTTATTGATAATCGGCCCATAGTGGGGTTCTGCCCACAAATAGACACCGGGTTTTTAAATCCATTAAGCAAACACTATATGGGCACGACCTTACCTAACCAAATTATCGATGTGCGGCATCTATATAGTCGGCGTATGAGTGGTCAAACTCAAGGGCTATCTGGTCAATCGCAGCATCTAAATAGTATCCTTGCGCACTATAATATCCCTGAGCTTGGCCTCCACGATGCTTATAATGATGCTGTGATGACAGCAATGGCGTTTTTGCACGTACGCTAAGCAACAACATCCTCTGCACAATTAACGGTACAAGAAAAACGAGTGTAGGTATACACCTCGTTGGCTCAGTGAGCTTGATACCGCTAGTCCTGCTTTTTGAGACGAATATTAAATACGCTGACCTAATAGCTGCGCTAAACCAGTGACTCATGTTAAGATAACTGGTTTTTGCGACCTGCAGACAAACTGCTCCTGCAGTCTTACGCTCAACTTGATAATGACTCTACAATGACCATCACACCTCCTCCTTACGCACACCGGCGAGCACTTAGCCAGCCTTACAAACACTTATCAAAGCTTACGTTAGTCGTGATGGCGGTTTTAATGCCGCTATACACCCAAGCTGCCTTACCAGAAGCCATCGAAACTGCCTTGTTGCGGGCAGAGTTAACGCCTGCTGATATTAGTATTGTGGTCACCCCGATTGCTAATAAAAGTAGCAGTCGACTGCCAGCCACGATAGAGGTTATCGACACTCATAACGATGCAGACCATGACAGTGACAACCTTACACCGACATCAAGCACGAGCCCGACACCAGTAGTCACTGCAAGCGAAACAAAAACAGTCAGCACAGAAGATGACCGTCCAACCATTCAGGTCAAAAAACAAGCGATTGAACAACGAGAGCGCCAAATAAATGCTTATACTGATGACGCCTATACGTATCAAAGTATAGAGAGCACTCCCACGCTACTGACCAGCGAAGTGACCACCATCGTCAAGCATGACAAGGACAGTAGCTCTACCACTCATTCGGTAGCCGCTAAGCTCAGTCACCAAGCAAATATCGCACGCACCCCTGCCAGCACCATGAAGCTCGTCCCTAGCTTTATCGCTCTCGATACCTTAGGCGCCGACTTTGTCTGGCATACTCGCATCTACCACACAGGACTGATCGTTGGCGAGCGTCTATATGGAGATTTGATCATTCAAGGCAGCGGTGACCCCAAGATGACACACGAGCGCTTAGGGCAGCTGCTTTATCATGTACAAAAAGCCGGTATTCGCCATATCAATGGTGATATTATTATCGATAGTGCCGTCTTTCGTGAAGTGAGCAAAGACCCTGCCGCTTTTGACAATGCACCCCTACGCCCTTATAACGCTAGCCCTGATGGGTTTTTGGTTAATTTCAATAGTATTGGGATCAAAAGCTATCCGCTAACCAACACGAAAGCACAGCTGACCTATACGCCGACACTGGCAGACTACCAACTGCCCGACCAGATAAACATACGCTCGGCGGCTTGTGGGCAGGCGCGTTATAGCTTAGCGCCACAATGGCAGCGCACCAAACTAACCCTGAATAACGACTTACCAAACAGCTGCGGTGAGCATATGTTTTATGTCGCCTATCCTGATGCCAAAGATTTCGCTGCTCGAGTGCTTGCGGGTAAATGGCAAGCGCTGGGTAATACACTCAAGGGTAAGGTCATCGCCCAAGAGGCACCGTATGGCTCAACAGCTGCACAAGACCAACGCAAAGGCTTAGCGGCGTTGCCCATCTCGCCGTTACCGCTTGTCAGCTACCCCTCTTTGAGTCTAAAAAAACAGATTTATGATATCAATCACTTTTCTAACAATGTCATGACTGAGCAAGTCGCACTTTCACTGGCAGCTTACAATCACGATGATTATCAGCAAGTAAAAAACCGCCCTGCAGACACTGACAGTATGAAGCATAAAGCGGATACCAATCAGGCTACCAGCTTATACCAGTTCGGAAAACCGACAACGACAAGCTACCCCGCTGCATTGCAGACCATGACCCAGTGGTGGCAAACCAATCTAAGCACCCCACCACCATATCTAACCAATGGCTCAGGGCTGTGCCGTAACTGCACCATAACAGCCGAAAACTTAAGCGAGCTACTGAATCACGCCTATCATCACCCAAGCTTTGATGCTTATATCAACTCACTGGGCGTCGCTGGCGTCAGTGGCACGATCGCTGCTCATAGCAAACGCTTACCTAGGTCAGCGGCTATCGGCCGTGCGTGGATAAAGACAGGCACGCTAAACAATGTCACCTCGATGGCGGGTTATGTCAAAGGCTTGTCGGGACAAGACTACGTGGTTGTTGGACTCATCAACACTGAGCATGCGTTAAATCCCTATACTGCTAGGCCTGTACTCGATGCCATGCTTGATTGGACAGCGCAGCACTGATCGTAATCAGTGTTGTGCTTGTATGTTTGTTTCCTTTTTACCTTTTACCTTTTATCAGGGTCAGCTTATGTCACGTATGACGCCCAACCTTCGCAAGCGTAAAGCTCAACTGCCACAGTCTAAGCAGCCAGCTATCAGACTAGCAAGATATGTGGGATATTTTGCGATAGGTTATGTGCTTGCTAGCAGTCTGTTTATGATGATTCAAACTCAGCTGGCACTCAGCTCGCAGCTGGTCACCGTCCTCTCGCTGTTTTTGGGTGCCTATATCGCTGTCCATAAATTTATCAAACATCAGCAGCGTGCACTCAATAGACAGGAGATCAATCGGTTGATGTTAGGCGGTATCCTCGCCGTTTGGCTACTGACGGCTCTTTACTTTTTAGCATTGTGGCTGTGGTTGTTTGATGATGCCAGTCGTGCGGTGTTGATCGAGATGACCAAACAACAACCCCTGCCTTTGGTATCTGCATTGGTGATGATTGTGCTACTTACCTTAGTGAGCGCTCGTCTTAGCATCTGGGCAGTCAATCGTCTGCTTGACCCACAGCGCCACAGTATTTGAGCTCATAGATTCGACAAGGCACTACAAAAACGCTGCACCATTTATCAACAAAATCCGTTAGGCTAACTTTAGATTGTGTTTATTCAGCAAACCACGTTCACGTTGTCAGATTAGGGAGCCAACACTATGGATATGCTATTTTTTGATGATATAGACAAGCTTGGGCGCATTGTTCTTACAGCAGTATTGGTCTACATTCTCATTGTCATTATCACCAAAGTCTCCGGCAAGCGGTCTACCTCTCAGCTCAACAACTTTGATTGGGTGGTCACCGTCATGATTGGCTCATTGGGTGCCAGTACTATTTTGCTTGAAAACATTCCCTTCATCGAAGGGGCGTCGTCAATTATAGTCCTCTATGTATTGCAGTTTTTGGTCACTAAATATGCCTCTATTTCTCCACAGTTTAGCAACGTAATCTTATCAGAGCCTCGGATTGTTTTTTATCAAGGGCAGTTTTTGCCAGAGGCCATGCGTGCTGAGCGCCTGACTCGCCAAGAGCTCGAATGTGCCATGCGCGCTGACGGTGTACGCAGCTTCAATGACATTGAGGCCATTGTATTTGAGTCTGATGCCAAGCTCACGATCATTACCAAGCCTGATAGCCAACCAATGACAGACACCGTGTCTGAGACGTTAGCGCCATTAACGGATTAGATTTTTAACCTGTAGCACTACATAGACAATAAAGGATCAATATCAATGAAAGCACGTCTATTAACGGTCGGTAATAAAATGCCGAACTGGGTACAAACAGGCTTTGATGAATACTACAAACGTATCCAGCCCATGCTTAGCACCGAGCTTGTCGAGCTTGCTGCAGCCAAACGTGCCAAAAACCCCTCCGATGCCAATCTGGCTCAGTATCGACAGCAAGAAGGTCAGGCGCTATTAGCCGCTCACAATACCGCTGGACGAGAGCGATTGTGGGTGCTCGATGTCAAAGGTAAAATGCTCTCGACAGAGGGGTTGGCCGATAAACTGGCAGATGCCATGCAACAAGGTGATGATATCGCTTTGGTCATTGGCGGTGCAGATGGTGTCTCACAGGAAGTACTGGCACAGGCAGATATGAAGTGGTCGTTGTCGGCACTTACCCTTCCTCATCCCTTAGTACGTGTGATTCTTATGGAGCAGCTCTATAGGGCCATGAGTATCAATCACAACCACCCGTATCATCGTGGTAATTAGGTGGTATCGAATCATTGAGATGCAGGCTAAACATACTCGCTATTGGCACTATAGATTGAAATAATAGCAAATGCCCTAATACAGGGTGCATGAGCTATCCTAAACCTATCAAATCAATCTCGTCCTATCAGCCTCTAGCTGATGCTAACCCTGCCATGCCTATCACGGCGGCAGGGGCGTGGGATAATGCACCGTCTGGACTGAACCATGCAGCCTCCTTACCTGCATTGTTTATCTCACATGGGGCACCAACTTTGGCTATCGAGCAATCAGCCACCACCAATGCACTGGCTCGTATCGGTCAGAACCTGCCTAAGCCTTGTGCTATTGTGATTATGTCTGCACACTGGCTGTCCGCTAAGCTTGAAATCAGTAGCAACCCCAAACCTAAAACGTGGCACGACTTTTCGGGGTTCGATCCTAAGTTACATCAGTTGCAATACCCAGCAGCAGGTCACCCAGCGCTGGCTGAGTCATTGGCGCAGCAGCTAAGCGCACAGGGTATCGCTTGTAGTGTCAATCCGGTACGGGCCTGTGATCATGGGGTTTGGTCACCGCTGATACATATGTACCCAGAAGCTGATGTGCCTATCGTGCAGATATCTTTGCCACGATTTTATGATAGCGTCGCTTGCTATCAGCTCGGAGCGCAGTTGGCACGCTTGCGTGATGAGCAGATACTGATCATTGGCTCGGGTAATATCACTCATAATTTGCAAGCGATGCAATGGGGCGCTGACAGTATTGATGACAGCGCTCATGATTTTAAATCATGGCTCCTAAGACAACTAAAGTCAGACATCCCATCAGCCCTAGATTGGCAACAGTATCCTAATTACCGAGATATCCATCCTAGTGATGAGCATCTGCTGCCTTTGTTTTTTGCCTTGGGCGCAGGTCAGCGGGTGAATGTCATTCATGAAAGCATGGCGCATCATAGTTTAGGGATGGATATCTACCGCTTTGATTAGCTTTATCTCAATTTAGACTACTTTGCAAAAGCTGGCTTGGTAAATAAACCCGCCCGTTCCATCTCTCCTGCCACGCTTAATAACGTCGTCTCATCATTCATACGCCCGATCAGCTGCATACCGATAGGCAAGCCTTTTTTGCTCATACCAACCGGAATAGATATGGCCGGTAAGCCTGTGACATTACCTAGCAATGTAAATGCCATTTTGCTGAGCACAGGATGACTGAGCTTCTCAATCATGCCTGAGCTAAAGGCATACTTACCCATATTAATGCCTTTATTCAGCACCTCAGCACTGCGCATCAGTAGCTCATCTTTATAGCTTGGGGGTAGGACACCGTGTTTGACCGCAGGCGTTGGAACCGTTGGACACAGGATCATATCGTACTCTGTAAGCATCTGACCAGTTTGGTACTGGCTATCGTGCCAGCCTTGCTTGGCATGTACCAAGTCAACTGCTGATAAGGATCGCCCAAGGAGCGCCATATTATATGTCTGCGGCTCAAGGTTCTGTATATGTTCGGCACCAAAGCAGTGCTCAATATTATCAATAGTAAAAGCGGTATGTGCACAAACCACCACCATAAAGTCATGCCAAAACTTCTCGATATTAATCTTTGGTTCAGCAGGAGTGACTCGATGTCCCATTGCTTCTAGCTGTTTAGCGGTTTGCTCTAGTACTCTAAGCACTTCTTTATCCACTACTGTATTGGCCACCAAGGGCTGCTGATGCAGCGCAATATTTAGTGGTCGTGGGGCTCGCATGGCTGCTTCCAAAAAAGTGCCGTCAGGCGGTGCAATGACATAGGGCGAGCCGACCTCACTACCACTGGTCGCATCAAGCATGGCCGCACTGTCTCGGACGCTACGAGTGATGACATGGTCAGCTACCGCACCATCCCAACCTTCTGCTAATGCTGGTCCCAATGGATTGCGCCCACGGCTGGGCTTTAGTCCAACAGCACCGCACCATGCGGCAGGAAATCGTATCGAGCCACCGCCATCACCGGCACCTGCCATAGGTACGATACCACTTGCGACCGCAGCGGCACTACCACCTGATGATCCACCTGAGCTATAGCCTTTTTTAAACGGATTATGAGTCGCACCATGGGCTTTGGGTTCTGTGGTAATAATCAAACCAAATTCAGGAGTATTGGTCTTCCCAAAAGTGTTGACACCCGTTGCTTTCATACGTTTAACGATTTCACTGTCATAAGTGTTAATGACATTGACACTACGGCTGCCCATGGTTATCGGCTCACCTTCAAAATAAAAAGACAAGTCTTTGAGCAAGTATGGCACGCCGTGAAATACTCCTGCTGGCAATCCTGCTTGCGCCGCTTGATAAGCTCGCTCGTCGAAACGGTGGATAATGGCATTTAGTTTAGGGTCTAACTGATTGGCACGTGCAATCGCTGCCTCTAGCATTTCTTTTGCACTAACCTCCCCTGAGTTCACAAGTGCAGCCAGTCCTAGCGCATCATATTGGGTGTATTCTTTAAACATAAAACATCTTCCTTGTCTTTATTTATTTTCAGTATGTTGCTTTCATAAAAAAGCGAGTCACACTCGCAACTCGCCTTTTACTGTTAGGACAAAACCACTTTGAGCTGGTATGACCATATCACATCAGCAGCTCACGCTTACCACCTTTGCCCATAGCGCTGACAAGTCCCGCCTCTTCCATGGAGTCGACGATACGTGCCGCACGGTTATAACCAATACTAAACTTACGCTGGATACTGGAGGCAGATACTTTTCGAGTTTCCATGATAAATGCTACTGCCTCATCATACAGATCATCATCTTCACCAGAGGCACTGCCCGTACTACCACCGCCAGAGCTGGTCAACTCAAAATTACCAGCCATATTATCAATATAGTCCGGTGCGCCGCGCTCACGCCACGCATCACAGACGCGGTTGACCTCCTCGTCACTGACATAAGCCCCATGTACACGATCAGGCTCAATCTGACCTGGACCTAAAAACAGCATATCACCATTACCCAGCATATCCTCTGCGCCGCCACTGTCAAGGATAGTACGTGAATCAACTTTAGAGTTGACACGTAAAGCCGCTCGCACAGGAATGTTAGCCTTGATCAAGCCGGTAATGACATCTACCGAAGGACGCTGAGTGGCAAGCATCAGATGGATACCCGCCGCCCGTGATTTTTGTGCCAGACGAGTGATCAGCTCTTCGGCTTGCTTACCCACTTGCATGATCATATCAGCAAACTCGTCAGCGACGATGACGATCATCGGCAGCGTTTTAAGCTTGGGTGCTTGGTCAAGACTGACGCTGTCATTAGGTCGCCATAAAGGATCGAGCATGGGTTTGCCCGCTTTTTCAGCCGCTCGTACCTTTTTGTTGAACTCATCAAGCTTACGCACTTTGAGGAGACTCATCAGCTGATAGCGACGCTCCATTTCAGCCACACACCACGACAGGCTGCTGGCGGCTTCCGTCATATCGGTAACTACCGGTGTCAGCAGATGCGGAATATCGTTATAGTTGGCAAGCTCCAACTGCTTGGGATCAATTAAGATAAGTCGTAACTCATTGGGCGTGTATTTGAGCAGCATGGACAACAGCATGGAGTTGACCAATACTGACTTACCCGATCCTGTGGTACCAGCGACCAACATATGCGGTGCACGAGCCAAATCGGTAATGATGGGATTGCCTCCGATATCCTTACCCATTGCCATGCTGATTTGCGCTTTGGGATCTTTATATTTATCAGTATTTAGTAGCTCAATCAAGCGTACCATTTCACGTTTTTTATTCGGTACCTCGATACCGATGTAGGGTTTGCCGGGTATGACCTCGACCACACGCAACGACGCCATAGATAAGGAGCGTGCCAAATCACGTGAGATACCAGTCACCTTGCTGGCTTTGACACCGGCAGCCAGATCCACTTCAAAACGAGTCACGACAGGACCCGGTATGGCGTTGACCACTTCCGCCTTGACGTTGAACTCTTGCAGTTTAATTTCTAACAGCTCTGATAGCTGCTCTAGCTCCTCTACCGTATAACTTGGCTTACGATCGGGATCGGGTCTATCGAGAATAGACAGCTCTGGAATAGCTGGAAGGCTATCACGATACTCTGCTGTTTGCATCGCACGAGAGCGCTGAGCAAAGGCAGTATCATCGCTGATATCAGGTAATACTGGCGTCTCATTCGCTGCCGTATCCTCTGGCATCATATCAGTAATGTGATTGCTACTGCCATCATCCGGTACATCAAAACGAATCGTTGGCGTGGCGGCTGTCATCGACTTGGTTTCTTTAACCGTATTATGATCTGCTACGATTGGCGCAGCTTTTGGATCGGCAGGCGGCGTGTTGGTAGGCGTCATATCGACAGATGATGTCGTAGAAGGTGCTAGCGTATCCACAGCCAGTATATCTTGCGCTTGCGACTTATCACTGTACTGTGGTTGTTTGGCAGACTCTTGTGACTGACTGCTCATTAGTTTGGTGCTTGTAGCCAAAGCAGAAGCAGGCTCAGTTTGAGCATTACTCATGCTATCGTCTGCCGTTAGTGACGGCGCTGTATCATGCTCTGCCAGCCAAGTGTCTGCTAACTCATCGACTGTCGCCGTTATATCTAGGGTGCTGCTATCAGTAACAGGCGTACCATTTGAATGAGAGTGAGAGTGGATATGGGTATCAGCCATACTGTCTGACTGATCAGATTTAACGGACTCATCACTCACTGGGCTCTGTATAGCTTGGACGTGCTGTGCAGTGGCGATTTGCTGCTCGTCATGCCGTTGTTCGTTATAGGTCTCTGCATCTGTACCAACATTATCAGCTACTGTAAGAGCTGATCCATCGAGATCGGAGGCATGAGCCACATCGGCCGGTATGGGATCCACAGTACTTTGATGAGGAACTTGTGCTGCTTGTTTTTCCTTTGATAACAAGTCATCGACTATATTGTCGTCATTCCATGCAAAGCTCGGCTCTACCTTGAGAGCTGCCGCAGTCATCGCCGATGCTGTAGTATCTGTATTGCTGACTCCTGTGCTAGCAGAGGTCTGAGTAGTATCAGCTGCTTCGAATGGTACCGCCTCATTGAAGGTTTCTTGAGATTTTTGAGTGGCTGCTGCTTCAGCGGCAAGAGAGGCTTTTACACTTGCTCCAAGCCCTGACTTCGCCAAAAAATCTGTTAACACGCCACCAAAGCGACCACTCATATCTGCTGTCTGCTCTTGCTCGACATCTGGTAAATCAAGTGGTAATTGCCCAGACCTGCTCGCCTCTTTTGGCGTGCTCGCCTCAGCGGATTCTAATTCTGATGCATGTTCTGATGCATACTGATCTGGTTGCGCTGGGTCATGATAGTTTTTAGGGCGCTCAGCCTTTTCGTCTCTCACACCAGAACCAAACCATGTTAATGCGACAAACTTACGGTATAGCGCTGTCCAATGAATATTAAAAGCAAAGGTCGCAGTAATAATAGCAAACACCGTCAAAAACAGCACATTGCCCCATTGTGATAACAGCTGGGCTAAACGTGCCTGCAACTCAAGCCCGATTATACCTCCTGCCACACCTTGCAGCCCTGATGCCATAGGGTCCGCTACTTGTTGAATCAGAGCAACCAATTGTGCAAACAGCGCACTACTACTTAATAATAAAAAGACATAAGCAACCAATCGCAGTAGCCAAAAAGTAGGCTTATTGTCCCACCAGATCAAAATTGACTCGTATACCAAAAAAACCAGTAGCCACCAGGCCCCAAAACCAAAAAAACGATACAATAAATCCGATAGCCATGCACCTGTGGCACCGCCCATATTATTAATGGTCGTCATATCACTACTGATATGTGACCAACTGGGATCATTGCCTGTATAAGTCAGCAAGATAACAAACAGATATACTGCCAGAATGACCCCAAGAAAGGTAAATATTCCTTTTTTTAAATACTCAATAAGCGGTGCTGATATCACGTAAGATCTGCCTTGTTACCAATAATTACTAACACGAAAGTCAGTGCAAAATAAAGTGGTTATAGATTTAAGCGGGCTACTGGGAGGCTTGCTTTTAAAACACAGTTACACAGCATCAAAAGATAACAGCCTACAAGTAAAGTTTATCCCAGTAACGCTAGGTCATTTTTAGAGTGAATCGACTGTACCTTAAAAATGCTAAGTGCCTGCCAACTCATGCCTGGATAACCTCTTATAATAACAAATACATAGCTCGAGTGGCGACAGGGATTTAAATAAACTGTGCAATAAAACACATCCATAACGAATCTATGAGTGAGTGGCAACCTTAGGGCCTATTGAGCATACTTTAGTTCTAATAATACTGATATTCATTTTATCAAACTTGTACTTTATAGAGTCTGGCCTTATGTTAGTATCATTAACTATCAGGGTCTGTTGAATAGACCTTAGAATAACACTCCAATCCTCTACATCTAATAAGGAATCCCTATGGCAACTGATAATTTGAGCACAGCTGCAGACGCTCGCCATGAAAAACTCATTATTTTGGGCTCAGGACCTGCAGGATACGCTGCTGCTGTCTATGCTGCACGCGCCAATTTAAAGCCAGTCATGGTTACTGGTATGGAAGTGGGCGGGCAGCTGACCACCACTACTGATGTCGATAACTGGCCTGGCGATGCTTATGACTTAACAGGTCCTGCACTCATGGAGCGTATGAAAGATCATGCTGAGCGCTTCGGTACTGAGCTGGTCTATGACCATATCAACGAAGTAAACTTAAATCAGCGCCCGTTTCAGCTGACAGGTAATAGTGGCAACTATACCTGTGATGCTTTGATTATCTCAACTGGTGCTTCTGCTCAGTATCTAGGACTTGAATCCGAACAAAAATTCAGAGGTCTTGGGGTTTCAGCATGTGCCACCTGTGACGGTTTCTTTTATAAAGACCAAAAAGTCGCCGTTATCGGTGGTGGTAATACTGCGGTCGAAGAAGCCTTATATCTGTCAAACATCGCCTCTGAGGTCACCCTTGTGCATCGTCGTGACAGCTTGCGCTCAGAAAAAATCCTACAAGATAAACTGTTTGAAAAAGCCAAAAACGGCAATATCAAGATCGAGTGGAACCATACCGTAAAGGAAGTGGTTGGTGATGATTCAGGTGTCAATGGTGTCGTCATTGCCTCTACCGAAGATGGTAGTACCAAAACATTAGATGTCATGGGGATGTTTGTGGCGATTGGCCATAAGCCCAACACCGACTTGTTTCAGGGTCAGCTAGCGATGCAAGACGGTTATATCATCGTCAATAGCGGCTTAAATGGCAATGCTACTCAGACGAGTATTGACGGTGTATTCGCTGCAGGCGACGTCGCCGATCATGTTTACCGTCAAGCCATCACCTCAGCAGGTACGGGTTGTATGGCCGCACTTGATGCCGAAAAATACCTCGATGCTATTGGCGAAGCGACAGCGACCGATCATACGTATGCCTCAACGTTAACCGCTGATAAACACGCCTAAATGAATGACGTTTCAAAAAACAGTGGCACCCCTATTACGTCCGAGACCCTAAAAAGTCTTGGGCGTTATGACTTTCCAGATCCTCAGGTAATAGACCCTGAGGGGGTTGGCATCGTTGCTATGGGTGGTGATCTGGCACCTGAGACATTGATCTCAGCCTACGCTCAAGGGTTGTTTCCTTGGTTCAATGAGGGCGAGCCTATCGCCTGGTGGTGCCCAGAACCACGCTGTGTCATCATACCAAGCGACTATCAACCGAGCAAATCATTACGTCGCCAAGCTAAGCGTGAACGTTGGCAACTCACGCTCAATCAAGCTTTTGATGAGGTCATACACGCTTGTAGCTTGCCACGCAGTAATGGACTGCCTGAAGGCGAGCACACTTGGATCCATGAGGAGATGATCGACGCTTATACTGAGCTACAGGCACATGGATTCGCTCATAGTGTAGAAGTTTGGAATAGTGAGGGGCAACTTATTGGTGGCTTATATGGCCTAAAAATAGGTAATATTTATTTTGGCGAGTCTATGTTTCACCGTGCCTCCAATGCCTCAAAGCTTGCTTTTTGGGGCTTGATGCACCTATGTCAACAAAGCGGTGTGGCGCTCGTTGATTGTCAACTGCCCAATGCACACTTGATGAGCTTAGGTGCCATTACGATGCCACGTGCTCAGTTTTTGGCACAGCTTGATACTCTTATCAGCGGCCGCTCTACACTTTGGCGACCAAACAGTCATCAGCCTTTAGCGACTGCGATGCTCAACACCTCAAAGCCTTGGCAGGCCAATCGCTGACTATAATTATAGTAAATTCAATATAGAAGCATAACAGCGCTATTGGTATAGGCTTCGTGCAGCTTTAGTCAGTATAGACACAGCATGCAGGTAAAACCTATTTTAATAGCACTGATCCTATAAGTGTGTCGATTTTATTTCAGACTGACGATATTATGGCATGACAAGTGTAGCGACTTTAACCCTACTTTTCATGGACTATACTAGGGCCTTATTTATGGGACTTGAGACATCATACTTATTAATCGGTACCTTGGCAAAAAAAGCGAATACTACCAAAGATACCGTCCGCCATTATGACCAACTGGGTCTGTTGCGCACTCGCAAACGCCAGGCAGGGTCACGACTTTATACTGAGTTCCATCCTGAATGTATTGAGCGTATTGAGCTGATCAAAAGCGCCCAAGCCATCGGATTTACTCTCACTGAAATCAGAGATAGCCTCAATGATTATTACGACGGCCAACTGGACATCGACTTACAGCTGACCCTCACCCAACAAAAACTGACACAAGTAAAAAAACAACAGGCCAATATCAATGTTATGGTTGAGCTGTTAAGTGAACGCATTGAAGTTCTTGAGCGTATGAAAGCAGACAGCCATTATATGCCTCATGAGATATGTCAAAAAACGCCATCAACCGATCCATAATACTCGCTAAATATCATCTGTTTTATTCATCATCAAGGGTACATCAGCTGCATAATTAGAGCATCAACGGCCGCTTGCTGTGGCAGTTGATAGTAGTTTTTGCGCTGGTGAATGATACTAAAGCCTTGTCGCTCATACAGTGCAATGGCCGCTTTATTATCTGCCCGCACCTCTAACATTAAGTGTGCTACTTTACTCTGCTTGAGTACTGTATTTAACTCGGTAAACATGTGGGTCGCCACACCCTGACGCTGATAGTCAGGATGAGTGCCAATGCGTAAAATCTCACTTTGCTCAAAAACGACTTGATAAAGACAATAGCCGATGACCTTGTATTGAGCGGCTTCTTTTTTACCGTTTTTATCATAAACAATGAGCATATTGATGCTATCTTGCTCAAGTAAATCAGTCATTGATTGAACACACCAAGCATCTTGTGGCTGCACCCTGTCTTCAATAGCTGCTACTGCCTGTATTAAAGACGCTAGCTCTGTTGCAGTGCTTGCTAATGTATTTATATTGTCTACAGTAAACACAGCTTATCCCTCTATTGTTATTCAGTCATCTTATGATAGCCAAAAAAAAGCCACCCTATAAAGGATGGCTTTTCACTAATCAATACCTTCATCAGCTTACGCTGAGTATCATTTAGTTTTTAACGTTAGCTACCACACCAGCACCTACAGTACGGCCACCTTCACGGATAGCGAAACGTAGGCCTTTATCCATAGCGATTGGGTGGATAAGCTCTACGCTCATCTCAACGTTGTCGCCTGGCATAACCATTTCAGTACCGTCTTGTAGCTGGATTGCGCCAGTCACGTCAGTGGTACGGAAGTAGAACTGTGGACGATAGCCGTTTAGGAATGGCGTGTGACGACCACCTTCTTCTTTCGATAGTACGTATACTTCGGCGTCGAAGTTGGTGTGCGGGGTGATTGAACCTGGCTTCGCTAGTACTTGGCCACGTTGGACGTCTTCACGCTTGGTACCACGTAGTAGTACGCCACAGTTTTCACCAGCACGACCTTCGTCTAGAAGCTTACGGAACATCTCAACACCAGTACAGGTGGTTTTTTGGGTGTCACGGATACCGACGATTTCGATTTCGTCGCCAACGCGTACGATACCTGATTCAACACGGCCGGTAACAACGGTACCACGACCTGAGATTGAGAAGACGTCTTCGATTGGCATTAGGAATGCTTTGTCGACGTCACGCTCTGGCTCTGGGATGTAGGTGTCTAGGGTTTCTAGTAGTTCTAGAACTGCTGGTTCGCCGTATTTGCCGTCGTCGCCTTTTAGGGCTTGGGTGGCACTACCTTTCATGATTGGGGTGTCGTCACCTGGGAAGTCGTAGTCGTTTAGAAGTTCACGTACTTCCATTTCTACGAGCTCTAGCAACTCTTCGTCGTCTACTAGGTCACATTTGTTCATGAAGACGATGATGTAGGGTACGCCAACCTGACGTGATAGCAGGATGTGCTCACGGGTTTGTGGCATTGGGCCGTCAGTGGCTGATACGACTAAGATTGCGCCGTCCATCTGAGCGGCACCAGTGATCATGTTTTTGACGTAGTCGGCGTGACCTGGGCAGTCAACGTGGGCGTAGTGACGGGTTTCGGTGTCATACTCTACGTGTGAGGTGTTGATGGTGATGCCACGTGCTTTTTCTTCAGGCGCTGAGTCAATGGCTGCGTAGTCTTTGGCTTCGCCGCCTGAGGCTTTGGCTGCTACGGTTGCGATAGCGGCTGTTAGGGTGGTTTTACCGTGGTCAACGTGTCCGATGGTGCCGACGTTGACGTGGGGCTTGTTGCGTTCAAACTTGGCCTTTGCCATGGGTATTTCCTCTTTATT
>NZ_JAGBKM010000026.1 GCF_017498085.1 Psychrobacter coccoides
TTGGTTATCAAGGCATGTTCAATCTTAGGTGACAACAGATGACGCCTGATATCTACGCTCTAGAAGGACGTGGTTTTACGGCGCTGGATGATAAAGCACTGGGTTCGTTATAGCGACTGTGCTGTCATCATCTAACACAAAGCGCAGTGTGATCTGCCATGTCAGATGGCTAAATAGTACGACGTACTTAATAGACGTTAGTGACTTGTAGAATCTGTCTCTAATGGTAGATAAATATAATATCATGGTCTATAGTGATCATTGCTTACCAATTGAGCGTGCAGCTGATCTGGTGGTACTTACCTATAACGATGAAGACAGTAATGATGACCATGAAAAACCGATATCAAGCAAATACAAGAAACCAGTCTATGATGCAAGACCAGCAGCAAAAACCAGCTATGATTGAGCGTAAGATAGCGCCAAGCAAACACTCAAACCAGTCGGGGTTTACTCTGATAGAGATTATGGTAGTGATTGTCATTTTGGCCATTCTTGCCGGTCTGGTGGTGCCAAAGGTGGTCGGACAAAGCGATAAAGCCCGTGTCAAAACCACAGAGACGGCGCTGGCGACGGTGTCCAATGCTCTGGATATGTATAAGGTAGACAACGCCCGCTATCCAACCACAGCTCAGGGTCTAGATGCGCTGACCACACCGCCTTCGGATGCCAAGAACTATCCTGAAGGGGGCTATATTAAAGGCGGTTATCCAACCGACGGCTGGGAAAACGAGCTACAGTATGTGGCGCCTGGGAGTGAGGGCAAGCCGTATGATCTGTTTTCTCTGGGGGCAGATGGGCAGCAAGGCGGTGAAGGTTTGGACGCTGATATTTATGCTCAACTGTAGCGGGCTTAAGTAGCGCGGCTCACAATCATTGACGGCTCACAATCAATCAATAATCTGTTATTGATTGATTTTTTATTGCTCATATCAGCCATAACGCTGCAAAAATCTGCAATATGCTCTGACAATTAAAGGTAACTTCTATGTCCATCAAGTCTCTAATCATCAACCCCAGCTTTACGTCCGCTGCCAAGCCTTCTTTACTGGCTTTGTTTTTAGCCAGTGCGACCTTGAGTGCTGTCCCTAGCCATGCCGCTGGATTGAGCGATTTATTTGGCAGTAGTGCCAACACCTCTAAGTTTTTGTCTGTCGATGAGGCGTTTCAAGTCAATACCAGCACCAAAGCCACGGCTAAAGGGACGCAATTAACCATCAAGTTTGACATCACTCCTGAGCACTACGTCTACAAAGACAAGCTGACTGCTACTTTCCCTAAAGGGATAAGTGCAACGCCTTTTACTTTTGATCAATCGCCTGTATCCATTGATGATCCTACCTTTGGGCGCGTGCCTGTATTTACCCAAAAAAGCGTGCTCGCCACTACCACATTGACCACCAACAATGGCAAAGGTGCCAAAAATGCGCCCGTCGTTATCGGTTGGCAAGGCTGCGCTAAAGCTGGACTGTGCTATCCGCCAGAAAAAATAAAAACCAAGATCAATATTGCTAAGCCATAATATATAGTCAGTCTAATATGAAAAAGATACAGTGGAGTTGGGATGAATTTTTTGCAGCATCCGTCGGTGTAGGCACAGCAAGCTAGAAAAATTCGTTCCAGTAACAGTGCATTTGTTTTACAGTGGTTCGTTTGTAGTAGGTGTGGCATAAACAGTCTTTAGCTGCACACCAATCCGCTCACCATCAACCAGCTCAAGAATCAATCATAAAAAGTTATACCATGTTCAAAAGTTAATCGGACTTTTTGAACATGGTATTAGTCATAAAAAGGTAGCTCTTCATGTCTAACATGACGTCAAAACCAGCCTCTCCTAAAAAATCATATATATGGGCCTTAGCCTTGGTCAGTACCTCGTTGATGCTGGGACTGCCAACGCCTGCTCAAGCAGTCAGTTTGGGAGACTTGTTTGGCAACAATCAAAGCAGCGCCCAGAAGTTTTTGCCAGTCAGTGAGGCTTTTCAGGTCGGCCACACCACGCAGTCGACGGCTGAGGGCACACGCTTAGCGATCAACTTTGATATTACCCCTGAGCATTATGTCTATAAAGACAAAATAAAGCTAAGTTTGCCCGATGGTGTGAGCGCTGCACCTTTTACCTATAATCAGACGGCAGTGACGATCGACGACCCCACTTTTGGGAAAGTACCCGTGTTTGATCAGGCCAATATGGTGGCAACCACCATCTTGACTAGTACCAGTGGCAAGGCGATAGAGGATGCGGCGCTGACCATCGGTTGGCAGGGTTGTGCCAAAGCAGGCCTGTGCTACCCGCCAGAAAAGATTAAAACCACTGTCAATGTGGCAGCGTCCTCTGCAGCTGCCTCGTTTGTCGCTGCTGAGATGCCGACCGCTGCGCCCTCGCAAGCGCCGCAAGAAGACAGTGCTACTGATGATACTACTAATGCTGATATCAGCGCTGACGATGGAGTAGAGTCTGACGGAGTAGACAGTGATGTCATCGACTATGATGCGCTAGAGGTTGACGCAGCGGCGACCAATACCATCTCTGGGGCAGATACCACTGTAGAGGCTGCTGCTGATAACCCTACTGCTAGTACAAGTAGCAGTGCCGCAGGTGGTGGCGTTGGTTTGGTCGATGCTGATCCATTTGGCTTGGCGCAGCATCCTTGGTTGGCGCTGGGTCTGTTGTTTTTGGCGGGCTTGGGCTTGGCGCTGACGCCCTGTGTCTTGCCGATGTTGCCTATCGTTGCCAATATCGTGGCGCGTCAGCAGAACCCAACGGTCAAAAAAGGCGTCATCTTGACCACCAGCTACGCCATCGGGGTGGCGACGGCTTACGGGTTGCTCGGTGCTGTGATAGCCGTGTTTGGTGAGTCATTGGGTATCATTGGTTGGTTACAAAACCCCGTTATCCTGATCAGTTTTGCCATTGTTTTTGTGCTGCTCGCTTTATATATGCTGGGGGTGTTTAGCATTCGTCTGCCTCATGCCATCAGTAGCAAGCTGCAAGGCCTCAGCCAAGCAGGAGATAGTAAGCTTGGCAGTACCGGCGGCAGCTTGGTGGCTGGATTTTTATCCGCTTTGGTGGTATCGCCTTGTGTGTCTGCGCCATTGTTTGGTGCCCTGCTGGCGGTCTCTACCATTGGTAGTCCACTGCTTGGGTTTGCCGCCTTGTTTATGCTTGGGTTTGGCCTATCCGTGCCACTTATCATCATCGGTGCGACCCAAGGCAAGATTATGCCCAAGGCTGGCGAGTGGATGAACTGGGTCAAACAAGGCTTTGCGCTGCTATTATTTGCTGTAGCGCTGCTATTGGTCGAGCGGGTATTTATCTCCCCTGTGATGCTGATGGTGTGGGCGCTATGGTTTATGGTAGTCGCAACTTGGGCATGGAGCTGGCAGGGCAAGGGCCGAATGTTGACCCAAGCGCTAGGTTTGGTGGTGGGTATCTGGGCGACCATGCTCATCATTGGCGCAGCACTGGGCAATGATGATAGCTTACACCCACTGGCCTCACTGAGCGCAGCGCCAGTGATGATGTCAGCAAACGATGGTCAAGTGAGCAATAACAGCGCTTCAGATGAACATATCACCACGCTGGCCGAGCTCGATACCATCGTCGCTAATCATCCAAAGGTCATCGTCGATTTGACCGCTGACTGGTGTGTTGAGTGCCGTATTATGGATAAAAATCTTTTTCACAATCGTCCAGCGCAGATGCAAGACTGGCAGTTGGTGAGACTTGATATTACAGAGACTACTGAAGACTCAAAGGCTATTTTGGCACATTATCAGTTATTTGGTCCGCCAGCATTGATGTACTATCAAGATGGTGAGTTGGTGACTCAGCAGGTCGGTGAGATTGGCCGTTCAGAGTTTGAGCAGACCTTGACGGCGCTCAATCAATAACCTACAGCGCATACGTCGTTACCGGTAAATATTGCATCTTATTCTGTCTCAGATCCAGTGTATTGCCTTTAGCAATGCGCTGGATTTTTTATAGATGCCTTATATGTGATTTAGCTGCCTTAAATAAAAGTGCGCTGACCATATTGACTGACCTGCGATAGACTGAATTGATTGACACGTGGAGCGGTAGTTGCTAGCAGTTAAGGCTTGCATATAATGTTGATAACGCTAGTATAATGCCTGTATTTTTATTACAATAACGCTACAATGCTAAATCATAGATCAGAGCCTATCTCATTGATGCTCTATCATGCGAGTATAGCGACTTCAGAAAGTTACTGGCCATATCGTCAGTAAAACAAAGGACTTTTATGTTTGCTCATATTGTTTCACCGCATCAGGCAACACGCTCAAGTACGACTGCTGTTTGTGCTCCTAGGGCAGCTGCCCAAAGCGCTAAGAGTTATTTAACGATCGCCGTCGGTGTGGCATTATCCTGCTTTGCCATTCAAGGACACGCCGAGGCCAGCACTGAGTTGGCCATAGACAGCGTAGACATGGATGCCCAATCACCACAAGTGATTTATCAGCGTTTACAGCAGCCCGATGAGCCTGTCGATTATGACAACATGGTCAGTGATGAGTTTGTCGCTCAGCAGACGCAGCTGTTTTTTGAATGTACACAAGTACAGTTGGCGACAGCACGTTTGGCTTGCTTCGATAAAGTGGCAGAGCAAGGCAAGACCCCAAGCTTTACCACCACCAAACAACCTTTAGACTTGGCCAAGACCTTTAAAAGCACCTTTTCAGGCAATCCGCAGCTGGTATTGGCAGAAGACATCACCCAAATGCAAGGTGATACGGTAGCAACTGCAGAGACGGTGCGAGTCAGTCAACAGCGCATACCTGAAGACCCTGTGTCTGAAAGCGCTGTAGCTGTAAACGAGGTGCCCGAAGGCCACCTCTCTGAAGGGAATATCAACAACTCCATGGCTGCCGAGCTTCAGGTCAAAAACAACGACCAACAAATACTAGAAGCAGTGGGCGTCAGTAAAAACGATATTGGTAAGTACACGCCGCTAAGCTTGGCATACGATCTGGATCAAAACAGTGAAAGCGGCACTTGGGCAGCCAGACCGTACCGTCCTATGTATGTACTGCCGCTATTTTTAAATGCCAAGCCCAACCGCAACCCAAGCACGCCCACTCAAGAGGTAGAGACATTTGCGCCAAACGAGATGCGTGTCCCTGAGCTCAAATTGCAGGTATCGGTAAAAACCAAGGTCGCTGAAGACCTCTTTGATAGCAGTGCTGATGTCTGGTTTGGTTATACTCAGCAGTCTCACTGGCAGGTCTATAATGAAGACAACTCTCGACCGTTTCGTGCGACTGATTATCAGCCAGAGGTGTTTTTGACACAGCCAGTCACCGCTGACCTACCCTTTGGTGGGCGCTTACGTATGCTTGGGGCAGGGGCGATACACCACTCAAATGGTCAGGATGATCCGCTGTCACGCTCATGGAACCGAGTTTATCTCATGGGCGGTGCTGAGTGGGACAAGCTCACTATCGTGCCACGTCTGTGGGCACGCGTGAAGACCGAAAGTGGTGATGAAGACGATAACCCAGATATCGAAGACTTTTGGGGCATGGGTGATGTGAAGTTTTTATATGACTTTGAAAACAGGCACAGTCTCAGCGGTACACTACGCTTTAATCCAAAAACAGAAAAAGGCTCTGCTCAGATTGACTATCTCTATCCTCTAGCAGACAACGTAAACGGCTATGTACAGCTGTTCCACGGTTATGGCGAGTCTATTATTGACTATAACCATAAAAACACCGCCATCGGGGTTGGGATCATGCTCAATGACTGGAAAGGACTATAAGATATCGGGCCTTAATCATCAGTGTCAGCGCTGATGTTGTCTATGACGCCCTACCGAAGCGGTTTATGGCTGGCAGAGTATCTGAACTTACGCTGTCAGCTGTGCCATGTCTATCCCAGTGCCCTGCAACCTCAGGCACGGCCACAACCGAGCACGTCCTCACTGACAAGTCGTGTGTGTGACAGATTCAATAAAGGACTGCTGTGCACCTACTGTCATGACAGCATAGCGTGGTGCCCAGCGCCTTTCACTGTCGATATCAGCGCGGGTAGCTCACTGTCCATTCAAGCCGCCACCTATTACGACTATCCTATCCGTCAAATCATTCGGGCGTTCAAACATGCTGAGGACATGGCCAAGCTGCCCTTGCTTGTGCATGTACTGCGTCAGCTACCCAGACCAACAGGCTGTCATGGTGGCAACAGCGTCATTGTCCCTATGCCTACTACCGATAGCCGGCTGGTCAAGCGTGGGTTTGATCCCGTGACTATCCTGTCACTTTATCTCTCTAAGCATTGGCAAATACCCCTGTGGCACGGTGCCTGGCGCATTGATGACACCGTTAGCCAGCAGGGTCTGACACGAGCTGAGCGCCTGACCAATCTAGACAATGCTTTTGTGCTCACTGAGCCACCACCCGTCAAGCGCCTTTTGCTGTTTGATGACGTGGCGACCACTGGAGCCAGTCTACAAGCTTTGGCTCGTACTTTATGCGAGTCATCCTCTACTGTGTCATCCGATACAGTCTTATCTGGCCAAAATGTCACTATGGACACGCAGCGCTATCATCTATCCGCCTACGCACTCGCACACGGCAGTATAAACAAATAACCTCCTCACTATAGAGGTTGTGTTTTTATTACAATAATTATGTATACTGAATCATACGGTATTGTTGCAGTATGATGCATTGTGTTTCATATAAAGCCCGTTACGCTGTTATTAATACGTTTTAACTGTTAATTGGCATCAATCAAGCGTTTATATAGTGGAATGAAAATTGCAGCACTCAATTATAGGTGATGTCTATAAGTAGCTAGATATAAAAAGTTAAGCAGATGTTTGTAGGTCGCATAACATTTGACTTTTGCTGCATCAAAAGTTCAATGATAAGAATTGGCTAATAAACAGGGTAGTGATATGAGCGCTTCTATAAAAAAAACATTGTATAAGCAGCGGGTAACAAATTCAGGGTTTACCTTAGTTGAGCTTATGGTGACTCTTGTCGTACTCGGTGTCTTGGCAGGTATGGCAGCGCCCAATATTGCAACTCAATTGGCCAATCAGCGGGTTAAGTCAACGACTGCCACTCTAATAAGCGCATTAAAGGAAGCCAAGGTCGAAAGCGTCATACGTCGACGCACTATGGAAGTGGCCTATAAAGATAATGGCAGTAAAGCTGGCACAATTCAGATCAAAACCGACTTATCAGGATTAGCACCATCTGCTGGGCCAGCCTTATACTTAATTCCACCTCCTGCTCCGATGCCAGATGATACAGGCACAGGTGGTACAGGCACAGGTGGTACAGGCACAGGTGGTACAGGTACAGGCGATACAGGCACAGGTGGTACAGGCACAGGTGGTACAGGCACAGGTGATACAGGCACAGGTGGTACAGGCACAGGTGGTACAGGCACAGGTGGTACAGGCACAGGTGGTACAGGCACAGGTGGTACAGGCACAGGTGATACAGGCACAGGTGATACAGGCACAGGCGGTACAGGCACAATCCCAGCACCAATACCCACACCAGACTTAGGGGTCATCGCCGCTTATCGATATGATGCAAAAAGCATTATTCAGGCGACCTCAGCTACAGTTACCTTTGAAGCCAATAAACGTGTTACTCCAGCAGTCACTTATACCATTTGTGACACTGATACCTCAGCATCTCCTAGGCAGGTGACGGTGAGCACTCTTGGGCTGATTGAGAGTAAAACAGGTGGGACATGTGAATGAAACAGATGAGCCATGAACAAGGCGTCGGCTTAATTGAGGTACTGGTCGCAGTCTTGCTGCTATCGATTGCGGTACTGGGGTTTAGCGCCTTACAGATGCGGGCTATTGGTGCCACGGATGAAAGTCTGGTGCGAACCAAGTCGTTGACAGTCGTACGAAATTTGGCTGAGGTCATGCGTGCTTATCCAGAAGCCTATGTCACAGGCAGTGGTACTGCTTTTACCAGTGCAGCACCCTCAGATACAGGTGCCATCCCCACCATCCAAGCCGTGATAAGCAGCACAGCAACCGACACGGTCAAAATAGACAATAAAGATACCAGTATCACAGGTGCCAACAGTTGCTTATCAACAGAAGTTAAAACGGTTGATGGTAAAAAAGTCGCCAAAAAAGCTTGCAGCATCAATCAATTGGCAGCTCGCGATGCTTTAATGGTCAAACAGTTAGCAATAAACTCAGATATTGCTGTTGGCGTTGTGACTTGTCCTGGCACTACCACACAAGCCATTCAGCAGCAGATGTGTGTCGTCACCGCTTGGAACGATACCAAAGCCATACTCGATGATTCTGATCCAAAGGCTTGCGCAAATGCCAATGGCATCTATAAAACGGGCAGTCACTGCCTGATATCGGAGGCCTACTAAATGAAGATAGCGCCAAAAAGCCATGCGGCCTCTATAGCCGGTTTTACCTTGATTGAGCTGATGATATCGCTGGTATTGGGCTTGCTGATATCGGCGGCGGTGATGCAGGTATATCTGGTCAATACTCGTACTATTACCGTGCAGCAGAGCGCCTCAGAGGTACAAGACAGCAGCATCTTTGCCATGCAAAGCATCGAAGAGCACGTGCGTCTTGCCAATCTAGGCAATCCCATTGACTATATTACCGACACTACCGATCACGGCGGTATTGTATTAACCCAAGCCAACTTGGGGGCAAGCAATACTACTGATGCCAAGTTCTTTACTATCGATGCCAGTACTGGGCCCTCAAATATCGATGGTAAGCCAAGTGATCAATTGGTCATTCAGTATAAAAACATCACCCCGCATGCTATGTATGACTGTGAAGGGGAAGAGATTAATCCTGGTAGTTCAGACTGGGTGGTAGAGCGTTATTTTGTTCGTGATATTTCAAAGAGCAAAACCGCTACTACCAAAGACTTGGCGCTAGCATGCAGTGCTGGCCGTGTCGATACAGATGGCACGGTTACAGACAGCTTTGCAGATAACGGCGCCATCATAGTACCCGCTGTCGATCAGTTCAAGATACTCCTCGGCGTACAAGCCGCTGTCGACGAGCTGACCTATCTACCACCTAGCGTTTATTTGGATATTGAGCAACCCAGTAGTGGCCAAAAACCTGCTGTCACCAGTGTCAAACTTGGCATGATCGTCCGCAGCAGCACGCCTTTGATCACAGATACTGACGCTGATGAATTCACGCTGCTGGGTTCTGAACACGCACTAATAGACGATGATTCGCGCAAAAAATACTATCGCCGCAGTTACGAGTCCACCGTGCTGCTACGCAGTGCTCGAGTGATGAGCTTGGTTGCTACTGTTAATGACGAACCATAAAGGAAAGTTTCATGTCTGATATAGATCGATCGTATCCTAAAGATCTGCCCACTGCCCAACAAGGAGCGGTGCTGATTGTGGTGTTGTTATTTTTAATCTTGATTGTCTTTGCTGGTGCTATTGCGGTCAAACAAAGCACCACCGACCTGCGTCTCGCGACCAGTGATCAGGTCAATACCTTACTATTACAGTCTGCTGACAAACCCAATCAAAGCATCGAGCAAAGCATCAATGGTAGTAGTGATACTGAGATATATGACGATATGATCTCTCGTAGCGGCCCTTTTGGGTACTTTATGCTCAGTGATGACAGTCGAGAGCATGAGTATGTCTTTTGCTATCGGCCTCGTGGCTTGTTTTTTGATATCAAAAAAGCGTCGATCGTCACCCCGTCAGGTAGCATACTTAGTCAGGGTTATTGTGACACGAGTAAGTCTGAAGATTATATCAGCGCTCGTAATGCCAGTATGACGCAGGTCAATGTTGCTCTGACCCCGCCTAGTGCTAGCAACGAAGCCTTTAGCAACTACACCATCGGTCAAGACAGCGCTGAAATCTCCAGCCAAGCCTTTACCTTTGATATCACCAACACGGCCGTTCTGCCCGCTTATGCCGATACCAAACTGGGCAGCAAAAACTGCTTTGAACAGACCAGTCGCTTGTATTCGGTCAGCGCGCAAGAGGATACCATCGGGGGCTGTATGGTCAAAGCTGGTGTGCCCAGTGTGGGAATCTATGAGATGGCCAACGTCGAAAACCAATCTAAGCGTACGAAGTGCGTAGGCTTTGGTAAAGGCACAGGTAAACTATGTACCTTACCTACCAGCTAGTACACCCACAAACCAGTCCACAGATGCCAATATATTTAGCTTAGGAGTAGGTCATGAGTCACAAAAATAACCCAACAGCCAGTCGAGGCACGTGGCCTATTAAAGCGCTTACCGCTGCGCTGTTTATGGGACTAGTGACGACATCAGCCCATACTGACAACACTCAAACTAACCGTAAGCCCATCGGTGATCTGGAAATCTATGCGCCTGCCAAACCAGGGACGGCTTCTATCTTTATGATGCTTGATACCTCAGGGAGTATGGATAAACGAAGTATCAGAAATGATTATGGTAGTTTTAGTTCAAGTTGTTATGAGAAGAAAAGAAGTTCAGAAAAAGTTGAACTGGTGATTTATGAGCGTAAGCCCAAACTCACAGCAGGTGGTACGGTCGTAAAAGACGATGATGGTAATACAGTCATGGTAAAAGACTTTGATAATGTCAAAAAGACCATAGAGTATACCCCTGAAGGATGTAAAAAGAACGACAATATACGGTTTTCTAGGATGGTACGTCTAAAACTAGCGCTCGTTGAGCTATTAGCCGATGAAGTCTACGACAAAGACGGTAACCTAAAAGACACTGGCGAGCTATCAGATGATTATGCAATTGGAGTGGGAAATTATAGCTATGAAGGTGATGGCAGTCGCGCGGTTATTTTGGAGCCTACAAAAGCCTTGACGGCTGGGCAGCGAATCGATTTGATTGAAACCATCATGGATCTACAAGCGACAGGCGGCACACCCACTGCCCATGCGATAGCAGAGTCAGGCGCTTATATGATGGGCACCTCTACTGAAGGCAATGGTGCTTGGTGGAGTGGTTTTGATGAATCTGAAGATGATACCAAAACTGATGATGAAAAAAGTTATTTATCGCCACTCAACGATCAAGAATGTAGTGGTAATGGCATTTATTTACTAACAGATGGTCAACCCAATGGTAGTAGGTATTCTAGAGCTAGAACAATAATGAATAATTCATTATCTGGCTCTAATCCAGCATTGTCTATCGACAGTTGTACTAATCTGTCAGGGGATAGTAGCGGTAGGTCTTGGGGTTGTATGGCAGACTATGCCGCCTTGCTACGTAATACTGCCAATAACCCCAAAGGTTTGCCGATTAAAACCGCCACTGTTGGTTTTGGTAAAGAGTTTGCAGGCTTGACGGGTACGCGCAGTATCATCATCAATGGTAAAACAAAAGAAGTGACAGACTGTGATAGTGGTAGTGCTAATGACGACACTCGTAACCTCTGTAAGCTAGGTGAGCGCAAAGGCGACAATGAAGTCAAGACTTTCGGTGATGGGGGCTTTTATTATACCGAAGAGTCTTCTGATATTGCCGCCAGTATTGTTGATTTCTCAGCCAGCCTAGTACAAACGATCAATACCGCACCCTCGGGTACTATTACCATTCCAGATGATCCCTACCGTGCTGCCAATCAGCTGCCGTATGCCTATCTGCCCATGCTTGATCCTGATATTGCCTCTGCCAACAGTATCTGGCGTGGTAATCTAAAAAAGTACAGTCTCAATGAAGGCACATTATATGGCAAAAGTGATAGCTTATTGTTTAAAAACATTGCTGGTGAGTTAAATAGTAGCACCCAAGATTTATGGCAGACGGCTGATTTTGTCGTAGAAGGTAGTACCGCTAATAACAACATTGCCGCAGGGGGCGTCTATGCCAAGCTTAAGTCACCAAACTCAGGGCTGGCCAGCTTACGGACTGTCTATGTAGAGGATACGTTGAGCGACAAACAAACCCCTGTGTTGCGCCAAGTCTCAGTAGCGGCAAGCGGCAAACCCTATGGTTTTGACGCCCTTGTCGATAGTGTCTATACAACGTCTGACGAGATGAATAAGCGCCGTCTGCTGAGCTTCTTAGGCTTTGATAGCGTGCTGACCAAAGATGGGCAACCAACCTCTACTGACGCTGTCAAAGATCTAACCCTGGCTCAGCCCACCAAAGCGGTCAAGGTGCTCGGCGGTGTGGTGCACTCCACACCGACTGTGGTGTCGTATGGTGCCACCTTAGATGACAATGGCCGTATCACCGACACCCGTGAGGACTATGTCTTGTTTGGCTCGATGGATGGGGCGCTGCATCTGGTCGCTGCGGATACGGGTGAAGAGGCCTTTGCCATTATCCCGAAATTGATGGTGGAGACTCAACCAAAAGCCTTGGTTGATGACTCTATTAAGGCTGAAGTAGGGACGCCATACTTTGGCGTTGATGCGCCGTGGCTGGTGACCACTGACTATAAGTATGATCTAGAAAACAGCAAAGTCACGGTCGATACGGCAGGGGACAAAGGCATGTACGCCTATGGCGGGCTACGTATGGGTGGTGAGGCGTTTTATGGTATCAACATCAGCGACAAGTCCACTCCCAAGATTGAGTTTAGCATCACTCCTGATACTTTCAATGGTGCAGCCTCGTCTAAGTTTACTCGACTGGGACAGATTTGGAGCAAACCCACTGCTGCTAAGATACGTCTAAAAAAAGGCTCAGACACCAACAAAAACACCGCACCCACCGATGTGCTGATCTTCGGTGGCGGCTATGACATGGGCTATGAAGACGATGATTATGTGCCCACTGCTAGTAAACCTGCCAAAGGCAATGCCATCTATATGATCAATGCCAAAACTGGCGAGCTGATCTGGTCAGTGAGTCAAAGTGATCATAGTAATATGATTCATAGTATCACCGGCGAGATTACTGTCCTCGATCGGGACAATGATGGCCTGATGGATCACTTATATGCAGCCGACCTTGGCGGGCAGGTGTTTCGTGCTGACTTTGAAAACGCTCGTATCGAGCAGTTTGGCTTTGAGGCGGTAGATAAGTTTAGCAGTAAAGGCATGACTCGTATCTTAAAGCCCAACAGCAATGACAAATACGCCTATCGTTTTTATAACCGTCCTGTGGTCAGTTTTTATCGCAATACGGGCGGCTACGACAATGGGAAGCTCTTCGCTCTGGTCAATGTCATCTCAGGCAATCGCAGCGCACCCCTATCGACCCTACGGGATGATAATAAATACGCCAACCGTATCTATGGCATCATCGATACCGACATCACCAGTCCTGATCTGTACAAGGATGGTTTCACTGCTCGTGTAAACAATCTGGCAGACAGTGATCTGCTAAATTTAGCAAACGAGCTTGATGACACCCATAACGCCGATAAAAAACAAGCCGTCAAACAAAAGATGCTCGGTGAAGCCAAGTCAGCAAGCAAGCAAAATGGCGTCATACCCAGTGCTAAGGGCTGGTACTACCCGTTGACCCGTTTTGATGGTTATGACAAAGTACGCTATAACAAAGGCGTGGGCGACATGGCAGCGATTAACAATATCCTGTATACCACCGTCTACAATCCCGATAAGCTCTATGGCACGGTCTCGAGCTGTGCAGCACGTATCATGGGCGGCTCAGAGCGTCAGCTCTACTGTCTGCCTTATGGTATCTGTATGGATGAGACCTCACAGACGGGGACAGGCGGCTATATCCCAGCGGGGCAGGGTATCCAAGAACTGACTCTTGGAGCATACAATGCGGACAATAAAGACGTCAAAGTGCTTATCGGCACTACCACCCTTACTGAACGTATCAAAGCGGCCAACCGTGCAGACTATGGTTCAGATGGCTTTAAAAATGACAGTAATATCAAGGACCTCTATCCGGGTACGGGTAAGCCAGTGCAAGCGGGCGGTGATGGCAGTGCCACTGAGTTTTTGTTCAATGAGCGCTATACGCTGCAGCCAAAAGCCTGGTATCAGCAAAACAGCGGTCAATAAACAGCGGTCAATAAATAATGGCGGCTGACGCTAGGATGAGGGATGAGGATAAGGTGGCAATAGTGACAAGAGACCGACAAAGAGCACCAAACCAAGCCATGTCAGGCTTTACCCTGATCGAGCTGATGGTGGTCGTGATGATTATGGGCGTACTCGCCGCCATCGCCGTCCCCAGCTATCGTCACTATGCGGTGATGAACGCTGAGCGTGACGCACAGGCCAAGCTGCTGCAGCTGCAGATAGAGCTGGAGCAGTGGCGGGCCCGTGCGCTGAGCTATCAAGGGTTTCAGCCCAAAGTCGTCACTGGCAATACCGTGAGCTATGCGTATGCTGACCCACCTACCAACAAAACCATCTACGTCCCCAACGGCAGTACCGCCAGCAACTACCGCTATAAGATAACCCTCGTCGATGGCATGGATCCAGATCAGTCACTGGTCACCAGTACTGACGCTGATGATCCAGTCAATATCGCCATTGGGCGCTCATGGAAGATGCTGGCGCTACCCAAGGATTCAGGCATCACCAAAAACGCATCTGAGATGATGATAAACAGTAACGGCCTACGCTGTCAGAGCAAAAGTAATGAGTTAAAGATAGCCGATACCGACTGTGGTACTGGGCAGGAGGACTGGTAATGCAATCATCAATAGACAACTCTAAAGGCTTTACCCTCGTCGAGGTCATGATTGTGGTCGCCATCATCGGGGTGCTCGCTGCGATCGCTTATCCCAGCTATCAGCGCTATGTCATCAGTACCAAACGGGCGGATATGATGATCGAGATGCACAATATCGCCTCCGAGATTGAAAGCCGTAAACTGGCACAAGGCAGCTATAGTGCTATCAGTGCTAAGGTGAAGACGGATTTTGCAAAAGCGTATCCTACGCAAGGGCAGGCGCTGTATGATGTCAGTATTGGCAATGTCGTAGGGGTTACGGGTACTGACTTGACTTCACAGTGGCTGATCACTGCCACGCCTAAGACGAACACGCAAATGGCAAGCGATGGCAACTTAACGCTCAACCATCAAGGGGTGAAATGCCGAAAAACCAATTGTGGCACAGGTGAGGAGTGGCGATAGTTACCTAACCCTTAAGCCGCCACTACTGACAAAAAACGTCAATCAAACCTTAGATAAGTTAACCATCGTGTAGACAAGGTGACAATTTTAGTAACTCTGTAGCAACAATCCAATATAAACAAAAAAAGTCACCCATACCCTGCCACGCCTTATATCATCAGCGCTGAGAAAGTAACCACCTATCAGGTAATCGCTACCACTGACACCGATCAGTCACATGATGTGGCGATATAGCCAAAAAAACTGTCAAAAAATAAAAAAGTTGGCACGCTAGCTGCAACAGTTACAGCAAGACCATTAAAATGATTGTCTTAATAATAAACGGCCTTGTCTCATACGGTCAGTTTATAGAGAAGAGAGTCATCTTAATAGATAACCATAATATTTTGACTGCTGACAGATATTATCGCCTGACTATTGCATGGCTACGCTGTCATTACATTGTCCCAAAAGGAGTTCTTATGAACACTCAAAAAGGTTTTACTCTAATCGAACTCATGATCGTTGTTGCGATCATCGGTATCCTAGCGGCCATCGCTATTCCTCAGTATCAGAACTATATTGCTAAGTCACAAGTATCACGTGTGATGGGTGAAACGTCATCTATCAAAACTGCGGTTGAAGACTGTGTATTGTCAGGTAAGGTTAGTAGTGGTACAGCTGCTGCTGATGCTTGTACGGCTGATGATTTAGGCTTAACCGCTTCTAATATCCAAGCGGGTGATGCTAGTACAGCTGCTGCTGTTGGGGGTTCAGCTGGTAAACCAAGTGTACTTATTAATTCTACAGGTACAGCATCTATTATTGCGACCTTTGGTCAAAACGCTGCTGCTAACCTAAAAACTCAAAAACTGGCATGGCAGCGTGATGTTAAAGGTACATGGACTTGTAATACTAATCTTACTGGTGATAAAGCAAAATATAAGCCAGCAGGTTGTGAAGGTACTAACGTTGCTGCTGCAGGAAGTACAAATTAAGACTAATAAAGTAAGCTATTCATTCTAAATAGAAAATGCATATAAGCTAAGATTCGTCTTAGCTTATTTTTTTGTAAAAAATTAATATCAATCCGAGTAATTACGCTATGGCATTTAATAATATGAATAAAAAGCAGTCTTATACTTTATATATGTTGAAGTTCTTATTTATATTAATAATAGTTTCTTTTATTGTTTATTATTATGTCAATGTATCCGCTCGTCATCAGCTATGGCAAAAAACCTATCCAATACGTGCCGAATTATCCGTCAATCGCATAAATTGTAGTGAGAATAGTCCGTCATGGCTGGCAGATATCATAAAACATCAAGCTCAAAATAATAACGCACCTGCTAATCAAATAGCTTATATTGATCCGCAAGGTCATCTCTATCATTGTCAGAATGGCTATGTCGGCAAGTATCCACTACTGTCTGATGCTGTGACTGAGCAAACCCGCTTTCGCTTTGCCAGTGTCACCAAGCTATGGACATCCGACGCTATCTTAGACTTGATTAAAGACGGTAAACTATCGTTAGACACCAAGATGTCGGACATCATCACGGAAGTCGACAGCCCAAAAGATGCTCGTATTCATGACATTACCATCGGTCAGCTACTCTTGCACCGTGCAGGATTTGACCGCTATAGCGTATTTGGTAATGACATGTTTGGTATTGGCAAGGCCATTTGTCCTGATAACTTAACAGGGCTAAATGATATTGAGCTGGGCTTTGACCTTGATAGTAAGACCAGCTACTCCAACCTAGGCTACTGCCTACTCGGTGAAGTGATTAGTCGGACAAATAACAGTAAGCCTTATACCGACGTCATCGCTCAGCAGTATGACTTTGCTGATACCAGCCTACAGTTTATCTCCAATAGCGCCTTGCCTGATGAGGTGTTTTATAACCATGTAGAGACCGGTCTAACGGGTTTTGCTGATATCTATACTGCCTTTGACTATGATGGACTGGCGTCAGCGGCGGGGTTGTCTGGTAATGCCATTGACCTTGCTCAGCAAGTCAAATCAATGGTAGATAAGCCTGCGCCAAATATCTTATCCCTAGATGCGGATGTATCCTGTGATGTCAGTCAAATAACCGAATGCTATGGCTATGCCATGCTGCCTTATCAGCCGACTGAAAAATCTGCCAGCGTGTATTATCGGAGTGGCAGTTTATTGGGACTCTCATCGCTGGTTGCAGTAGATGAGCAGGGCAGTGTCGTGGCACTATTGAGTAATGGCACGCCAGATACTGGGGTCGATCACACTGTCAAAAAGATGCTTCATGAGCAGATGACAGCAGCGAGATAGCTATCAATAAATAGTGATATTAAGCATGGCATAGATTGTGCTTAGTAAAGTTATAACTTTCTAGAGTCTTATACCTAATGACTATCTATCGTTCTCAGTCAGGCTTTACGCTTATAGAGCTAATGATTGTCGTTGCTATCATTGGCGTCTTAGCAGCGATTGCCATTCCTCAGTATCAGATTTATGTGGCCAAAGCTCAGGCCATGAGAGTCATCAATGAATCTGGACAATTACGACTATCAGTAGAGGAGTGCTTACAGACAGGTAGGTCAGTGATTGGATTAGGAACAAACGAATGTGATCCACGAGCGACTGCCTCCAATCTTATCTTGGGTGGCTCACAGGTTGGCGCTACTTTGCCCAGTGGTATGGGTGTGGTGCAAATCGCTAACCCATTGACTTTGACGACCAATATCATCGCCACAGTATCGACGCAAGTCACTCCACAGCTGGCAGGTAAAAAGGTTTTATGGTCACGTACTAGCGACGGATCATGGAGTTGCAGTAGTAATATCGCAGCCGTTTATTTGCCCAGTTACTGTACCCATGTTGCTGCTTTATGATATCAAGTTCAACACCTCCAGCCGATAAGCCCTCCGCCCATCCCAGCCAGAATAGTGTAAAATCATGCTATCTATCACGATAAGCTGATGAGTTTTTATGCAAAAAAAGGTCTTGGCAATATGTTTGGTCATCGCACTACTTGAAGGCTTCGCTGGTCTCGGTATCGAGATCTATGCCATCAGAATATCAGCAACCTATATCGGTGCCTCCATCGCCATCACTGGCGTCATCCTCGCCATGGTACTGATCGCCATCGCCGTCGGCTACTGGTATGGCGGACGCCTATCACAGTCGATTACCTCCCCAAGACAAGCGCTACTAAAAGCAGGACACGTCCTATCATGGTCGGCCGTCGCCCATGCCATCGCCTGTATGGTGCAGTTGCCCCTGCTGGCCGCCATGAGCGCCAGTACCGATAGCCCTATCATCGCCGCCATCGGTGTCGGGTTATTGTTTGGCGTCGGACTGGCGTTTGGCTCGACCGCCATTCCGCTGATTACCCAGTTTTTATCATTAAAGTATAAAAACTTGCAGGGCGTCGATGCGGGCAAAAACGCGGGCATGATGGTGGCGATCACCACTGTCGGCAGCGTGCTGGGCTCAACCGCCACTCCGATATTACTACTGCCGTATATCGGTCTTATGAGTAGCTTGGCATTATTTATCGCTGCATTGGCGTTTAGTGCTTGGCTATGTACCCGTCTGGGCGTACAGATGCAGAGCGATGCGCCGAGCAGTCAGTCTTTGCCTGTCATCAACTATATGCTGGCACTGTCAGCGGTAGTGATGACTGCTGGCTTTATTGCCTTAAATAAAACAGACACCGGCTTGCAAACCGCCACTGGCGCTTGGTTTATCAATTATGCGGTCGCTGATGGGCAGGTGGCGGTCACCATCTCTGACAACCCCAGACACACCACCAGCAGCTGCTGGATACCTGCGATCAAAAAGAACTGCCACTGGTATGGCGAAAGGGCAGTCAAGAGTATCGAGCAGACTATGCCCGAGCGTTTGGTGTTTTTGGGCGGTGCGGGCATGGGCACGCCAAGCGAGGTGGCTTACCATCATCCTGATATGGCGCTGACCGTCATCGATATCGATAGCGACCTGCCAGAGATTGTCGAAACGCATTTTTTGCAAGCGCCGATAGCGGACAATATTGAATTCGTCGGTGATGACGCCAGAGGCTATTTGAATCGCCATAGGGGTTTGCGCTATGACTTTATGCTTATCGATGCCTTTCAAGGTCGGTTTGTCGCTAGTAACTTATACACCCTAGAGGCGCTGAGCCAGTTTCAGCAGACCAGCACTCATATCATGGCAAACATCATCGGCAGGCCCGCCATCGAGCATGGCTATACCCAGACGATCTTTAAAAACTGGCATCAGGTGTTTGGCGACTCGGCCTATGTCATCACCCGTCATGAGGGCAACGAGCTGCAAAACATCTTGCTGTGCAACTTTGCTTGCGTTGGTGGGCGACCCTTAGCGCAAGTGGCGTTTTTTGATAAGACTCAACCCGTGCATACCGATGATTTGCCACGATTGGAGCGATATTATTATCGCTCGCTTGAGAAATTATGAGTGATTTGACTGAAGAGTGAGAGTGAGTAGGGTGCGCCCAGCGCACCATTTAGCAGTTTTTAGGTGCGCTGGGCGCACCCTACAAATCTGCCACACAGTCCGTGTATTTACAAAGAATGCAATTATTCGTAACGACAAAGGTCATATCAAGGCCCACAGTTTAGAAATACCAATAAAAAACCACCTAATCGCATAACGCCATTAGATGGTTTTAAGGTTTAAACGTATTTATGACGAGCTACTTCTCTAGATATTGAATCTTACCTTCGACCCCGTCCCACTTCTCAGCGTCTGGCAGCGCAGGCTTCATCTCAGTGATGTTTGGCCACTTTTGTGCCAACTCGGCATTGAGCTCGATAAATATCTCTTGGCCTTTGGGCACCTCATCCTCTGAGAAGATCGCATTGGCTGGGCATTCAGGCTCGCACAGGGCACAGTCGATACACTCGTCAGGATCGATGACAAGGAAGTTAGGACCCTCATAAAAGCAGTCCACAGGGCAGACTTCCACACAGTCCGTATGTTTACAAAGGATACAATTATCTGCAACAACAAAGGTCATAGTGATGGCTACCTATCAATTGGACAAAATGAGTAAAAAATAATCCGTATTTTAGCGCTTTTAGCCGCATTTAACAAACCCCTTTAACGACCAACAAGTTGCTTGAGCTCATAGAGCAGATCATGCGCCTGTCTGGGCGTCAGATTATCAGGATCGATATCATCCAGCTGCTGCTGTACGCTAAGCCATTGATTCTGTTGGCCATCGTCAGACAGTAAGGCGCTTGGGTGATAGGCGTCTATCGCACTCTCGGTAGTATGTGCACCAGCCAATGATGGGCGTTTATCCGTTAGCGACTTAACTAAGTCGTTTTTATCATCAGTGGGTCTTGGCTGGTCTGGTTTGAGCGTATCGAGCAGATAGCGCTTGGCATGGGAGAGCACAGCGCTCGGGATGCCAGCCATCTTGGCCACATGTAAGCCAAAGCTGGAGCTGGCAGCGCCCTCATGGATTTGGTGCAGCAGCAGCAGCTGGCCATCGACCTCACTGGCGGCGACATGCACATTGCGTATTCCCTGATGACGACTTGCCAGCTCCGTCAGCTCAAAGTAATGGGTGGCAAACAAGGTCAGACAGCCAATAGCCAGCAGTCGATTGACGCACGCATGAGCGATGGCCAGTCCATCTGTGGTCGCCGTGCCACGTCCGACCTCATCCATCAGTACCAAGGACTTAGCCGTGGCGTTATTGAGGATATTGGCGGTCTCTATCATCTCCACCATAAAAGTCGACTTGCCACCAGCCAAGTTATCTGCCGAGCCAATACGGGTAAAGATACGGTCGATATCACCGATATGGGCACTGGCAGCGGGCACGAAACTGCCGACATGAGCAAGCAGTACGATCAGCGCTGTCTGGCGCATATAGGTGGATTTGCCGCCCATATTGGGGCCAGTGATCATCAGGAGCCGCTCGGGATGGTCTGCGCTACCGAGCGCACAGTCATTGGCGACGAAGTGGCCTAAGGGGTTGGCAGGGTTTGAGGGCATAGAGGCGGTGTTTTTGGTGGTACCAACTGCTGGGCTCAGTGCTGCTTCGACGACGGCGTGGCGACCTTGACGGATGTCGATACAGGTCGAGCTGTGGCTTTGATTGAGCAAGGTAAGCTGCTGGCTGTGCTGCTCATCGGTATCAGTGGCCGTGGCGGTATTTGTTGCCTTATTAGTCGTTTGATTGGTCGTCTGATTGATCGCTTGACTGGTTAGGTTGTCGCTCAAGGCGTCAACACTGTGGTTGCCACTCATGATCGGCCGTTGCCAATCATAGCTGATGGCCAGCTGCGCCCAGTTGCTCAGCACATCGATATGAGCGACGGCAGCACTCAGCTGTTGCAGCTCAGCCAAATGACCAGCTAGGGTAGTGAGCAGCTCGTGATACAGCTGTTTTTCTCGGGCCAGTGCCAGTGTTTGTGCACTGAGGTATTCAGTCTCGAGGGTTTTTAGCTCATCAGTAATAAAGCGCTCGCTGTTTTTTAGCGTTTGTCTGCGGATAAAGTGAGCGGGGGCGTTTTTTGCTTGCATCTTGGGCAGCTCAAAATAAAACCCGCTGACTTTATTAAAGCCGACCTTGAGACTGGGCAGTTGGTTATCGACACGGGCCTGTGCCACCATCTCATCTAGGGTGGTCTGAATGTTGTCATGGAGGTGGCTGAGGCGGTCAAATGCCTCATCAAAACCAGCAGCCAGCATACCGCCATCACGGATATGGGCTGGTGGCTCTACAATGATGGCTCGCTCGATCAGCTCAGCGACCGCTTGCACAGCAGGGAGTTGCGCTGGCAGTTGCTGCAGCAGCATCGGTAGCAAGCCGGCATGCTCAGGATGGATACCAGCCTCAGTAAGTAGAGTGTTTAGCTGCGTACTACTGGCGATACTGTCGGCCAGCCTGCGTAAGTCACGTGGCTTAGCACTCATCAAGGCGATACGGCTACTGATACGCTCGATATCACCGATGCTGCTCAAGGTCTCACGTAAGCGGGTAACGAGAGAGGCGCTGGACGGGCAGGCAGGTGCAGCGGCGCTCAGCAACGAATCGATCGCATCTAGGCGCTGATTGATACGGGCGTGCTGGCGCAGGGGGCGCTGCATTTGTTGCACCAGCAGACGTCTGCCCATTGGCGTCTGGCAGTGATTGACCACAGATATCAAGGCGGTGCCATTGGGCGTAGCAGGGGTAAACAGCTCAAGGTTTTGTTGACTGCCTGCATCGATGATCAAGTAATCTGCATGATGCTCGACGATCAGCTGATTGACTTGCGGCACCTGACGCTGCTGCGTTTGCTGAGCATAATGAATCAGCGCAGCACAGCTGGTTTGTGCCAGTGGCGCATCGGCAATGCCTAGACCATCAAGGCGCTGGACCCCAAACTGCTGACACAGCGTTGCTGCGGCATGCTCTGGATAAAAATCGCTGGCCGCCACCTCGATGATCGGACAGTCAAGATGGCTGCGTAACCAGAGTAGCCAGTCTTCACCAAGGCGCTCATTAAGATCCTCACCAAGCGCTTCACTGATGATGCACTCACTCGGGGCAAAGCGAGTCAAGACAGTCAGCATCTGCGCTTTTAGGTCTGCCATCGGACTGTCATGAGCGTCATCGGTATGCTGGCTGGTTTTTGCAGTCAGTGTCTGAGTGATCAAGGTGCCGGCTGCCAGATCCAGCTGACTGACTGCTGCTTGTAGAGGGGGTGTCTGTTTACGGCTGGCTTTTGTTTTTGGTACTTGGATATCGATGGCGACCACAGTCGGGGTGTGATTGGGGGCGATCAGCGCATCATCAGTGATGGTGCCAGCGGTCAGGGTCTTGACCACCTCACGGCGCATGATGCCGGGCGCTTTGCTGCTCTTTTTTTGTTTGTCGCCCATTGTCTGTGCTGCGGGCTGGCGCTGTTGAGCACTGTGACCATCATCATTGGCGCTTGCCTCTTCGACTTGCTCACAGACCACCACCGTCTCCCCGGCGGCGATCAGCCGAGCCATATAGCTGTCAGCGGCATGAAAAGGCACGCCTGCCATAGCGATGGTGTTGCCGGCTTTGTCCGTACCTCGCCGAGTAAGGGTAATGTCCAAGATTTGCGCTGCCCGTTTGGCATCATCAAAAAACAACTCATAAAAGTCGCCCATCCGATACAAGAGCAACGCCTGCGGATAGTTGGCTTTCATAGTCAGGTATTGCACCATCATCGGTGTGTGGTGCGTCAGATGATAGGCTGTATCGCCGATGGTCAAGATATCAGTCGCAGTTTGGTTTATAGTAGAGGGCTTAACAGTCATGCACAGTCTCTTAGATTTATTACTTGGCTTGTATTGAATTTACAAGGATTTGGATGAGTTTGGATCAAAAGTAGGATTGTTTTTGTGGTTGTAATCACACTATCAACTCACTAAATGTGTTGGCGTAGGCTGTGGCTTTAGCTCTGAGAAACGTTAAAAAATTGTATTACAATTTTAGTTTCGCAAGAGAAATTCTTTAAATGGAATTTCTGTAAGATATTTTGCAAAATATAGCGCAGTGCTTCACTAAAGCCACAGCCTACCTAGAATACAGGGTTTTATAGCGTTAGCGTCCATCATCTGGTTTATTGGCATAAGCACCATTTTAACATGAGCGGCTGTTTTTCGATGTAAGCATATAGTGCAGCATTTATCTGTCTACTGGTCTGCTCAATACCCTTGTATCCATCAGCAGCATAACCATATATAATGACGACACACTTAATTGGGTGATACTTGGCTCGGCGATAATAATGCGCAGATAGCCCGAAACGCTAGGCTGATTATCAAATATTTCCATAGGTTAAAAAATTATGTTATCAAAGATTGTAGGCAGTGTGATTGGCACCAAAAACGACCGTGAACTCAAGCGTATGCGCCGTGTGGTGAGCAAAATAAATGCCCATGAGGCTGAGGTGCAAGCCCTGTCTGACGAGCAACTGCAACAAAAAACCGAAGCGTTTAAATCACGTTTTCAAAAAGGCGAGAGCTTAGATGATCTACTGCCAGAGGCGTTTGCTGTCTGTCGTGAGGCCTCGTTACGGGTCACAGGCATGCGTCACTATGACGTGCAGCTGATCGGGGGTATCACCCTGCACGAAGGCAAAATCGCCGAGATGAAAACCGGTGAGGGTAAGACCTTGATGGCGACCTTGGCCATCTATCTCAACGCCATCAGTGGTAAAGGCGTGCACGTGGTCACGGTCAACGACTATCTGGCCGCCCGTGATGCGGACTTAAACCGTCCGCTGTTTAGTTTTTTGGGCTTGACGGTTGGCGTCATCTACTCACAGCAGCCACCGCAAGAAAAAGTTGATGCCTATCAAGCGGACATCACTTACGGTACCAACAACGAATACGGCTTTGATTACTTGCGTGACAACATGGTGTTTAGCCTGAGCGAAAAAAAACAGCGCCCGCTAAACTTCTGTATCATCGATGAGATTGACTCCATCTTGATCGATGAAGCACGTACGCCACTGATCATCTCAGGGCAGGCCGAAGACTCATCACGCATGTATGCGCTGATCAACACCATTATCCCCGTACTCAAACGCTCAGAAGACGAAGAAGCCAATAAAAACAACGAAGACCAAGACTTTTGGATCGATGAAAAAAATCGTCAAATCGAGATTAGCGAAAAAGGCTATGAGAAGATTGAGCGCTTTTTGGTAAAAGTCGGCGAGCTTGGCGAAAACGAAAGCTTGTATAGTCCCAGCCGTTTGCCGCTGCTTGCGCATGTGCAGGCGGCCATCCGTGCTCACCATATTTTTGTCAAAAACGTTCACTATATCGTTGACGACGGTGAGGTGGTCATCGTCGATGAAAACACGGGTCGTACCATGCCGGGCCGCCGTTGGTCTGAAGGGCTACACCAAGCAGTAGAAGCCAAAGAAGGCGTCGAGATTCAAGCAGAGAACCAGACGCTGGCGACCACCACGTTCCAGAACTTCTTCCGTCTGTATGACAAGCTGTCAGGTATGACGGGTACGGCCGATACCGAGGCGGCAGAGTTTAAGTCCACCTATGATTTAGAAGTGATCGTCATCCCCACGCACAAGCCGATCGCTCGTATCGACATGGATGATCAGATTTTCTTGACCAAACTAGGTAAGTACAAAGGCATCATCCGTGAGATCAAAGAGATTCAGGCCAAAGGTGCGCCTGTTCTGGTCGGTACGGCGACCATTGAGGCCAGTGAGGAGCTGTCGTACTTGCTCGATCAAGAAGGCATCAAACACAATGTCCTCAACGCCAAGCAGCATGAGCGTGAAGCCGAGATCATCGCCCAAGCAGGTAGCCCAAAAGCCGTCACGATCGCCACCAACATGGCGGGCCGTGGTACCGATATCATCTTGGGTGGTAACTGGCAGTCGTTTATCGAAGATATCGACAATGTCAGCCCTGAAGAGATGGCGCGCTTGCGAGAGCAGTGGTTGGTCAAGCACAATCAGGTGGTCGAAGCAGGCGGGCTACACATCATCGGCTCTGAGCGTCATGAGTCCCGCCGTATCGACAACCAGCTGCGTGGTCGTGCCGGTCGTCAGGGTGACCCTGGTATGTCACGGTTTTTCTTATCCTTAGAAGATGATTTGATGCGTATCTTCGCCGGCGATCGTGTGGTCAATATGATGCGAGCCATGGGCCTCAAAGAAGACGAAGCCATCGAACACAAGATGGTCTCCAAGTCGATCGAAAATGCACAAGGCAAAGTCGAGAGCCGCGATTTTGATGCGCGTAAAAACCTCCTAAAGTACGATGATGTCGCTAACGAGCAGCGTAAAGTCATCTACTCTCAGCGTGATGATCTACTCGCTGAGACCGACTTACTAGAAGCCATCGAAGCCATGCATCATGACGTCTACAATGCCATGATCAATCAGTTTATCCCGCCAGGCTCTATCGATGATCAATGGAATATCGATGGGCTAGAGGACGAGCTCGAAGACGAGTTTAAACTCTACATGCCGATCAATGATTGGCTCGATGAAGATCGTCGCCTTGACGAAGAAGGCCTGCGAGCGAAGATTATCGATACTGCGCTTGCGCATTATCACAGTCGCCGCGAGCAGATGGGTGCAGAAAACGCCGCCCAACTTGAGCGTCACTTTATGCTGCAAAGTCTCGATAAGCACTGGAAAGAGCACCTCACCCAGATGGATCAGCTGCGTAAAGGCATTCATCTGCGTGGCTATGCCCAAAAAAACCCTGAGCAGGAGTATAAGCGCGAGTCATTCGAGCTGTTTCAGATGATGCTAGGGGCGATTAAGTCAGAGACAGTGCAGGATCTATCTCGTGTCCATATCCCAACCAAAGAGGAGCTTGAGGCGCTAGAGGCGCAGCAGCGTGCTGATGCAGAGCGTATGCAGATGCAGTTTGAGCACAATGAAGTCGACAACCTAGCTGGCGAGTCGCAGCCTGCCCCGCGGCCGCAAAACCAACAAGCCCGTGCCAATGGACAGATGCGAGTCAATCTGAGTGGCGGTGTGGCGGCTGGTGCCGGTATGGCTGCAAGTGCTGATGAAGCCAATGCCGCTGACGCTGAGGCAAACCCATATGCAGGTATGAATATCAGTCGTAATGCGCCTTGTCCTTGTGGCTCAGGGCTTAAATACAAACAGTGCCACGGCAAAATCTAGTTCAGTGCATATAGTCAGCTGAATGTAAAACTGCTATGGATTTAAACGCGCTACTGGTATAGATTTTACTTGCGTGCTGCTCTCCCTAGAGGCTGCGCAACCTATATTTTGAACAGAAAGCATCCCAGTAGCGCTATGATATTTTTAGAGTGTATCGACTATATGTGGCTTCATTGCTTAACGATAGCATGAATGATAAGTACCCATAATGGCTCGCTATTGTGGGTATTTTTTTTGAAATTACAAAATCAGCATAGGCGTATCTATAGGTACAGGCTATAGTATTTAACCTATCTATTTAGGAGATGACGATGAGGCTCGTACCAGTAAAACAAGCACGATTTTATGTAGTGATGACAGGTTTGTTGGCTGCTGTCATGAGCGTCAGCGCTTGTCAGAAGCAAGAAACAGAAGCAGATATAGACGACAGCGTCAATGTAGAAGAGTCGGTACCGATGTCGGCGGAGCCTGCAGAGCCCAGCGACCTAGTAGTGGATGACGGTATGCTTGACGACCCAGCCACTATTGATGCGATAGCAGATGATCAGGTAGATGAAATAGAGCCTGACACAGGCGATGAGATAGCGATAGAGGCTGATACGGATCCAGAAGTCGAAGCAGCACAGTGAGCTAGCGCAGTACGCTCTTGGGTATACGGACTCGGAGACCACTTGCCGCTAACAGCACTGTGTTTGGCAGGAATTATTTGTGATGTACTCGTCCTGTCTCATGGGCCAAAAACCCTTCTTCTTCGACATCCAGCTCTTCATGTTTGAGCTCAACTTGAATACGATCAGTATGCGTATGGGTGGTTTTGCTCACTTTGACTTCCTGAATGGCATAAGTATCTTTGGTAACGGTAGCCACTTGTCGTGATAGCACGATCTCGACGGGCTCATCACCGATCTCCACTTGCTTATCATTGATGGTAACGACCGCTTTGCTATCAAGCGCTGGCTCGACATGTCGCAGTATGTCCTTTTCGTCATACTTACCCGTGAGTAGGTCTTGGCTTTCGGCATCATGGTAGGCAGTACGAACGGTAATATACTCCTCTATCAGTTCGATAGGAACCTCAATGGTCTTACTGCGTGTGTGCTTGCTGATGGTGACCTTGCCAACATCCAAGCGCTCTTTATTGACCACGGGGCGTTCTTCTAATAACTCGATATGGTGCGTGTCGCCAGCTTCGTCGGCAGGGATATCTGCAGTGGGTTTTAGCCGTGTGTCGTCGAGGGTGTCATCAGCTGTTTGGGCCATGCTATCCGATGTTGATAGCTTGTCCGGTGTTGGCAGTTTGTTCTCAGCGGTATGATTCTCTATCTTTGCTTTGGTGTCGGCGGTATTTTTTTTATCGTGTCCATTATTCATAATCATCATCCTTATGGTTCAAAAGTGCTGTGAAGAAGGGCCTTTAAAAATTGTGTGTAAGCAGCAAAAAGGCCAGAGATTGACCCTGACCTTGATTGACTGAGTCTAATCACTCAGTGGTAATAAAGCGACTTTGCAATCACATGCCACGAGCACGGCGTACATCGTCTGCTGTGATATCATCACGGTCTACCAGATTGCCTTCACGGTCTACGACGTTGCCATCACGGTCGACATCGAGCTCTTCACGCTGAATGGTCTCGACGATAGTCTCAGTATGGCGCTCAGTGGTCTTGCCGACATGGACTTCTTCTGTGACATAGGTCTCTTTGCCGACACGGGCACGCTCAGCTTCTAGCTCTACTTCGACAGCATCGTTTGCTGTGACATCACCGATGCGTTTGTCCGTTGGGCGATCGACATTGGTGCGCTCGATATGCGCATGCTCTTCTTCGAGCTCCACATCGACATTGCGGTCTTCAGTCACTACATGCTTGCCGACTTTGACTAGACCTGCGACGATACGGTCTTTGTTTACGGTCAGACGTTCTTCTAGTAGCTCTAGAGTATTTGGGGCCTCATAGGCACTGTCTGCGATGTCCATACGCTCTTCAGTCGGTACGGTATCGGCCACAAAAGCTTGACGGTCTCTTTCGTGCTGCTCTTTATAGCTGTACTGATAGTCGTGGTCATACTCTTCCATGGCTTCAACTTGCGACTTGGTCAAGCTATCGAAGAACACATCATCTCCTACGATACGAGCCAGACCTGCTGGGACCAGTACTTCCTTTGAGCTAAACCAACCGCCGGCATCGACGATTAAGTAGCGAATACGACCCGTGGTATCTTCTACTAGAGCGCCTTCGATTTCACCGATTTTTTCTTCATTGACGCCATAGGCTTTTTTGCCTGTTGGATCATAGTAATCATCACCGATCAGATCTTTATGTGTGGCTTGAATGTCTTTTAAGCGAATTAACTGACTCATTGATGTCATTCCTTTTCTATTATTAAGTAAATTTTTATGAGATAAAGCGATAATGCTAAAAAAAATGTTGTTAAATAGAGCCAACTACTAAACATAGCTGACCGTATTAATTGTTGTTATGTTGATTGTTTTTAGCTGCTTTCCCAACAACACAGGATCATAGTAACATCGAGGTTTTTGAAGAAATATATGAGAGAAGTAGTAATGTGTGCTGCTGAGGTAAAAGCGTGTAATCGCCTGTAAGTAGTACAACATCGTCATGGTATAAGTTAACGCTTTTTTACATGGCTGCTAGATTTAGGACTGTTTGTAATCCTAAACAAAAAAACCGCACTGTACGCTGACAGTGCGGTTATTGGAATATTAAGATAGGGTTGTAACTGTATCAGGCTTTGATTGCGTAGGGTTTTGACAACCTAATGCAGTGCGCCGATTTAGTCCATTTCGATAGCGACAGCAACAGACTCACCGCCACCGATACATAGAGTAGCCACCCCTTTTTTGCCACCAGTGCGCTTTAGTGAATTGATAAGCGTGACTAGGATACGAGCGCCAGAGCAGCCAACAGGGTGGCCCAATGCACAAGCGCCGCCTTCGATGTTGACCTTGTCGTGATCGATGTTTAGCTCATCCATCGCTATCATAGTGACCATGGCAAAGGCTTCGTTGATTTCCCATAGATCGACATCTTCAACTGACCAGCCTGCTTTAGGGAGTAAGTTTTTGATCGCATCGATATTGGCGATAGTAAACTCACTGGGATGACGTGAGTGTGAGGCAGTAGCTACGATACGTGCTTGAAAGTCTAGTCCTTCAGCCTTGGCTTGCGACTCTTTCATCAGCACCACAGCAGCAGCACCATCTGATATTGAGCTGGCGTTGGCAGCGGTAATGGTACCGTCTTTTGCAAAAGCAGGACGCAGCGTAGGGATACGCTCAGCATTGGCTAGGCCGGGCTCTTCATCTGTATCGACGGTCTGCTCGCCTTTACGGGTCTTAAAGGTAACCGGCTCAATCTCATCTTTGAAGTGACCGTCTTTGATCGCTGTCAGTGCACGATTGAGCGACTCAATGGCAAACTCATCCATCTGCTCACGAGTATAGCCTTTTTTGTCAGCCATCTCTTGTGCAAATGCGCCCATCAAACGACCTGTTTCGGCATCCTCTAGACCATCTAAAAACATATGATCTTTGACTTCTTTATGGCCCATACGGTAGCCACTACGAGCACCTGACATGATATAAGGCGCATTAGTCATCGACTCAAGGCCACCGGCGACGGCGATATCGATGCTACCTGCTTTGATGGCGTCATGAGCTTGCATGACAGACTTTAGACCAGAGCCGCACAGTTTATTGATGGTAATAGCACCGGTCGCATCAGGAAGACCAGCTTTACGCATCGCTTGGCGAGCAGGGCCCTGACCTAGACCAGCTGATAGTATGCAGCCCATAATGACTTCATCAACATTCTCTGCGCTGATACCTGCACGCTCTACAGCTGCTTTAATAGCCGTAGCACCTAGATCAGTAGCGCTAACGTCTTTTAGTGCGCCTTGGAAGGCAGCCATTGGTGTGCGAGCACCATTAACAATTACAATTGCATCATTTGACATCGGTATTTCCTTGTTGCGTAGTTCTAAAAATCTCAGCAATCAGTCGGTTTTTTTAACCTCATATGATGCCAAGTGTTATGGGTAAGTATCATAAATACGATTCGGCAGTATCATGGAATAGTCTGATTATAATGCGCACCTAAATATCGAAATTCAAGAGCGCTGATTTAAATTTTGTTATAAATTAGTCCAGCTCATCTAAGCGAATACGCACCACTTTATCAGTGACAGCGTCAAGTTGCTCTATCTTTTCGATAGCAAGATTCATCTGATTTTCGACCACAGGTAAGGTTAAAATAATCACCGGCACTTGTCCAAGGTCGTGCGCAGGCTTTTGTAAGATAGCATCGATATTGATACCGGCATCGCTTAAGATACGGGTGATATCAGCGAGTACGCCAGGATTGTCATAAGCATGGACACGCAAGTAATAGCCCGTGGTCATTTGTTCGGCACGCAGGATGGGGCTATCAGACAGCTGCTCTGGCATAAAGGCCAAATGCGGTACATGATGGCTGTTATTGCCCTCAGCGTCATCACTGCCTAAGATTCGCACCAAGTCCATCACGTCGGCCATCACAGCTGAAGCCGTGGCACCGGCACCAGCGCCATCCCCGCAATACAGGGTCTGCCCAAGCGGGTGTGAATTGACCAACACGGCGTTTTTTACGCCATTGACATTAGCCAGTAACGCATCTTGTGGAATCAAGGTCGGGTGCACACGCAGCTCGATACCAGAGCTGTCTGAGTCAGCGCTGTCACGGCGTACAGCAAAGCCTAAGTGCTTGATACGGTAGCCCAGCTCTTCAGCATAGTTGACATCTTGCAAGGTAATGCCAGTGATGCCTTCGCAGTAGACTTTATCAAACTGCAGCGGCATACCAAAGGCGATGGACGCTAGGATAGCAAGCTTGTGCGCTGCATCGATACCTTCGACATCAAAGGTCGGATCTGCCTCGGCATAGCCAAGCGCTTGGGCTTCGGCCAGTACATCTGCAAATGGACGGCCTTTATCACGCATCTCACTCATAATAAAGTTGCCTGTACCATTGATGATACCGGCGAGCCATTCTACCTTGTTGGCAGCCAAAGCTTCACGCATGACTTTGATGATCGGAATACCGCCTGCGACAGCCGCTTCATAGGCCACATGGACCTGATGTGCTTCTGCCAAGGCAAATAACTCATTGCCATGTTCGGCCAGTAGGGCTTTATTGGCAGTGACCACATGCTTGCCGTTTTTTATCGCCTGCATGATGAGGTCTTTGGCAAAAGTCGTGCCGCCAATAAGTTCGATGACAATATCGACATTATCACTACTGGCAATCGCCATCAAATCATCAGATTGGACAATACTGGCGTCAATATCATCACGCTGTCTGCGTGTTCCTACTTCGGTAATAATGATATCGCGTCCACTACGACGTTTGAGCTCGTCTAAGTTGTCATTGATTAGATTGATCACGCCAGTACCGACAGTACCTGGGCCAAGTATCGCTAGTTTGATGGGTTTACTCACAGTATCCTCAGGAGGTCAAATAGGTGAAAAAATAAAACAGCGCTTTATCCTATCATACTGACAAGCGCTAGTGGCGTCTACATACGCTACGATTGCGTTTAATGTTTTTTTATCTGCATAAAAATATCATACAGTATTAAGATCAGTTGATGCCTACCGCTTGTGCCAATTGTGCTGCAGGGAGATAGCCGCCGACCTGCTCGCCTGATTCAGTAAAGATAGCGGGCGTACCACGCACGCCTAAGCTGGCCCCTAAGGCCATATGCTTTGCTACCGGACTCTCACAAGCGGGCGCTTGTACATTGGCGCCCATCTTCGCTTGATCCATAGCAGCCATACGATCTTCGCTACACCAGATGGCTTCCATCTTGGGAATAGACTGCTGGTTGCGAGGCCATGCCAAGTAGCGTACTTCGATGCCATGGGCGTTGATATCGCTCATTTCTTCGTGGAGTTTGGTACAGTAAGGACAGTCAGCATCGGTAAACGAATACACGACCGCTTTGGTTTCGCCTGTGGCTGGATAGGTAATCAGCTCACTTTCATCAACGTTTTTTAGCGCTTCTTGAGCAGTACGTGCGACTAAAGGGCTACTGATATCAACGGGCACGCCATCACCCACACTGATGATCTGACCTTGAATGATATGCTTGCCTGCTTGATCGGTAAAAAAAGACGGCAATCCTTCTGCACTGACCCAATAGATGCCTTCCATGTCTGTTGGCACTGCTGAGGTAATGGTCTCTTCGATACCAGAAGCCTGTAAGTTGTCTTGTAGTGACTTGACCACTGCCGCATCACTGTCTGCTGAGACAGTTGCTGCCGGGTTACTGTTAGCTTGGGTACTCGTGGTCACGCTAGCGTCAGTATTATTAGCATCATTATCAGTGCTGTCATTGGCGTTTGAGCATCCTGCCATGCCAAATACCACTACAGCCGCCATGATAGAGTGAGAGAGTCTGTGACGGCGAAGTGAGGTATGAGAGGTGTTCATAGGAGAGGATAAAAAAGACATATGATGTTTCCTATAGGCACGTGTGCCTAAATATGATTTGGAGATAAGCAAAAGTAGAGCGTGAGTAATCTATAATGGATAGTGCCTTACATAACCCGCTATCCTAACATATTTGTTTGACTTCCTCCCCGACCTAAAGGAACGGGGATTCCTACTAAAGACGGCCAAGCCCGACCGCGAGAATGTTTTTTTGCTCCATTAACGTCTCTGTTATGGGTCGTTTTACAAGAACGACAAAACCACTCTCTTATACCAAGACCTGATCTACCTTTCGGACTGTCTTGGCGAGAGCCGCAATTTGATCAGGTTTGGGTGCTGTACGCTTCATTGACTTCAAGATAGTGGCAACCTGCGTTCGCGCATTTGTAGTCCAGTTGCCGCTTAATGTCAAACCAACCAGCGTCATAGACGGATTTGGCCAGTTTGGATGAAGTGAATAAGTTTGATTTGATTTTACCAACAACGATTAGGCTGTTGGCTTTGACTAATTTATTGGTAAATTTATGAATGAGGTCTTTACGGGTGTTTTTAATCTTGGCGTGTATCGCACGGACCCGTTTTTTATTCTTGGCTCTTTGGGCAATGGCCAGTTTTTCGGCGTATTGATGCGTGACTTTGGTTTGTAGTTTGTCACCATCACTACTGACTGCGGCATCTTTACAGCCTAGATCAATACCGACTTGGCCAGTACCACACTTAATCTTTGGAAAATCTTTAACGGTGACACAGGCGTACCAGTGGCCGCGATTGTCTTGTACCAGCTCCAGAGTATTGATGCTATAGAGCGAGAGGTTATAGCTATCCCATACATCAATGATCAGCTTTTTACCCTTAGCGAGACTTAGCTGAATAGTAGATTTAAGGCTTTTCTTGCCTGATTGACGGGTTACTAAGTGCTTAATGGCGGTCTTTTTAAAAGGAATCCAGCCCAAGCTTCTTCTCTTGGCCTTTGGGTTGTTGGTGCGCCAGTTTAGTTTGGCTTTTTTAAACTGTTTACGGGATTTAGCGTGAACCTCACTGATCGCTTGCAAGGTTTGACTGTGCAGATTCAGGTAGTCACCCGCCCC
>NZ_JAGBKM010000027.1 GCF_017498085.1 Psychrobacter coccoides
TGTGCTGAGTGTGGCACATGGCATGATAGAGATATCAATGCCGCTAAGAACATCCTTGCGGTCGGGCTTGACCGTCTAGCGGTAGGAATCCCCTCACTTTAGCGAGGGGAGGAAGTCAACACAGTATGTTTAATGACGGGTAATCGTGCCATTTAAGCACAACCTCTTATAAACTTAAAACGACTCTAAGGAAATCACGATGAAAAATGTAGTAATGGGTACACTATTAGCAGCTACTAGCGTCTTTGCTGTTACTGCCTGTACGAGTGTCGGTGCGACGACAGATACATCAGCAAGTACATCCATGCAGCCTCACCATAAAGATGGTATGCATAAAAAGGGCATGCAGGGGCCATTGTCACAGATCAACCTAACCGCTGCGCAACGAGAGCAGATCAAAGATATCAGACAAAAACATCGCAATAAGGGTCAACAAGGTCGTGAGCAAGCAAAAAAAGAGGTTTTAGCAGTGCTTACGCCTCAGCAGCGTCAGCAATTACAGCAGATGAGGACGGAGCGTGAATCACAAGATGAGCGGGGCGGCAAAGGTCGTCATCGTCATAATTGATTGATTTGAAAAACGACGTAGTGCTGCTGAATACTGTCTTTTTTCATATTGGACTGACTATAACTATTAACTATTTAAAGGTTTTATTTAGCACTGGCTATCGTTAATAAAAACAATATTTTATGATTTTTTATTAGCAAACGACTTTACAGTGATAGATGCGTTTCTTATTTTAAGCCTCTCTACTGCTTTTATAATAGGTCATATAAGTTATATTCTAAACTAAAGAATATTATAAAATACTATAAGCAAAGTGCTTGCCACAGCGCAGCATAAAAACACCCCATAAGTTAAATATAGCTTATGGGGTATTTTTATGCATGACAATCTGAGTTTTGAGATTAAAGTCATATTTATATAATGACTATACGATTGTTAAGTTTTTACCCGCATCTCTTGCATTATTATTCTATAAATTTATAATGGGTCACTAGGGTATAAGCGGTAATAAAAGGCCGATTAAAGGTCATAAAACATTTAATACACTGCAATTCCACATAAAAAGTAGGGATATAAAGATATTTATGGTGTCTGCGCTACCGACTCTTGGTTGCCAAATTGATTGATTAGCAAGTTATAGGAAATATTATTTAACAAACAAATATCGATTAATATTAGGTCGTAGATGATTGGATAATCAGAACTCATTTAAAATGAGTATAAAAAACCTATGCGTTCTAATAAGCTTTTTGATTCTGGTTACACGGATATTACAAATAAATATACTTAAGATCATAAAAGTAGATGTCAATCACACGGGGGAATAATCTAAAAAACCGCTAAATTGCCATCGCTGATTAAGTTAATTGATTTTATCGCCTTCATATAGTCAGTTGAAAACAAAACTGTCATAAGTTTCAAAGCGCTACTGGGATGGATTTTGCGCAGCCTCTGTGTATACAGCACGCAAGGAAAATTTATACCAGTAGCGCTATAATTTTTTTAAATTGAACCTACTATATATTTAATCTGTCTTATATAAAAAGTTGCTCAAGGATGCTGTTATGAACGCTATCACCATTAAAGTAAATGACCAAGTAAAGACTATCGCTGAACATAACCTCATTGTTCAAGATGATAAAGCGACCGTCATTCAAGCCACAAATAAAGTCAATTATGAGCTCCTTGATGAAGCAACTGGCCATGCTCCAAAGCATATTGTTACTAAGCGAGTAGACAAAGATCTGCATATATCATTTGAAGAAGGCAGTGAGGGAGCGGATCTTATTATTGAAGGGTTCTATGACAAGGCAGATAGTGCGCTTATAGGCTTGGCTGAAGATGGCAGTTATTACTACTATATTCCTGATTCAGGTGAGATAGCAGATTATGTTACTGAACTTGAGGTAGGCGGTGAGCAAGGACAAGCTTTAGGTGGTCAATCACAAGTGACACCTTGGTGGATTAGTGCGGCAGAAGAAGGCTTCAATGCATTACCTTGGTTGGCAGGTTTGGCAGGAGTGGGTGTCTTAGGTGCGGCATTAGGAAGTGGTGGAAGTAGCAATAATAATCAACCAACAATTGATAATGTCGCCCCTGAAGCGCCTCAAGACCTAGTTGTCAGCGAAGATGGTAGTACAGTGACGGGTACCGGTGAATCTGGTGCTTCAGTTGAAATTACAGATCCAGCCGGTAATGTGGTCGGTGAAGGCGTGGTTGGTGAAGACGGCACGTTTGACGTTGAATTAACCACTCCGCAGCTTGATGGTGAAGAGCTAGACGTTACCTTGACGGATAAAGCGGGTAACGAATCAGATTCAGGTACGGCTACCGCGCCTGACACTACTGCCCCTGAAGCGCCAACGGACGTCACTATTAGTCCAGATGGCAGCAGCGTCACCGGTAAAGGTGAGGCTGGGACTAGCGTTGAAATCACAGATCAAAATGGCGAGGTGATCGGCGAAGGGGTGGTTGATGAAAACGGTGACTTTGAAGTCGAACTCATGCCGCCGCAAGTCGATGGTGAAGAGATCGAAGCCACCTTAACCGATGGGGCGGGTAATACCTCTGATCCTACCAATGCGATCGCACCAGACACCACGGCGCCAAGTGCGCCAACCAGCATCACCGTTGGTGACGATGATGACTTCCTTAATGAGGAAGAGATTGATGCAGATGGCAACGTAGACGTCATTGTTGGCCTACCAGACAATGCCATCGCAGGCGACACCGTCATCGTCAATGGTCAAGAACAGACCTTAACGCCTAATGACATCAGCGCAAAAGAAGTCACCGTCAAAGTACCTGCACCTGCTGAGGGCGAGTCACTTGACATCACCGCCACCATCAAAGATGCGGCGAGTAATGAGTCACAACCCTTAAACAAGAATGTGGGTGTAGTGGATACCATAGCTCCTGACGCCCCAACGAATGACTTCATCATTACTGATAACGTCGCTAATGACGGTAGTGGCGATGTTTTAGAGCCGCCAGAAATCATTCCAGCAGGTGGTGTCACTAATGACAACACCCCAAGTATTACGATTCCTGCTGGTACATTAGACGCTGATGAAACGGCGCAGTTGAGCATTGATGGTGAAGTGGTCGAAGCAACCATCGTAGACAATGCTGATGGCAGCCTCACATTGACACCAAACACCGCCTTAACAGAGGGCGCACATGATCTAAGTTATAACCTAAAAGATGCAGCAGGAAACGTAAGTAGCAGTGGACCTGTGGTCAACATCACTGTCGACACCACCGCCCCAGGTGAACAAGACGGCGCCACCCAAGTTGCTCCAGTCATAGCCATAGCAGAAGCTGAGAACGGTGTTAATGCTGACGAGATTGCCGACGGTATTCAAACCCAAATCACGTTGCCGACGGGCACCCTAGAAGGGGATACCATTACTCTAACCGTGACCCCAGCGGGTGGTACACCAATACAGATTACTCACATTGTCACGGCACCTGAAGTAGCCAACGGCGTATCAGAAATTACGATACCCAATGACCTAAATGGTATCACTGAAGATGGTGACTATAGTATCGTCGCTACCGTCACAGACCAAGCAGGTAACAGCAGTGTGCCGAGTGATCCCTTTGACTTTACGGTAGATACAGTGGCTGAGCTTACTGTCGATACCCCAATTGCAGGTGATAACGTTGTCAATGCTGACGAAGCTGCGGAGGGCTTTAACGTAACAGGTACAGGTACTGCTGGTGACACCATTACATTGACCAACCAAGCAGACAATCTGATTGGTACGGCGGTTGTAGGTGCTAATGGTAAATGGTCTATTAGTGTCACTCAACAAGACGTTGCTGATATGAACCAAGGGTTAGAAACCTTAACCATCACCGCCAAAGACCCAGCAGGCAACGTAAGCTCTGAGACGGCTGATATTACCATTGTCCCAGCGACAGCACTGACTATTACCACGCCAATCGCAGGTGATAACCTTGTCAATGCTGACGAAGCAGGTACTGGTTTTGATGTCACAGGTACAGGTACGGCAGGTGATACCATCACATTAACCAACCAAGCTGGCGATCTGATTGGTACTGCACTTGTGGGTGCCAATAACAGATGGAGTATCGCTGTTGGTTCAGCGCAAGTGGCTGCTATGGGTGAGGGCGTAGAGACTCTAACAGCGACCTCTGGCTCTGATACGGCTAGCGCCACGATCACCATTGATACCGCTGCTCCCGATGATACGACGACCGATATTGTCGTTGACGACGTGACCGCTGACAACGTCATTAATGCTATCGAGGCTGAGGGCAATATCGCGGTTACGGGCAGCGTGACGGGTGATTATAGTGAGGGCGATGCCTTGACGATAACGGTCAATGGTATTGAGTATGCAGGCGCTGTAGATTTCGCTGGCAGATTTAGTATCGAAGTGCCCGGTGCTGAACTTGTGGCAGATGCTGACAACACTATTGAGGTCAGTATTAATGCAACGGATCAAGTAGGCAATACAGGCATTGTCACTGCCACCAAAGACTATGCTGTCAATACAGATGAGATCATCGCCGCCGCTGATAATTTTGTCGACTTGCAGCTCGATGCTACGCCATTAGAAATAGTAAACGACACCCCATCAGATTTAAATAAAACCGGCTTTACAGTGGTCGGTGCAAGCTTAGGTCCTGTATTAGGCGCAGGTGTGGTCGCTGATGTCGTTGACAACTCAGTGGTGCTCGAGGTGGGTGAGAATCAAGTCCGTGAAGTGACTGTCAAAGGTAATGCAGGCGGTGTACAAGTCGCTGGCACCATGAATCTGAATTTATACAAACTCAATGAGTCTACCGGTGAATGGGAGCTACAGACAGTCAAAGAAAACTGGGTAGTGTCTTATCTGCTAGGCGGCGTGTCTGAACCGGCTGACTTTAGCTTGGATGAAGGCCAGTGGCTGTTTGTCATGTCTGGTAATGAAGGCATCTCAGCATTGACGGGTTATACGCTACAATTTGAAAAAGATGTTGTTTTAGACTACTCCGAAGCAACAGCGGTTAGCGGCTCAGTGACAGGAGACCTCTTAGCGGATGATGATGCGAGCTTTAGTTACGATGAGCTCCCAAGTGGTACCACGGTGACCTCCATCACCTCATCTACTGGCACACAAACCCTTGAATCAGGCGAGACAACGATTCAAGGACAATATGGCACCTTGACCATAGCGCCTGATGGCAGCTATGAGTATAGTGTCAATGAAGACTTCCGCGGGCCTTATGGCAGTGAGGAGCGCTTTACTTATACCATTGCATCGCCTGATGGTAATACCGACTCTGCAGATCTTACCATTGAGTTAAACATCCTTCCTGCCGATAAACAAGTTAAGATTGATGAGAGTCTTGTGGTCGATGCAGAGCCAACGGTCATCTTAGACACAGAGAACTCTGAGATTAAAGACGCTGTCGGCTTTGGGGTTTTGGATTTGAACTTTGGCTCGTCGTCCGTCCTAGATCTTGAGCTACTAGGAGGTAAGCCGCCACTTGAGTTTACCGTGGGTGACAATCAAATGCGTGAGCTTACGTTGCATGGCAGTGGCGGCGGTATAGATATTGCAAAAACGTACAGCATGGCAGTTTATAAGCTAGACGAAAACACTGGACAGTATGTACAAGTACACTTTGAAAAAAACTGGTTTAATGTCCCATTACTTGGTGGTAGGTCAGACCCGTTGACTTTGCAGTTTGGTGAAGGTGATTATAAGGCTGTGCTATTAACCGCAGGCGGTGTGGGAGTGCTCAGCGGCAATGGCCTGTATGTGGATCGTGATATCATCTATGATTATGACCAGCCCTCTGAGTTTATGGGGGAGATAACAGGAGATGCCACTCCTGATGCGGGTACTGTGATACTCAAAGTAGGCGAAGAGGCGGTCACCTCAAACGGCCCGATGACTTATCAGGGCAAGTACGGGCAGCTAGTCATCGATGCCAATGGCGAGTATACCTATAGCGTAAACAATAACGCTAGTGATCCTAATTGGCAGCCGCCCTATGGTGAGGTCGACTCATTCAGATTGGTGACTAAGGACGCAAACGGTAAGGCTGCTGTTGAAACGCTAAACATCAAGATTAGCACGCATACTGCGGTTGATGACTTTAATGAAGTGGGAGTACAAACGCAAAATACCGTCACCAATATCAACTTTAATGAGCCAGATAAAGTAGGTAATTATGGCAAGTCTTACACTAAAGAGTTTGAGATCGCTGAACATGATGCCGCCGCTCCGGTTATCATAGAAGCGACTGCCAGATCTGCGAATATCGCTTTTGGTGATGAGGTCACCATCAGCTATACGCTGTTAAATACCACCACAGGCCAAAGCTTTACTGGCTCAGCGACAGGCACAAAGGCTCGCGCCTCACTGAGCGACTCATTACCTGATTTGCCTGCAGGCAGTTACACGCTCACGATCACGACCAACAAAGGTAACTTGCAGAGTATCGGTTTTGACACCACAGTCATTCATTCAGCAGATTACACGGCTGACGCGGTCACAGCGGTCACCGGCTCCTTGCTCGCAGGTATCGATAACGACCAAGGAGTAGACAACATATCAGCGGTCACAATCGACAGTAAGTCTGTGTTTGTCAGTGACCCGAATCAAGGTGCAAAATCGATTGATATCCAAGGCTTGTATGGCACCTTGACCGTTGATAAAGATGGTAGCTATAGCTATTTACCAAATGGTGAAAGCTTCGGAATTGAGCGCTTTACTTATGAGACTATTTCTGTGACAGGCGTCAAAGAGACCGCAACCTTAGAGATAAATATTGGCAAAAACATTACAGCCTCTATTTATGATGATGTTGCGATCAGCTCTGCCGCTAATGATAGTTTCATAATGGGTAAAGGCGCTGATACAGTAGTCTTCGAGAATCTTGGTGGAGAAAATGGCGGCAATGGTAATAACGGTCTAGATACTTGGAGTGACTTTAGCGCTGCTCAAGGCGATACGATCGATGTGACAGGACTGCTCGATGGCAACCAAACGGCAGCAAATATCGGTGACTACCTGACCTATGAAAACGGCATTCTCATGGTCGACCGCAACGGCAACGCTGAGTTTGAGGGGCTGTTAGAAGTGACAGCGACCGACTTAGATGAGTTGTTGGGTAGTATAGAGTGGGAAGTAGGGACTGTTGGTATCGCTGAATTTAGTCTCGATGCGCTTGATGGCTTATCTAGCACGCGATCTATCGACGCTGGTGAGTACTCTAAAGCCATGATAATGGCTTCAGAGACTTCTATCGGTTTGTCAGATATCTTCGAAAACGAAACCATAGAGGTACAAAGTATGAGCACCAATACTGAGCGCTCAGTAGTAGATGGTTTGCAGGGTAGCCAGCAATCTTCAACAGATAATCAAGTAGCGCTATATGATGCTTGGCAGCTAAGCAATTATTCCAGCTTACCAAACGATATCGGCACAGATACGCAAAATATTATCTAATCGTTATGGGTATCAAATCGTATGCTGTATCTAAAACGCTTCCAAAACGGAAGCGTTTTAGGTTTAGAGCCATGCTCACTCAAAATGTTTTTGTTATCTAGTGTGAAGTATGAGCGGATGCTATGTATAATGCAGCATTAGCATCGTTTTTACTTATATGTCCTTAATAAGAAGATTTTATTATGCCAAACAAGCGTCCTTTATATATTCCCGTTGCTGGCCCCGCTCTATTAGAGACTCCTTTATTAAATAAAGGGAGTGCTTTTTCATCAGAAGAGCGTGATAGCTTTAATTTGACAGGACTATTGCCTCACAACATTGAGACGATTGAAGAGCAGTCTCTGCGAGCTTATCACCAAATGCGCTCATTTACCAATGCGATGGATAAGCATATTTATCTGCGTAATATCCAAGACACCAATGAAACCTTGTTTCATCATTTGCTTGTGCATCATATAGAAGAGGTGATGCCGCTCATTTATACCCCAACAGTTGGTCAAGCGTGTGAAAAATTCTCGCAAATTTATCGCCGTAAACGTGGTTTATTTGTCTCATATCCTGAGCGTCATAAAATCGATGATATGCTGCAGAACGCCACCAAACAAAACGTCAAGGTAATCGTCGTCACTGACGGCGAACGTATCTTGGGCCTAGGCGACCAAGGTATTGGTGGTATGGGTATTCCCATTGGTAAATTGGCTTTGTACACCGCTTGTGGTGGTATCAGCCCCGCTTACTGTCTGCCCATTTTATTGGATGTCGGCACCAACAACCAACAGCTACTTGACGATCCTATGTATATGGGCTGGAGAAATCCACGTATCTCTGGCGATGAGTATAATGAGTTTGTCGATTTATTCATTCAAGCCGTTAAGCGTCGTTGGCCAGAGGTGTTATTACAATTTGAAGATTTTGCACAGGAAAATGCCACGCCGTTATTGAATAGATATCGTGACCAATTATGCTGCTTCAATGATGATATTCAAGGGACTGCTGCAGTATCGGTCGGTACTTTGATTGCAGCGTGCCTAAATAAAGGTGAAAAGCTAAGTCAACAAAGAATAGCGTTTTTAGGTGCAGGGTCAGCGGGCTGCGGTATTGCGGAGCATATCATTCGCCAAATGCAGCGCGAAGGATTGACTGAAGAGCAGGCTCGCAGCCAAGTATTTATGGTTGATCGTTATGGTTTGCTCACTGATGGCATGACAGAGCTACAAAAATTCCAAGAACCGCTGGTGCAAAAGCAGTCCGCTATTGAACATTGGGACAAAAGTCAAAAACTGGGTTTAGCACAAGTGGTCAAACAAGCAAAGATAACGGTATTATTTGGTGTTAGCGGCCAAAAAGGTCTGTTCACTCAAGAGGTGATTGAGTCCTTATGTGCTAATACTGAAAGCCCAATTGTACTACCGCTTTCAAACCCTACGTCTCGTGTTGAAGCCACACCGCAAGAAGTGATGAACTGGAGCCGTGGCCGTGCCACTATCGCAACAGGCAGCCCGTTTGCTAACACCACTTTTAATGGCCAGTCCTTTGAAGTCTCTCAGTGTAATAACAGCTATATCTTCCCAGGTATTGGTCTAGGAGTCTTAGCAGCACGAGCGACGGGTATCAGTGATAACATGCTCATGGCAGCGAGCCAAGCCCTTGCTGATATCTCAGTGCAGTACGAAAAGGCACCCGGTGCCATCTTACCGCCTATTCAGTTTATTCAAGAAATTAGTAAAGAAATCGCTTATGCCGTAGCGCTTCAAGCGGTTAAGGATAAGCTTGCATTGCCCGTCACGGCGGAGAACCTAGAACGCCGATTAAAAGCGAATTTTTGGTTACCTGAGTATCGTAACTATCGTCGTACTTCTTTTTAACTTTATCTGTAAACGATAACCAGTCCCAATGCTACAGTGAAAAGTAGCATTGGGATTTATGGTATTGATAGGATAGTTATTATCTAAAGGCTCAGCATTTTATAGGTTCGATAGACTATTTGCTTGTTGACCGCCTTTAGGTGAGCCAATCTCAGGTGTTTTTCTATTAAAATTTAAGCAATAAAAAACCCTTACAAGCAAATGCCTGTAAGGGTTTGAATGTGGTGGGCCCAGTAGGACTTGAACCTACGACCAAAGGATTATGAGTCCTCTGCTCTAACCAACTGAGCTATGGGCCCTAACGTTAGACGCACAATGATACCTGATTTTTTTAAATTTTCAAGTCTAAAAGCACATAGTTTTGACATTATTTATTATTAATCGTCATTACCCGCCAAAGTCAGGCTACGGCCACCATCTATAGTGATGATTTCACCAGTGATATAGCTTGCTTGTGTCAGATAAAGCACACAATGAGCAATATCTTTAGGCTTTCCTATGCGCTGCATGGGTATAGAAGTGACGATGTTATTTTGTAGTGTACGATCAAGCGCTTGATCACTCTTAGCCTCTGGTAAAACATTCACGCCAGGGGCCACACCATTCACACGTACTTGTGGCGCCATCTCTAGCGCCAGAGATTGTACCATCATACGGTGAGCGGCTTTTGCCATATTATAAGCGGTATAGCCCTGAAATGGCTTGTCATGAGCATGGATATCGAGCAGGCTAATGATACTGCCTTGTTGTGCTTGTAAATAGGGTAAGAGAGACTGGCTTAATAATAAAGGCCCTTTGGCATTGGTCAAAAACAGCTCCTCCCAATTCTCATTGTTGATGCCACCGACAGGCGTTGGGTAAAATCGTGAAGCATTGTGTACCAGTACATCGAGCTGACCAAAGGTTGCCATGATAGTTTGGACGAACTGGTTTAATGAGTCGTCATCGTTAACGACCGCCAGATCGGCAGTGACGACAGCAGCACTGGTAGGGCGAATGGTGTTTAGCTTGTCCGCTAGCACTTTGGCCTGTGCTTGGCTTTGATGACAGTGGATAATGACACGGTAGCCCTGGGTATGGGCCGCTTCGATAATCGCAGCCCCGATACGTTTGGCGCTGCCTGTGACCAGCATCACAGGTGCGCTGGTGTTGGTATCTGCTGAGTGAGTAGGGATGACGGTTTGGTTCATAGTAGATCTGTTTGTGTGATATATAAAGTGTTTGTTTAAAAGGGAGAAAATGTCTCTAAATGTGTGATTCTCGCTTGGCGCAAAGCTGCGCCAATCTCTGGGCCTCGAAGACCGGAGGCGATGTCATCCATACCGATCTCATGGTAGCTGTGTAAGGCCAGCATCATTTGTCGATGCTGCAGCGCCAATTGAAAGACGTGACTGCATACCAAAAGCTGAGAGAGTTTTTCAGGTGTTTTATGAGCGCTGCAGGTTTGTATGAGGTCGATTTTTTCAGCAGCACTGAGCGCATCTATCTTGCTTAGAGTGGGGAGCTGTTGCACAAATAAATTGGCAAATTGGGTATGTACTTTAGGCACTTTTACGCTATTGCCGATTTGATTCATGTGCTTTGTTGGTAGCGAGACATCAAGGCTAGAGTCTAGGGCAGTTGAGGCAAATAAATTGGCGCTCAAACTGGTCATTAATAATGCCCAACGCTGTGATAAATTGAGCTGCATTTGGCCAGCGAAATACAGGGCGGTCTGCACCGTCTCACGTACTGCAGTATCCATCCAAGCGTCATGTAATGGCGAAAACCCCTCTGTAAGTGCGCCAATGTCAAACAGTTGCTGCCAATAAACATGGGGCGAGCTTTGCATCGTTGCCCGGCTGGACTCTTGCCAGATACGCTCCGCACTTAAGTGCGCAAGCTCACCTGAGCTGACCAGTTGCTGCATCAATACCAACGTGTCCTCAGCGATGGTAAAGCCTAAATCATAGTAACGGCCATAAAACCGAGCCACACGCAGCACTCGCAACGGGTCTTCGCTAAAGGCACATGAGATATGCCGAAGTGTCTTGTCTTTGATGTCATTAAGGCCACCATAATAATCGATGATCTCATTGGTCAGCGGAGTGTCATCTGTCAAGCTGGTGACCTCTATTGCCATGGCATTGATAGTAAGGTCACGGCGCTGTAAGTCCTCTTTGAGGGTGACGTCAGGATTGGCGTAAACGCTAAATCCCTGATAACCATGACCTTGTTTGCGCTCAGTACGTGCCAGCGCATACTCCTCTTGAGTCTTTGGGTGTAAAAACACCGGAAAGTCTGCTCCAACTTGTTGAAACCCTGCTGTCAGCATCTGCTCTATGGTCGCACCGACGACGACAAAATCCTTATCTGTAACAGGGCGACCTAATAGTTGATCACGGACAGCACCACCAACGAGATAGACTTGCATGTTTGGTCCTTAAGCGACTGATTTGGTTTAGGGCGTGTTGTGCATTCATAACTAATCTTTGTCAGTATTATCGTCGAATGTTCAACATGCCTGCTTCAAAAGATATTACGTTTAAAAAGCCTTGTCTATATCAAACTCTAAATACAGCTCAGATAAAGCTAAAAAGCCAGTCAATACCTTTTTAATGGTATTGACTGGCTCTACATACTTTTTATTGCGATTCTGTGTTATTTATTTTCTAAGTCTTGTGCTTCAGTGACGGCAAGAGCGGTCATGTTTACCACACGGCGAGCGGTCACCGATGGGGTCAAGATATGTACAGGCTTATTAACACCTAACAAGATAGGACCGATAGACGCACTGCTTGTGGCAGTTTTAAGTAGATTAAAGGCAATGTTGGCTGCATCAATGGTCGGTAAGATGAGCAAGTTTGCTGAGCCTCTAAATTCACTTGATGGGAAATCCTCAAATCGAATCTGCTCGCTAAGCGCAGCATCACCTTGCATCTCACCATCAAACTCAAAGTCCACATCCATCTCTTTTAACAGCTGATAGACTTTACGCATTTTGACAGCGCTGGCACGGTCTGAGGTGCCAAAGTTTGAATGCGACACTAACGCCACACGAGGGGTGATGCTAAAACGACGGAGCTGTTCAGCGGCCAAGACAGTCATTTCTGCCAACTGTTCAGCAGTAGGATCTTCATGCACATAAGTATCAGCGATAAAGATGTTACGGTCTTGCATGAGCACAGCGTTCATCGCATAAAAATCACCAACATCCGCTTTTTTGCCAATGACGTTTTGCACGTACTTTAAGTGCAGGTGATAGTGGCTAAAGGTACCACAGATCATACCATCAGCCGCCCCATTCTCGACCAATAGAGAACCAATTAGGGTGGTCTTACGACGAACGTCACGGCGAGCCAGCTCGATACTCACGCCATTACGCTTGTTCTTTTCGTAATAACCTTGCCAGTACTCTTTGTAGCGTGGGTCGTCATCTTGATTGACGATCGTGATATTGACGCCATCTTCTAAGCGTAATCCCAGTTTTTTGATGTTGTTTTCGATGACTGAAGGACGACCAACAAGGATCGGCTGTGCCAAGTGCTCATCGACGACCACTTGTACCGCCAAGAGGACGTTTCTGTCTTCGCCTTCGCAGTATACGATACGCTTAGGGTCTTCTTTGGCGCGAGCAAAGATCGGCTTCATGACAAACGCTGAGTTATAGACAAACTCAGACAAGCGCTGACGATATGCGTTAAAGTCTTCAATTGGCAAAGTCGCCACGCCAGAGTCCATCGCGGCTTTTGCGACTGCAGGAGCAATCTCGATGATCAAGTTTGGCTCTAGTGGTCCAGGAATCAAGTAATCTCGACCAAAGCTTTTCATGGTATCAATGTTTTTGACATTGGTGGTCGGCGTCGCTTCGACATGTGCCATGGCTGCGATTGCACGTACACAAGCGATTTTCATCTCTTCGTTGACAGTCGTAGCGCCGACATCTAATGCACCACGGAAGATATAAGGGAAGCATAGAGCGTTGTTGACTTGGTTTGGGTAGTCTGAGCGCCCCGTTGCCATGATGACATCTGGACGTACAGAGTGCGCCAATTCTGGCATGATTTCAGGCGTTGGGTTGGCAAGAGCGAAGATAATCGGGTCTTTTGCCATACGGCGAACCATATCAGTGCCCAAGATACCTGGCATAGACAGACCCAAGAACATGTCCACATCGTCCATCACTTCTTCGATAGTAGTGGCGTCCGTATCGCGAGCATAGCGCTGCTTGGTTTCGTCGAGGTTTTCACGGCTGGTACTGATGATGCCACGTGAGTCAGACACCAAGATGTTTTGAGGGTCGACACCTAAAGCGCAGATGAGGTCTAAGCATGAAATGGCAGCAGCACCAGCGCCTGAGCAGACAACTTTAATGTCTTCAATTGTTTTGCCTGTGATCAATAAGGCATTTAGCATGGCCGCAGCGACAATGATCGACGTACCATGTTGGTCATCATGGAACACCGGAATGTTCATACGCTCACGCAGTTCTCGTTCGATTTTGAAACACTCAGGCGCTTTGATGTCCTCTAAGTTAATACCACCAAAGGTGGGTTCAAGAGCAGCAACCGCTTCGATAAATTTGTCAGGATCATTTTGTGCCACTTCAATATCAAAGACGTCAACACCAGCGAACTTTTTGAATAAGACACCTTTACCTTCCATGACAGGCTTTGAAGCCAATGGCCCAATATCACCCAAGCCCAGTACCGCTGTACCATTAGTGATGACACCGACTAGATTACTACGTGCTGTATATTTGGCCGCCAACTTGGGGTCTTTTTCGATTTCTAGACAAGGAATGGCAACGCCTGGTGAATAAGCCAGTGCCAAATCACGTTGGTTAGCTAACTGTTTGATAGGGGTGACCGAGATTTTACCAGGTCTAGGAAACTCATGATAATGCAAGGCCGCTTGTTCAAACTGCTCTTGTTCCATATTAGAATTATCCGTATTCAAAGTGGTGTCGTCATTCATCATAGTAATAGCCATGGTTGGAATAAGTTGAAATAAAGTAAAAGTTGACAAATAAATGATTTCACGCCTGACATAAAGTGCAACCTACCTAATAATCATCGAGCCAGTCGTGAACCAGTGTTAACCGACCAAGACCTATCAGTGGTGTATTAAAAGATAAGGCATAATTAAAGTGGCGATCATCTGCGCTTAGTTGACATCCTAAAACAGCAAGCGAGCAGAAATGGCTATTCTAGCACTTTTGGTAATTCGCTGCCTAGCCAACGGGCGACAAATACGCAAAATATACAATAAATTGATAATGAACATTTAGCCAGTTAATAGTAGCTGATGTTCAGCCATATTAAGACGAGCAGCTTATCGGCATTTGCGGTGCATCAGGAGCAGGTGGTGTGCTATCAAGCTCAGTGGCGATATCCTGGACAGTATAGGGAGTAGCCAACAACTCATACAGCCGAGCCACTTCTTCAAACTGCCCTTGCTCAGCGGCAGTGATGGCACGCTGCGCCATACTGTTACGCAGCACATAGACTGGGTTGTTGTTTTTTAGACTGTTGATGACTTGCTCAGGCGGCAGAGCGTGTATTGTTGCCAAGTAGCGCTTGGCCCAAGCGTCAAAGTCTGCGAGGGCCGTACTTTGTAGCTCACTTTTGAGCGTCAGTAGTAGCTGTTGCTCATAAGGGTACTCATCTGGTGCTACCAGTCCCAATAAAGCGCGGAAACCATTGGTATAATCCAGCAAGTTGTCCTCTAGCAGTGTCAGCCACTCAAAAGCCAGAGCTAGACTGTCGCTTTGATGTGGCAATCCGAGCTTACGGCACAGACCTTGTTGATAATACTGCATAAAGGTGGCTTCGTAAGGGGCTAGGCACTCGGCTAGTGCCTCACGGGTCACGCCCTCTAAGCGCATGAAGTGCGGAAGCCAAGTATTGAGATTCCAATGGCCAATCGCTGGCTGGTTTTGATACGCATAGCGTCCGGTATAGTCAGAGTGATTATTGATCCAAGCAGGGTTGAAGCGCTCCATAAAGCCAAAAGGACCAAAATCAAGGGTGCTGCCAGTGATTGAAAGGTTGTCAGTATTCATGACCCCATGGGCAAAGCCGATTAGTTGCCAGTCTGCAATCATACGAGCAGTGCGAGTCACCACGGCCGTCAAAAAAGCCAAAACAGGCGTGTCACTTTCACGGCATGTTGGATAGTAAGTGTCGATCATATAGTCGGTAAATTCACTGAGCAAATCCGGGGCGAAACTTGCAATCCACTCTATGTGGCCCAGTCTGATGTGACTGTCCGCCACTCGCATCAGTGTCGCTCCTGGCTCCATGCGTTCACGCCGTACTGGTGTCTCTGATACCACAAACCCAAGAGCATCAGAGGAGGGGATATCAAGCTGATTGAGGGCATGTCCACACAGATACTCTCGGATGGTGCTGCGCAGTACGGCTCGTCCATCACCCATTCTGGAGTAGGGTGTTAAGCCGCTGCCTTTTAGGTGTAAATCCTGTAGCTGGTCGTTTGCATCCAATACTTGCGCCATCAGTAGGCCACGTCCATCTCCCAACTGTCCTGCCCACTGGCCAAATTGATGGCCGGCATATGCCATGGCTAAGGGCTCAAACTGCTCAGGAACATAATGACCACCGAGGATATCGACCCAATGTGTCATTAAGTCTTCCTCTTCTGTCCAACCGATTTGCTTGGCGACGGATGTATTGAAGTGGCCCATCTTTGGATGCGTTAGTGGTGTCGGCTGCTGTTGATGGTAGAGGCGGGGGTCTAAACGAGCATAAGTATTGTGATAACGCATAAAAAGGCAGCTCCTCAATGAGTGGCCGATAAAAATAGATGGACTTACTATAGCATAGCTTGAATATGACGTCAGACAGCTGTGTTTCTATCCTGTAAGGTGACTTTGTCCTGTCAGATTATTTTGCTCAGGCATGAACAGAGCGCTTACTTTTTTTATTAAAAATAAAAAAACCCTCCATCTGCGACAGATAGAGGGTAGGAGAAACATTACGATGGTTTTTTATTATTCAGCCAAACCCATTTCTAGGCTAGGTTTGAGTGATGTCGACTATGCCGCTCTACTACTATGTCCAATCGAGCGAAACGCCGTCTTAAGGTTGTCATTATGCTCATGTATTTTCTTTTCAATCTTGGCATATTCATGTTTGAGCTTATCGTCGACTTCGTGCAAGCGATCAGCAAACTCAGTCTTTTTCATCTCAACGGTTTTTGCTTTTAGCGCTTGCCACTCTTCTATCGTTTGCGTAAAGGCGTCGTACTCCACCTTGATGCGTTCTTGGAAACTTTGCATTGCCTGAGGTAGGTCAGTATTTAGACTATCAATGGTTTTGTGCGCTTTTTTGAACTGCATTTGTACTTCAGCATGTTTGATAGTCGCATCATCAACGGTACGTAGCTCTGATGTCAACCCAACTTTTGATAAACCAGCGATCAACCACTTGGTTGGATCATACTGCCACCATTTGACCCCATTACGATAGTCGTATTGGAAGAAGTGATGGTAGTTATGATAACCCTCTCCCCAAGTAAAGATAGCCAAAAGGAAATTGTCACGGGCGGTATTGGTGTCGGTATAAGGACGGTTACCAATCATATGGCACAGTGAGTTAATAAAGAACGTGAAGTGATGGGTCAACACCAAACGCAGTAAACCTGCCAGTACTAAAGTACCCCAAACATCACCGACCAACCAACCAACGGCTGATACCAGACCAATATTGGTCGCCAGCACCCATAAGCCATAGTATTTATGCTGAATCTGTAAGACTTTATCCCTAGTTAAGTCAGGAATGTTTTTATAATCGAACTTGCCACTAGGATAGTTACGCAGCATCCAACCGATATGGCTGAACCAGAATCCACGCTTGGCTGAATAAGGATCATCCAAACGATCATCCACGTGACGGTGATGGCTACGGTGTCCAGATACCCAGTCAAATGACGAGCCTTGTACCGCTAAGGTGGCACCAAGCAATAAGAAGTTTCTGACGGCAGGGTGCGCCTTATAGGCACGGTGTGCCAAGAGGCGATGATAGCCTGCTGTGATGCTCAGTCCTGTCCATACCATAAACGCACCAAAGACGCCCCAAACTGGCGTACTGACTTGGTGAGTCATAAGATACCATGGCGTGATGATTGCCGCAGCAATTGGCGTCGATACCAAGATCACTGCAGGTATCCAGTTTATCGGTGCTTTTTTAAATTCAAGCTCACGCACGTTTAAAGTCACAGCCTCATCGTTCAATGCGACATCGCTTGGGTTAGCTGTGCTTGCATAGCTACGTTTGGTAGTGGGCTGCTCGTTCAGCGCACTTTTTGCTTTGGCGTCATCAAACCATGTTTTAAAACGCGTCGCTTGCACAGTCGCATTTTGTAAAATGGTGTCGCCAGATTTGATAGCGAAACGTAAGCCTTTAAGCGGTAAGCCAATTGCTTTTTTTGCAATCATGTAATATTCCTAACGATATTAGTTTCAGGCCCTATATTAACCTAAATAGAGTGGAAAGTGAACAGTTATACACTAGAAAAATATTGCTAAATAACAATAACTTGTATGAATATAGAGATTGTATTACCTGAATACCCTACTGGCTTTCAGGGATTAGATAAAAATGTAAGTGTTAGTGAGTTTCTTTACTAAACGATGTTGGGTCATTGTCATATTTGTATGCTCTACCATTAATTAAAAAAACTACCAAGTGTTTAGGGCATGCTCTAAACTCAGTCGATAAATCCAATTTCAAGCTTAGACCGTGCCAATATTATGGTGTGCCAGATTTTATCTCATTTATCTAAAGTTCACTATATACTCAGTCTATCATGGCTGTGTATCAGGTTTATTGCCAAGAGAGAATACCATCATCGATATGCCCTAAACCAAAAATAAAGGATTGTCGGGCTAGAGGTTGAAGTATGGTAGATTTCATCTGCAAGTGTGACAACGCTACTGGGAGGTTTTTTGAACTGACTATAAATTTGAACTGATTATAAAATAGGCGATAAAACCTGTGTTGGAATATCGGTAATAATAAAGTCAACCTGCCATTTTACCAGCTGTTTTATGGCTTTGATATCATTAACAGTCCATGCGCTTACCGATAAACCATAACGATGCGCATGATAAATGATGGCTTCAGTCAATAGAGGATAGTAAACGCCCAGTTGAATACAGCCAAGCTGTAAGGCTCGATTGGGCGCAGATATCAGTAAGTCTGGGTTGCGCACAAGCAAGCCGCGTGGGATAAGGGTCAGATATTGATGACGTTGCAATCTAGCCAGCAGCTGGGTATCAAAGGTGGTCAGAACAATGGGTAAGCTGGCAAGTGGCGTATCAATCAGATAGCGCATCAACGCTTGTATCAGCTTTGAGTGGTTGGTTCTGTCATGAGTTTTTATCTCAAGCTCGATATGGGTAAATTTGGATAATGGCGGCGGCGCTTGTGCGGGCAAATCTCTATCGCCAGATGACAGTACTGAGGCTAACATGTCTAAGGTGATGATGGGGTGTCCAAATTGTAAATGGCGTCTTATCTCCGCCAGATTGAGTTGGTCTATACGTGACTGTAAACGACACAATCGCTGTAGCGTGTCATCATGAAAAACTATCAAATGCTCATCGGCAGTCAGCTGCACATCAAGCTCAACCCCTGCCAATCCTCGTGGATATAGACTCTGAGCGTGATAAAACCCATGTAAGGTGTTTTCTAGTGCCTCATTGCGGGCACCGCGATGACCAAGCAGCTGGGTGTTTCCAAGTTTTATCATAGGTGCATTATTATCATAGGTGTGTGGTTATCATCATTTAAGATGATGAGTGGTATAAATAAGGGTTAGTTTTTGACCAGATGCAAACAGACTAGTTTAATCCTTTAGAGCTTTGTTATGATTTTGCAACCAAAAGCAGGTTTTGAGTGAGTCGACATGCTTAATTTGTATACCGATGGTCTACAGTGCTGAACAAACTTTTTAAACACCGTATAATAGCGTAATTTTATGCTTAGAAGTATATGGTCTGTCATTATCTGTCTTTTTACGTAAATCATGTAAATTGTGGACCAGTTCGATTAACATAACGGTATTTAACACGTTGATAGCGGTATCAAGGCTGGTCGTTGATGGCGGTATGACTCAGTAAATTAGGAGCGAGGTGAAGATGAGCGTAACAAATAAAAGTTTGAGCAAATGGCAAAAAGCTGCTGGCATTGGGATGGTGTGTGGTTTGGTGCTTGCTGGTTGTGATCGCTCAGAAAAAGAGACTGTAGAGGTTGAAGATGCAGAATCAGTGGAGCAGCAGCCAGTCACTGACGAAAATGCTGCCGCTACCTCTGTAGGCTGTAATGACTCTATGGTACAGGATCGTCTGAAAACAGCCCTGAAAAATACGCTCAATCAACAAGCACAAACCCTAGCAGCCAACTATGCCAATACAGCAGAAGTCAGTCTAAGCGGTGGTATGGTGAGTGATAAAGTCAATAATATCAAGGTTGATATTCAAAACGTAGCGGTATTACAAGAAGCCAATGCTAATGGTATGACCACCTGTCAGGCGAGTGTTAGTATGACATTACCGAGCGAAGACTTGTATCAAGCCAGTCAGGCGCATGCCGCAAATAACAAACCCAGTTTGCAGACCCGTGCGGCGCAGGACAATATCCGTATCAACAATAATATGCTAGTCGATGATGCCTTTACCTATGTGGCAGGTACTCAAGCTGGACAGGTACAAGCCCGTATCGCAGGCCAACCAGCGCTAATCGCTATCGTAGCTGATGTGATGGCAGGCTCAGCATTTCAAGCGGTTATGGAAGAAGCGCAAGAAGAACGCCAAGCTGCAGAAGCTCGTCGCCGAGCGCAAGAGGCTGCCCGTCGCCGTGAAGCGGCTCAAGAAGCACGTGAAGAGCAGGCCAGTCGTCAACCAAGTGCTGTGACCCCCGCTGAGCCGGCACGTCCTGCAGAGCCTGCGACGCCGCCTACGACAAGTCAGAGCAACAGTCCTGCCAATAATCAAGCAGCGTCAACGCCCAGTGCTAATGCTGAAGCACCAACCATCTCGGCGTTGCCTAAAGTTGCGCCTGAAGATGACAGCATAGATATGGTTATTATCGAAGATGAAAGTGCAACTTATTAAGCCACAATACTTACTGAGTTGCGCCTCTACTTGCTAATAAACTTATCGTCATGAGCACACCGAAACACACCCACAGCTTAAATGTTGTGGGTGTGTTTTTTGACGCAGTATGACAAAATTTAGCCATTTTTAGCCCATTTAGATATCATCATTTGAACTGAAGACACGCCCTAGGTGTCGTCAGAAAATTTTTGTAAGACTTTGCTGTCCCATAGCACCTCTGAGACTTGACTTGGATCAGTACAAAATCGTGCGGCGACAAACAGCCAATCAGACAGACGGTTGATAAAGCTGATGGCCGTACTACGGATGGCTTCTGGGCGCTGCTGTTGTAGGAGTACTGCTTGGCGCTCAGCGCGGCGGCACACACTTCTTGCTATGTGCAGCTGGCTGACCAATACTGAGCCTGTCGGCAAAATAAAATCTTTGAGGGGTGGTAAAGAGGCATTCATCGTATCGATTTGCTGCTCTAACCATTCGATGTGGGTGGTATTTACGCCTTCATATTCTGGCATCGCAAGCTCACCACCGATATTAAAGAGCAGATGTTGGATGATGACTAAAGCATCAGAGACGTGGGTTTCTATGGAGGATGCTTTGCTTTGTCGCAATTGGGCACGTACCAAGCCAATATGCGAGTTTAGCTCGTCAATGTCGCCCATGACACTAAATAACACATCAGCTTTGCTGACACGACTACCGTCTGCCATGCCTGTGCTGCCATCGTCACCGGTGCGTGTATAAATTTTGCTTAAGCGATTGCCCATGTTTATATCCTTAGTGGCTGGGTGATAGGTATTAGTTTTGCGCTCATTGTAGTATTTTAAGACCGTTTTCGCTAAGATAATGAGTTACGTTTTATATGACTATTATTTATATTTTTTATAAAGGGCAATTTTACCATGACCACACCACTTGCAGACGCTATGTCTCAGCTTGCTATTTATGATTCACTCACTGGCCGTAAGCGTCAATTTGAGCCGCTAAAAGCAGGAAAAGTAGGTATGTATGTGTGCGGAATGACGGTTTATGACTACTGTCATATCGGTCATGCACGGGTCATGGTTGCTTTTGACATGGTGGTGCGCTGGTTGACGCAATTGGGTTATGACGTCAATTATATCCGCAATATCACTGATATTGATGACAAGATTATCGTACGTGCAAGTGAGAACAATGAAGATATTAGTGTGCTGACTCAGCGCTTTATCGCAGCGATGCACGAAGACGCAGATGCGCTTGGCTGCTTGAGGCCAGATGCCGAACCACGTGCTACTGATCATATTGATGAGATGCAGCAAATGATCGAGACTTTGGTCACCAGTGATTACGCTTATGCTGGCGATAATGGCGATGTGTACTATGCGGTTGATAGCTTTCCTGAGTACGGCAAGTTATCCAAGCGTAATCTCGATGAGATGCAAGCAGGCTCGCGTGTCGATGTAGAGACGGATAAGCGCAGCCCCTTTGATTTTGTATTATGGAAAGCCGCCAAGCCTAATGAGCCGCAGTGGGCGTCACCGTGGGGGCAAGGACGTCCAGGCTGGCATATTGAATGCTCAGCGATGTCGACCAAGTGCCTAGGCAATACTTTTGATATTCATGGTGGCGGACACGATTTGCAGTTTCCACATCACGAAAACGAGATTGCTCAATCTGAAGCAGCGACTGGCTGCGAGTATGCCCGCAATTGGATGCATGTTGGCTTTATCAATGTCGATGGCGAAAAGATGTCTAAGTCACTTGGCAACTTTTTTACCATTCGTGATGTGACAGCGAAATATCTGCCAGAAACGGTGCGTTTTTTCTTATTATCAAGCCATTATCGTAGCCAGGTAAACTTCTCTGATAGTGCCTTAGATGAGTCGCATAATAGCCTAAGCAGACTGTATAATGCTTTAAAACTCGCTGAACAGCAAAAAGGCCAAGTGTTGACAGTTAATAATGAGCTGATAAATAAAGCTTACAGCAGCATTGCAGGGCAAGATTTTATCAAAGCGATGAATGATGATTTTAATAGCTCAACAGCGATTAGTGTGTTGTTTGGGCTAGCACGTGACATCAATAAAGCGGTTAAAGCCGAAGAAGTCGACACGGCATGGCAATTGGCGCAGCAGCTCAAAGCCTTGGCGCAAGTGCTTAATATACTGCAGCAGCCAGTGCAGCAGTTTTTGCAAGCAGTCACAGGCGGTGAGCAAGAGGGCGGTCTGACAGATGCAGATATCGATGCGCTCATCATCGAGCGCAGCGATGCCAAAGCCGGCAAAAACTTTGCGCGTGCAGATGAGATACGTGATCAGCTCAAAGAGGCAGGAATCGAGCTTGAAGACAGCCGTGCAGGAACGACATGGCGCCGTGCCTAAACCATATATAAACGGTCATTAATTAAGCCAGCATCTCGCTGGCTTTTTTTTGCAGATTACTTTAGCTTAACTCAATACTATGGCGAAGACTTTAATTTTATGCAAATATTTCATCATATTCTTAATCATCATGTGACAGGCGATAAAATGCTTGAAAGTATTGATAGCAGTAATACCTGTTCATATCAACATCGCAGTATGCTGCAGTTAATCATAAGCGGCCTTGTGATTGTATGTGGTCTCTTGCTTATACCAGCTCATGCTGCAGTCAGTGCTAACGATCAAAGTACTGATAAGCAAGCTAATGAACCAGTGCGAACACAAGTAGAGCAGAGTAAACCAGAAAACCTAACTGAATATGTTGAACAGAAAGTCAATACCATCACGCAAGAAGGCATCAGTGTGTCTGAGCTTGCTGATGAGATGTTTGATCCAAGCGACAATCAGGTAGTAGCACAAGCCGGTAACTTACAAGGTGAAACCGGTCTAACAGGGGAGTATAACCAAAGCTATTATCCACTCACCAAACTTAATACTGGTTTGCCCGCTCTCTCTGAACCGCCAAATCTATCGACGCCAGTGGCGACGTTAGAGTTTTTTCAATCAGCGGTGATGAAGCAGCAGTTTGATTTGGCTGCTTATGCACTGAATATGAATCTGATTGATAGCGAGGTTCAGCGCAGTCGTGCCATTGAGCTCTCAAAACGTCTGGATTTTTTGTTGTCTAAAAGAGAGCTGTATGTTTTTGATGATCTGCCGGATCGTCCTGATGGGCTGATTGAGCCGCCTTTAGGCAATGCCAGTAGTGTGATGGGTATTCCGAGGCGATCGATACAGCTTGGCTATATCGATTATCGTGAACGCCGTGTCCCTATTTCTTTGGAGCGAGTGCGGGTGCAGGATAGTGCACCTCAGTGGGTGTTTTCGGCACAGACGGTTGGTAATATTGACAATCTTTATCAGCAGTACCATCCAGCAGAGTTTGAACGCTACTTACCTATAGGGATGAAGCTGACCTTATTTGGTATTGCTTTGTGGGAGTTTTTGGCATTAGGGCTGTTTTTTTTGCTGACTATGGGTGTGGGCTGGCTGCTGAGTAAAGGTACGTGGAAGATCGTCAGTCGTTATATTGATGAAGAAAAGTATGGCGCTTATGTCGGTAGTACGCATGGTGTCGCAGATCTAGTCAATAAATTGACCGTTCCTTTGACGTTTAGTATCAGTTTTTTATTGGTATTTACCTTGGTGTCAGGCGGTTTTCCTTATTTAGATGCTGTGGCGTCATCCACTCGCCCAATCATCTGGATTGGTTTGGTGTTTAGTACCATGTGGCTGGGCATACGAGCGATCAACTTTTTTGCCAATCGCTACCAAAACCTACAAATTGAAAATTTGGCCGAAGAGCACTTTGACAAAGAGCGTCGTCGTCGTACTTATGTGTCTATCTTTCGCCGAGTTTTTATCTTTGTCATGATTTTGGGGAGTATCTGGATAGGCCTCAGCGAGTTTACTAACATGGAAGGCCTTGGCAAGACATTATTGACCTCGGCTGGTATCGCTGGTGTGATTCTTGGTATCGCCGCACAGCCTATATTGGGTAATATTATCGCTGGCGTGCAAGTCGCTGTTACTCAGCCTATACGTATTGGTGACACAGTGATTATAGAAGGGGATTGGACGACGATTGAGGATTTACGCTATACCTATGCGGTATTAAAGACGTGGGATGAGCGTCGTTTGATCGTACCGATGCGCTACTTGATTAGTGAGGTGATAGAAAACTGGTCGCATACCGATGTACATCAGACTTGTGTGGTGTATTTACATGTGGACTATGGCGCTGATATCGACGCCATTCGACAAAAATATATTGAGCTGGTGAAAGAAAACCCATTGTGGGATGGTGAGACCGAACCTCAGATTTTGGTGGTGTCTGTTAATGAATATACTATTAAGTTACGTGGTAGTTTAGCGTCTGATGGCCCTATGAGTGCTTTTGACTTAGAGTGTCAAGTGCGTGAGCAGATGCTGAAATATCTCTATCATGAACAAAAGGAGTATTTGCCGGCAGAGCGTATTATCTATAAAGGTGTAAGTCTCAAAGAAAAAAGTAATTAAAGTGTTATTTCTAAAAATCGATGGTTTGGAAGTATTTTGATCACTAGATATCTATCAACATAAGTTTACATTAGTGAGGAGTTGTTACTGAAAAACAGGCTCGTCTTAGTATTACAAATAACGGTTATGCTATATAGAAAATATTTTTATCGATGAAGATTGAGTAATTATGTTTTTAAAAGCTAATGAACACGGGGCTTTACCCTAAACCCTTAATTTTATTAAGGATATTTTGGAAAAATACATTTACGTTTTTTTATGTTGTTTTTTAATTAGCATTTTGTTTGTTATTACTTACTAGGTTTGTTATATTCTTAGTTGATAGTATTGATTTATACATAGTGTTTTTCAGTATAATCATTATGAGCATATTAAGTAATTAGAGTCTGAACAGCACAGAGATTAAGCCGTGTGACATTTTCAGTAGATAGTACTATAGTACTGAGTCAGTTTTATAACTGGAATAAATTGATGTTAATGGTGAGAGTTGTTTGTATTCTTTTTACCGCATGTGTTTTCATTATTAGCGTGAATGGCTAATGAGATAACATAGAGGCTAGAGGGTACAAAAAATGAAGATTAAAAAATATTTGTTAGTGTCGGTTGCACCAGTGGCATTGGTAGTTCCATTGACTATTGCGCATGCAGATACTTTTGCTGATGAGGTGCTGATTGGTACGTCAGGCGGCGGCTTAGTCTATGTGGATGAAGAAGAGAATGTCGTCGAGCCAGGTATTAAGGCAGTCACCTTTACGAGTACTAGACCTGATGATTTTGATAAAGATAACCCCAATTTTGTAGATCCATACTTTAATGGCACTACAGACTTTACGGACCTTGATTCACGCGGTGATGTCACTAATTGCCTGATGGCGAGTAATGACAATAACTGTGATGCAGCCTCTGGTTCAGGCAAGCGTATTAAGAATTATCTAACAGGTATGGATGCCTATGATACGCGATTACGTACTATAGCAAATGCCTATCCAGAGACAGATACTTCATCGGTTGACTATTTTACTTTTGGAAAAATGTCCAACTTTACTGGTGCGCGTATCACTGGTTTTGATATTGAGCTATTAGATAAAGATGGCAAGCCGATGGGCGAGTTGAGTCCTGAAAACGCGGTTCTTTTTAATCTTGATGTCACTGCTGATAGTCTCAAAGCTGGTTCTGGATTGGTTGATGGGCTGTTTGGTGGTGGCGGTCAAGAGGGCGAGGTTGGGTTTTTCTCAAGTGACAAAACAAAGTTTGCGCCCGATCATACATCTGACATCTTATCGTTTGGAGCTCTAAGCAATCCAGATTATGAAAAGCTTTTTGGAACAGGTTTCCTTGATGACACTATGGTACCAGATGGCATATTTTTCTGGGGTGAAGAGTTAGATCTCACTGAGGAGGGCGATCTTTTTGCTTGGAACAACCCTTCCGCTGGCGGCTGGACCTACGGCACATTGGATATTGATGCCAACCTTCCTGCAAGACTTGAAGAGCTGGCTACATCGTTAGGTGTTACTGTTGAAGAGCTAGACTATGTCGCTGGTGGTGCAGTCCCTGAAGGAATCATTACCGCTACCACGGCAAGTGATAGATTTGCAGTCGATGCCATTGAAGATTTGCGTAATGCGAACTTAAACTACACAATGACCGTTGGTACAGTTGAAGGCGGTGAAGTGACTGTACGTATCTCTCCAAGGTTTGCTCCTATTGTAGCGAGTGCAACAACTGAGCAGCAGTTACAAAACGCCATTTTTGTAGATACTTTGGCTGAAGTACCTTATTTGAACTTGCAAGGTAATAACGAAGCTTATCAAGAGGCACTTACTGGCATCGAAGGGATGAGCGCGGCTGAAAAATCAAAGTTCCTAAACAGTATCGGCTTTGGTTATGCAGCAGCATTCACCAATCTTGGTTTTGAAGCATCACGTGATCAAGTAAGAGCGATCACGAGACACGTTCCTTGGAGCAGTGCTAATAGCAGTCAAGATGTTAATTCAAATAATGATAGTTGGTTGATGCAAGACGGCTTGTATGGCTTTGCTTCACAAAGTGGTTCACGCTCAACGTATGATCCTACCAACAATTCTTTGGGTTATGATATAGATGTTTATGCACTTTCTGCAGGTATAGAAAAGCGTCTAAACGGCACCAATTCTTCACTAGGGTTGGCAGTGGGTTACACCGATTCAGAGGCAGAAGCGTCTCAGGATCATGGTAAGATCGAGGCTGATGGTTACTCAGTATCAGCCTTTACGCGGACTCGTTTCGGTGACGGTGGCTTGGTTCAAGCCTTAGTCGGTTATCAAGATTTATCATATGACTCTTACCGCGAAGCACCAGATAAGTCGACTGCAAAGGCAAATACAGATGGCTCACAGGTTTTTGCAGCATTGAATATTGATTACTTGAGAGACATGGGCAGATTTAAAGTAGGCCCTACTGCATCAATTGAATATTATGATGTTTCAGTTGATGGCTTTACTGAAACTGGTACAGACCTTTGGAATCTAGAAGTTAATGATCAAGATTCTGATGTCTTGCTAGCTTCTATCGGTGCACGTGGTGAATATCAATTGCCTACCAGTAATACTCGTCTGACAGGTAGCGTTAAATATACAAATGCATCTGGTGATGATCTTGCAGTTAAAAGTGGCTTTGTTGGCCAAAGCGGTTTAGCTCCATATACAGTAAAAGGACTGGACGAAGATTTGGTAGATGTGAGTGTTGGCATTGATCATGTCATTAAATCTAATGATTCTAGCCAAGTTTCTGTATACGGCGGTTATAATGGATCATTCGGTAGCGATTATGAGAATCAAGGATTGCATATCGGTCTCAACACCACTTTTTAAATAGAGAAAATATTCATCTATTTTTAGTATGGGACGAAGCGTTCAAAAGAAGCCAGATATTTTAGGTATCTGGCTTTTTTATGAGTGGCGCTTTATCTCAAAAATGTCAACTAATTTTGAGAATGAGAATATAAAATAAGCTGATAAATATATCATGCGGTCAGTCAGCTTATTTGTTATAATATGGCGTTATTTTTAAGGGTTAATTCAGTTATTAAGCGTTTATGTGCTATTACCTATTTCATAACTTTATGGTACTAACATAGACTTAATCTATCTACTTAATGCTGCATTACCCGCCTATCAAGATAACCACCACTAGGGGTATGTATGTTGCGAATTGTCGATGAAGCTTTAACCTTTGATGACGTTTTATTGTTACCAGCCTATTCTGAAGTCCTGCCAAAAACCGCTGATTTATCTACCCGCCTGACCAAAAACATCACACTCAATCTTCCGCTTATCTCTGCAGCTATGGATACGGTGACCGAATCTGAAATGGCCATTACTATGGCGCAGCTCGGTGGTCTAGGTATTTTGCATAAGAGCATGGATATCGCTAAGCAAGCGACACAAGTCCGCCGTGTCAAGAAGTTTGAAGCCGGTACGGTGGTCGATCCGATCACGGTACATCCAGAGATGACTATCGGTGAGTTGCTACAGCTGACTGAAGACCATAACATCTCAGGTGTTCCTGTGGTCGAAAAAGGCACGGACAATGTCGTCGGTATCGTGACCCACAGAGACTGGCGCTTTGAAACCAACCTGTCTTTGCCTGTCAGTCAAATCATGACACCAAAAGATCAATTGGTAACGGTACATGAGGGCGAGAGCAATGAAAACATCAAGAAGCTGCTGCATGAGCACCGTATTGAAAAAGTGATCGTTATCGATGATAACTTCCGTCTAAAAGGACTTATCACGGTCAATGACTTTGCCAAAGCTGAAAACAACCCCAATGCCTGTAAAGATGAGAAAGGCCGCCTCCGTGTCGGTGCGGCGGTCGGCACAGGGGCTGATACTGAAGCCCGTGTAGAGGCGCTGATTGATGCTGATGTTGATATTATCGTCGTTGATACAGCCCATGGTCATTCAAAAGGAGTGGTGGATAAAGTATCTTGGATTAAGAAGCATTATCCTAATGTACAGGTAATCGGTGGTAATATCGCCACAGGTGATGCGGCCAAAGCGTTACGAGATGCAGGCGCTGATGCGGTAAAAGTCGGCATCGGTCCAGGATCTATCTGTACCACACGTATCATCGCTGGTATCGGTGTGCCACAGATTTCTGCTATCGACAATGTTGCTAGTGCCTTACAAGACAGCATTCCATTGATTGCCGATGGTGGTATTCGCTACTCAGGTGATATGGCAAAAGCCATTGCTGCTGGTGCCTCTTGCATCATGGTCGGCTCACTCATGGCAGGTACCGAAGAGGCGCCAGGTGAAGTTGAGCTGTTCCAAGGCCGCTACTATAAAGCCTACCGTGGTATGGGTAGCTTAGGTGCGATGTCAGGCTCGAATGGCTCATCAGATCGTTACTTCCAAGATGCCAAAGATGGCGTAGAAAAGTTGGTGCCAGAAGGTATTGAAGGCCGTGTGCCTTATAAAGGTCCAGTTTCTGGTATTGTCAATCAGTTGGTCGGCGGTTTGCGCTCATCGATGGGTTATACGGGCTCTGCAACCATCGAAGAGATGCGCAGTAAACCACAGTTTATTAAAGTAACCTCAGCTGGCATGAAAGAGTCGCATGTCCATGATGTGCAGATCACCAAGGAAGCACCAAATTATCGTATTGACTAGTATGTTGATAAAAGAATATCCTTAGAGCATCACTATTTGGTATAGGATGTTATAAGATACAAACAGCCAACAATGCTCGTGTGTTGTTGGCTGTTTTTTTTGTAAAATAAGGCGTCAAGAATTTACCTTGTCTTTTGCATTGGATTTTGCTTATGTATATAGATAGGTTTGTTCCTATATTTTATTAGCTAGCGTAAGGATATAAAAATAATGAGCTATTTCGGCACTGATGGTATTCGAGGAAAGTTTGGTGAGCTGCCAATCACCCCTGATTTTATTTTAAAACTGGGCTATGTAACCGGGCGCGTCCTGATTGAGAGCAATGATAATCCTGATCGTAAACCCAGCGTGGTTATCGGTAAAGACACTCGTCTTTCCGGTTATGTCATTGAGGGGGCTTTGCAGGCAGGTTTTAACGCTGCTGGTGTCGATGTTCATATGCTAGGACCACTACCAACGCCAGCGATTGCACATTTGACCCGCAGTTTTCATGCAGATGCTGGCATTGTCATCTCAGCCTCGCACAACCCTTATTATGATAATGGCATAAAGCTGTTTTCAGGAGATGGCAAAAAACTCACTGATGAGATGCAAAATGCCATTAACGATAAATTAAAAGCCATCATGAGTGGTGGGATGGAAGACGATTTAGTCATGCCCATATTAGACCCAGCACGGCTGGGTAAAAACCATCGTATTGATGATGCCAAAGGCCGTTATATTGAATTTTGCAAAGGCAGCTTTCCTTATCAGTATGACTTAGGCGGTCTTACCGTAGTGATAGATTGTGCCAATGGTGCAGGCTATAGCGTGGCACCGCGCGTCATGCGTGAGCTGGGTGCCAATGTGATTGCCATTCATAACAAACCTGACGGCATCAATATCAATGCTAACTGTGGCTCCACCAATCCTGAGAGCTTACAACAAGCCGTATTAGAACATAATGCGGATGTTGGTATTGCATTAGATGGTGATGGCGATCGCATCGTGATGGTCGATGAGGCCGGCAGACTGGTTGATGGTGATGGCATTCTTTATGTGCTTGCCACTCAAAGTCAGGACCGTACGGAAGGGGTCGTTGGCACACTCATGAGTAACATGGGCTTAGAGCTGGCACTCAAAGCGGCTGATATTGAGTTTACCCGTGCAAAAGTAGGCGATCGCTATGTGATGCAAGACCTTGAGGCCAATGGTTGGATACTGGGCGGCGAGCCATCTGGACACATTCTGTGCTTAGATAAGAGCCGTACAGGAGATGCGATTATCGCAGGCTTACAAGTGTTGGCAGTGATGCAAGCTCAAGACAAAGCGTTAAGTGTATTGACAGAAGGTTTTGAGAAATTACCCCAAAAGCTGGTCAATGTGCGTTTAAGTCAGATGCAAGATCCATTCAAACACGAAGAGCTGGTTGCTGCTTTTGACAAGGCGCAGGCCACATTGGAAGGTCGTGGGCGCTTATTGATTCGTCAATCAGGTACAGAGCCGATGATTCGGGTGATGGTTGAGTCAGATGACGAGATCGAGTGCGATGTGATGGCAAACGATTTGGCCGATAAAATCAAAGCTGTATTAGGTTGATACTATTACACGTAGCTATAAGGAACAATCATGAGTATGGATTTTAGCGATCAGCGTCGCTCGTATGAAAAAGGTGTACTGGATCAGCAGTCAGTTCCCGCCTCACCATTTGAGCTGTTAGACGACTGGATGAAGGAAACGATAGAGCAGCAAGTGCAAGAGCCTTATGCGATGAGCTTGGCCACTTGTGGTGCGGACAACAAGCCCAGTGTGCGTATCGTATTGCTACGAGAGATTACAGAGACTGGTATTGTTTTTTATACCAACTATGAAAGTGCCAAAGGACAAGATATCGCCGAAAATCCCAATGCAGAAGTGCTGTTTTTTTGGCATGAGCTTGAGCGTCAGATACGTATCAGCGGACATATCGCTAAAATAGATGCCGATAAATCTGCGGCATACTTTCAAAAACGTCCGCATGATAGTCAGGTGGGGGCGTGGGTAAGCCAGCCCCAAAGTGGTGAAGTCGCCAATCGTGAAGTCATGGAACAAACGTTTGAGCAATTACAAAACGACTATCCAGAAAACAGCCCAGTGCCAACGCCAGAGTTTTGGGGTGGTTATGAGATTACGATTGAGCACATCGAGTTTTGGCAAGGGCGTGCCAGTCGTATGCATGATCGTATTGTCTACACACAGGATGACAATGCTGGTACAGACAGCTGGATAACCAAACGCTTGTTGCCATAGGTTGATACGGTACACCTATTAATGATAGGTGGTATTAAATTCTGATAATAACGAAGCACAAAGCCCAAGTTCATCTTGGGCTTTTTATCATCCAGCGCCGTAAAACCCCGTCCTTCTAGGGCGTGGATATCAGGCGTCAACCGTTGTCACCTAAGATTGAACATGCCTTGATAACCAAACGCATTGAGATCATAATTAATCCATGAAAACGCTCAAGCTACGCATCAAAGACAAACATGCCACTCAGCTCAATATCTTGGCTGGAGCGGTTAACTTTGTCTGGAATTACGTTAATGAGCTTAGTTTTAAACACCTTAAGCGCACAGGCAAATTCTTTTCAGCTTATGATTTGGCCGCTTATACCAAAGGTAGTGGCGAGTATTTAAACTTGCACAGTCAAACCTTGCAAGCGATTAGTGAGGTTCACTCCAAAAGCCGTAAACAATTCAAAAAAGCCAAACTCAACTGGCGCACCAATAACCCAAAGGCCAAGCGCAGATCTCTTGGATGGATTCCGTTTAAGAAAACCGCTATCAAACACTTGGCAACCAGACAATCAGGCAAGAAAAGCCTTAAGTCCACTATCCAACTAAGCCTCGCTAAAGGTAAAAAACTTACTATAGATCTATGGGACAGCTATAACCTAGCCCTGTACAGCATCAATACGTGCGAATTAGTACAAGACAATAGCGGTCACTGGTACGCCTGTATCACCGTCAAAGAATTTCCAAAAACAGTTTGTGGCATGGGCCAAGTCGGTATTGATTTAGGCTGTAAAGATGCCGCAGTCACTAGTGAAGG
>NZ_JAGBKM010000028.1 GCF_017498085.1 Psychrobacter coccoides
TGTAAATACCCCACTCTTAACACAACATCATCGTAGAATAATTAAGCCACCTGCCTGTACTCAGCAGGTGTCATATCATTAAGTGAATCATGGGGTCTTTCAGTGTTATAAACCTTGATCCATTCCTCAGTAAGCTTACTGACTTCATTTAAATCATTGAATAAATAACAATCCAAAACCTCATTGCGGTAACTGCGATTAAACCGTTCAATATAAGCATTCTGATAAGGACAGCCAGGCTCGATATAATCAATATAGATGCCATGAGCTGATGCCCAATCAGTAAATATGCTGGATGTAAACTCACTGCCGTTATCCACACGAATTTGCTTAGGATAGCCATGCCACTCGGCTAGCTGGTCAAGGTAGCGAATTACTCGGAGTGAAGGCATACTGGTACCAATATCAATGCCTAATACTTCACGGTTGTAATCATCAATCACATTAAAGGTTCGAAAGCGAATATTGTTGTGCAGCTTATCGCTCATAAAGTCCATAGACCAAGTATGACCCAATGCGTTTGGCACACTTAGCGGCTGGGGATTACGTGTTGGTAGCCGTCTTTTAGACTTACGGCGTAGGTTTAAGTTTAACGCTGTATAAACACGGTGTACTCGCTTATGATTCCATGAATAGCCAAGCTTGCGTATACGCTTAAAACACTTTGGGAAACCCCAACGATTGTGCTTGTCAGTAAGCTTGTTTAAGACATCGATAATCTCACTATCATCAGATAGTTTAGATTTATAGTAGTAAGCAGTTCGACTCATGCACACGACCTGACAGCTCAATGCAATACTGACACCATACTGCGCCTGTAATTCTTGCGCCCAGACTTTGCGCTCGGGTACAGGCGCTATAGCTTTTTTATGATATCTTCTTGCATTTGCGCTTTAAGGCTTAAATCAGCATACATCTGTTTGAGTCTACGGTTTTCTTCTTCAAGCTCTTTTAAGCGTTTGACGTCAGAGGCTTCCATACCACCATACTTGGAACGCCATTTATAGAAAGTCGAGCTAGCAATCCCGTATTTACGACACAGCTCTTTAGCAGGTATCCCAGCTTCTGCTTCTTTTAATATCGATACGATTTGGGTCTCAGTCATTCGTTTGCTCATATCAAAACTCCTTATGGGTATTTTATAAGAAATTCTACGTTTGAGCTGTGTTAGTTTAGGGGATAGTTACAATGACTCTTGGGCATATTTGGAAAATTTTGTTCAAGTTAAATTGAATGCCTTTGTTAAAGATTTGCCTGAAAGTCACATTGATGATTTAGAGTATTTGCTTAATTATGAACCAGTAAAGATTTCAGCAGAAGAAAGACTTAAAAAAGCAAAAATGTCAGAGTTAGTAAATATAATACCGTTCAATATAGATAGTCGAATAATTGATAGAATGATTGAGATATATGGGCATTCAGATAATTACTACTCAGCCAATGGCTGGGTAAAAGAAGCTATAGTATTTGTCTTTGAATTTTCACCAGAACACGTAGAAAATATTATTGAAGTTGCGTCCAAAAATAGTCAAATTATTCATAGTAATGAATATCCTAGATTAATTCGCGCTATTCGTTCTAAGAATATTATTAGTGAAGATAAGTTGAATGGTTTATTGAAAGACAATGATATGGAAGATTTAGTTGTAATAGCGTCACCAAAAGTTGATGAGCAAATTTAAAACTTTGAATAGCGGTCTAAGTGCAACGTTCAGTGATGTTTTGAATGTTAGTTGATTTATTAATTTCCTTTAAAAAAGCAATAGAATCAATTAGGGATTTAAAATCAAACCTAATATGACAATCATTACACTATATCTTTTCAGTAAGCTGCCAACGTTTTGCTATTAGTTTGAATACTTCTTAGCGCTGCTAAGTCGTCATACAATACTAGACCAGAACCTTATGAAGGGAGCACAGGGAATCAAATCAAAAATCTTCTCCCACAAAAAAGCCCATATTAGCTAACTAATATGGGCTTTAATATTCAATAGGATATCTAAAAAACTAGGCTAGTACTTAGCTAACTACTAAGCCCCTTCACCAAACTTACCACTTTGGAAGTCAGTGATGGCTTGCATGATTTCTTGCTGACTGTTCATCACAAAGGGACCGTATTGCACAATCGGCTCGCGTAGTGGGCGACCAGTGATTAAGATCACTTTGGTATCCTCACTACTATTAGCAGTAATGGTAACGCCATCCGTATTGTCATCATTTTTCAAGATAGCCATGTTTTTACTCGGTACGATTTCGCCTTCAATGTCTACCGTACCGCGATATACAAAGGCAAACGCATTATGATCGGCTGGAATCGCTTGGCTAAAGCTAGTCCCTGCGGGTAGATGAATATCCAAATACGTCGGCTCAGTAATGTCGCGGGTGACTGCACCTTCTACGCCATGCGATCTACCCGCGATTACCGTAACGTCTACGCCATCTTCAGTTGTGTATTTAGGCAAGTCCTCACTTTGGAAATCTTTATACCAAGGGTCATTCATTTTATCTTTGGCAGGTAGATTGAGCCAAAGCTGGAAGCCTTCCATCGCGCCGTCTTCTTGTTCCGGCAATTCTGAATGAATGACACCGCTAGCCGCCGTCATCCACTGTACGCCGCCGTTTTGTAATAGCCCTTCGTTACCAGCACTATCACGGTGGCGCATACGGCCGGTGATCATATAAGTGATGGTTTCAAAGCCACGATGCGGATGATTGGGGAACCCAGCGATATAATCATCTGGATTGTCGCTTTTAAAGTTATCTAACATCAAGTAAGGGTCAAGGCGTTTTTGCAGCTGCTGCGTGAGTACGCGAGTCAGCTTAACACCCGCGCCGTCTTGGGTATCTACGCCCGCAAAAAGCTGCTCGATCTGGCGAGATTGGGTAACGGTATCTTTTATGCTGTTCGCTACAGTGTTGTTCATTATTCTCTCCTGTTTTTTTGATAACTGTCAATAATCATTGAGTTTTATCTATATTCAGTTATCTATTTAAGGTCAGGGGGATAAACTTCAATAATGTTGTGTAGGATAACTGTATTGGTATAATTAATTATTAAATTTAACTTAATATTTATATTTTCTAATTAAAACAATTCGCCTGTTTCAATAATTTCTTCAAAATCAAAGTCTAACTGCTGCCCTTTACGCTGACGCATCTGCTCGATACGCTGTCTGCGTCCATTAACCAGTCGTAGTACCTCACGGCGTTGCTCTGTCGTCATCTCGTGCCATAGCTGACGCTCTGTACGACTACGCAAGCAGCCAAAGCAGTAGCCTTTTTTATTGCTTTGACAGACACCAATGCATGGATTGGCAATCTCGAACAGCTCAAACTGCTGAATCATGGCGACTCCATCGCTACTATCGTCCTTCCTTGAATGTTACTGCTCAAGCACCGTTGTACTATGATGTCGTTGTTAATGACTAATAATGTGCCATATTATTATTACGACTCCTATTGAACTGGTGCTATGCTTAACAGTTATAGTCTGATTATAGCAATCATAACAAAATTAATAAGTGAGATTATAGGTGAATATCATTTATGTACATGGATTGGACAGCAGCGCAAACTCGATTAAAGGGCTACTGTTGGAACGTTACTGTCAGCATTATGACCCTGATATGACAGTACATCGTCCTGATTTAAATCGAGCGCCTGAGCAGGTCTTTGATGATTTAGTTGATCTAGTGACGACACTGACTGGGCGTAATCAAGATTGTAAAACGGTGTTGGTTGGTAGCTCGTTAGGTGGTTACTTTTCGACATTGGTGAGTAATGCGACTGGCTGTTCAGCGTTATTATTAAATCCCAGCACACAGCCACACCTTACTCTACAGCGGTTCGAGCAACAAGGCGTGAATGGTCAAGATAAGTCTGATGTGCTGTACACCACTTCAGGAGGCTGGGATATTACTAGGGCTGATCTCAAGTGGTTTGGCACTCATCAGCTATCGACCATCGACTATCCTAAAAAAGTGACTGCGATGATTAAAGAGGGCGACGAGCTGTTGGACGCTAATCGTGCTAAGCGTTTTTATAAGCAGCAAGGTGCGACTGTCATTGTGCAAGCTGGCGGTGATCATAGGTTTAGTGACTTTGAGGACCAGTTGCCGATGGTGATAGACCTGCTACAGTCGTGATTTTAATGTTAATGAAAAACTAAAATAGACGACATTATCTGACGTGAGCAACGGAGTATTGACCTTAACGCTGCTGTTTTTGGTTATAATGGGTGTATAGAAATAATCGTACGTCAATATTCAAGGATGCATTTGTGAATCAATATAATGCGCAATCGTTAGAAGTTTTAGAAGGGCTAGAGCCAGTACGTCGTCGTCCTGGGATGTATACTGACACCACACGTCCCAACCATTTGGCCCAAGAAGTCATCGACAACTCCGTCGATGAGGCGCTTGCCGGTTACGCTAAAACGATAAAGGTAAAGTTACATGATGATGGCTCGCTATCGGTAGAAGATGATGGGCGTGGTATGCCGACCGATATTCATCCTGAGTTTGGTCAGTCAGGTATTGAACTGATTTTGACTCGCTTGCACGCTGGTGGTAAGTTTTCAACGTCTAACTATGAAGTGTCAGGCGGTCTGCATGGTGTGGGCATTTCAGTGGTAAACGCTCTGTCCACACGCATTGAAGTCACTGTGTGGCGTGATGGTACCCAGTTTGACATGGCGTTTGAAAATGGCGCCCCAGTGACGCCGCTGACGGAGTCTGTCAGTTCCAATAAACGAAAACGTGGTACTCGGGTGCGTTTTTGGGCGGATGGCAGTTTTTTTGATACGCCCAAATTCAACATCAAACAGCTTAAGCACAATCTAAAAGCCAAAGCCGTCCTAGCGGCAGGGCTGATCATTGAATTCGTCGATGATATTCATAACGAAAAAGTCGTTTGGCAGTTTACCGATGGGGTGGTGGAGTACCTTAGTGAACAGCTAGATGGGCTGGAGACGTTGCCATCAGCACCGTTTTATTATCATCATGATGCCAAAGCGGGCGAACGTGCAGGCGTTACTTTTGCTCTGTCGTGGTTACCTGAAGGTGGCACACCGACTCAAGAAAGCTATGTGAACCTGATTCCGACAGCGCAAGGCGGCACACACGTTAATGGCTTGCGCACTGGCATCTTGGAGGCGCTGCGTGAGTTTTGTGATATTCATAATCTGCTACCACGAAATGTGAAACTGACAGCGGAAGACGTCTGGGATGGGGTCAATTATATCTTGTCCCTTAAATTTTCAGAGCCGCAGTTTTCGGGCCAGACCAAAGAACGTCTATCCAGTCGTGAAGCTGCTGGAGCGGTTCAGACTTTGGCAAAAGATGCTTTTAGTTTGTGGCTAAACCAACACGCCGATATGGGTACTCAGATTGCAGAGCTGGCCATAAATAAGGCTGGTCGTCGCCTAAAGTCTGCGAAAAAAGTGGCGCGCAAAAAAATCACCCAAGGGCCTGCACTACCGGGAAAACTGGCCGACTGCCGAGGTGATCTGCGTGATGGCGCCGAGCTATTCTTAGTAGAAGGGGACTCAGCGGGCGGCTCCGCTAAGCAAGCGCGCGATCGACATTATCAAGCGATATTGCCGCTGCGTGGTAAGATTCTAAATACATGGGAAGTGTCATCAGATACGGTGCTGTCGAGCCAAGAGATTCATGATATCGCCATCGCTATTGGTGTCGATCCTGCTTCGGATGATTTATCCGAGCTGCGTTATGACAAAATATGTATCCTCGCCGATGCCGACTCTGATGGCTTGCATATTGCGACGCTGATTTGTGCGTTGTTTGTCAAACACTTTCCAGCACTGGTTGATGCTGGGCATTTGTTTGTCGCAATGCCGCCACTATACCGAGTGGACGTGGGCAAAGCGGTACACTATGCACTAGATGAGGCAGAACTTGAACATATCTTGGCCAATGTACCCGGTAATAAAAAACCTCAAATCACACGGTTTAAAGGGTTGGGTGAGATGAGTGCTGAGCAACTGCGTGAAACCACTATGAACCGTGATACTCGTCGTCTGATACAGTTAGATATGGATGATATGACCTTGACGAATGGCGTCATGGATATGTTGTTGGCCAAAAAACGCGCGTCTGATCGCAAGTCTTGGCTTGAGAATAAGGGCAACTTAGCCGATATCTCTGTATAGACTGTGTCCTAGCACGCTGCAAAATTGAGTCTGGTCGAGCTGGGTTAGTGGTATGATAATAATCTCTTACTTTAGAAAGCGGTGCCGTTATGACATCCAAGACAACACGCTCTGTTAGAGCATCTTCCCAACTACCTAAGCTGAAGAAAAAGGACATCGGTGATTTGGTACCAAGACGTGGCAGCAAGCTTGCGTCCAAGATTGCATCCGCCTTACTCAAAGCGTCTGGCTGGCGTACAGTAGGTGAGATTCCAAATATCTCACAAGCAGTAGTGTTGGCGCTGCCTCACACTTCTAATGTCGACGGGATTTATGCGATTCCTAGTCTGTTTGCACTGGATCTAAAGATCAGTATCATGGGCAAACACACCTTATTTAAGCGGCCTGTATTTGCTCAGTTGCTACGCTGGGTAGGTGTTATTCCTATAGATAGAGGCAATAAAGGCTCAGTGCTGCAAGCCAGTATCGATAAGTTTAAAACAGGTAAGCCTTTATTTTTGGGACTCTCACCAGAAGGGACACGGGAGCACACTAAAAAATGGAAAACGGGCTTTTATTATTTAGCGGTTGGTGCTGGTGTGCCGATACTGCCTGTGGCCATGGATTATAAAACTAAGGAAATTCGATTTTTGTCACCGGTATATCCGAGTGGCGATATTGACGTTGATCTACCAAAAATATATGCTCAATATCGAGATGTGGTACCCAGACATCCTGAGCGTCTGTCGCAGCCTCTACAAGATATCAATAATCTAAAAGATGTGCATGATTAGTCTGGCAAAATAAATACAGTGGGCGTCATGCTTATGATAATACCCCCCTAACATTAAGCTGTTAGGGGGTTTTTGTATTTTTAACTGATAAGGCTCAAATTCAGCTACTTGCTACTTCCTTAAAGCGCTAACACCACCATCGACAGGTAGGCTGACGCCAGTGATCATTGCCGCATCATCACTGGCCAAAAACGTCACAGCATCTGTGACATTGACGGGGGTTGCGGTCTTACCTAAGGGACAGTGAGAGACGAATGGGTTGGGGCTGTCATCGGTCGTGACTAAGCCAGCAGTGACGGCATTAATACGCACACCTTTTGAGGCGTTTTCTAAAGCCAAGGCTTTGGTGATGGCAGATAAGCTGTCTTGCTCTGCGTTGTAAATGTCGATATTCCAATCACTTGGTATGTCAGTGAGCGTTGAGACATTGACGATATTACCTGCAGTCTTAATCAGCTCTGGAATCACTGATTTGTGAATGCCAACTTCGGTGTCAATGTTTACCATTACATCAATCCGTTCGTACTTTTGGAGGACGTGTTCTATGAGCTTGGCAATTTGAACTGGCTCATTAACATCACTGGTGACCGTCATATGGTTGCCGGTATTGATCCAAGTCGTGTCCTGCGGCAGGTCTTCATAAATATACTCTAAAATGTCATGATTGATACCGACGAGTATACAGTTGGCCCCTTCTTTGGCGAATCTAAGAGCAGCTGTGCGCCCAATATCTGAATCTGCACCCGTAATAAGTACGGCTTTATCATTAAAACGTTTCATGACATTCAATCCTTGCTATCATAAGGTTATAAGTATTATAGAAATGAAGTCCAATCAGCATGGTGGTCAGGATTGTTTCGAATTGTTGATATTGATATCGCTTAGACCATGCTTAGGTCTCTTCCTTTTATCATAACAAGTCAAAGCCCTGAAAGCGATAGGAAAGCGATGTGCTATACAGCCGCTACGATAAGTGTTGTACTTTTTAGTTTGAATAATATGTACACGAACCAATAGTGACTTGGTTTTAACCAGTAAAGAGAGATATGGTGTCCGGTCCTGATATGACGTTATCTGATTTTAAACGCTCTCATGATGCCCTAGCTTGTTACTTGCAAGCGGATACACCAGAGCTTGATTCATCTAAACCTTTAGATTTAGATATGGCACATACTTGTCGGCAGCATTTTTATGCACTGCCATTAGGCAACTTGCGATTATTGAAGGTTGTGGTATACCTGCCAACGCATATGAAGATTGAGGCCATAGAGGCAACTCAAGCTGCTGTCGTCAAGGCTGCACAAAGTTGGTATGAGTGCTTTACTCAAGGCATTAAAAGTCATAATACCAGCACCGCCACTGTGCTCGTTTTGGATATTCAGATAACAGGCAGCTTAGATACGAATCACAGTCGCATTCCTCATGATATCGTCGATAGCAATGAGGACCATGCCCAGAAGGTCCCTTGGCCACATAGCTTTGGGGCCGGTTATGTTAGACAAGAGTGGGTATCGGATTTTGACGATACACAAATGCTCCAGATATTCAGTTGGCAAGATTGGCAAAGCATCATAGCTATGCTGCAAACGCCTGGCGATATTTGGCGGTTTTTGCGCTATCACTTATCAAAGCTGCAGCAGTCACTTAAGACAGGCGTGCCTCAGTTTGATACGGAAGAAGCGCTGATAAAACAGTTTTTATATGAAACGGTTTTGTTGTCACAGGCGATAACTGTAGACAATGCCTTAATTAAATACGGTGTTCAGGATCAACCCAATCCTGCTCTCGTTACCATGAGCTTGGCGCAAAAGCACAAAAATGCGACCACACAACTGTATCATGAGCACCGTCAGCAGGCTGCTATATTATGGTCGCAGCTCAGTACACAAATGATTGATCTGGCTGCCAACAAGTCGATGCAAACAAAGACAAAAGATAGCGAAATACGCTCGTGTCAGTGGCAGCAACAACTGCTAGATGAGTCGCTATTTTCACGCCATGAGCTGGTTCGTACTTTGTACCTGTATCCTAAACAAACGAAAGCCATGAAAGAGAGTGGTTATGTGGTACATCAGCACTCCTATGAAAGTCTCGGGCGGCATTATGTGTTGATATTTTACGGAAAAGCTGTTGATGGTCAGCAAAGTAAAGCCCTGATACAACCCAATCTGGCAAAAATTGCACACGATGTGGCCACTCGGTTACCGATAGCTGAGTTACATCATGTCGTGATTTTAGGCGTAGATTTTATTGATGAAGCGCAAGCGCAATTTATTGATATCGACCTGTGGATTCAGCCAGTGGTGCCAATGACCCAACGTGAGCGTCAACTCACCAAGCAGGTACAGCAGCTGCAGCAACAAAATGCAGCAACTGCAAATGCTAAAGATGCCCATCAAATACGATCAGGTACAATAAGCGCAGGTCAAACAAAACCATTGCCGCAAGTGCGCCTGAATCTATCGATCCCTGCACGCAAATCAAACAAACCATAAAAAAAGACAGCCTAAGCTGTCTTTTTTGAATGAAAGGATTATAAGATCGACATACTTGGTTATGTCAGGATTTACTTATTGTTGATATCGTCATTTAGACCGCTACCAGGCAGTAAGTTATTGTTGTCGATGTCTTTATCAGTGATGCTACCGTCAGTCACGTTATTACTACCGGTGCTCTTCGCATTGCTGCTGGCATCATTATCAATATCAGAGGTATTGATACTGTCGGTATTAACGCCAGTCGTATCGACGACATCGGTATGAGTGTCAGTGACCGTTGTAGCAGCTGACGGCGTGTTGTCACGAACGGCATCAGCAACTTTGTCTTGAGTTGACGAGTTGGTCTGAAGTGCAGATTTTGCTTCTTCTTGCTCTTTGTCCATCTTATCTTGCATCTTGCGTAAGAAACGTGCTGCTGCTTCTTGACCACCAAGACCGAATGACAAGGCAAAGGCAACCGCTACCGCACCCAATGTTAGACCAAACGCCAAGTTCACAATAGAGTCGGCGATACCCATCGCTTTTAGACCCATCGCTAGTACTAAGCCCATGATTAAAACACGTACGATGTTCGCTAAAAACTGTGAGCCTTTTTCAGAGCGCTCGACGACACCGGCAATGATATTGGCAAGCCAAAAACCGATGAATAGAATGATTGCGCCTAAGATAATATTGGCACCAAAGGCGATGAACATGGTAATAATGGCAGAAATGGGTTCAAAACCTAGTAGATCTGCAGCTGCAATGGCGGCAAACAGCATCGCAAAGAAGACAATGGCATAACCAACCAAATCAGAGATTTGCTTGTCTCCCATGGTTTCTTGTAAGCCAACCTTGGCAGGTAATTGATTGACTTCAGTGTTTTCAATCAAACCTTTGATGATATTCGCAACCATACGTACCACATAGAATGTCACGATCAGGATAGCTGCTGCCATAAAGATATTTGGCAAGGCTTCCATGATTTTATTCAGCATGTTGGTCGCTGGACGAGCAATAACATCAATTTTTAGGGCGTTTAATGCAGCGATGGTGGTTGGAATAATAACCACTAAAAACGCCAATGAGCCTGCGATATTAGGTAAGCTGTTTTCTTCACTCACACCCGCTTTTGTAGCCAGTGCTTGTACATTAAAAGTAGAGACGAGATTGGTTACGATGCCGCGTACCACTTTGGCAATGATATAACCGACAATAAAGACCACACCAGCAATAAGAATATTAGGTACAAAGCTAAATATTTTATCAACCATATTGCTCAGTGGTGCAAACAGACCATCAAGCTCTAATTGACCTAGAACCATAGTCAATACAACCAGTAAAATGAACCAATAAACCATATCAGCAATGGTATTGCTCATAGGCTTGACACCTGCTTGCGCACTCAAGCGTTCATCCATTGTGGTCTTTGATAGTGCTGTATTAAGTGCAGTACGAGCTACAGTAGCTACAACCCAACCAATGATACCAACAGCGATAGCACCGATGAGGTTAGGAATAAATGCCAATACTTGATTTACCATATTAGCAAATGGTGCTGATATGGAGTTTAAGTTTAATTGGGTGAGCGCGCCTGAGATGGCGATGATGAAAATAAACCAGAAGATGACTTTAGATATGATACCTTCTAGATCGTAGCTTTTGCCCGTTGATGAGCTCATTCGTTGATTAAGATTGACCTTAGCCAATAAGTTACGCACCAGTGCGGCAATACCAAGCGCAACCAACCAGCCGATCACGAAAATCAAAATGGCCCCGATGATGGAGCCGATTGGCCCACCGAGATAACCATTAAAAGATGCAAACATTGGATTCATCTTATCCTCCTCTGAGTATCATGTGACAACTATAGCGACAATGATGAGAGATGTTGCGTTCTCAAAAAAGCATACACATGACTATTTAAAAATAATGTTGTTGTAATTGCAATATTCTGTTTATGTGGTCAGTAATGACTTATTGTTAATATATAAATGCTAAATTTATTCGCTAAACAAAGACTTACGCTTAACAATTTGTCAGTGACTAATTACATTTAACGATTTAGCTTAACTGATATACCAGTGTAGTTAAAGATAGAAAGCTTAACTTGAGACTATAATTGTGTGATAAGTTGTTATTTTAGAGATAAATAGTAACAAAGAATGTACACTCTACCGATAAATTATTTTGTAATCGTGGCTCCTAAAACCAGTATTTGTTATGATGACAGGCGAATCAAACCACTAAAATCGCAATTACTTTTTAACTTGAGAGTACTCTATGAAAAAAATCAACACCTTAACCATCAGTGCGCTGGCAAGTGCTATGTTGTTAGTGACAGGCTGTAGTACCAATAATGGTAACCAAGAAAGCGCTGTAAAAAGCGTATCGGTAACCGAGCAAAGCTCAGCAACAGAGAAAGTTGGCTACAGCTTGGGCTATATGATGGCAGAAGGGAATAAAGATGCCGTACAAGACTTGGATCTTGATATGTTTGAGCAAGGCTTCCGTGATGGCTATGAAGGCAATGATTCTGCATTGACTCAAGAGCAGATGGAAGAAGTGCTTATGACGTACCAAAAAGAGCAAGAAGAAAAGTTCGTCCAAGACATGCAAAACAAAGCGGAAGAAAACAAAGCGGCAGGTGAGGCCTTCTTAGCAAAAAACGCTAAAAAAGAAGGTGTGCAAGTCACGGATTCAGGCTTACAATACAAAGTCATCGAAGCGGGTACTGGTAAATCACCTAAGGCGACTGACATCGTTGAAGTCAATTACGAAGGTAAACTCATCGATGGTACGGTATTTGACAGCTCTTATGAGCGTGGTGAGCCCATCGAGTTCCCATTGAATCAAGTGATCGCTGGCTGGACTGAAGGTTTACAGTTGATGAAAGAGGGCGGCAAATACGAATTTTATATTCCTGCAGATATCGCATATGGCGAAGCAGGTAATGCAGGTATTGAGCCAAACAGTACTCTGATTTTTACTGTTGAGCTATTATCAGTGAAGTAAAGCTGGCAGTAAGATAACACGTATTAACAGTTAGTAAGAGATCATGAAAAAGCCCTCAGTTCTTCAGCTGAGGGCTTTTTTAGACGATGTCTGTTTTAATAAGGTCTTTAGCAGACTTTGGTTTTAAAGTAGTTTTAAAGGGTTTTTTGAAAAACTTTTGAATTGCGGCTGTTATCGTATTGTACTTGACGTGATTTAGGTAGAGCGCTAGCGTCTACTTCAGCAAAGCCATGCTCAACAAACCAGTGCGCAGTCCGAGTCGTCAAGACAAAAAGCTTATCAAGCCCATGACTACGGGCTTGCTGCTCTAAGAAAGCAAGTAAATCATTGCCCCGGCTACCGTTGCGATATTCAGGATGTACGGCGACACAAGCGACTTCTGCTGAGTCGTCATCTAAGGGATACAGCGCCGCACAGCCTAAAATCATACCATCCCGCTCAATGACACTATAGTTGTCAATTTCTTGCTCTAAGCGCTCACGTGAACGTGCCACCAAGATACCTTGCTCTTCAAGCGGAGCGAGCAGCTTTGTCAGACCCACCACATCATCAATATTTGCATGACGAATTTCTTCATAAGGGTCATGACTGATCAAAGTCCCAGAACCATCACGAGTAAACAGCTCTTCTAGTAGGGCGCCGCTTTTGGCATACGAGATGATATGAGTGCGATGAACGCCTTGACGACAAGCATTGCTAGCACAGTGTAAAAAGTAATTAATCTCACTGTTTAGATCACGGTCACGTAAGAAACGATCGACTTCATTTGGAATCATTTCTCGCAGTAAGCGCTCCCCATCGTTGATGCCTGCCTCTTCACCTAACAAGATGAGCTTGTCTGCATTAAGTGCTACCGCTGCACTCAAAGCAACGTCCTCACCTAACAAGTTAAAAACTTCACCAGTCGCTGAATAACCCATTGAGCCTAAGATCACAATATGATCATGGAGTAAGTTGTTTTTAATAGCGTCAACATCGATAGAGCGCACTTCACCAGTCATCTGATAGTCAACGCCGTCACGGATACCATAAGGCCGTGCGGTCACAAAGTTGCCAGAGACGGCATCAATGCGTGAGCCATACATAGGGGAGTTGGCCAGCCCCATCGACAGCTGCGCTTCAATCTGTAAGCGAATGGCACCGACAGCTTGTAAGATAGACGGCATCGCCTTGCGCGGGGTGACACGGATGTCTTTATGTAAGGGTGACGTGACACCGATTTCTTCGAGGTTCTTTTCGATCTGTGGACGAGCCCCGTGCACCAGTACCAGCTTGATCCCCAAACTGTGCAAAAGTGCAAAGTCATGGATAAGGGTATTAAAGTTTGGGTGATTGACCGCCTCACCGCCAAACATAATCACGAAAGTCTTGCCGCGATGCGTGTTGATGTAGGGCGCTGAGTTACGGAACCAGTGGACGTATTCGGGGTTGATCTGTGGCATGGCGCTAGTAGTCATAGTAGGGGCAATAATAGTCGTCAGAATAATAAAAGAAAGGAAATCAATAAAGCTTATCGCTCAGGATTTACCATAGCAAAAAACACTGAGATGGGCTATCTTTTATTTTAGCGATATCACGCCAGTTTATAGAAATCTATATATACACAACCTAAACACGGGATGAGTGTACCTCCAAAAGCTTTTTGCTATGCTAAGTGCTATTGTCTTAATGGCAAACAGCGTTATGATGGCTCTTAGTCTTAAGCTCTCACTAAAGGCGTGTCTTTTGTTTTTGAAATCGTAATTTGACCAGCATCGATATATCAATTAGGAATAATGAATACCATGAAAAAAAGCAACCAGTTAGCCAACCCGTTTACCGCTTGGGCCGGTCATCGTTTGTTTCACATCGTTGCCGGTACGCTTATCGGAGCGATGGCAGTGACTCAAGCATCAGCGATGTTACCGACGCCAGAACCGGCGCTCGATAATACCGCTACTGCTCAGTCGGCAGAGAGCAGCAACTCAAGTGCTCAAGCCATTAATACTAAGATTACGGCCTCTTTAATCAGTGTCGATGCCAACGGGCAAGAGCTATTAGTACCTGTCACTGACAAGACCCGCTTACAGTCAGGCAATATCCTAGAGTATCAAGGGTTTTTTACCAATACCAACCCAGATCGGGTACGCAAAATGACGGTAACCCTGACTATTCCAGAGCAAGTTGAGCTGCTGCGCACCGTCGCACCTGATTTTCCATATGGTAGTGTGGATGGCAATACTTTTTCGCGTATGCCATTACGTACTCGAGTCGATAACCAGTTGCAAGAAGTGGGTCTTGAGCATTACAAAGCAGTACGCTGGGATGTAGAAGGTGTTGGTCTGAATGATACTGTGGTGGTTAAATACCGTGCAAAAGTAAAATAACGTTGGTATTTGATATTTAGATGATAGAAAAGCACTGCAGTTGATGATTGTGGTGCTTTTTTTATGGAAACACTAAAAGTTATATTGTAATAGTGGGCTTGCAGTAAACAGGGTCCAGTCTTTATGGTGTACTACTGGTATAAACTTCCTTTGCTTGTGGAGCGACGTCAGCATGATTAAAGCACTTGATTGCGCCAAGCAGCAGTCTTACCAAATGCTGAAGATAATGAGCAGCGTTGTCAGTTATAATGACATTAGCCAGTAGGTTATAGTGTGATGATAATACTGGCTTTTGTCATACACAAAACAAATAATACTGTTAGGATCTTTGATGCCTATATCTACTCAGCCGTCATCTCATCATGCTATCAACTCTGCACAAACACAGGGTGCAGTCTCGGCGCTCGATATGCCAGTGACGGCGCTGGCAGGTGTTGGGACAAAGGTCGCTGCACAGTTGGCGCAGTTGCACATCGAGCGGATATTTGATTTGTTGCTGCATCTGCCCCGTGATTATGAAGACCGAAGTCGACTGGTATCGATAGCCGATGTCAGTCATGGCCAAGCAGCATTAATCACTGGGCGTGTGGTACATGTCGATACCAAGCGTAGTGGTATGACAGTGATCGTGGATGATGGTACAGGTACGATATCTTTGCGTTTTTTTAAGGTCTATCGAGGTCTTGCACAAACCATGAGTGTGGGCACACAGTTGCAACTGTTTGGCGAGGTAAAAATAAGCCGTTACGGTAAGCAGATGCATCATCCTGAGTATCAGATCATTACTGATAATACCGTCATGACCAATGCAGGCCTACAGCCTATTTATCCTACTGTCAAAGGATTGCACCAAAACAAGCTACGCACCCTGATTAAGCTTGCGCTACAAACGGTGCGCAGTCAAGGATTGCCCATGACCTTGTTTATGCCTGATGATTTTGTGGTTGTGGCAGACTTACCCCTAGCACCTTTTGAGCCCACACAGTCATTAGCCACAGAGGACAGCTATGCGGAAGATATATTCTCAACCTTAGCTCGTAGTGTGCCTGATAATAATATCGACACTGTCGCTAGCAGAGTCAATAAAGCCAGTGCCACTGTCTATAATGTCAGCAACGATGTCAGTAATAAGAGTGCTTTGGTCGCTAGTAGTGCCCATAACAGGGCTCATGATAATGTCTATAGTCTCACGATATTTGAAGCCTTAGTACTACTGCATACTCCGCCCACCTATACTGATACAGGTCAACAATACAAGCTATTGACTCAGTTGAGTGCACGCACGCACGCCGCCTGCCAGCGTCTTATCATTGAAGAGCTGACAGCGCATCAGCTCAGCTTGCTTTATCGTCGTCAGCAGCTACATCAGTATAAAGCGCCCAAATGTGCCACTCAAAGCTCACTGGCGGATCAGCTATTTGCCGCATTGCCCTTTGAGCTAACAGGGGCACAACAACGTGTGATGAGAGACATCACTGCTGATATGGCGACTTCTGTTCCGATGCTGCGACTGGTACAAGGCGATGTCGGCGCAGGAAAAACGTTGGTAGCAGCGGGAGCAGCGGGCTATGCGCTTGATAGCGGCTGGCAAGTGGCGGTTATGGCACCGACTGAGATCTTGGCTGAGCAGCATCTGCTTAATTTTAAACAATGGTTTGAACCCTTAGGTATCGAAGTTGGTTGGCTGGCGGGTAAGCAAACGGCAAAGCAGCGCCGTGAGGCACTAGAAGCTGTGAGTGAAAACAAGGTGCAAGTGGTGGTTGGTACGCATGCGCTGTTTCAGGAGCAAGTGCAGTTTGCCAAACTGGGCTTGGTCATTATTGATGAGCAGCATCGTTTCGGTGTTGAGCAGCGCATGGCTTTGACCAATAAAGGTGTGGCAGGTAGCACACCGCACCAGTTGATTATGACGGCAACCCCGATACCACGTACACTGGCGATGAGTGTCTATGGTGATATGGACACCTCTATCATTGATGAGCTGCCACCTGGGCGCACGCCAATTACGACTGTGACCATTGATCGTAATCGCCGTGATGAAGTTATTGAGCGCATTGCGATTAATTGTGAAGCAGGGCGGCAAGCGTATTGGGTTTGCTCCTTGGTAGAAGAGTCAAGTGTGCTCGATGCGCAAGCGGCAGAAGCGACTTTTGAGGACTTAAATGAACGTTTGAACCTTCGTATTGGTCTCGTCCATGGCAAGATGAAGTCTGCTGACAAACAAGCCATCATGCAAGAGTTTAAGGCAGGTAACCTTGATTTGTTGATTGCCACTACTGTCATCGAAGTCGGCGTCGATGTGCCTAATGCCTCCCTGATGGTCATCGAAAATGCTGAGCGTTTGGGGCTGTCGCAGTTGCATCAGCTGCGCGGCCGGGTGGGGCGTGGTTCGACTAAGAGCTTTTGTGTGCTGCTGTATCAAAAGCCCTTATCAGAGACAGGGACTGAACGGCTAAATGTGCTGCGTGACAGTACCGATGGCTTTGTTATTGCCCAAAAAGACTTAGAGCTACGGGGACCTGGTGAATTACTGGGCAAACGCCAAACCGGTAATATCGGGTACTATCTGGCGGATTTGATTCGTGATGAGCAATTGTTTGCCATTGCTCAGCGCTTGGCCAAACATTTGATCTCAGATCCTAGTCGTAAGGCTGATGTTAGTCAGTTGATACATCGCTGGATGCCAGAGGCCAGCCGTTATACCAATGCCTAAAAAACAACTGGGCTTGAGCCTGAGGTAAGGGCACTGTGGTGTGGAGCCAGCAAAAAACCAGCGAAGCGCATCAATACCTGATGAAAGCGCTTAACCAGATGCAGCAGCTAGTACGAGCGCATGACTGTCAATCTGATTATTAACCTACTAGGGCGGCTTATAGGTGAAGACAGACTGATTGTAGACTGACAGTAACACGTCTAATGATTGACCCCCAGTTGCGATACTATAAAATACTAAAAACAATAATGACATAAGTTTTTATTACAGCATCTAATGCACCTATTTATAGAGACAGACTATGAGCGATCTTTCTGACCCTAACCATAAACCAACGCCAAAGCCCGCCAAGCCAGAATCGATCAACGAGTCTGAGCTGCCACCCTCTCAACAGGCCAAGCAGCATTCTAGCCTCTCGTCAAAGCTGCCGATGTGGTTACTTCCTGTATTGATAGCAGTACTCGTCATCGGCGTGCTTTTAGGACGGTTTTGGGGCGGTACAGATGCTGAGAGTCAAACAACACCTGCAAGTGCCAAGGGTGATAATGCCGTGATGGATGTGACGGCTGGCGAACAAGCTGTATTGTCAGTTGAGACGGTACAGCCAAGCCAAGACACTATCGGTAATACTTTGAGTGCCGATGGTGCCATTAGTGCCAAAGATACTGCTAATGTCAGTGCCAAGGTCAGTGGTGTGGCGGTTGAGCGGGTCTTGGTGGAGGAGGGCGATCAGGTCGCAGCAGGACAGGTATTGGCGATATTTGATACCGATGCGATGGCGCAGCAGGTGTTGCAGGCCGAAGCTGATGTTGCCGAGGCCGAAGCCACACTGGCCAATGCCAGTGCTGATGCAGCACGAATACTGCCGCTGCTTGATATCGATGCCATCAGTCAGCAAGAAGCCGATCGTTATCGTACTTCTGAGGTTCGTGCCAGAGCCTCTCTACAAGCCGCAAAAGCACGCTTGAATAATCAACGCTTGACCTTAAACAATGCCAAAGTTACGGCGCCAGTTAAGGGGGTTATTAGTGAAAAGCGAGTAGAGGTCGGCATGGTCGCAGGCGGTGAGCCGTTATTTACAATCATAAAAAATGGGGTTTTAGAATGGCGTGCTGATATGGATCCCAAACTCATCGGTGATATCAGCATAGGGACGCCAGTAAAAGTCAGTCTGCCAAGAGGCCAGTCAGTGATGGGTCAAGTGAGACGTATTGCTCCCACTGCAGATAATAATCGGCAAATCACCATCTATGCCAGTCTGGCGGCCAATCCAGCGGTGCGTGCTGGCATGTATCAAACAGGTGAGTTTTTGCTCGGTAGTGATAGTATGCAAACCGTACCCAATAGCACTATCGTCAGTAACGATGGCTATGATTATGTGATGATGGTCACTCAGATACGTACGACCAGAGAAGAGCAAAAGCTAGGTCGTATTCAGCAGCAACGTGTGACGTTGGGAGAGCGTATCGGTGATAGCGTGGTGCTGACTGAGCCGCTACCTGCTGATAGTAGACTGGTCAAGCAAGGCGGTAGCTTTTTAAATGATGGCGATTTGGTGCGTATTGTCGATGGACTGAATGAAAGTACCACCACAGCAACCGACACATCGCAGGTAGCATCATGAACTTTAATGCGTCGTCTTATTCAATTAGAAACCCATTGGTCGCAATCTTATTGTTTGTATTGTTGACGATGGGCGGGGTGTACGGCTTTTTACAAATGAAGGTACAGCAGTTTCCAGATATTGATCTGCCTGCTGTGGTAGTGACTGTGACGCTGCCAGGCGCAGCTCCCGCTCAACTTGAAAATGACGTCGCAAAAAAAATTGAAAACCAGCTCACCAGTATCGATGGTATCAAACATATTCGTAGCAGCTTACAGACAGGCGTTGCGACTATTTCGACGGAATTCATACTCGATAAAGACATTCAAGAAGCAGTCGATGATGTGCGCTCAGCGGTTGGAGAGGTGCGTGGTGACCTGCCAGCAGCAGCCAATGAGCCTATTATTACCAAAGTATCTACCTCAGGGTTTCCAATCGTTACTTATACTGTGGCAGCGGACAATATGAGTGTAGAAGACCTTTCCTGGTTCGTCGATGACACTATTACCAAGCGTTTATCTGATATTCAAGGTGTGGGTTCTATTAGCCGTGTCGGTGGTCTCGATCGTGAGATTACTGTCGCAGCTGACCCCATCGCCCTAAGTGGTTTACAGTTTTCTATCGTGCAGCTGTCACAGCAAATAGCAGGCATTCAACAAGACAGCTCAGGCGGCGAGGCTGAAGTTGGTAAAACCACACAGACTATTCGGGTGTTGGGTGCGGTCGAACGTGCCAATGAACTAAACGAGCTACAGATTGCAGTACCCACTGGAGGCACGCAGGCACTAGGACGTATGGCCGAAGTGACAGATGGCGCTGCTGATCGAAGCTCTGTCGCTAAGCTAGATGGACAAACGGTCGTGGCTTTTGATATCACCCGCTCACGTGGTGCCAGTGAGGTAGAGGTCATGGCACGCATCGATGAGGCGCTTGCACAATTGAGTGCGGACATGGGAAATGTCACCATTAATAAAGCTTATGATAGAGCCACGCCCATAAAAGAAGACTACCAAGCGTCATTGCGTATGCTGATCGAGGGCGGTATTTTGGCCGTGGTCGTGGTGTTTTTGTTTTTGCGCAATATTCGCGCCACCATCGTGACGGCGGTAGCGTTGCCATTGTCAATTATCCCTACGTTTTTGGGCATGTATCTGTTTGATTTTAGCCTCAATATCATCTCGCTTTTGGCGTTGTCGTTGGTGATAGGGGTGCTGGTCGATGATGCTATCGTTGAGGTTGAAAATATCATGCGTCACTTGCGCATGGGAAAAACACCTTATGAAGCAGCGATGGAGGCAGCAGAAGAGATTGGTTTGGCAGTGGTCGCCACTACTTTTACTTTGATTGCAGTATTTTTGCCCACTGCTTTTATGGGTGGTATCGTCGGTCAGTTCTTTCGTCAGTTCGGATGGACAGCTGCTATGGCAATATTTGCTTCATTGATGGTAGCACGTCTGATCACCCCGATGATGGCCGCTTATGTTTTGCGTCCTGAAAAAAAACGAGTAGAAAAACAAAGCAGGGTTATGACGTGGTATCTGAACGTCGTATCGTGGACACTGCAGCACCGCACGTTGACGATGACAGCCACGATCGCCTTGTTTATAGCATCATTAACCTTGGTAAAGCTGTTGCCAACCGCTTTTATTCCTGACGATGACATCGATCAGACGAGGGTAGCAGTAGAGCTGACTCCTGATGTGGCGCTTGAGGACACCGAACGGGTGCTGGCTTTGACGGATGCGCGTATTTCAGCCTTGCCAGAAGTCAAGAGCACTTTTATGACCGTTGGGCAAGCACAAGCAGCCATGGGGCCCAATACGAGTGGTAGTGGCAATATGGCAAAAAATATCGGTAGCCTAGATATCGTCTTAGTGCCACGAGCTGAGCGTACTTCTAAGCAAGAGATAGAAAGGCGTATCAGTGCGATAGTGGCAGAAATACCTGGCGCTCGCTTTACGGTCGGCTTGGCACTTGGTGGCGAAACGGGCTACAACTTATCCTTGACCAGTACCAGTCCAGAAGTGCTGGAGCAGAATGCGCAGCAGATGATGTCTGAGATACGAGCACTGCCTGGTGTCGGTGCGGTCACCAGTGATCGCAGCTTACCTCGGCAGGAGCTGACGGTCATGCCGGATCGTTTGGCTATGGCAGACAAAGGTGTCACCACCCAAGACATCGCCACCACCTTACGCATTGCCACTGTCGGCGATTATGAGCAGCGTTTGTCTAAGCTGAACTTAGACACCAGACAAATCCCGATAGTCGTACGTCTGCCCGATGTTGCCAAGCAAAATATCAATCAGTTAGAGGGGCTATACGTTCCTAGTACGCACCCGACAGGGCAAGGCGTACGTGTCGGTGAAGTGGCTGACTTGAGCTTTGGGACAGGGCCCGCTCAGATCAGTCGCTTGGATCGTGAGCGCGCAATAGGTATCACTGTGCAACCAGAAGACGGTGAGCTTGGCGATTTAGTACAGGCGGTCAAGGCTATTCCATCAATGCAAAACTTACCGACCTCGGTGACAGTGATCGACCAAGGGCAGGCAGAAAACATGGCTGAGCTGTTTAGCGGTTTTGTCATCGCTATGTCAGTCGGTATCGTTTGTATTTTGGGTGTGTTGATTTTACTGTTTGGCCGTTTGTTGCAGCCCTTTACGATTTTGATGGCGCTGCCGCTCTCGATAGGGGGCGCTTTTGTGGGTTTGGTGATGACCAAAAGCAGTCTCTCCATGCCTTCTATGATTGGCTTTATCATGCTGATGGGTATCGCTACCAAAAACTCTATCCTGCTGGTGGACTATGCTCTAATCGCTCAGCGTCGAGGTCTAGAGCGCTTTGCTGCGATTCTTGATGCGTGCCGTAAGCGGGCACGTCCTATTATTATGACGAGTATTGCGATGGGGGCGGGCATGCTGCCATTGATATTTGGCTGGGGTGATGCCGATCCCACCTTCCGTCGGCCGATGGCAGCGGCGGTACTTGGCGGGCTTGTGACCTCTACTTTGCTCAGCTTGGTGGTGATTCCTGTGGTTTATACTTTGATGGATGATGTGTCAGCCTGGTTTGCTAAGTGGCTGACGCCTAGTGGCAAGCCGCAGTCGGCTACCGATGAAAATACGTGATATAAGCATTATCTACATAAATAAAATAACTGCTATGACCTGAATTTAATTCATCTTATGTTTAAATAGTATCGTTTTTATTCATGATTTACTTTGGGTATGATGCATCTCATATAGACATTGAGTTGATATTAGAAACAAAGGTAGCGGATTATCATGAGTAAACCATTTACGTATTCCATCTCAAGCATTCGTTTTGATGAAAACTATCAGCCGGCAGACAGTACCCGTCTGACGACCAACTTTGCCAATTTGGCTCGTGGTGAGCAGCGCCAAACTAACTTGCGCAAGACGCTCACTATGATAAACAATCGCTTCAATGCACTGGCACATTGGGACAACCCAAACGCTGATCGTTACTCTATCGCAGTAGATATCGTCTCGGCCGACTTAGATATCGAAGGTAATGGCGATACTTTTCCCATCATTGAAACACTAAAGACCACCATCACTGATCATAAAGACAATACCTGCATCGATGGGATGATTGGCAACAGTTTTTCTTCGTATGTGCGTGATTATGACTTTAGCGTGGTACTGCCTGCGCATTTTGAACAAAACCCCGGCACGCCGCCCGAAGAGAGTTTTGGTGACTTGCATGGCAAGCTGTTTCAAGACTTATTGCACTCAGAAGCTTACCAAGCACAGTTTCATAAAAAACCTGTGATCTGTCTAAGCGTTTCGACCAGCAAAACTTATTATCGCACGGGTAATCAGCACCCTGTATTGGGGGTCGAATACAGACAAGACGACTACTCACTCACCGATGATTACTTTTTTAAGATGGGTTTGACCGTGCGTTACTTTATGCCTAAAGGCAGTGTGGCACCGTTAGCGTTTTATTTTGCTGGGGACTTACTCAGTGATTACAGCGATCTTGAGTTGATCAGCGCCATTGCGACAATGGAGACCTTTCAAAAGATTTATCGCCCTGAGATTTATAATGCCAACTCGGCAGCAGGTCAGGTGTTTCAGCCAAGTTTAAACTATCAAGACTACTCACTCACACAGATTGAATATGACCGTGAGGAGCGCAGTGAGCTTGCGGTAAAGCAAGGTAAGTTTACCCAAGAGGCATTTATCCAACCGTATCAAGCCATTCTCGACGAGTGGGCAGCCAATTATGTCGTGACCAGTGAGACTGCCCAAAAAGATGCGGCTAAAAAACGTGCGGCTTAATAGCTCAAAATATATATCCGCTCCAATGTAAAAATATAGAGAGATTGAAATGAGTTTGTCTTGCGTGCTGTGTCTACGCTGACAGAGGCTGCAAAAAACTCATTTCAGTCTCTTATCAAAACCCACTGTAGCCACTTTATTTAGTGGCGACTATTGAAGAACAAAATATAAGAGACGAATCAAGATGACACTATTATTACCGACCTCAACCGCTGGCAGCTTGCCAAAGCCTTCTTGGCTGGCAGAGCCTGAAAAACTATGGTCACCTTGGAAGTTACAAGGTGATGAGCTGATAGAGGCCAAACAAGACGCACTACGGGTATCACTACAAGAGCAGCGACAAGCAGGCATCGACATCGTCAGTGATGGTGAGCAGACCCGCCAGCATTTTGTCACCACCTTTATTGAGCATTTGGACGGCGTCGATTTTGAAAGTCGTGAGACGGTCAAAATCCGTGATCGCTATGAAGCCAGTGTGCCCTCAGTGGTGGGCGCAGTGAGCCGCCCGCAGCCTGTGTTTGTCGACGATGCGAAGTTCTTACGTGCGCAGACCGATCAGCCGATCAAATGGGCGCTGCCCGGCCCGATGACCATGATCGACACGCTGTATGATGGTCACTACAAGAGCCGTGAAAAACTGGCGTGGGAGTTTGCTAAAATTCTCAATCAAGAGGCCAAAGAGTTAGAAGCGGCTGGCGTGGATATTATTCAGTTCGATGAGCCAGCATTTAACGTCTTTTTCGATGATGTCAACGACTGGGGCATTGCCACTTTAGAGCGTGCTATCGAAGGTCTTCAATGTGAGACAGCGGTGCATATTTGCTACGGTTATGGCATCAAGGCCAACAACGACTGGAAAAAAACGCTGGGATCAGAGTGGCGTCAATATGAGCAAGCGTTTCCAAAGCTCCAGCAATCTGCCATCGATATCGTGTCGCTTGAATGTCAAAACTCGCATGTGCCCATGGATTTGATTGAATTGATTCGCGGTAAAAAGGTGATGGTTGGTGCAATCGACGTGGCTACTAATGACATTGAAACTCCTGAGGAGGTAGCCGATACGCTACGCAAGGCTTTACAGTTCGTCGATGCGGAAAAGCTGTATCCCTCGACCAACTGCGGTATGGCGCCGTTGTCTCGTGAGGTGGCACGTGGCAAACTACAGGCGCTGAGTGCTGGTGCGGCAATCGTGCGGCAAGAATTGAGCATTTAGCAAAACTTAACAAGTTCTGGCTTGTTTCAGCTTATGAGTGGCCTCAGTTAAAAAGGTATTTATAGATTTAACGTTTCTCAGGATTGTAGCAATGATTAAAAACATGATTGAAGCCACTGATTTTAGAGATGCCATGGCGTTATTGCCCACGGCGGTCAATGTGATTACCACAAATGGCCCTTCTGGCATACATGGGTTTACTGCTTCAGCGGTATGTAGCGTCACCGATACGCCGCCGACACTGCTGGTGTGTATGAATCAAGCCGCACGCTCACATGCGCATTTTGTCGATAATAAAGTCTTGAGCGTCAATGTGCTTGGCGCTCAGCATGAACCCATATCTAATGTCTTTGCCTCCAAGCTCTGCTCCACAGATCGGTTTGGATATGGTACTTGGACGGAGCTAAGCACGGGCGCACCTATATTGGCAGATGCCTTGGTTAGCTTTGACTGCGAGATTGAGGACATTCAGCAAGTGGGCACGCATAGTGTGTTTATGTGCCGAGTGGTCGCCATCAAACCCTCTAAGCCACAAGGCAACACTGATGGCAGCCTTGATGAAAGTTTGGTATATTTTAACCGCGCTTATCATTACGTCGGTCAAGTCGAGACTTTATAAATGAGAGCTTGGTAAATGAGAGCTTGATTAATGCCTCTCTTTTATATTGATCTGACCATCAGAGCTCCCTCATCAATCATTAACTAAGAAGACGCTATCCCGTGGAATTACTCATTTTTTTAGTCATAGGTGCACTAGCAGGATTTGCAGCCGGACTGTTTGGCGTGGGCGGTGGCACCATTATCGTACCGCTGTTATTTATCGTCTTTACCCAAATGGGTTACGATGCCGATACCATCATGCATCTGGCTTTGGGGACGTCGCTTGCGACCATCATCGTCACCTCGATCAGCTCATTAATGGCACACAATAAAAAGGGCGGCGTCATGTGGCCGGTCTTTAAAAACCTCGCACCAGGGCTAGCAATCGGCTGCTTTTTGGGCGCTGGGATTGCAGGTTTGCTCTCGGGCGTGCTTTTACAGCTTATCGTCGGGGTGTTTTTGCTGTGGGTGGCTTATAGAATGTTTACCGCTGGTAAAAGACGCACAGATGTGAATGATACGAGTCATGCGCCTGTAGTACTACCGTCTAAACCCAAGCAACTCGCAGCAGGTGGCGTTATCGGTGTGGCTTCGGCCATTTTTGGTATTGGCGGCGGTAGCTTAACGGTGCCGTATCTCACCCGTTATAATGTGGTCATGCAAAAAGCGGTGGGCACGTCGGCGGCGTGTGGCTTGCCGATTGCCATTGCTGGTGCGCTCGGCTTTATGTTCTTTGGTATGCAGCAGCAAGTTGATGTACCCAACACCATTGGCTTTGTGCATATTTATGCCTTTTTGGGCATTGCGAGTATGAGCTTTTTTACCGCTAAAGTTGGGGCAAAAGTCGCGCATATGCTCTCACCGCCACTGTTAAAAAAGTGCTTTTCGGTATTGTTGTTTGTGGTGGGGCTTTATTTTCTTTATAAGGGTTTGGTTTAAGGGTAGCTTGGGCTTGGGAGGATTTCCAATCAATGCTCCTAAAGTGATTTTAATGAAGGGGCTTTGTTGAGGTACAGCCTATGTATTGCGCGGTGCAAACATAATAATAGCCATACCTAGCAGTGCCACTGAGGTACCTAATATATCCCATGTCGTTGGCCGAATACCATCGACCGCCCATAACCATAAAATTGCGGGTGGTGTGTCAGAAAGTATGCTGAGGAAATAAAAGGAGAGTGACAGCCGAAGCAAGATGATATATTTGAGGTTATGAAGACACAAATAGAAATCAGCTGCCCC
>NZ_JAGBKM010000029.1 GCF_017498085.1 Psychrobacter coccoides
ACAGAGATGTTAATGGAGCAAAAAACATTCTCGCGGTCGGGCTTGGCCGTCTTTAGTAGGAATCCCCGTTCCTTTAGGTCGGGGAGGAAGTCAATTGGGTGTTAACCAGTGTACTACTTAATTACCAACAAATATTAAGTGTCTGATAAGTGCGCTGTTTTACAGAGGCTGTGCTTGACGCTCCTGATGACTCGGGTCAAACTATGAAGCTAAAGGATTGCTTTTTATCTATTTATACGGAGAGCAAAATGGATTTTGCGCAAATTTCACCACCCACAACGCCGAGTGCATGGCTCGATATGGATGCCCTTGATCATAATATCGCCCTCGTCAACCAAAAGACCCAAGCCGTTAATCTGCGCTTGGCTACCAAATCTATTCGCTCTGTCGCTGTCTTGCATTATATAAAAGACCATTCACCCAATTTTATCGGCCTGATGTCTTATGCTGCCGATGAGTCGGTGTATCTGCTTGAGAGTGGGTTTGATAACATTCTCTGCGCTTATCCAACACTAGATATGATCAGCGTCGTAAAAACGTTTGAACATACCAAACAAGGCGCAACCATGATCTGGATGGTTGATCGCCCTGAGCATGTAGATACTCTAAATCAAGTCGCTCAAGAAAATGATACGGTCATTGATATCTGCCTAGATATTAATATGTCGATGCCATTGCCAAAGCTGTATTTTGGTACCAAGCGCTCGGCACTGATGAATAAAAAAGATGTAAAAAAACTACTTAAGCACATCAAAAAATCAGCCAATGTGAATGTCTGTGCTGCCATGGGTTATGAGGCGCAAATCGCTGGCTTGTCTGAGCACCTGCCTGGTAAAGCGTTATTGACCCCTGCCATCAAACTACTAAAAAAACGCTCGCAAAAACAAGTCAGTCAGCGCCGTGGTTCAATTGTGAACTGGCTAAAAAGACAAGGCTATCAGTTACAGCTCGTCAATGGTGGTGGTAGCGGTAGTATGGACTTTACCGCAAGCCAGCCTGAGGTGACCGAAATCACCGTAGGGTCAGCGTACTACAAACCTGCGTACTTCGATTATATGGAGAGTATGAAGGACTTTCAGCCAGCGGCTGGGTTTGTATTGCCTGTGACCCGTCAGCCTGAAAAAAACGTTATTACCTGTCACGGTGGCGGCTTTATCGCCTCAGGTGCGATAGGATCTGATAAAGCACCTGTTATTCATTATCCCTCTAACTTATTTATATTAAATGACGAAGGTTTTGGCGAAGTGCAAACGCCCATGGTGGTCGCTAAAGTTGGTAAAAAAGTCAATGGCAATGAGAGTGGGCTAAAGATTGGCGAGGCTGTCTGGTGCCGCCATGCCAAAGCGGGCGAGCTGTGCGAGCATTTTAATGCGCTTATATGTTATCGAAACTCTAGTAAGCAAGCCGATAACTTAAATAATGAGGAAGCGATCGCTAGTGAGGGCATTGTCCAAACCATGACAACCTACCGTGGAGAGGGCAAATGTTTTCATTAAGGCAGTGGCAGTCCAGTGCTGACTGGCAAAACTGGGTGGGCTACGTGACTGCTCAACCTGAGCAAAAACTCACGCCTTTCTCCGTAGAAGAGCTGCAAGACATCGTCAAGCGGGCACGAGCCAATAAAAAGCGCATAAGAGTGACAGGTGCTGCGCATTCTTTTAGTGGCTGCGGCAAGCCTGAAGAGATTGCCGTGAGCTTACATCATATGCGTGGGCTGATCTCGGTAGATACTGAGGCCAAGCTGGCGACCTTACATGCTGGCACCTATCTGCACGAAATTGGTGAAGCGCTAAAAGCGCACGGTCTGGCATTAGAAAACATGGGTGATGTACAAGCCCAGACCATCGCAGGTGCTGCCAGTACTGGCACTCACGGCACAGGGATTGCTTTGGGCTCTATTGCCAATCAAGTCGTGGCTTGGGAGTGGGTCGATGGGTGCGGGCAGGTTCATACTCATCATCGAGGCGACCCAAAGACCGATGATCTGGGCAATGCGCTACATGTGAGCCTCGGTATGCTGGGTATATTTACCAAGCTAACGCTAAAGGTCGTGGACTTATATGGGCTGCAAGAGCGCAACGAAGTGCTTGATTTTGCAGACGGTTTAGCAAGGTTTCATGATAACGCTGAGGCTCATCGACACTTGGAATGGTTTTTATTTCCAGGCACCAATAAACTGCAGCAAAAAACCCTCTCAGTAATCGAACCAAAGCCGATGAGTGGCAGACAGAAAGTCAGAGATAAGTTTGATAGCGTAGTGACGCTTAACGGTGCTTTTTATGTGTTGTGTGAGCTGGCACGGATGAAACCGACAATGACCAACAAGGTGAGCCAAATTTCAGCCAACTCTATTCCAAACACCAAGCGAGAAGGGTATAGCTATGAAGTGTTTCCGACACCGCGTGGCGTGAAATTTAACGAATCAGAGTATTTTATTAAGCTCTTTGATTTTGATGAATGTATCACCGAGGTCAATCGTATCTTATTAGCAGACAATAAAGGCTCGCACTTTCCGATTGAGGTACGAACCCATAAAGGCGAGACTGGCATGCTAAGCCCGACTCAAGGTGAGGACTGTGCGGTATTGTCCTTTCACGTCTATAAGGGCATGGACCGCGAGCCATTATTTAAATGGCTGTATGAGTATATGAAAAAATGGCAGGGTCGGCCGCACTGGGGCAAAGTCAATAAACTCAATCATGTTGAGCTACAGCATCTATATCCCAAGCTTAATCGGTTTTTGGAAATTCGCCGTGAGTACGATCCTGATAATGTATTTATGAATAGTTGGCTTGAACAGAAATTTTTAAATCAGAGCCTTTAGGTTCTCTAAAGCGACAGGCAGTATATTGCTATTATGCGCATAAAAATACCCCATAAGTTGTGTCCAACTTATGGGGGTCAGTTCAGTCGTAGCTGTTTAAAAGTACTCCGACTATATCTAATAACGATTTAAGACTTAGACAATCAGCAGTTAGATTACGACATTAAATGGATTGGTCATAATTCGCCTCCAAACGCATGCTGCGCTGGTAACTATCAAGACTGGCCAGTTGCAGCGCATACTGCTTGATATGCGGATAGTTTTCCAATGCTTCACGCTTCGCCAACATAATCAAATCAAACGACAGCATAAAGTCTGCGCCACTTAGTTTGTTACCCACAATAAAGGATTTACCTTCGACTTCATCGTTTAGATAGCTCAACAGCTTGTACTTTTCTGCAGAGATATAACCATGCAAAAACTCATTGTTAGTAATGCCGGCTTTAGTGGTAAATAGCTCAAGCAATAAAGGCAGCATAAGCGAGCTCTCAGCGAAGTTTATCCACTGCAAATAGTGCCCATACTCTGCACTATCGATCGCTGGACGCAAGCGTTCAGGTGCAAAGCGCTCAATCAGTAGTTCAGTGATGGCGCCTGACTCAGCATAGACTTCACCATCTATCTCGATAACTGGCGACTTGCCAAGTGGGTGTACGGCTTTCAGGCTATCTAGTGCCAAATGGGTCTTGGCATCACGTTGGTAGCTGACAATCTCATAAGGTTCGCCAAGCTCTTCTAACAGCCAAAGCGTACGTAGCGAGCGTGATTGATTAAGATGGTGTAAACGAATCATAGTATTGGCCTTTTTTGCTTGGTGTGCTGTGTTAGGGCGTGTCCTCATTTTAAAAATGGCGATAAAAATGAGATAAATCGCCGTCAAACAAGGAAAATAGCGCAGATAATATCGAGATATTAGTCAGCTATTTGACACCGTTTGGCCAGATTTAGCCATTTTTAGCCCATTTAGATGGCTATCGATTGAATTGAGGACATGCCCTAGTCATTAATCGACGTGATTAGCCTTTAAGTTTGGTAATCAAACGTTTGGCGGCTTCTTCTGATGAGGCTGGGTTTTGACCGGTAATGAGCAGACCGTCTTCGACCACAAACGACTCCCAATCAGCAGCTTTTTCGAAGTTACCACCATTGGCTTTTAGTGCATCTTCTACTAAGAAGGGTACGACATCTGTCAGACCAACGGCATCTTCTTCTGAGTTGGTAAATCCAGTCACCGTCTTGTCTTTTACTAAGTACTCACCATCAACCTTGACGTTTTTGAGCGCAGCGGGCGCATGGCAAACAAAGGCAACAGGCTTATCTTGCTGCACAAAAGCCTCAATCAGATGGATTGAGTTGTCATCGACTGCCAAATCCCATAATGGACCATGACCACCAGGATAGAACACGGCATCAAAGTCTTCCGCTTTCATATCAGCAAGTTTTTTGGTGTTGGCAAGATGCTTTTGCGCATCACTGTCTTCTTTAAAGCGCTGGGTATCTTTGGTTTGTGCGTCTTCGGTATCGCTACTAGGATCAAGGGGTGGTTGACCGCCGGCAGGAGAGGCGAGAGTCACATTGACGCCAGCATCCAGAAAGGCGTAATAAGGGGCTGCAAACTCTTCTAGCCAAAAGCCCGTCTTTTTACCCGTATCGCCCAATTCATCATGCGAGGTGAGTACCATTAAAATATTCATAATTATCCTTATTTAGTAGTGTGCATTATTCATATGAGTTTGGTTTATATCAATTTGGCTCATTCTGTCTTAGGGCGCTCTCCTAAATAGCTCTATTTATCTAAGAGAGCACTGCTGCTATTTGACGTCAGCTACTTTTACCACAGTCTTACCAAAATTATCACCATTTAGCATCGCCACAAAAGCGTCTGGGGCGGCGTCTAGACCCTCGGTAACATGCTCTTTGGTTTTCACGTCACCTGACTCGACCCATTTACTCATGGTTTTGAGGAACTCTGGGAAATGATCACCATACTCTTCAAAGATGATAAAGCCTTTGATGGTTAAACGACGGCTGAGAATATTGCCCATTAACAGACCCAGACGATCTTTGCCATCTGGCAGTTCAGTAGCGTTGTATTGTGACACCAGACCACATACTGGAATACGTGCATGGGCATTTAATAATGGCATGACGGCGTCAAACACCTTGCCGCCGACGTTTTCGTAATAGATATCGATACCATCTGGGCAAGCGGCTTTTAATTGCTCAGCGAAGTCGTCCGCTTTATGGTCAATACAAACATCAAAACCTAACTCATTGACAGCGAAGTCACATTTTTCCTTACCGCCTGCGATACCAACAGTGCGTGTGCCATACTGATTGCCCACTTGACCGACGGTTGCACCAACAGGACCTGTTGCAGCAGCGACGACTAATGTCTCACCTTTTTGTGGTTTACCGATATCAGTCAAACCCATATAACCAGTAAAGCCGGGCATACCCAACACACCCAAGCCATATGAAGGGTTTGGCATGTCTTTATCGAGTTTTAGCACGCCCTCACCATCACTGACGCTATAGTCCTGCCAACCCGAATTTGATACCACCAAGTCACCGACGGCAAACTTATCAATATTAGATTCTACAACTTGAGCAATCGTACCACCCATCATCACATCGCCGACTTTTAGTGGATCGGCATAGCTTTTGGCATCGCTCATACGTCCACGCATATACGGATCTAATGATAAATAGACAGTACGTAGCAGCATCTCGTTGTCATTTGGCGTTGGGATATCGCTGGTGGTCAGATCAAAGTTTTCAGATGTTGGCTCACCATGAGGGCGACTGGCCAATTTGATTTGACGGTTTGTTTCTTGATTTTGTTGCTTATCAAAGCTCATATTAATCATCCTTATTGTATTTATTGGGTTAAGGTTTTAAGCGGCGCTGGTTAACGAGCGCTCTAAGATACGACGTGATACTGCCAAGTCATTGTTACCGTGCTCGCCCAGTTTTACCATGTTATGTGCTTCCAGCTGCTTGATAATTGGGTCAATCGCTGATTCATCTAATTGGGCATCTGCTAAGCTGACAGGTAAACCTAAGCTACGAAAGAAGTTCTCAGTCTTAACGATAGCAGTCTCGATGATGCTGTCGTCGTCTTGTTTTGTATCAGTCTTGCTATCAAGAGCCCAAACGTTACGGGCATATTGAAGTAATTTGTCTTTTTTACTGTCTTTTAGCTCACGCATTACTGATGGCAATAATATGGTTAAAGTGCGAGCATGGTCGATGCCGTGTAATGAGGTTAATTCGTGACCAATCATGTGCGTGGTCCAGTCTTGTGGCACGCCTGCGCCAATGAGGCCGTTAAGTGCCATCGTTGCGCTCCACATAATATTCTGACGTGTCTCTAGATTCTCTGGGTCTGCTTTGACCGCTGCGCCTTCTTCAACCAAAATCTTAAGTAGGCTTTCAGCAAAGGCATCTTGCACTTTTGCATTGACTGGATAAGTCAGATACTGCTCGATCACATGGACAAAGGCATCGGCAACGCCATTCATTACCTGACGTTTAGGTAATGTGAGGGTCTTAGTTGGGTCTAAAATTGAAAACTTAGGGAAGGTCAGTGGACTGCGAAAAGGCAGTTTTGCTTGACGTTCGCTGTGATTGACCACACCGCCATTGTTCATCTCAGAACCAGTCGCTGGAATAGTGAGTACCACCCCCAAATCAATGGCAGTATCAATAGTTGAACAACCGCTTAGCAGTGCATCCCATGCTTTGTCACGTAAGACCGTGCTGTCGTCTTCGGTAAGTGAAGACACGAGGGCGACAAACTTACTGCCATCAATGACGGAGCCACCGCCAACTGCCAATAAAAAGTCGATGCCATGTTTATTTACCATGTCAGCGGCTTTGAGTAGCGTTGTGAACTCTGGATTTGGCTCGATACCACCAAACTCAAATACGCTGCGATTACCGTTCGCTGCCAGTGCAGTTTTGACTTCATCTAACGTGCCGGTACGCTCAGCTGAACCGCCACCATAAGTGATCAGTACCTTTGCCTCTTTAGGCACCAGATCTGATAGTTTTTTGATTTGACCCTCACCAAAGACGATACGGACTGGGTTGTAATATTGAAAGTTCTTCATAATGTTCCTAAAGCTTATTGGGTGTTGATTGTGTGATTTGCAAAAGTCTGTGGTTTGAAATCTGGACTAGTAAATAACCAATGCGTCTTTAATAATTAGACATTGTACATGAATTAGACCGGTCGTCTATAGTTTTGTTTATGATAGTTACAAAACTATCATATGCTCGTATTGGTCAAAATTAGGCACGGTAAAGGTATAAATAGAGAGGGAGACAGGACGATCAAATAATATCAGTGCGAGATGAAAGCCAGTCGCTTAGTGACTCCTAAAAGCGGTAGTGTCGTGCTGTTTGAGTGGCGTTAACTATAGCTTTCAGTGCTCAAAATATGCAGAGCAGATAGAAAAACAGCTGTTATTAGCGGCCCATCTCGGTAGTTGTCATTTGCCATACTTCTGCAAGGGGAGTGTTGGTTTGGCTGATCTTAGCGATTAAACTGGCACCGAGCCAAGCAAAGTACCAGCGCTTAGCCATACTTTCAGCTGCGATATTATCAGGCTGTGGCACTGAGTTGTCCGCCCAGCCCGCTTTAATCTGTAATGCTAACCATTCAATAGTTTGCTGATAGCCTGCATGTAACGCCATACGCATGGGTTCAGACATATCAGCGACCTCAGCGCTTAGCTTTACCACCAAGCACTTTTCATGGTCACAGCCGTTTTGCTGCGTGTCGTACCAGTTTTGAAAGTAGTCATAAAGCTTTTGTTGAGCGTTGGTGTCTTGTGCACCGATGCGCTCAAGTCGCCCTTTATACTGTTCAAAGTAATGTGTAATGATGGCTTTACCAAAGGCTTCTTTTGATGCAAAGTAGTGGTAAAAAGAACCTTTAGGTACACCTGCTGTATCTAGTATCTGCTTGATACCGACGGCAGTGAACCCCTTTTTAGCTATAAGCTGGTAGCCGATTTCTAAAAGATGGGTTTTGGTATCAGGGGGGATGGTCGTTGCATTAGCAGAGGTTAAGTTGGTAGACATAGAGTCATGTCCTCCTAAATGGTGTTAAAGTATTGAAGTAAAGATAAACAAGGCATTGCTCTGGTTATTATTAAGGTCACGACACTTAATGGCTAAATAGCTCGGTGATTAGATAGTCACTAGGCTGACAGCATTAGTGCAGCGATAGGAGATATGTGCCTTTATTATACGTTTTATTGATCTGTCTTGTGGCACTATCACTATGATGCTCGTTACGTTTACTCAACAATAGCCATGGCATAAATGCTTTTCGTCATTCTGTAAACTATGATAGCATTAGACCAGTCGTCTAGCAAGTTACTGATGGTTTTTACTACTACAAAATAAATAAGGATAACTATGTCAATCGATACAAACAATCAAGCTGGCCATCCCGCAGCGTATGATGGCTTTCATCTGCAGTACATTGCGGGTGAATGGCAAAGCGGTCAAGATGATAGTGTCAATACAAATACCAATCCCTATAGCGGTGATACTCTAGTAGAGATTCAGCAAGCGACAGACAGTCAGCTTGATGAAGCGTATCAAGCTGCTAAGCAAGCGCAGAAACAATGGGCAAAAACAACGCCAGCTGAGCGTGCGCGTTTAATGCATCACGTCGTCAGTGTGTTAGATCAGCGCCAAGACGAGATTGTCGATTGGCTGATTAAAGAGTCGGGCAGCACACGTATTAAAGCCATGGTAGAGTTTGGTAGTGCGCGTGCGATTACGCTTGAAGCCGCTACGTTTCCTAATCGTGTCCATGGTGAGATTCGCCCGTCAAACACGCCTGGTAAAGAAAACTTTGTTTACCGTGAGCCAGTCGGTGTGGTAGCCGTTATCAGCCCATGGAACTTTCCATTGCATCTCACCCAGCGTTCTATTGCGCCTGCGCTTGCACTGGGTAATGCGGTCGTATTAAAGCCTGCCAGTGACACGCCTATCACAGGTGGTTTGCTGTTAGCAAAAATATTTGAAGAAGCGGGTCTGCCAAAAGGGCTGCTCAACGTGGTCGTCGGAGCTGGTAGTGAAATTGGTGATGCCATCGTTACTCATGATATTCCAAGCTTTGTATCATTTACCGGCTCGACGTCAGTGGGCAAGCACATTGGCGAGTTGGCCAATGGTGGCGATTACCTCAAGCAAGTCGCACTTGAGCTGGGCGGTAACAGTCCATTTGTGGTCTTAAAAGATGCTGATATCGAACAAGCGGTCAAAGCAGCAGCCTTTGGTAAGTTTTTGCATCAAGGCCAAATCTGTATTGCTATCAATCGTATCATCGTTGAAGATGAGATTTACGATGACTTCGTAGAGCGTTTCTTGGCGCACGTCAAGACGTTAAACGTTGGTGATCCAAGCAAACAGAACACAGCAGTTGGACCGATTATCAATAAAAAACAACTCAAATCACTGAAAGAAAAAATCGCTAAAGCACAAAAGGAAGGTGCCAAAATGATTTTGAGTGGTGAGATTAAAGATCAAGTGGTACCACCGCATATCTTTATTGAAGTGACGCGTGAGATGGATTTGTCACGTCATGAGGTGTTTGGGCCATTGGTTGGTATCATCCGTGCCAAAGATGAAGAGGATGCGCTATCAATCGCCAATGACTCCATGTATGGTTTATCTAGTGCTGTATTTACGACAGATATGCAAAAAGGCCTGCGCTTTGCTCGTGGTATCAGAGCTGGCATGACGCATATTAATGATATCTCAGTCAACGATGAAAGCAATGTACCGTTTGGCGGTGAGAAAAACTCAGGTATTGGTCGCTTTAACGGTGAGTGGATACTTGAAGAGTTTACCAGAACGCATTGGATATCTATACAAAATGAACCACGCCAATATCCGTTCTAATAAAAAAGTTCAGCAGATATCAAAAAAGACCGCCATGATGCGGTCTTTTCTTGTAAATACCATCTGTCATAGTGCATCACTCTAGCTAAAAACGTACTATCTAGAATGAAAGCCTAGCAAGGCCTCTATTTCTTCAACAGATATGTTTCTAACGATCGCTTGCTCTTCTACTGACAAACGATTGGTGTGTTCTTTTATCATGGTATGAATACTACGTGAGATCTCAGAGGTCGATGCATAGTACATTTGCGGCTCCTCTTTAGTCAGCTTGGTCAAAAACTTATTAATGATCTTGCGTTTTTCTTCCGGTGTATTTTCTTCAGTCATATTATTCTCCTAGAGGGGCATCATTTAACCAGTGTAAGTAGCGGCAGTCAATAAGCTGAGTGTAAGTACAGTATTGATAAGTGCGTCAACATATAGTTGATCATGTCAGCAGTACTATAACGTTTTTAGAGTAAATCAACCCTATATCTATTGTATAAAACATAACATTCATATAAAATGAATGTTTAAGAGAGTAGTTATTCACTCATGCTAAGAAGACCATCATGCACGCTATTAATTTACCCAGTAAACGCCCAACCTCACCACACCCCATTCTTAATCTAGGGTTTCGCATTTTTTTTAGTGCAGGTGCACTGTTTGCCATAGTGACGATGTTGCTATGGTCGTTTGTGTTTACAGGCCATACAGATATCGATGTTCAGGCATTAAACCCTCTATATTGGCATGGTCATGAGATGATTTATGGTTATGCGTTAGCGATTGTAGCAGGGTTTTTATTGACCGCAGTGCAGACATGGACAGGGGTCAAGATGCCACACGGCTATAAGCTGCTGGGTATCTTTGTTTGTTGGCTGCTGGCACGCATGGGTTGGGCGGCATTTGGACTGGGGATGACGGTTGGCGGTAGTAGCGCCTCTCTTCTTTATATTGCTGCTGGCTTTGATATGCTGTTTGTAGGGCTGATGGCATTTACTATATTTCGTGCCGTGTTGCAGGTTAAGCAGTATAAACAGATGGGTATCTTATCCAAGCTGGCATTATTGACTCTCGGCAATGGGCTCTGCTATTGGGGTATTGTCAGCGGTGATATGAGTCTGACTCGAATAGGCATATATTTAGGGTTTTATCTGATCATTGGTTTGGTACTGACCATTGGTAGGCGAGTGGTGCCGTTTTTTATTGAGCGTGGTCTGAGTGCAGGGACGACAGAGGATATTAAGCTGCGTAATAGTAAAGCGCAAGATATTGCTAGCTTATTGTTCTTTTTGGCCTTTTTTATCGTTGATTTGTTTTATCCTAATAAGTATTTACTGACTATTACCGCACTTGGAGTAGCAGTGGTTAATATTGTGCGCTTAAAAGGTTGGTATCATCGTCGTATCTGGCGAAAGCCGCTACTATGGTCACTGTACATTGCTTTTGCCGGTATGTGTATCAGCTTTGTGCTATATGCATTGCAGCCATGGCTTGGATATAATCACAGTATTGCCATGCATGGACTAGCGATTGCTGGTATTGGTATGATGACCGTGGCGATGATGGCCCGAGTATCGCTTGGACATACGGGATTGAGTATTCATGAGCCGCCAAAAACAGTGAATGCGATGTTTTTTCTTATGGTGGCGGTGTTTATCAGTCGAGTCTTGATACCTTTAGTCGATATGAGCCAATACTTACTGTGGATTATGATCGCTCAAGGCGCTTGGATGGCCTGCTTCGTGCTGTTTTGTATCAGCTATCTGCCGCTGCTGTCACGTGAGAGAGCAGATGGTTTGTTTGGTTGATCATCAGGACTCAAGCGGCTGTTATTATCGGTACTTATTGGCGGTACATTGGGGTCCATAATTTTAACAGAGTAATGAATGATAAAGAGGCGTTATTAGATGCGACTGACCAATTATAGTGATTATGCGCTGCGCTCATTGATGTATTTAGCAGTCAGACCCGAGCCAGAGTCACTGGCAAATATTAGTGATATTGCCACCAGTTACAATATTTCTAAAAGTCATTTAACCAAAATTATTCATCAGTTGGGTCAGCTTGGCTATATAGAGAGTGTACGTGGTAAGAACGGTGGTATCCGATTGGCTAAAGCCGCTAAAGATATCAATTTGGGTATACTGATTAAGCAAATAGAGCCTGACTTTGAGTTGGTAGAGTGCTTTGCTACCCGAGCGAGCCGTAATAACCCAAAACCTCCTTCCTCAAGTGTGCCGGTTGCTTTTATCGAGGAAGAAGAAAAGGCGCCTGTAGGCTGTGTGATTACGCCAGTGTGTACACTGAAAAGCGTGTTTGCTGAAGCACTGACGGCTTTTATTCACGTTCTTGAGCAGTATACCTTAGCAGATATTATTGGCAATAAAGATGAGCTTGCGACCTTATTGTTTTACTCGTGATATCTATTAAGGTCTTGTCAGTCCAAAAAAGCAGGCTACGCTTTTTCGAGTTTAGGACGTGCCTTAGCAATGGCTTTTAGTAACGCTTTCTCAAAGCCGCCAACTTCAAAGGTAATCAAGCTAGAATGTGCTGCACAAAAGTTGTGAGTATCACGCCACTCATGTGCAAGTTGGGTCGCCCAGTCACAGTATTGCTGACCGGCGTTTGGCTCATCTTTGAGCGCAAGCTTGGTCGTCGGGTGCAAGAGCAGTTCAGGCAATACGGCCTCGAGAATCTTGGCAGGCGGGCTCATAAAGGTGTCGTCAACGTGTAAGCTTCTGCTGGCGGGATGATATACCAATAGCGAGCCGGCATGGATTTTGTCATTGGGTGAAATATAATGAATGCCTTTGGGAAGAGAAAACGCAAGCTCAGGGTAGCGCTTGGCTACCGCGTCGCTTTCTACCAAATCCTCTGACCATTCAATTTCAGGAACTTGCTCTTTATGACGGCTACTGCCATAAAAAGTCGCTTGCGGGAAATCTTTGGCCATTTGAGCACAGCTGACAGTGTGGAAAGGGTGAACGTTTAATACCGCCTCTACGTCTTGACCATCATTGGTTAGCGCCATGACCTCATCTCGCACAGCGCCAGTTAATTCATAGCTGTCCAAAAAGATGAAGCGCCCTGACTCTAGCTCTATCAGTGAGCACTGCGTACCTATGTCGATGACGCCGCCTAAGCGAAATGACCCACGTATGTTCCAAAACCCTGAACCCAAGTCATAAATTTTATCTGCCATTGATGCTAATCCTTAGTCGTTAAAATGTTGAATTATTCTAAGAAAAGAGGTACTTAGAATAATATAGTCAGTACTAAATAAAGTTGATACATTATTAATAGTCACGTGCTCCTGGTATAAACTTTACTTGCTTGCTGTGCCTACGCCGACAGAGGCTGCGCAAAATTTATACCAGTAGTACTGTATCGTTTTTAGAGTGAATCAACTAAATGACGATGCATATTAGTGTTTTTAGTCGTTCGATTATGACTGATAGTGCTGTTAAGATCTGTAAGAAAAAAGCTTTGGTATGTAGTTAGGTGTTGAGAAGACTAATGGTAAAGCCTGGTAGCGGTATCGTCTAAGCCAGCTGTATCATATAAGTCATTAGACAAAAAAGCCGACGTTCAAAAAATTCTTGAACGTCGGCTTTTTGTTTTAAGGTTGATTCTGATTAAACAACAGGTGAATGCTTACTCACCATAATTGACCCATATCCAACCATTTTCTACCCATTCCATTAAGTCATCTGGATCAATTGCTGTGACATCTTTGTGTTGCAGCAGCTCACCATCAGCCAAACGTACCAAAATGGCTGTTACGACCTCATCAATCTCATCCAGACGTTGACCATTGGCATATACAGCAATGCCATCATCAGTTTGGTTGTATAGCAAGCGGTTACTATAGTCAGCTTGTAGTGTGGCGCCGTCAGCCAAAGCCTGCATGAGCTCATCGGTATCCATCACTTCTTCTGGCACCAACACGTCATACTGACGTTTGCTAACCACCTCGCTCACCGCCTGGGCAATCATATCATTGCCATGCCCAGATTGGAGGAGTTGCAGTAGTTGGTCTTTAATGGCTTCAATACTGTGCGCCTGTAGCTCGCCAGAAGGCTGTAGAGTCTGTGGTAATAACATCGGTATAAATAACCCACTGTCATTAGTTGCGACATCAGCGAGACTGTCGATGATTTGCATCAAGTTAGGGCGACGACAGCCAAAAGAGAAAGTTAGGCAGTCATCTTGTGCCACCCCAAAGTGTGAGAGTTTGGGTGGTACATAAAGTACGTCACCTGCCTCTAGCACTTCATCAAATATAATCTCGCCCATATCATCAAAGATGCGAATGGGCTCATCGGCGACAAACTCAGTATTCTTATCACAGAACCTGCCCAATTGCCAACGTCTATGGCCATAGCCTTGCGCCAAAAACACGTCGTAGTCGTCATAATGCTTGCCGACTGAGCCGCCTTTGGGCGCATAAGAGACCATGATGTCATCACGCTGCCATTGCGGAATGAAGTCAAAGGCTTGCCACAGCTGCCCAAGCTCAGGTGACCACTGCTCCATATTTTGCACCAGTACCGTCCACTGCGCCGGCAAACTATCAAAGTCAGACTCTGTGAGTGGGCTTTTTTTAAGTTGCCATTGTGGCGTGTCTGCTTGCTTGGTTGCCGCTTGTGTCAGTAGACGTGCAGAAGCATCTTCATCTAACGCCAGCCCCAGCATGTCTTCTGGTTCAAACATACCAATCAGTTGTGGTAAGCCTTGCCTGATAAGCAGCGGTTTTTTTTGCCAGTATTCATTCAAGAACTGTTCTGGAGTCATAGAGTCAGGCAAACAAAGGGGTATCGATGTCATTGCTAAATCCGTATCTGAAAATGAGAATTATAATAAGGAGCGCTTTATAGCAAAGGTGTAATCGTTTATGATGAGCACCTAGCTGGTGGTCATGAATAGCTGCCATCAGAGCATCCCGTCACTCATAGGATATTTATGAAAAAACTACATCTTATCACCATCATCGCTAGTGTGTTTTTACTACAAGCCTGTGTGCACAAGATAGTCACTGTACCTACTAAAGTCGCCTATAAAACCACCAAAGGTGTGGTCAAAGGCACAGTCGCTGTCGGTAAAGCCATCATACCAGGTGACAGCGATGATGATGAAACAGAATAGAAAATAAAACCTTACTTATTCACTATGGGTTGTTTATTGCAATCATAGGGTTCAAAGTAAGGTCAATGTCTATGCCAATATCTATGGAGATAGACATATCTACCTCCATAGCAATAACCAAATGACGGGCTTTAATGTTAAGCGCTGCGATGATACTTATCAGTATCTATAGCTTAGCGATCCACTCTTTGATGGCTATTGCTTGCTCGGCGGCATTACCGGTATAAGTCGCAGGCGTCAGTGTACGCAGGCGTGCTTTGTCGCTATCTGAAACAGCAGACAACTCATCACTGTCGACAAATGTCAGCATGGCCTCACGGGTCATGGCATTACCACGAGTCAAAGCTTTGAGTTTTTCGTATGGGTTTTCGACGCGGTAGCGGCGCATGACCGTCTGAATGGGCTCAGCAAGCACTTCTTGCGCCTGCTCAAGATCCTCGTTTAAACGCTCAGGATTGACTTCTAGTTTGCCGATACCTTTTAAGCATGCATCATAAGCAATCATGCTTTGTGCTAAGCCAACACCGATATTACGCAGCACGGTTGAATCTGATAAGTCACGCTGCATACGAGAAATCGGCAGCTTTTCGCCCAAGTGTGCCAGCATGGCATTGGCCACACCAAGGTTGCCTTCAGAGTTCTCAAAGTCAATGGGGTTGACTTTGTGCGGCATGGTCGATGAGCCGACTTCGCCATCTTTGAGACGCTGCTTAAAATAGCCTAAGCTAATATACTGCCAAATATCACGGTTAAAATCGATCAAGACGGTATTAAAGCGTTTGACCACATCAAACAATTCGGCGATGTAGTCGTGTGGCTCGATTTGGGTGGTATAAGGGTTGAAGGTTAGCTCAAGGCGCTCGGTGATAAATTGCTCGGCGTGCGTCTGCCAATCCACTTCTGGGTAAGCGGATAGGTGAGCATTGTAGTTACCGACGGCGCCATTGATTTTACCAAGCAGCTCAACTTGGTTGACTTGCTTAATTTGACGAGCAAGGCGATAAGCGACGTTTGCCATCTCTTTACCTAGAGTCGTTGGGCTGGCAGTCTGACCATGGGTACGTGACAGCATAGGCTGCTCAGCGTGAGTAATGGCCAAGTCAACAATACTGTCAGTGACGTGCTGCATTTTTGCAACCAGCAGCTCACGACTGTCTTTTAGCATCAGTGCATACGATAAGTTATTGATGTCTTCACTGGTACAAGCAAAATGGATAAACTCCAAGCTGTCTTCTAACTGTTGATTACCACGGAACTTGTCTTTGATGAAGTATTCAACTGCTTTGACATCATGGTTGGTTGTCGCTTCGATATCTTTGATCGCTTGCGCATCCACCTCACTAAAGTCATCAACGATGCTATTCAAAAAAGCATTGGTATCGGCGTCAAATGCTGCCAATTCACCAATAGCACTATTGTCAGCTAATGATTGTAACCAGCGAATCTCCACGGTGACACGGGCTTTAATTAGACCGAATTCAGATAAATAAGGGCGCAAGCTGTCGGCTTTGGATGCGTAACGGCCATCGATAGGAGAGAGTGCGGTAAGTGGGGTCATAGTGATGCCTCAATGGTTGTTGAACAGTAAAATACTTTAAAAGTAAAAAGCAATGTAAAAATAAAAAAGCTGAAAATAGCGACGATGTAACACGGGCTGAATTGGTCTGCTGACTCTATATTTAGAGCCCACAGGGTGCATCTATCGACTGGATCACTCCGCCGCCAAGACACACCTCGTCAATATAAAATACCGCTGACTGACCAGGAGTCACCGCACGTTGTGGCGCATCAAACACCACTCGTACTTCGCTGCCATCAGTATTTGTCGCAAATACGTGGCAGGCTTGATCAGGTTGACGATAGCGTGATTTTGCCATACAGCGTAGGCCGTTTTTGCTAAAGATGTCTGCTGGCGCTGAACCCTCGATCCAATCGAGCTTGTACGCGTGCAGCTCATTGCTCATCAGCATCGGATGCTCATGCCCTTGACCGACGATTAAGCGGTTATTGTGCAAGTCTTTGGCGAGCACAAACCAAGGCTCCTCTGGACGGTCTTTGACACCGCCAATGCCGATACCGCCACGTTGACCTAAGGTGTAGTACATCAAACCATCGTGAGTACCGATCACTTTATTGTCATCTGTGATGATGTCACCTTTTTGCGCAGGCAGGTACTGCTGCAGAAAGTCTTTAAAACGGCGCTCACCAATGAAGCAAATACCCGTAGAGTCTTTCTTTTTGGCAGTGGCTAAGCCATGCTCTTCAGCGATTTGACGGACCACTGGCTTTTCAAGCTCACCAACAGGAAATAAGGTCTTGGCAATTTTGTCGCCGCCAACTGCATGCAAGAAGTAGCTTTGGTCTTTGTTGTTGTCCAGACCGCGTAGCAGCTGCGCAACTTCTATGTCTTTATCGTTTTTATAACTCACACTACGGCGGGTGTAGTGACCAGTGGCGATATAGTCTGCACCAAGAGTCAGAGCATAGTCTAAAAATGCTTTAAACTTAATCTCTTTATTGCATAAGATATCAGGATTGGGTGTACGTCCAGCTTTGTATTCTGCTAAGAAATGCTCAAACACTCGGTCCCAGTATTCCATCGCAAAGTTGGCGGTGTGCAGCTTCATACCAATCTTGTCACAGACCGCTTGGGCGTCGGCCAAGTCGTCCATGGCGGTACAGTATTCGGTGCCGTCATCTTCTTCCCAGTTTTTCATAAACAGACCTTCGACTCTAAAGCCTGCCTGCTGCAGTAAGACGGCGGATACAGAAGAGTCGACACCACCTGACATGCCGATAATCACATGTTTGGTGCTGGGGTTGTCGATGTCAGTTAGATTTAAAGGAGAATGAGTGTTAAAAGCATCTGAAATGGCTGGCATAAAAATCGCTCAACAACTTATGGTAAAATAAGCGTCGTATTATAGCAGCTTATTGAAACGGTTGGCGAGCGGTGGCTGGCTACTGCTCATAAAACCGCTTTAAATATTCAAATTATGATTTCGAATGATTTTAGCGTCCACTTCGTTGAAAAGGGGTGACATATTCATGCCGTTTTATTTTGAGCTGACGATCACTGCGTTTATTTAATAGACTTTATTTAATGGGAATATCAATGATAAAAATCGGTCAAGGCATCGACGTTCACGCCTTTCATAATACAGGTGAGCAGCAGCAATATGTCATATTGGCAGGCGTGCCCATTGAACACAGTCATAGCTTGCTGGCACACTCTGACGGTGATGTGGTGCTACATGCATTAGCAGACGCCTTACTTGGCGCTTTAGCGCTTGGAGATATCGGCCAGCATTTTCCTGATACGGATGCTGCCTATGCAGGTCTTGATTCCCGAGTGTTGCTACGTCATGTGTATGATAAAATTCAAGCGGCCGGTTATATTTTGGGTAATGCAGATATTACCGTCATGTGTGAACGTCCCAAGCTTGCCCCGCACAATCAAGCCATGCGCGACAATATTGCCAGTGACTTGCAAACGGATGTGGGTAATATTAGTGTGAAAGCCACTACGACAGAAAAGTTAGGTTTTACTGGTCGACAAGAGGGCATCATGGCAAGTGCTGTGGTACTATTGGTGCCTAACGTATCTAATGGTTAATATACCTGACGTTCAATACCTAAGAGCGTATTTAGTGTATGAGCTTGGCTTGTAATCTGCTGGCAGTTGCCCCATGTATCAGCAACGTAGCAAACCTATACTTTAAACAACTACCTACCTTTAATAAACTGCTTTAGCAATAGGAGCTTTTATGAGTGAACAAACCCCAAATACCGCTGCAACGGACGTCGAACAGCTGATTCGTGATCAAATCCGTGATAATAAAGTACTGATTTATATGAAAGGCACACCGCAGTTTCCGCAGTGTGGGTTTTCGGCGCGTTCTATCGAAGTGTTGACGCAAATTGGTCGTCCATTTGCATTTGTTAATATTTTAGAAAACCCAGAGATTCGTGCCACTTTACCAAAAGTCGCCAACTGGCCAACTTTTCCGCAGCTGTGGATTGATGGCGAGCTGATGGGCGGATCAGATATTATTTTGCAAATGTATCAATCAGGCGAGCTTAAGCCATTGGTTGAAGCAAACAGTCCTGCTGCCTAACTGAATAAATAAATTCTCGTTTGGTATATAAAAACTCGAGTTGCCATAGCAGTAGGCGGCTCGAGTTTTTTATTGTGCGTCTTTTTTATGGCAATGAGCTTTTATTGTCATTATAAACTTTACCCCCATACATAGTGTACAAGATAGACATGTATTTAATAGAAAGAGGTCTTATGAGTAATCAATCCATTAACAACCAACAAGCCAATGAAGCCCTTGAGCAAGCCGCCATCGATAAGCGCCGTGAGCAGCTTAAGGCTGAATCGGTGCGTATCATCGATCTAGCAAATAATGAGAAAAACTCTGCATTAAAATGCATTCATCAGCTCAGCGTCGCAGGCGGTGCAACCGAAGCAACTTATATCGCAATTGAGCAGCGTATCGTCGCCGATCAAGATGCTGCGGGCGCCTATCATCTGGCATTATTGGCACAAAATACGCCTGATCTGCCTATTGACGCCCGTCAGCTTATCGAACTTGTCGTCCATAAAGGCGACAACGCCCAGCGCTTGGCATTACTCAAAAACTTACCCCTACCGCCCGTGGCTATGATAAAAGAGCAGATATTAGCAAGTGACGATGGTGAGGCGATTGGGCAAATGAATGCGTACCTGCAGATAAACCCTGAAGCTCAAGGCAGTCAGCATCTGATTAGCAGTAGTGATGGTGATAGGGTGGTGCCGCTCAGCCGTGGTACTAATATCAATAATGATTAAAAATGGTTATAATAAACCCTTTAATACTTTGTTCTAACATAGACAATGTTCGTCAAGTGAGGCTTGCATGCAATATCCTAAAAATTACGACGTGGTAGTGATCGGCGGCGGTCATGCTGGTACTGAAGCGGCGCTCGCCGCTGCACGTATGGGCGCGCAGACCTTGCTGTTGACGCATAATATCGAGACGCTTGGACAGATGAGCTGTAACCCTGCGATTGGCGGTATCGGTAAGTCACATCTGGTACGTGAGATTGACGCCTTGGGCGGAGCGATGGCATTGGCCACTGATCAAGCCGGTATTCAGTTTCGAGTCCTCAATAGCCGAAAAGGAGCCGCCGTTCGTGCCACGCGTGCACAAGCCGATCGTGTGTTATACAAAGCTGCCATCCGCCATACGCTAGAGAACCAACCCAATCTTGACTTGTTTCAGCAAGGTGCCGATGATATTTTAGTCGAAAACGGCCGTGCCACAGCGGTAGTCACCTCGACAGGCATTATCTTTAAGACTGAGACTGTGGTACTGACGTCAGGGACGTTTTTGGGTGGCGTGATTCATATCGGTCTTGAAAACTCAAAAGGGGGCCGTGCAGGCGATCAGCCTTCTATCAAGCTTGCTGATCGTTTGCGTGAGCTCGAACTGCCAGTGGGGCGTCTAAAGACAGGCACGCCAGCCCGTATCGATGCACGCACAGTAGACTTTAGTGTCATGACTGCGCAGCCAGGGGACACACCGCTGCCTGTCATGAGCTATATGGGCGATGTGTCTATGCACCCTGAGCAGGTCAATTGTTACATTACTCATACCAATGCCCGGACGCATGACATTATTCGTGATAATCTTGGTCGCTCACCGATGTTTTCGGGCAAAATTGAAGGCGTTGGTCCACGCTATTGTCCATCTATCGAAGACAAAATCCATCGTTTTGCAGACAAAGACAGTCATCAGATATTTATTGAGCCTGAAGGCTTGACCACTCATGAGCTATATCCAAATGGCATCTCAACCAGCTTACCGTTTGATGTACAGTTAGAATTCATTCATAGTATGAAAGGGCTTGAGAATGCGCATATCACCCGTCCAGGATATGCTATCGAATATGACTATTTTGACCCACAAAACCTCAAGCCAACCTTAGAGACCAAATCCATTGATAGGCTTTATTTTGCCGGTCAAATCAACGGTACTACAGGTTATGAAGAAGCAGGCGTGCAAGGTTTACTAGCAGGCACTAATGCAGCGCTAGTGACGAGCAATAACAGTGAGTTTGACACCTGGACCCCTCGCCGTGATGAGGCTTATCTGGGGGTTCTTGTCGATGACCTTATCACGCATGGTACCAACGAACCATACCGGATGTTTACCAGCCGAGCTGAGTATCGTCTGCTCTTGCGTGAAGACAATGCCGATCAACGTTTGACGGAGACAGGACGCAAGTTGGGATTGATCGATGATACACGCTGGCAGGCCTATCAACAAAAAATGGAAGCCATTGCCACCGAGTCTGCTCGCCTAAAAGATATGTGGGCAACGCCTACCAATACCTTAGGTAAGCAAGTTGCTGCGCAAACGGGTGAGGTGCTATCAAAAGAGTCTACCGCCTATGACTTGCTGAAGCGTCCGCAAATTCATTTTGCTGACATCAAAGCGATCACAGGGTCACAGGTGGGTGCTCAGGTCGGCGAGCAAATAGAAATCTCCGTCAAGTATGCCGGCTATATTAATCGTCAGCGTGATGAGATTGATCAGATGAAACGCTTGGAAAACACGACGCTGCCACTGGACTTTGATTATAGTATTGTGTCAGGGCTATCTAATGAGATCGTACAGAAGCTCAATCATGTAAGACCGGCTACCTTGGCGCAAGCCAGCCGCATCAGTGGTGTCACGCCAGCTGCTGTGCAACTGCTCGCCATGACAGTAAAAAAACAAAAAAAGGCGCAAGCTGCTTTAAATTCATAAAATGCTTAGATATAAGGTTTTATCATCCAGCGCCGTAAAACCACGTCCTTCTAGGGCGTGGATATCAGGTGTCATCTGTTGTCACCTAAGATTGAACATGCCTTGATACCCAACTGCATTAAGATCATAATTAATGACACCAGCTTTCTTATTAGAGTGTGTTGAACAGTCGACCATGACATTGCCTGTTAGTGCCTCTTCAGCACGCTCTAAATGTCATCCTCTGAAATTGCTCGTATTCATGCCCGTGTCATCGTGGGTATGATGCGATTTTGAGTTTGTTTATGATTGATGCCATTGTTTTTGCCATTACTATTGTACTGCCCAACCTTGCCTTGATGGGGTTGGGTTTTTTTATGCAGCGACGTGGTGAGGTCAGTCAAGCGTTTATCGATCAAGCGTCATATTTTGTCTTTAATTATTGTCTACCGTGTTTATTGTTTTTTAGTGTCGTTGACAGTGAGGTGAATTACAGCAAACAACTGGTTTTGATTGCTGCTGGTACGGTTGTGACGTTTGTACTATTTATTGGGGCTGAGCTTTATGCCAAGCGCTTTATCCGCAAACCTGCTGATCAAGGGGTATTTGTACAGGGCGTCTTTCGCAGTAATATGGCCATTATTGGTCTTGCAACGGTCGCCAACGCTTATGGCAGTGATGGTCTAAGCATCGGGGCAGTGTATATGGGTGTGGTGACGATACTGTTTAATATCTTAGCCGTCATCACTCTTAGCCGTGTCTCCAAAAGCCTAGATGATACCTTGCTGAGTCGCAGCACTATGGTGATCAAAAAAATATACACCAACCCGCTCATCTTAGCGTTATTGGCAGCCTTTGCCTATAAAGCGTTACCGCTGCCATCGATTCCTGCTGTCATTCATACCACAGGCGACTTATTAGCCGCAGTAGCACTGCCATTGGCATTGATTTGTGCAGGTGCCAGTATTGACCTAAAGGCGATGTTGCATCTGTCAGGACTGTCTATGCAGGCCAGTATCGGCCGGATCATAATTGCTCCATTAGTCGCCGTCGCAGTTGGCTTGGCCTTTGGCCTGTCTGGTGTGCATCTGGGGGTGCTGTTTTTAATGGTAGCATCACCGACAGCAGCTGCCAGCTATGTGATGGCAAAGGCTATGGGCGGTAATGATGTGCTCGCTGCCAATATCTTGGCATTCACCACAGTAGTGGGGCTGTTTGGTATGGCAATTGGTGCAGCACTGTTACGTGCCCTAGGGTTGATTTGACTTCCTCCCCGACCTAAAGGAACGAGGATTCCTACTAAAGACGGCCAAGCCCGACCGCGAGAATGTTTTTTGCTCCATTAACATCTCTGTTATGGGTCGTTTTACAAGAA
>NZ_JAGBKM010000003.1:0-23982 GCF_017498085.1 Psychrobacter coccoides
TCAGGCTCAGAAATTGGTTCAGGCTCAGAAATTGGTTCAGGCTCAGAAATTGGTTCAGGCTCAGAAATTGGTTCAGGCTCAGAAATTGGTTCAGGTTGGCTGTCATCATAAAAAGATAACGCTTCACTAGGTGTAGTGAGACCTGCATTAAAATCTGACTCAGGGTTATCGTTGACGGTTTGTGGCACAGCCTGGCTTTGATGTTGATAATCCACTGCATAACTTTGAGTGGGTGCTTGTGATGACAAGGGCTCAGAGCTTGAAGCCATATCGCTAGCAGAAGCGTCTTCTATAGATGCTGAAGAAGGTGCCTTGCCAACAGCGGTCATAGGTGATTCTGCTAATATCTCATCAGTGGGCAATGGACGAAATGCCAGTAAGCGCAGGATACACATCTCAAGCGCCTGCATTGGCGTGCTAGCAAGCTTAATGCCTTCTCGAGCTTGTACCACAATCTCATAGTACAGTTGCAACACATCCGGGCTAATGTGTTTGGCCAGCGTATGAATGGCCTGCGCCTGCGCTTCATTGACATTTAGCGCTACCTCAGGCAATAGCTGACTCAATGCCAACTGGTGTAATAGCTCAGCCAGCCCATCAAACATACTGGTCGCATCCACCATCTGCATGCGCATCTGCTCGATGTGAGCCGCTACCGCCGACTTATCATGATTATAGATGTCTGTAATCAAACTCACTAAGTCAGCAGCATCGATAAGTCCAAGCATCGCATTGATGATCTCATCATCAAGCCCGCCTTGACCAAAGGCAATAGCCTGATCGGTCAAAGACAAAGCATCACGAACCGATCCTTTAGCAGCACTTGCCAACTGCCAAAGTGCTGGCTGAGTATACGTGACATTTTCTTGCGTTAAAATCTTGGCCAAATGTTCGCTAAGCAGTGTTTGGGGTAAAGGACGCAGTACAAACTGTAAGCAGCGAGAAATGATGGTTATCGGTAGCTTTTGTGGATCAGTAGTCGCCAGTAAAAACTTCACATGCTCAGGCGGCTCTTCTAGCGTTTTGAGTAGCGCATTGAAGCTGTGCGTAGACAGCATATGCACCTCATCAATAAGGTATACTTTATAGCGGCCTTGGCTTGGCGCATAAGGGACATTATCAAGTAGCTCACGGGTATCTTCAACCTTGGTACGCGAAGCCGCATCAATCTCAATTAGATCGATGAAACGACCTTGATCAATGGCGACACAATTATCGCAGACACCGCAAGGCGTACTGGTAATCCCAGTATCACAATTTAAGCACTTGGCCAAAATACGAGCAATCGTGGTTTTGCCAACACCACGCGTACCTGTAAACAGATAAGCATGATGCAGACGATTGTAATCAATAGCGTTAATCAACGCTTGCGATACGTGCGTTTGCCCAATTAACTCATGGAAATTTTTGGGTCGGTATTTACGCGCTAAGACTTGATATTGCTGCGTCATATCTATCCATTATGCCAACTGGCTTGCAGTGCTAAATTGAAGTTTTGAGTGTTTATTATAGCAAAAAGCCAGCGCATTCGTCTGGCTTCTTACCGGTTTAACAGTGACCGATAGTACGTTCAATAAGTGACTTTATTATAAGCAGCCTTACTCGAAGACTGAAGGTCACTTAATCCGTCTTGCGGCGCATATGCGGAAATAAAATCACATCACGAATACTGGCTGAGTCGGTAAACAACATCACCAAGCGATCGATACCAATACCTTCGCCTGCCGTTGGCGGTAAGCCATAAGATAAGGCTTCGATATACTCTTCATCAAAGTGCATAGCTTCGACATCGCCAGCATCTTTTTCTGCAACTTGGTCATGAAAACGCTGAGCTTGATCGGCTGGATCATTTAGCTCACTAAAGCCATTGGCAATCTCACGGCCACCGATAAACAGCTCAAAACGATCGGTAATCTCAGGGTTGTCATCATTGCGACGTGCCAGCGGTGAGGTTTCAGCAGGATATTCTGTGATAAAAGTGGGTTGACGCAGCTGATGCTCCGCTGTCTCCTCAAAGATAATCGTAATAAGCTTGCCCACCCCAAAAACGTCTTTGACTGGCTGCTTAAGAGTATTGGCCACATAGTCAGCTAAGTACTCTCTATCATCAATACGAGACATATCAAAGTCTTCGGCATATTTTTCAATGGCCTCAGTCATGGTTAAACGCACAAACGGTGCTTCTAAGCTGATACTTTCACCTTGATAAGTCAACTCAGTGCTGCCTAAGATATCCATAGCCAATTTATTAAATAAACGTTCAGTCAAATCCATTAAATCATGATAATCAGCATAGGCCTGATAAAACTCAATCATGGTAAATTCAGGGTTGTGACGGGTAGAGACGCCCTCGTTACGGAAGCTACGGTTTATTTCAAATACTTTTTCAAAGCCACCAATCACTAAACGCTTTAGGTACAGCTCTGGCGCAATCCGTAAATACAACGGCATATCTAGCGCATTATGATGAGTCACGAACGGACGTGCCACCGCTCCGCCTGGGATCGGATGCATCATCGGCGTCTCAACTTCCATAAAACGCTCATCTAACATAAACTGACGAATACCGCTAATCACTTTACTGCGCACGATAAAGGTATCACGAGTCGTCTCATTGGTCATCAAGTCCAAATGCCGATTACGATAACGTGCCTCTACATCTGCTAGGCCATGGAATTTATTGGGCATTGGGCGTAGCGATTTGGTCAATAATGTCAGCGCTTCGATATGCACATACAAATCGCCTTTGCCTGAGCGGCCAATATAGCCCGACACCCCAACGATATCACCCAAGTCAAGCGACTTAATCATAGCCAAGGTATCAGCGTCTAACTCTTTACGTGCCACATACAGCTGGATACGTCCAGTCATGTCTTGGATGACTATAAAAGCACCGCGGTTAAGCATGACACGCCCTGCCACGTTGACCTGAGTTTTTTCACCCTTAGCAACGTTATCCTCAATCTCTTGCTTAGAGACACCTTCAAATGCCGTCTGCAGATCTTGGGCGAAGTCAGTACGTTTAAAATCATTCGGATAAGGCTGGTTGCCAGAATCCTTGATCGCATCTAGCTTGGCTTGTAATTGCGCAATAAGCTCATTGGCTTCTTCTAAGGTTGGTGCTTGGTCTTGGTTTTGATTGTTGGACTTGGACATAAAATTCTCAAAATGGTTAGATAATTAAATGAATAAAGTAAAATAATATATTTGTGCGGCTGATATGTTTAAATGACAGATAACTAATGAGCTGCAGTATAGCATGCGACAGACGCTACTCACCGCCACCAATACTGGCCATCAGATCAGCCTGATGCTCACGTAATAAGGCATCGAGCAGCTCGTCTAAGTCGCCTTCCATGATAGAGTCAAGCTTATACAGAGTTAAGTTGATACGGTGATCGGTCATGCGCCCTTGTGGGAAGTTATAAGTACGAATACGCTCACTACGGTCGCCACTGCCTACCAAGTCACGACGGATAGAGTCTGCCACATCGACCTGCGCTTGCACTTTGGCTTGTTGTATCTTTGCTACCAGCATTGTCATCGCTTTATCACGGTTTTTATGCTGACTGCGCTCTTGTTGACACTCAACCACAGTACCAGTAGGAATATGAGTCAAACGTACTGCCGAGTCGGTGGTGTTGACGTGCTGACCACCTGCACCGCTTGAGCGAAAGGTATCCATCTTGATGTCCGCAGGATTCAGATCGACGGAATCATCAATCTCAACTTCTGGCATCACGGCAACCGTACAAGCAGATGTATGTACCCGGCCCTGACTTTCGGTCTCAGGCACTCGCTGCACACGATGCGCCCCTGATTCGAACTTTAGGCGACCATATACGCTATTGCCAGAGATACGGCTGATAATCTCCTTATAACCGCCATGCTCGCCTTCATTGGCGGACAATATCTCTATCGTCCAACCCTGCGTCTGTGCATATTTTTGGTACATGCGGAACAAATCACCTGAAAATATCGCCGCCTCATCACCACCAGTGCCTGCACGAATCTCCAAAAATGCAGGCACTTTATCATTGGGATCCTTCGGGAGCATCATGACATTAAGCTGCTCTTCCATCTCTAAGATAGATTCACGCGCACTGTCTATCTCATCGATCATCATCTCCTTCATCTCTGGATCTGACGCTTCAGCAAGCATACTCTCGGCATCAGCTTGGTCGGTCTCTGCCTGTAGGTAGCTTTGCCATAATGTGGTGATGTCCATCAAGTCGCTATGCTCAACGGACAGCTCTCGGAATTTGTTATTATCACTAATGACACTAGGATCGGACAATAAGGCGGTAACCTCTTCGTAGCGATCTACCATCTGGTCTAAGCGTAAGCGCAAGGATTCTTTCATAAAAGGGCTTTTATCTAAATAAGTAAAATAAGAGTGCGATTATAGCAAATTTTGCGCCATAAATTAAAACCTATGGGGAATCTTCTGACTTATAAGCCAATCTCTCTTAATATTGAGGATATAGATCTGCTCAACCTGCCAGACTGTCAAACGTTTTAGTTTTTCAACACCCCACAAAAATAGCCAAGACTTCTCTTGGCTATTTTTTATAATGACAATAGAGTGTGCTGTGGTTAAGCCTATACTTTACGCACCAACACTGACCCAATAGAATACCCGGCTCCAAACGAGCAAATCACCCCCAGATCGCTAGATTTTAGCTCGTCTTTATAGCGATGGAACACCACCATCGGACTTGATGAGCTGGTATTTGCAAACTCATCAATGACGCTTGGTACGATGGATTTATCAGCTTCTTTACCCATAACGGTACGCAAAATCAAGTCAAGCATATTGGCATTGGCTTGGTGCAGCCACATCATCTTAACCTCTGATGGTGGTATGTCGTTTTCTTTTAAGTGCTCAAGGATAATCTCAGATACCTTTGGACAAACTTCACGGAAAACTTTACGACCATTTTGTAAAAACAACTTGTCAGTCACTGGCTCTTTGATATCTGGATACATTTGTGTCTCAGCAGCTAAGAACTCAGAGCGATCCATAAAGCCGTATTCATTCTTAATATTGGTTGAGAACTCAGTAAATAGCTTACTGTTTAGAATCTCATAACCCTTTGGTGTGTCTAGCTCCTCGACGATACAAGCGGTTGCCACATCACCAAAGATGAAGTGACTGTCACGGTTGCGCCAGTTTAGATGTGCTGAAGTAATCTCGACGTTGACCACAGCGACACGCTTGGCCAGACCTGAGACGATTGAGCCATACGCTTGTGACAGTCCAAAGGTTGCCGCACTACAGGCCACGTTCATATCATAAGCGAAACCACCAACCATACCGATCTCATTTTGAATCTCAATAGAGACAGCAGGGTAAGTACGCTGGAAATTTGAACAGGCAAGAATAATACCGTCTAAATCATTGGCTTCCAGGCCTGCGTCTGCCAGCGCATCTTTGAGCGCAGCCGCACCCATCTCTGCCATAACAGACAGCTCTTCACCCAAATTGCGATAAGCAATGACAGGTGCCATAATTTCAGGGTCTAAAATACCTTCTTTTTCCATCACGTAACGCGACTTGATACCAGAGACTTTTTCGATAAATGCCGCTGAAGAGTGCTCGAGGGCGGTGATCGTCCCTGCTGCTATCTCGTCCGCATGCTGCTCATTGTAGTTGTCAACGTACTGGTTGAATGATGCTACCAGCTCTTCGTTACTGATGCTATAGGGAGGAATATAAAGGCCGGTGCCGGTAATACAAGTCGTCATGATAAGCTTCCTTGTCCACTACTGTTGCGCTTAATGATTAAGCATAAAAAATAAAAGTGAGGGTGGTTTACTTTCGGTGCATAACTGTAAACTTAAAACCAATGCCTTATTATGCCTGAATATAATTATTTTTCTAATAGTTTGTTACAAATAATCAATGTCTGACCGATTATTTATAAATTTGAGGTTATTTCAGCCACAGCTACTATATAATATAACGGCTAAATAATATAACAGCTGCTCATCTCACCTGACAGACCCTAGAAATAATTGGTAGTATTCGGAGGCATTGTGACAGGACTTATAGACTGGCTATTCGGACAATATGCCGACTACTCAACGCTATTTATCATACTTGAACTGATTGCCGTGGTCTTTGGGGTCGCCAGTGTCCTGCTCGCCCGCAAGCTCAGTGTCTGGGTCTTTCCGGTCGGCCTTATCAGTACAGCGCTCTTTGTTTATCTACTGTGGCAGTGGCAGTTGTTTGGGGATATGTTTATCAATGCCTATTATACGGTGATGGGACTATATGGCTGGTACAACTGGTCAAAAAACAAACATGAAGACACCTCTACTGACGATATTGAAATTGAACATATTGAGGCAAGCGACTTGCCCGTTATGGCACTGCTATCGATAGCGACCGTGAGCTTTGTGGCGTTGGTTTATTATTTCCGCCCAGTGATTAATAATAACTTTAGCTTTGATGGCGCTGTACTAGGCTTGCACCTGTTTACTTGGGTCGATTACACCGATATGCTCACCACGGCACTGTTTTTGATCGCCATGTGGCTGATGGCCAGTCGTAAAATAGAACACTGGCTGCTCTGGATCGTTGCTGACGCAATATCGGTACCGCTATACTTCCACAAAGGTCTCACATTTACCGCATTACAGTATGTGATATTTACTCTCATCGCAATCTGGGCTTATTATGAATGGCAACGACAGTACCACATTCAATCTCACACAGCATACGCCTAACTCTGTCTTTAAAGTCGCTGTCTTAGGCGCAGAAAGCACAGGTAAGACCACCTTATGTCGAGATTTAGCCGCACATTTTGGGAGCGCCTGGGTGAGTGAGTATATGCGCACCTACCTACAAGACAAATGGGATAAAGAGCGAGCCACTTGTACTTGGGACGATTTATTGCCCATCGCCGAAGGTCAAATAGCGTTGGAAAATAGATTGGCCGAACAAGCCCGCCAGCGTGCTTTAACGACCAATAAACAAAGCTATCTGTTTTGTGATACCAGTTTATTTGAGCTGATGGTCTATTCTAACTGGTATTATGGTGATTGCCCTGAGGCGCTTACTCAAGCGGCATTAGCGCATCATTATGACTTAATTCTATTGACTGAAGTGGATACACCATGGGTCGCTGATGATTTGCGTGATAGCCCTCATCAACGTGACGTAATGAGTGAGTATTTTGCCAGTCATCTATATGCTCACAATAAAAGCTTTAAACGTATCGGTGGCAGTAGAGATGAACGGGTTTTAAAAGTAGCTAAGTGGCTGGATGTTTTAAGCTAATGTTTGCTTAGGCTATTTATCTAACATACTTTCACACTTCTTTGTCATAGCAGCACTCGTTAGGAATATTTTGAAAGCGACTCTATATACCTTCTTCGCCCTGTTAGCCTTTGCTGCAAACTCCTTGTTTTGCAGAATGGCCTTAGTAGAAGGCCACATAGATGCCTGGCACTTTACCATCATTCGTCTTGTTAGCGCTGCTGTTTGTCTTGCTATCATTATGGCCATACACAAACAGTATGCAAAACATAGTGTCGTCTCAAGTCACACCATTGCAAATGAAAACGGCAGCTGGTTAAGCAGTATCAGTCTGGTGATTTACGCTCTGTGCTTTTCACTTGCCTATGTCTCCCTTGATACAGGCACAGGGGCCCTCATTTTATTTTCGGCAGTACAGCTCACTATGATTGGCTGGGGTATCTATAAAAAAGAGCGCTTAAACGTGCTGCAGTGGATAGCATTTATCATAGCAGTAGCAGGATTTGGCTATTTGATGTTACCTTCAGCGACCATGCCTTCATGGTCAGCGGCGCTGCTTATGGCGATTAGCGGCGCTGCTTGGGGTATCTATAGCATACGTGGTCAGTCCTGTGTGTCTCCGTTGCGAGCCACTGGTTTTAACTTTATCAGAAGCTTGTTGGCGGTTCCGCTACTATTGTTTATAGCCTTGAGTTATGTGACGGATATCAGTATGCAAGGAGTGTTGTTAGCTGGTGTCTCTGGCGCCCTTGCTTCTGGGGTTGGCTATAGCATTTGGTATATGGCCATGCCGTTATTAAAAAGCACCCAAGCTGCGGTCGTACAACTTAGTGTCCCTGTACTTGCTGCGATATTCGGCATGGTATTTTTAGCAGAAACACCCACTTTAGAATTTATAACAGCCAGCTTGATTATTTTGGGTGCCGTTTTGATGTTTGTGTTAAATGGCCCAAAAAAGCAAGATATTCACGAAAATAAGCGTGAAAATTACCTTCGTAAACTCTAATCACAACACGAAATTACATCTTCTGTTGTACTATATAGCTCAGTACCACAACCCACACTCACTCACAATATTGAGGAATAAAACATTATGAAAAAACTATTAGCTGTAGCACCTTTTTCAATTTTATTAGCAGCCTGTGCAACTAATGCACCTACTACCACTACTGCTCCAACTACGGAGACTCAGCAAGTCGTTCACTCGCTTACTTGTGAAGACGATGGCATGATTACTGCTACTTACGCTGCAAACGGCCAAGCCGCCAAGCTAAACGTTACTTTGCCGAAGGTTGGCTTGAATAACGCTGACATCATGATGGAGCAAGCGGTATCTGCTTCTGGCGCTCGTTATGTCAATAATGTAAACCCTAAAACCACTTATGACTGGCATACCAAGTCTGACTTTGGTGTCATGACCATCACTGCAGACAATGGTCAGACGTACAGCGTTAATTGTGAGCTTTAATCAATAATAACAATCACAGTTATTGCCATTAGATAGAGAAAAACCCACGTAATGAATTACGTGGGTTTTTCTTTAGTTATTTACGATGGCTTTATTTCATAGACGGGGCATGTTTAACGCTCACCTAGCCCTTCAGAGAACGTTTTGGTAATGGGCTTGGTAATATAGGACAGTACCGAGCGCTCTTTGGCTTTGATATCTACTGAGGCTGTCATCCCAGGCTTGATGATGATTTCTTCACGGCGGTCTTCAAACTCAGCGCCCGTAATTTTGATTTGCGCTCGATAATATGGCTCTTCACCTTTCGGTGTTTGCTCCATCAGGGTATCGGGACTGATATAAACCACATTGCCATTCATAGCACCAAATATAGAATAATCATAGGCATCCAGCTTGACAGTAGCCGCCTGACCTTCTTTCACATAAGCAATATCCATTGGGCTGATCTTGGCCTCAACGATGAGATCGCTACTGGTTGGCAGTATTTCCATAATAATCTCACCGGGCTTTACCACCCCGCCAATAGTGGTAATGAGGATGTTATTTACCTTACCATCGGTTGGGGCATATAGGTTTTTTTCTTGCAATACTTGCGAGTAGTCGCGCAGCTGCTCAAGCTCAGTATTGAGCTCCTCTTGCGCCTTGGTCATTTCCGACTGCGCTTCTTCAAAGTATTTATTACGTTTGTTGGTGATTTGCGCCTGTATTTCTGCCACTTGCCGACGGAGCTTAATTACATCAGCCTGACTGACATCTCCATGAGCAAGTAAAGGCTCATTCATACTCAGCTCTTGATTTGCCAATACCATCATTTTTCGTAAAGAACTAACATCCTGCTCGATAGCACGGCGGCGGCGATTGTACAGTTGCGTTTGATTGTTTATATATTCATCATACTGCAAAATATCATCTGGAAACGTTAATGGTCGCTCATATATTTCAGCTTCAAGTCGAGCCAGCTTGGCTTTTAGGGCTGCTATTTTTGAGCTGATATTAGCGACTGCTGCTTGTGCACGCTCTTCTTCTAAGGTAACGACCAGTTGCCCTTTAGTGACGTCTTCACCTTCTTTGACTAAGATATCAGTCAATACGCCTCCCTCAACCGCTTGAATGTCTTGTGTACGAGCACTGGCGATAACAGTTGCTGTGGCTCGAGTCACCTGATCTATTTTTGCAAAATAAGCCCAAATAACTAATACAATGATACCGAATAGAGCGCCCCAAATAATGATACGGGTATGTCCAACTTTAGGATCATGAGACTTATGTTGGTAATTATTCATTGGCTTGCCCTACATTATCATCTTTATCAGACTGATCATCAGCTTTCACTTCAATACTTGAGGTTTTTTTACTGATAACACGAGTTTTTGGTTGGCTGATCTTTACTGCGGTTTTATGAGCAGGTTTTCGCTCTTCATTGCTTTGTAATTGGGTCAGCACTTTTGATTTTGGCCCATCCATCACGATTTGTTGATTGTCCATAATGATGATGCGATCAACCAATTGCAGCAGTGGCATTTTGTGAGTGGCCACGATTAAAGTATGATCTTCTCCAAAGTGCTTATGCAACACATCGATACACTGTGCTTCCTGCCGATTATCCATAGAGGCGGTTGGCTCGTCCATCAATACCACCGAAGGCTTGGTTAATACTAAGCGTGTAAAAGCAACCAACTGTTTTTGTCCTCCTGATAACCCCTTGCCTCCTTCACTAATAGGCAGATCTAAACCACTAGAATGGCTGGCAACCAGTCTAATCAGTCCCGTCTTGACCAACGCATCATGCATAACGTCATCGCTAGGCGCTGGTAAGCCGATCAATAGGTTTTCTCGTAGCGTGCCCTCAAAAAGGCGATGATCCTGTTGTAGGTAACCCACTTGCGCACTCAAAGACTCACGACTGATCTGCTGCATGTCAAGCCCATCTAACAACACCCTGCCCTGTGTGGGCGCATATAATCCAGACAATACTTTTAATAGGGTTGATTTGCCAGAACCAATAGGTCCTAAAACAGCAATACGCTCGCCTGCTTTAATCTGTAGCCTACTGATAGCTAAAGCGGGCTGATCATTATTTTGGTAGTTGAATATCACTTTTTCTAAGTCAAAACTACCTGAGATATGACTGGGCGATAACGGGTGACTGACACCGTGATTGTCTTGCTCTAGTGAGAATAACTGCTCTATATTAAGTTTGGCAGCTTTGGCATGTGAGTGCTGTACCAATAGATTAGGAATACCCATTACTGGTGCTAAAATACGACCGCCTAAAATTGAGCAAGCGATCAAGCCACCCATGGTCATATCTCCTGACATCACTACAAAAGAACCCACAATCACAATACCGACATAGCTGACCTGCTGTATCATCTGTGACAAGTAACTTAGGTTGTCATTGGCATGCTTCATATCCAAATCATTTTTGGTAGTAATGTTCATCACATCAAGCCAGCGTGACAAAAACTTCCAGTTGCCTGATCCGGCCTTAATCGTTTCAACGCCCTCTACCGTCTCTACTAAGATACCTGTCTTGCGATAAGAGGCTTGCGCGCCCACAGCGGCGATACTGTCGATTTTTTTGCGTGCACTAAGACCTAGTACAATCGCCACCACGGCGGCAACAATAGGCACTAAAGCGACTAATGGATTACCAATAATAATAATAAGGGTCACAAATATGATCGCCATCGGTATATCGACCAAGCCAAACAACGTACTTGCTGTATAAAAGCTGCGAACCTGCTCATATCCACGCAGTTGCGCTGCCATAGACCCCACAGACCCTGGCATCTGATCGATACGCACGCCTAATAGACGCTGAAAAACCTCACGTGATAAATACTGGTCGAGATTGACCACCACTTTGTCCATAATCTTGGAGCGGGCAAACTTCATAAAAGTTTCAAATAAGATGACCAGACCTACCCCACTAGCTAAAATAATCAAAGTGTATTCGCTACGAGTTGGAATCACACGATCATAGACCTGCATCGAAAACAGCGATACGGCAAGCGCCAACATATTGATTAAAAACGAGGCAACAACCGCCTCTATAATAATGCCACGGTAGTTTTTGAGGTCTTTTTTTAGAATCTGATCAAAGCTTAACCGTTTACGCTTACTAGGCTCGCCCTCTAATCGTATTCGCAATAGCTGAGTAAAAGCATCACTTGGATGGACACTCACATGCTCAGCTTGACGAAACTGCCACAGCGCTTGTGGTGTTTGCTGTTCAATCACACCCCAGCCTTGTGTAGGATGCAAGGCCAGTAAAGGTAGAAAAGCTGCATCTGGCATGGGTAATGCCTCTGGCAGTTGCTCAACCCCTAATTGCTCCAGTACCTTAACAACACTAGATAGAGTCGTCAGCTCCGTTTGTTGATGCAGCACGCCATGGAGACGGACACTATCTACAGGATAGCCTTGCTGGGTAAGTAAAGTACGTAACGCAGTGGCCAACTGTGTTGCTTGTTCACTCAATTGCTCATCAACAGTAGGTATCGATAGCTGGGCGGTGGTATTTTCTGCAGCATCATTTGGTAATTCATCATCGGCTTTGGCCTCATCAGAAGCTGAAAAAGGGGTACTCATGATACATATATCCTACTGGTTTACTGGGAGGGGATAAGTGTTTACCCCTGTCGCACTCTTGGGCTTGGCGACATGATCTGATTGCAATACGACTGGCTCAATAACTGCCTGATCGGGCACCTGCCTAGCAGCATCTTGACGAATAAACCAGTTTTTGACGGGATCTAGTGGGCGGAACAGCGGGTCTGGCTGACGACTTTGATCGAACTTCTGCCATGGCATCATGCCAAAATCAACTTGCAGTTTATAATACGCTGCAATAATAGACGTTCGTGTCTCAACCAACTGCGCCTGATATTGAGAATGCTCGCGCACCGCATTGAGCACCTCAAGCCAAGACTTGCGTCCAGCGATAAACTGGCGGCGATAAGAGCTCACCACAATCTGTGCGCCTGCGACTGCTGCGATCAAAGAGCGCTCTTGATCCTTAGCACTAGCAAACTGCTGATATTGAGTTTGGATGGTCTCAAGCACTTGTCGTCTTGACGCTTCTTTTGACTGTGAAAGGCTGTTTACTCGTGAGGCTGATGCCCGGGCTAGTGCCAAATTAGATAGACCCGCTCCTGGATCATAGCTTAAGCCTACCGAAAACTCACCCTCACTATTATTCTGATTGTTGTTTCTATTTTCATCATGATAATAGTCGTATTCGTACTGTGCATAAAAAGTTGGATAACGCGCCGCCTGTAATGACTTAACTTCTTGCTTAGCCGCTTCAACTTGATAGTGCCCTTTTACCACAGTAGGATTATAAAAGCTGGCCTGATCGAATGCCATTTTTTCAAAGGTTTGAGAGTAGCCTTTGGCATAGCTGACAAGCTCACCGATATTCGGCACTGGCAGATCAACCGCTGACAGCCTACGACCAGTGATTTGCTCTAATCGAGCGATAGCAATACGCTGCTGCTCTACTGCTGCTTGATACGAGTTTTGCTCTTGTAAGATGCGATTGGTCACCAAATCCATCTCGATACGCGCCGATACACCTTGATTGACTCGGCGCTGCATCATCTCCTCAAACTCTGTCAACAGTTGCAAATTGTCATAATAGACTTGCTGCTTAGACACGGCGGTGATATAGCTTTGCCATGCCTCAATGGTGGTTTTGGCGACTTGATTCTGTTGCTCGTAAATATACTCTGTGGCTGCTTTATCATCAAAAAGTGCTTGATTGACGTTGGCAGTAAGTTTGCCACCCGTCCATAATGACTGCCGTAGCTGAAACTGAGAGACCATGCCATCGTCACGATCATAGCCTGATGACAATGTCGGTGCTGGCAGCAAGTTGAGCTTGGCAGCACGGATACTCTCTGTCGTCGCCTGCTGCTCAGCACGTGCCGAACCAACGAGAGGATGGGTTTCAATCGCTTGGTCAATCAATGTATTGATGTGCGTATCAGCATTGGCCAAAGCCGCTCCTGAAGCAGTCAATAGCAACACACTCACATACAAATGATTCCGCAGTTGATTTATGATATAACACCTCATAGGTAGTACTCTACTCAAAAGTTGTGCAGATGACTGCTGCTGAGCGATCAGCAGTGTCTTCTTATGAACATCAACACACCCTAAATGTCAGAACCATACTATTATTATCGTAGCGCCTATCTATGACCGCTATAATAAAAGGATCGCATCATATTGATACTTTGATTGGTGATATCAATCCGTTTAGGGAGTAAAAATGACGAAACAGCTGTTTTCTTTATATGGCAGAAAAGCAAATAATGGGACAACCTTAGCAATTGCGTTAGCCTTACTACTTCACATTATAATCGGATTTGTGATCTACTTTGCATTGTTTGACCCTATAGAGTCAGAGACTGCACCGCCGACTCACGAGCGTCCCGGAGCAGATTCTATATCAAATAAGTCATGGCCATCCATAAGCATTAAAACAAGCTCATCCAATGACTATAGTCACTCACAAGAATATAATAACTTGCCTGATACTGCCAAAACAACAGTAGATACTAAAAACACACTACTCAGTAATAATAAAACCTCAACCGCCTCTACTGACGATGTGCTGTTTGCCAAAACCAAGACAGCACCAGACCTTCAGCCCAACACAACAAAAACCCCATCAAAGAAACATACGCCACCATCATTAATCACAGACGATAGTGCTGAGTCAGCTGCTAATGGCGATCAAAAACTTAAAGCTAACGACACACCGCAACTAAATCTAGAGTATCAAAGCTTAGCAGACGATATCGATAAAGACAGCGAACAGCTCTCAACGCTAATCAATGAGATCAAACAGCGCAATCAACAACAAATAGATATGCAACAAGCCCTCATGCTAGAGACTCAGCCAAAGCATGAAGCCACTTCAAAACCAAAGTCCAAATCAGAAGTGATTTTAGCAGAAAAAGAGCCTGTATCGGGCTTAACTTACGCTTATCCGACCACACCCACTGCTGACTTGCAAAAAACGGATGACCTAAGATAACAAAAAAGCCATCACAAGTATGGCTTTTTGGTTTACTTCAAAATTATCTATAAAAAATAGCAATTATATCACGGTAATATCAGTATCGACATATAGAGTCACCGATGGATCCAACGTGCTCTGATACTGAGCATATCCGGTCTCATCAGACGTTTGCTGTTTTTCAAAATCCGCTGTTAAAGAGACACTATCAGCATTGTCGCCATTGATAAACAGCTCATTGTTACTATCGGTCATCTCAATGACATCACTGATACTAAGATTAGTCAATGACTGTGAACCATTACCCGTCATGTCAATCACTTCCATATTATCAATCACGCTACTATCAAAGCCACTAAAGTCGATAGTCGTACCAGCGGTATTGATCAGCAAGGTATCGATGCCGTCGCCACCATCCATCACTGAGTTAGCACCAGAGAATACTAGCGTATCGTTACCTGCACCGCCTATCAGCGTATTAGCACCTGTACCACCATCAAGGAAGTCGTCGCCATCGCCACCCATTAAGATATCATTGCCTGCACCGCCTGTATAATTCACAGCGACAGACTGTCCAGAGGCATCAAGGATATCGTCTTCAGGTGTGCCTTCAAAGGTTTTTGTAAAGGCGATATCAATAGATGCTGATTCTATTACTTCAGCTGACACACTATCGTTCATACCTGCGGCAGTATCGGTAGTATTTAGTGCAAAGTCTAAATCTCCACTAAGCGGTATTGAGGACTGAATTTGCAAGTCATTGATTTGCTCAGGAGTAATACCCGTTATGGTATAGCTGTTAGTGGCATCATCCCACACGGCATTCAACATTTCACCTGTACTCTTCACTCTAAAGCGTAAGACATCATCGGTTAAGCTCATACCATTATCAGTGACGACTATATTAACGGTCTCACTACCATCCGTATCTTGCATAATTGCGTTTAGATTCAGCGTGGTCCACTTACCCTGACTACCAAGAATAGTAGAAGGATTAGCAGCTACCCCATCAGCGACTGGTTTGACCTCAAGATCAATCTCTAGCGGAGCACTGATCATCCCGCTGTCATTGACCACCTTCATCTCGATACCAGACACGATACCACTGACGTTTTCCGGTGGCATGATGAATATATTTGACGTTTCGCCAGGATTGATATCACCCAGTTTGGAGGCGTCAATAGACCATGAGTTATTACCGCCAGAATTACCATTGTTACTTGCCAAGACGGGATCGCCATTAGTATCGGTATAGTAGACCAGATAACCATTAGGGATATTATCTAAGGTGATGGCAGTAGCGGCATCGGTATCGTCTTTATCGATAGTCGCAATCTTATAGTCGATAGCAATCATAGTATCTTCACTACCGATAGCAGTGGTTGTTGATTGATCACTTTTATCAGTAATACTTAGATTGTCTGGCTGCGACTCGACTGTGACCTCATAACTGTGCTTGTAAGTCTTTGTACCACTGTCATGTCCGCTGATATTATGACTTTCTTTATGAGCGGCATAGACATCAACTGTTGCCGTGCCGTCTTCATTTTCGGCAGGTTCATAAAAAATAGGCGTGCCGACATCTACGATATAATAATCGCCAGCTGGAATATCATCGACTTCACCATCTGCCAATGTTACAAGCGTCAAGTCGTTACCATTGGCATCCGTTAGTTTGCCGCTAGTACCATTATCAGTCGTTAGACCAGACTCATCCAGCTGCAGATACAGCTTATCATTAATAATCTCAACATGATTACCGTCAGCTGTGTTGGTTAAGTCGATCTCAATTTCTACTTTGGTGTCCTCATCCGTATCAACTGTCGTGGTTTTACCATCATTGTCTATCGGATCCGTAACTGGCTTGATCTCAACCTTGACGTCGTTAACCTGCACTCGTTCCTCGCCACCATCTTTATCCAACGCAGTAAAGTTGGTATTAAAGGTAAGATCTTGGCTACCGTCTGTGACGTTGGTACTAAAATCTTTCGGCGGAGTCACTGTCACTGCATCAAGAGCAGCTTCTGGACTGAGGCTGCTGGCATCATCCACACTGATGATCCATTTACCCCCAATCTGCTGCACGCTTATAGCTGGATTATCAGTAGATACTTCAGTCCCTGCTGGTAGGTCAGTCAATGAGAAAGTATAAGATCTGACCGTGTTAGCGGTCGCAGGATTTAGAGTCGCATCTAGTATGTCGCCAAGAGTAAAACCAGTATCCTCTACCTGTGCTGGTATTTCTGCCTTGCTAGTAAAGCTATCTATTAAGTCCGGCTTGACAGGTGTGACACCACCATTTGTTCTCTCTATTTCGATCTTAAAGCTCTCGGTTACACGCGCTTCGCTACCGTCATTCCCTTGACCATTGATATCCTGCGTAATACCCGTCACTGTAATATTAAGAGAACCTTCAGGTATATTGACTGTGCTGTCGTTACGCTTAAGCACTAGCTTATAAGTCGCTGCAGTGTTGGTAATAGCTGGATCATTAGGGACATCAACGTACCAAATACCATTCGACAAAATACCATCTACTACATTTAGACCATCAGGAACATCAGTGACCTCTAGGCGAGTAAAGCTCTCTGAGCCGTCTTTATCATCTGAGGTTAATGAAACAGTGACTTTGGCAAGGTTATCCGTACCGCTATTATCAATGGTGCCATCGGTAACCTCTAAACTCATGCTTGGTGCATCAGTGACCGCTTGGAAGGTCACATTAACAGTAGCACTACCTGAAGTGGACTCCTTAATCTCTGAACCATCAGTCAATTCAGCGGTATCAGTATACGTGTAGTCAAAGTCTATACTGACATCATCATCGCTATGGGGTTTAGCCTCATCGTACATAATCTCGATTGTCTGATCGGGCGTAAATGTCAAAGTTGGTGGTGGATTAGTTGTTAAGTCTACTTCAATACCGTCAACACGTAATATGACGTCTTTAGCCGTTAGATCAGTTGCTGATAGCGTGATACTCTCAAGCACTTCTTGACCTTCAGTTAAACCGCCTTGATCTGTGGTTGTAAATGCTGACTCAAAATCAATTGTCGCCCACAAATCTTCAGTGGCAACGACTTGAGGATTGCTCATATTGCCATCGGCAGCATCGGGGGTCACTAGAATAGAAACGTCTTTGGTATCATGAGTCACACTGTCTCCAGATACTGTCTCGGTGGTGGTACCCGTGATGGTAAAGTTAATTTCACCAGCGAAGTTATCTGGTGTGTTTAATTGAGCGGTATTATTCTGTAGCGCCTCTAGAGTCACTGACCATACTCGATCAGAACCACTGCCACCTAAGAAAGTGACCCCTGCACCAGTTAAGTTAAAACCAGTAGGTAAGCTTTCAACCCGATAGACGATCTGCTCAGCAGCTGGGCTGTCACCATCATATGCCTCGATATCCGCAACAGTAGCAAATACGCTGGATAGAGCAATCTGATGGTTGCCTGTACTGTCTAGCATTGCTTCATCCGTGACATAAGTATAGTCCTTACCATTGATAGGAGCTGTGTCGGTTGCTAAGTCGTCATTGGTTATTAAGTCTGCCTTGCCAATGACCTTAACAGGTAGGTTAAGCATAGGACTTGTGGTGCCCGTAGTGCCATCTTCTTTACTCACTGCCTGTACTTTTAGGTTTACCGTGCCGCTAAAGTTCTCAGCAGGGACAAAGTATAAGTTATCTACCGTATTGATATAATCAGCTATAGTGACTGAACCACTGCTGGTATCTAACAGTGTTACTGTACCATTGTTATCTTGATACAGCTGCACACCTGCTGGTATATCCGATATAGTGACATCATAAGTCTCAGAGCCGTCATTATCACGCGAGCTTGGACGGATATTGAGCGGGATACCATCGGTAGGAGTGACATCACTGCCGATACTACCCGTTGTTATTTCACCCATATCTGCGGCAGTATTACGCATATTACCATCAACGATGGCTTGATCTTCAAAACCTTCGGCGGGATCAACAGCTAAGGTGGCTGGGTCGGCTACGCCTTCGACTACAAAGGTGAGGTAGCTGTCACCACTTATGGCTGTATCTGTTGCGCCACCATCTTCGTCAACATCGACGGTTTTTGCCTCGACCTTGACTGCTGTCTCGGCACCGCTAGCAAGGTTGAAGTCACTATAGTCTTGCGGCGGGGTTACGGTGACGGTATCTAGGTACTCCATCGGAATATCGACACCATTGCCGTTGTCAGTCAGGCTAACTAAACCATTGCCATCATTATAAGTAAATACCGCCCCCTCAACTGAGGTAAAGTTACTACCGTTCTTATTACCAAAGGTCATATGTGCAAAAGTTTGTTCAGAGGCGTCTTGGTTGTTCCAATCATCTATTAGGTTAAATGAACCATCAGGATCAGCGAAAAGATTAAAGGCTTCATCTTCTTTCGCACTAATGCTGTATTTATGACTGTCATTAATGGTTAGATCTTTCACAGTATTGCTACCAGTATTTCCACCAACTATTTCAGCAACTGGGGTGACAACTACCTTTTGCGTTAAATCTTGACTACCTGTTGCTGGTAGACCAATACCACCACCATCATCGGGATCTACCGTAGTTACTGTGAAGGTAAAATCAGCATCTTTGGATGAGTGTGCAGGCGGTGTAATAGAGAAGTTTTCCAAATAAGCATCTAAATCAGTATTATCTGCCGGCGTAATACCACTGATAATAATCGGTGTCCCGCCACTGCTACCTACCGTAGTTGCCCCTGTACTATCTTTATAAGTCCAGCCTTCAGGCAAAACAAACTCTATCGTTGTAATGGTTTCTGGTAATAGACCGTTATCATCTTTGTTGTCCTGCACGGTAAAGCCAAATTTATCAAGAGTGACGGCTGTGTCCTCTTTAGTTTGCACACCGTTGTTCTCAAGTTCAACTTGACCCGCTACTGGGGTGACAGTTAGATTGACGTTGACACTGTCGATTTCTTCAACAGTTGGAGTAGCATTAGGTGAGTCAGCATCATTGTCTTTGGTATAAAGCGTGACTTCTACATTCATATCCTTTGAATTATAATCAGCTGTATCGATACGCATGGTGGGCTGACCACTACTGGTGTCAAATACTGGCAGACCTGTGTTAGTGACTGTGACAACACCATTAACATCCATAGTCGCAGTAGCGCCTATCAACGCCATCCCATCGGCGTTGGCAGTTCCACTTGCTATAACATCACCATTAACATCAACAAACTCAACCACTGTACCTTCATTAAGACCGGTAATTACAAATCCATAGTTCTCTCTATCGTCATTACCGCTATAGACTAGGTCACCAAATTTAGTATTTATTGGTAATTCAATCGACTGACCTTCAGCGACATTAGCGACTACATTGTTACCAGTAATTGAGGTAATACCGTCATCAGGTGTAATGGTATAGTTTGAATCAATGCCAAACTCACTAAAGTCGTCGCCACTTTGATTATTACCACTGGTATCAGTGACGGCTTGGACATCAATGTCGATAGTGACGGTGCTGGTTGCACCAGTAATATCAGTACCACTTGGATCAACCGCACCTGTACTGTCAACCTTGATAATGTCACCGTTCTCATCCACTTCATATTCTGTCACTGACATCTCAAAGGAGATATTGGTGGCGTCATCTTCAGGCGGCGTGAGGGTCATCGCTTCAAATTCTGCAACGGTCATTGAATAATCAGCATCAGTAGCGGTAATACCGTTAAGGAAAATATCACTATCGGTTAAGAAAATAGTGATTGGACTACCATCTTCTTTATCAGGGTTAATTCCATCATAATTAAGTCTAGCTCCGTCAGGAATACCCGTTAAGGTGATTAAACCAATACGTTCAGGGTTGTCGGTATCATTCCCTGTGCCATCCAGATCAGTATCGTCAGTAATGATAGGCGCTTGTAAGTTTAAAGCAACGGTGGTGTCTTCATCCGTTGTAATCTTATCAACACCTGTCTGGTCAGAGCCAATGTTAGGCGCATCTGATACTGGGTTGACGGTGATGGTTAGGGTTTCAGTTCCACCATCTGGTGTTACGGTATTGGGACCGTTATTCACCTCAATAGTAATCTCTGGTAACGTGCCACTGTAATTAGTATCTTCAAGCACAAAGTCATAAGTACCATCTGAGTCTATAGTGATGTTACCTATCGTGACCCCTCCTACGATAACAGGAGCCGAGTCTCCCGCACTTATTCCTGCTGCGCCACCATCTATACTATAGGTAACTACCGTAAGCGTTTCGTTAAAGTCCAGATCATCAGTATCATTACTAAATATATCTCCTGACACAGTATTATTACTTGGATCATTCACATCATACTCATTGATATTAGCAGTATCATCAACCAGCACAATACCATCATCAGTACCCGTGATAGTGACTTCCACGTAACGGATTTCACTGGTGCTGATCCCGTTACCGTTAGCAGCAGTATCCACTCCTTTATTATCATTGACTTGCACCGCATAGCGGATAGTGATGGTTTCGCCTTCGGGGAGGAAGTTAGTATCCGTATCTTCTGCTTCAATCTCCCAAACTCCATTATTATTGGTCGCTTGAGTTATTGAGAATATACCTTCTAGCGCAGTTTTTTGCTCATCAGTTAGACCAGTCAAGGCTGTATTACCTTGACCAAAGATATATTGATTTTCATCTTTGATATAGCCCAATGTCAGCGTATCACTGGTATCAATATCATTAAAAGCGATAATGCCACTTTGAGTAATCACTGAGTCATCTATTTGCTCGACGAAAGATATATTCGCAATATTGTCATTACTATCAGCAGTGATGGTTGGTTGATCATTAGTGCCGGTGATAGTAATGGTAAGCTTGGCAGTATCAGTACTACCGTCAGCATCAGTGATCGTATACTCAAATGTTTCTGTTAAGTTTTCGCCTAATGCCAAATACTGTACAGCGGCATTATCAACATCATAGGTATATTCACCATTCGCATTGAGCGTCAGTTCACCATATTGACCTTGTGTACCGCTTCCAATTGCACCAGTGTTACCATCCACTGCTGTGACCGTAGTTGCTGTTATTGAATTATCAGCACCTAGATCATCAGCCACATCATCTGTCGCTGCACCAGTTGACGTAAGTACATTACCCGTTACGGTGTCTGTTTCTTCGCTAATGGTGTTTTTATCATCATTAGCCGTTGGTGCAGTATCTATAATCTCAATATCTAAGATGTCATTAATGGTATCGTCAATGGTGTTGGTTAATACCACGTCAAACTGATCAAATACCGCACCAGCGCTATGATCCTCTGCATTACCATTTTCGGTATATTCGTAGGTAAGAATACCTGTTTGTGAATCATAGTTAGTAATGACTAGCGTGCCCGCACTACCGTTAATAGTGATAGGATTGCCAGAGGTTGCTAGAGTGACATCTTGACCACTGACAGTCAGTGCAGTAACACTTTGTGGGTCAGTGATATTAAAACTGCCTGAAACGGTATCGCCAGTTGCTTCATTAACACTGTTGTCTTCGACTGTCAATGTCGGTGCAGTATCGTTGTCGATAATGGTACCGGTGCCACTGTCATTACCAATGGTAATCGTGGTGGTCTCATCGTTCTCAAGAATGTTGTCAGTTAAGGTTGGATAAGTGACGGTAAAGTCAGTGACACCCGCAGGGACGGTAATAGTGCCATCACCATTGTTGATGACGCCATTACTAAATACGGGGGCATTGGTGTAGTCACTACCCGCTGTGGCAGGATCAGTGCTGCCATCTGTGAGACTAAAGTCATAAGTGACGTCCGCCTGCGTTGTGTCGCCATTCACCGTCACTTGATGCACTAAGGTGTCACCCTCGGTCGCTGTGGCATCGCCTACAGTGACAGTCGGTTTGTCACCTTCAGTATTGGCACCTGGATCATTTGGATCATCAGATTCGTCAAGGATGGTGCCAGTGGCGACGGTGTTGTCGATATCGGCATTATCAGCACTGTCGATAACAAAGCTCAGCTGCTCGCTGTCCTCATAGATGTCATCATCTTTGACGATAACCGTAATTTTAGGCGCAGCTGTGCTACCTGCAGGTACTTTGACTTCAAGTGTATTATCACCGTCCAAGATCGCCTGGATTGCCGCTTGACCTTTAATTGTAGCCACTTGACCAGCTGCATTAGTGTAGCTAATAGACTCAATATCTGCTGCGCCCACTTGCGTGCTGGCTAAATCCACCTTGACAACAACGATGGTATCTTCATTACTGGTCTGATCTTGTCCTAACGATACGGTGTATTCTAAGACTGAATCTTCACCCTCAATCGCTGTATCATCAGTCGCAGTAATGCTCACTGTCGGCTTGTCACCCTCAGTGTTGCTGCCATCTAATGGATTATCTGGGTTGTTTGATTCATCATTAATAGTACCTGATTGAGCATTATCACCAATGCTTGCACCATTATCATTACGGGCATCACTAATATTTAAGGTTAGTGTCTCTTGTCCTTCATAAACACTGTCGTCTGCAATTTCAAAGACAACTGGCACCTCTTTACTACCTGCAGCAATGACGACATCTACGCCGCTGGTTAAGAAGCTTTCAATAGCAGATGGGTCTGTTAGGGTCACCTCACCTGTTGCATCTGTATAAGTGATGCTTGCAATATCACTTGCCGTGATACCGGCGCTGCCAACCTTGTCTAGTTGTACTTTAACCGTGGTGTCTTTATCGCTCTTGAACGCTTGAGTAACTGCAAATTCAAGCGTGTCACTGTTGTCTGTGGTCTCAATCGCCTCAGCTTTCGTAACTCCCAGATTAACAACCACTGCAACTGCGTTAACTGTGATCTCAAGCTTAGAGCTATCTAGCACATCACGGCTATCTGCATCAACAACGTCATAGCTAATCTCTGGAACGTCACCGGTAAAGTCGCCATCTGGCGTGAAGGTGTAGCTGCCATCAGGGCTCACTGTTAGAGAGCCTACCGGATTGCCATCAGCGTCAACGATATCAACTGGTGTGCCAACAGTAATCTCATCAGGGGTGCCATCACCATTAATGTCTACTTGAACATTATTAACGTTCAACGTGATGTCAGCATCTGTCTCAGAGGCGTTGCCTAATAGATTGCCGTCAACTGGCTGACCTTGATCGGTGCTCTGCGCTTCATCACCATCATTAAAGTCGCCTAAGCGATCTTCACTACCAGCTACTCGGTCTTCATCATAAATGGTGCCAGT
>NZ_JAGBKM010000003.1:24032-213995 GCF_017498085.1 Psychrobacter coccoides
AAAGCTCAGCTGCTCGCTGTCCTCATAGATGTCATCATCTTTGACGATAACCGTAATTTTAGGCGCAGCTGTGCTACCTGCAGGTACTTTGACTTGCAAGGTGGTGGTGCCATTTAGTAACGCTTGGATGGCGGCGCTGTCGGTAATGGTCACAGGACTGCCTGTGGCATCAATGTAGCCAATAGAAGCAATGTCCGCCGCTTCAACCTCGCTGCTGCCCGTCGCCACTTTAACAGTGACTGTGGTGGCAAGGTTGCTCTCGTTATCCTGCTCAACGGTGTACTCTAAGGTGTTGTCCACCCCTTCTATGGCGGTGGCTTTGCTCGCAGTAATGCCAACGGTCGGACGGTCGCCTTCTTGTGGGGTGCCATCTTGTGCCGCTTCATCCTCAATCACCCCGCTATCAGTAGCGGTGGTAATGGTGACGCCATTAGGGTTAACAGCATTGGAGATGATCAGACCTAAGTCTTCAGTTTGCTCATAAACGCTGTCATCAGCAACGCTGATAGTGATGAGGCTCTCTTTACTGCCCGCAGCGATTAAGACGTCGTCGCCAGTGGCTAAGAAGGCGCTGATCTCACCCTGATCAGTAGTATCAACCACGCTGCCATCGGCTTTGGTGTACTGCAAACGCGCAATGTCACCGGCGGTAATATCAGGACTGTTTGCTGCATCTAGGCGCACGTTAACAACGGTATCTTGGTCACTGGCCACATTTTGGCGGAGGGTGAACTCAAGAGTGTCATCACTTGTGCCTTCAGTGGCTGTGCCTATTGTGGCTTCAATCTCAATGGTAACTGGCCCTGGAAGAACGGTGAGGTCTAAGACAGAATCGTCAAGGACGTTGCCACTACCATCAACCACGTCATAGCCAATCACAGGGACATCACCGGTAAAGTCAGCATCTGGGGTAAAGGTGTAGTCACCATTAGCATTAACGGTGATGCTGCCAATCGGGTCGCCATTGACATCGGTGACGGCGGTTGGGGTGCCATCTGTTGGGATGGTGTCTAGTACGCCATCACCATCGGTATCCACTTGCACGTTCGAGACACTCAGGCTGATGCTCGGATCGGTCTCTGAGGTGTTATCCAGTAAGTTGCCACTCACAGGCGTGCCTTGATCGGTGCTCTGCGCTTCATCACCATCATTAAAGTCGCCTAAGCGATCTTCACTACCAGCTACTCGGTCTTCATCATAAATGGTGCCAGTGGCACTGTCTGTGCCTATAGTGGCGTTCTGTGCATTGCTGATATCCAGCACTAAGTCTTCTGATTGTTCATAAACATCATCATCCGCCACCGTAATGGTGATGACTGGGGCTTTGGTACTACCCGCTGCAATCTTGACGCTTGCGCCATTGGTGAGGAAGTCTTGGATCTCAGCTTGGGTGCCTAATGTCACTACAATGCCGTCTGAATTAGTGTAACTTATAGAAGCAACGTCCGCCGCTTCGATAGTGCTATTTACTGTATTCAGCTTAACGTCAACAATAGTGTCAAAGTTACTCAGATTATCTTGCGAGACATCAAAGATAAGCAAGTTATCGACACCTTCAGTGGCAGTATCTTTAGTGGCAGTAATAGATACTACTGGCGTATCATCGCCTACTGATGGATCTGCAGGATCAACAGGTGTTTCACCATCTGTGGTGCCATCATCATAGATGGTGGTGTTGACGCTGTCATCAGGGCCAATCGTTGCCGTACCTGAAGTGATATCAGTAACGGTAACGGTAAAGTCCTCGGGTCCTTCAAATAGGTTGTCATCTACAATCGGTACGCTGATGTCAACCGTAGTTTGACCTGCTGGAATGGTGACTTCTTGGGTGACAGGTGCGGTATAGTCAGCGGAACCTTCGGTGCTGCCATCACTAATGGTGACTTCAATCACCGTATCTTCCGTACTTGGGTTGCTAATACTTACGGTATAAGTCGCTTCATTGGCACTGCCATCAGCAGCGGTTTCATTCAAGCTGGTCGTGCCTGTGATGCTTACTACGCCTGGATAATCAACGGTAATGGTCGCTTGATTGGACTTTAATCCAGCATTGTCAGAAACAACATATTCAATAGGTGTCGGATCATTGCTAAAACCTGACTCTGGTGTAAAAGTGACTTTGCCAGTCGTAGGATCAACTACCCACTCACCTTCATCAGGCACAGTGATGCTAGTGACTTCATCGCCTGTAACAGGATCGATCAGCTTGACACTGGTAGGGTCTAAGTCGTTTTCAGGATCAATATCATTTGCCACTACGTCGATAGTGACAGGCTGACCTGTTTCACCTTTTACGACATCGTCTTCAGCAACAGGCGCCTGATTAACAGGAGGAGTGACACCACCACTATCGTTTGAGCTGCTACTACTAGCAGCGACTATACCAACCAATCCAACGCCAGCAGCCGCTGGTATCCACCAAGGTACAACTGCAACATACTCCGTGCCGCCGAGCGCCTGACCCTCGACATCACCGACTTCCAGTTGAGTCACATAATCATAGGTCTCACCAGTATCTGGAATATAATAATAGTATTCTCCATCTTCAGCGATACCAAGTAGCGCACTGTCTGGGTTATCGTAAAAACCTTCTATAATAAGGTCGCTTTCTTCACCTTCTTCTTCAAATGAAACATGTAAGTCGTTTTTTAGACGTTTAGTGATGATATGGTTAGGCGCACGACCGATAGCAGTATCATGAAACTCATAATTCACCTTATCCATAGCTTTAATAATGGTAGGCTTACCGTCCTTGGTCACGACTTGTACTTGATCTATGGTTTGAGTCGCATCATTTGTCTTCACAATAATCGTATTCATTTTCATCTCTTATTTCTTCAATCAAAATTTTAGAACTTTACAGTCTTATGTATTAGGATGTCTAAATCGCTAAAAACTCATGGCTTGGCTAGGTTTTCTTCGACAACAGCAACCACTCGGCGATTGAGCTGTCTACCCTCTACTGTATCGTTACTTGCTCTTGGCTGCGACTCGCCATAACCTATGGCAGTTAAACGATCTTCTGCGACTCCAAACTGCGAGATCAACACTTCTTTTACCGCATTTACACGACGTTGGGATAAAGCTTGGTTATAACTATCCTTTCCACGGCTATCAGTATGTCCTTCTATGATGGCGGCAGTATTTGGATACTGGGTCATAAATTCAGCCAGCTCAGCTACTTTGGCATAATACTCTGGACGTACGACCGCCTTATCTGTCTCAAATAACACCTCAAGATCAATCGTCACTTTTTCAGTTAGCACGGGTGTTTCTTTTTCTGCTGTCAAAGGTGGTGTCACAGCGGGCATAGCAGCGACAGGTGCTGGACAATTCGGTACGACACGACTGATTTGATGAGACTGATAAGATTTATTTGCTAATAGCGGTGATGCACTGTCAGGCGTTATCTGCGTCAGTGTGCTCTCGCCTGTTCCGTCCATTTCGACATAAAAAAAGTACGTTTGACCACCTTGTAACTGATAATCTTGCTTATCTGCCAATAAGTTATTATTTTTAAAACCAGTCGCCTGAACACTCAACTGATTAGTCCCAGCACACGACTCTACCATCGTGTAGTTGTTCGCATGCAAGCTGACCTGAAACCGATCATTGACAGAGATGTTGGCACTGGTTTGAATAGAGTGATCGTCGTTTTTTCGAATAAATACCAAGCGCACCTTGTCAGCGGCCACCTCTTGGTTGAGCACTTCTTCAAAGTCGATGTTTGTTTTATTATTCCATGTGACACCATCGACACGCCGTGTATTGCCTTCATTGTCAATCCCACCCGTGATCGCACAAGAAGACACACTAAGTAAGGCCATTGGCAACATGATAGTAATGATATTTTTCTTAAGTGCTTTATACATAGCGACATCCTGACGTTCAGTACTGTTTATTTTTGGTTAATCGATTATTGTTTGTTGAGGCCTATATAAGCCAACTCATTAATAACATTGGTTCGTTTTATACATTTATATATAGTGAGGTTTTTAACGGATTTATTACACTTAACAGTATATGACATATATACCATTTTATAATAGACTCTTAATCTGTCTGTTTTTTCTACCGCTTATCAGAATTTAACTGTATTGTCAGTTAATTAGGCATTATTTGTTATTGTGGCAAAGCTTAATACACTTATTTTAGTTAGTATAGAATGCGTATGAACACCTGTAACCTACTGAAACATTAATTGGTTCATAACAGAACAATAAGACACCATATTGACCCGAATTACGACAACTTCGTAAATATTCACCCTACTTTCAATTAAAAACCATCTACCAACGATTCAGGTTAATGATGCTCATTTTTTATAGGTTCTGTTTCTATAGACTCTATCAAGCTCACTTGATAAGCTTTCGGTGTCATACCAAACCAAGCTTTAAACGCTTTAAAAAACTGACTGTGTGATTTGTAGCCTAATAAATGTGCGATGTCAGTTGTCGATAACTTTTTTTCAATTAAGTACAGTTTGGCCATTTGCTTTCTGGTCGCTTCTAATACCTCATGAAACGAAGTTCCCTCTTCTTTGAGCCGTCTTTGTAGAGTGCTGACGCTGATATTCATTGAGTCAGCAACATGACGACGTGTTGGTACGCTCACCCCCATAACGGTATTAAGAATGATCTCACAACGCTGTTGGTAACTAAGGTCAGCAAACTGAATGGATAACATGTTCAATAAAGGATTTATCAGAAACTTTCTACCCAGTCTCTGCTCAGAGCTTGTTAATAAGTAAGTGGCATTTTTATAGTGGTTGCTGCACTTTAAGTCATATACCAAACTTGTTGTAGCAGCAAGCTTGGCAGGCACACCAAATATAGATTGATAGTACTCTAACTCGTAGGAAGTATACCGGTGTGCAACACACACGCCTTTTAACCTACCAGGACAAAAAGCTTCTAATAGTCTATAAACCAACACCATAGCGCCATCAATTTGGTTTTTATTCATAACCTCTGAAGCGTTTGAAGCAAAGTCGAATCGGAGTTGTTCTTTCTTTAAAGTAAGCTTAAGATCAATAGACTGTGTCATAAGAAAGAAAAAATGGAATACAAGCCGGCCGACTAACAAAAAAGGCAATTCACTATTTACATTAGAAAAGGGTTTGATACATTCACTAATGGCTTTGTAGAAAGGTAACGACTCTATATCGACCAGTAAATTTAAATGCAGACCTAGATAGTTATCCTGTAGCACATTAGATATGGCATGAACCTCCTTAACGACCTCTGTTATAGGCACTCTTTCTCCTTCATAATTCTCCAGAGACAAGAAGACTTCTGCAATTTTAGGGATGTCTTTTTCACGGCTTCTATTAAATAGATATAAAGCCGCCGCTTCTCTGATAGCAATCATTATACTTTTATGAGTACTGTGCCCAGTTTCTATCATTTTTTTCCACTTAATAACAATCGACTTTTTTTATACTTCACCTAACCAGGTCGAAGAAGGGCTATTCTAAATGAACAGCCCTTATCCTTGTCTTTATTTTTATCCTATAGTTACACCATGCAATCTGGCTTCACTCATTGCTTACGACCTATATATTGCACGACAGCACTAGGTCCATGGTGTAGCTCACCTTCTGACATCTCTCTTTGCAGCTCAACCCCCACCACTTCTTCAAGCTCACCAAGCTCTGCTCGCAAAGTTTCTAACGACATAAACTTATCCTTTTGTGACGCAGGTGGCCCACCAACTCCTTGCATCTCAAGTTGTTGCTCGGTATAAGCCTCCAAAATCATAACTCCGCCTGGTCTCAAAGCAGGTGCGACCTGAGCATGAATACGTTGACGTACCGCTGGTGGCATATGTGCTGATATAGAGACGATGCCGTCCCACTGCGCCTCACCCAATGAGTAATCCGCCAAGTCTGATACATGAGTAATAATCGCAACGCCTTTATCACAGGCCAGCTTTAGTGCTTTATTTAAGCCAACCTCTGAGAGGTCGATGGCCGTTACTTTATAGCCTTGTTCCGCTAAAAACACTGCATTTCTACCCTCTCCTTCTGCCAGACAAAGCACCTGCCCGCCTGCCGGTATTTGCTCAAACTGTGCTTTTAAAAAATCATTAGGTGCTGTGCCGTAGACATAATGATCACTACTATAACGCTGGTCCCACATTTTATTTTCCTTGTATAGTCGATACTAAATAAAATAGATACACTGCATTAACACGCTAGACTGGTACAAATTTTTCTTGCGTGCTGTGCCTGCGCAGACAGAGGCTGCAAAACCAACATTAAAGAACTAAGCATCTCAGTCTCGCTGTATTCTTTTTATACTGACCTGACTATATTAATAAATCACGGCCTACTGACTTAGTAAGCCTCATATATAGGTTACGAGGTTACCTATCTATTTTTTTATATTCTAATTAGTCATATCACTCATATACTCAAGCGCTAAAATGATAAATCAATTGACGCGCCTGTATATATTCGTTATTATGAATAAATATTAATTAGTCAACACTAGTGCATAAATCTGTTATCAAGAATATTTATCCATTTACATTTCAGGGGGTCATTATGCTACGTTTAAATTACACTCTCAAATGTTGGTCACTGGGTATCATTTTTTTCACCTTATTTTACTTTGGTATCCTAGCAAACGACCCAAGCTTGAATAAATATCTCTACTCATTAGCGATAAGCACGGTATTATTTCCTATTGCTAAGCAAGCTGTAGATGTCGTCGGTGAATATATAAATCCTGATATAGACATGTTTAATGGGCTATTATCTGCCCTACTGATTAATATTCTAATATGGATATTTACCCCTTTTATCGCCGCATTTGCGCTCTTATCGTTTTTATTTTATAGTATTTATACCTTTAAAGACTCTCTCAGTAATTAGTCACTGCAAATATGCTCAGCTTTTTAGCAAGGTCATCTCTTACGACCGACAAACTGCACTACAGCGCTAAGTCCTTGATGGCGCTTACCTTCTGATATCAGGCGCTGTTTTTCAATACCAATAACTTCTTCTAGCTCAGCCAACTCTATCTGCAGATTTTCTAATGAGCCAAAGCGCTCTTTTTCTGATGCTGGCGGTCCTCCTACAGCTTCCATCGTGAGCTGTTGCTCAGTATAAGCTTCTGCGATAAACACACCGTTTGGTTTTAAGGCAGGCGCAATCTGAGCGTGGACATGCTGGCGAACCGCTTCAGGCATATGCGCCCAAATGGAGATAATGCCATCCCATTGCTCTTCTCCAAATTGATAGTCAGCCAAGTCAGCCACTTGCGTGGTGATTGCGACGCCCCTGTCACTGGCTAGCTTTAAGGCCTTATTTAAGCCCACATCGGACAGATCCATCGCTGTCACCTCATAACCTTGCTCAGCCAAAAACACCGCATTTCTGCCCTCACCTTCTGCCAAGCACAGCACCCGCCCACCTGTCGGAATATGGACAAATGTTTCTTTTAAAAAGTCGTTAGGATGGGTGCCAAAGACATACTCTGTCTCACTATAACGCTCATTCCACATTGTACTTTCCTTTTATAGTTATTAACGATTAACATTTATCTGAATTTAATTATGTATCATGCAATAATTATTTATTATTAATACCCTATCAAAGCGCTTATACTATAATGTTGACTTGGCTGACGCATTGGGCATGTCATCAGTCAAGACTTATCAACTGCCATTTTTATAAGAACTATAAAACATGTGCGTTTTAACTAGGGCTTTTTATTGAAGGAAGTTTAATGACTACTGCTACTCGCCAAGAACACGATCTACTCGGCTACCGAGACGTCCCTGCTGATGCTTACTATGGTATCCAGACTTTACGTGCCTCTGAAAACTTTACCGTCAGCGGTGTACGATTAAGTCGATTTCCAATCTTTATTCGAGCGTTTGCTACGGTAAAAAAAGCTGCTGCGATTGCCAATAATCAAGTTGGTGTCCTAAATGACACTATAAAAGATGCGATTGTTGGCGCTTGTGACGATATTATCGCAGGAAAATATCATGATCAGTTTATCATTGATATGTTCCAAGGTGGCGCAGGCACCTCCACGAATATGAACGTGAATGAAGTCATCGCCAACCGAGCGCTTGAAATTTTAGGTTATGAAAAGGGGGACTATCAGCACGTCCACCCCAATAATCACGTTAACCTGTCACAATCAACCAATGACGCTTATCCGACTGCGATGAATGTCGCCTTAGATGACTACTGTACTTACCTGCTGGACAAAATGAAAGTACTGTACCAAAGCTTTATCAATAAAAGTCATGAGTTGGCTGATTATCTCAAAATGGGGCGCACGCATTTACAAGATGCCGTACCTATGACCGCAGGACAAGAGTTCAATGCTTTTGCCACCATGATAAAAAAAGAGATGGTTCGCATTGAGTCTACCCGCCCTTTATTTCACGAGATAAATATGGGTGGCACGGCCATTGGGACAGGTCTAAACGCCCCTGCAGGCTACTCTGAAACAGTGGCCGAGGTACTGTCTGAGCTTACAGGACGTCCTTACTATATCGCCGAAGATTTAATCGAAGCCACGCAGGACACCAGCTCTTATGTGGACTTATCAGGTAACGTGCGCCTACTGGCAGCACGCCTATCTAAAATCGCTCACGATTTACGCTTAGAGTCTTCAGGGCCACGTGCTGGCTTGGCTCAATATCGCTTGCCTGAAATGCAGCCGGGCAGCTCAATCATGCCAGGCAAAGTCAATCCAGTCATTCCGGAAGTGGTAAATCAGACGTGCTTTCATGTCATGGGTATCGACCATACCATTATCATTGCCTCTGAAAACGGTCAGCTCCAGCTCAACGTGTTTGAACCTGTGATTGCCTTTAATCTCTTTACGGGTATGCGCATGTTGGCCAATGTCTGTGAGATATTTGCTACCCGCTGTATCGATGGCATCAAGATGAATGACGACTATTGCAACTCCCAAGTGTTTAATAATATCGGTCTAGTGACAGCACTAAACCCACACTTAGGTTATGAGTCAGCGTCCTATGTAGCAAGGAAGGCGCAAGAAACTGGGGGTAGCGTCTACGATATTATTTTAGAAGAAAACCTAATGGATAAAGCAAAACTGGATGAGATTTTATTGCCTGCAAATATGGTATATCCAAAGGTCAGACCAGCGCTTTAATACGTTTGGTTCCCGCATAAAAAGGCTGGATTAGCGATTGCTAATCCAGCCTTTTTTATCATCACTCCCTTAGATTTTCACTAAGAAAAATCAGAGACCTACTATATCCAGCGTCTTACTTTTGCTTTATATGCCTGATATGCTTCCCCGAACTTTTTGGCCAATACACGTTCTTCTGGTTTGATTTGTAGCTGATTCATGACAACGACAAACAGCGGCAATAGTAATAATGTCAATAAGTTAGATAAGTAAAGCCCCCATGCGATAAGTACAGTCAATAGCCCAAAATACATGGGGTTACGGCTATACTGGTATACGCCCTCAGTGACCAGCGCTGATGCTTTATCTGGCGTATGCGGGTTTGGGGTGGTTTGCGCTTTTCTAAACTCAATAACGCCTTTTACCCCCAATGTGACCCCTGCGATAGCAAGTGCGCTTACCAACCCTTTTGAGCCTGTCAGTGAATAATCAAACGTTGGCAATTGCTTAGCGACGAAGTACATAGCGCCACCGGTCACGGCAAAGTGCACAACAGGTGGGACTTTAAGTTCTAATGAACTGAGCTTTAGCATAAAGACTCCGTTGCTTTTTGAGTATGATATTTATAGTGTAATTCATTTAGAACTCTTTAACCCACTTTATCCCACATCTTACTCAGCCGCTTCGGTGAAACTGCCATGCGAGTTTTCATCGGTTGCGCAAACAGCTGTATTCGATACTCCTCCACCATCCAGCGATACTCACTGATGGCCTCATCGTTGGCACGATTGGCCAGCCGCTCCATATGCACATCCAGCGCATAGACTCCGTCTAGGTCGGCATCAAGGTTGTGCTCCAAGCGTTCGATACGTACTTCCAGTGCCTCAAGATAGCGTGGATACTGCCGCCAATGACTATAATCCATATGATAGATAAAGTTTGACAGCTGCAAATCTTGCAGCTGGTCTTCGATATCATCGATAGACTCGCCAAATACCTCTCGATCAAGCATAAGTAAACTTTGGCGAATACGTTGCCAACGAGTATAAACCTCTTTGAGGGTTTTAATGATATGCTGGCCGGTTAATAGAAAGTTTTTGTTGACTGTATCGAAGGTTTGTTGATACTCATCAGCGTTAAAAGGCAACTCCTCGCTCAGTCCAACGGCCACACTGTCAGCGCTCTCAGGTAAGTCACTACTGTGATCAAATAACACATAATGCTCTTCTAAAGTTGCGTCCAAAGTGGCATCGATGACGATGGTTTTAAGCTTTTCCATATCGCCAAGGGGCGCAAAGGCCAATTTAAATATCTTGTCGATTTGGCTGGTGAGCTGTTTTTTCTTGGCACCCAGTTTGGTTTTTATTAAAGTTAAAATACCCGTGCGATGTGCTTTGAGGGCAGCATTGACATCAGTATATTGATGAATGGAGACAGCATCCCCTGCCTCATCAGCGACCAGTGCAGAGAACTGCTTCATGACCACGCCAGCGCTATGACGGTTTTTACTAAAGGCAAAGTGCTCGGGAAATTCGGTATGCACGCCTTGTTGCTCATTAACCGCTTGACTGGTCTCGCTAGCATGACGAATCTGCAGGGTCTCCAGATCACGGCCTTTTTCAATGATGCGGTTTTTGTCATCGACCACACAGATTTGTGGCTGCAAGTAGCGATCAATGCTTGATGGGTCAAAATCATCAGGGGTCACCGACATAATGCCACGGCGATTCAGCGCCTGACAAAGCTGCTTAAGCAATCCTTGCTCGCCCTCCATCTGTAGCTCATCAAATAGACTATCGGCAGTGTCCGGTATCGGCACGATTTGGCGACGAATGTCTTTGGGCAAGGATTTAAGCAATTGCAGCACCAACTCAAAACGCCAACCAGGCACACCCCACAACAGCTCGATGGCGTCGAGCTGTGGTAAGGCAGCCAGCGGCACACGGATGGTCACGCCATCGTCATCGCTGGCAGGATCAAAGACATAGCGCAGCGGCAAGCGCAAATCCCCCAACTGCCAGATTTCAGGAAAATCGCCGGTAGTTGGCGCCTGACTGGTCAGAACGTCATCATCAGTAAAGAACAGATGTTTTTTATCACTCTTTTCTACTTCAGCCCGCCAGTCTTCAAAGGCCTTTCGGCTGGCGACATGCTCGGGTATTTTTTTATCATAGAACTGGTATAGCGCTTCTTCATCGACCAGTAAATCACGGCGACGCAGCTTGTCCTCGATACGCTCGACTTGAGCAATCTTATCCATATTATGCTGCAAAAACGGCGCTTGCCGCCCTAGATTACCGGTTACCAGTCCATCACGGATAAATATCTCCCGTGACTCGGCCAGATTCACTTGCTCATAATTGGTCAGCTGCTTACTGACAATGATGAGACCAAACAGACTGATCTGGGCGTAGGCTTTGACCCGTCCGGTCTTCTTTGACCAGTGTGGCTCAAAGTAATGATACTTTAGCAAATCGCCTGCGGCTGATATCACCCACTCAGGTTCGATCTTAGCCACATTACGCATAAAGACTTGCGAGGTCTCCACCATCTGAAACGCCATAACCCAAGGCGGGTTTTGTTTAAACAGCGTACTGGAGGGGAAGATTTTGGCTTTTTGTTGACGTGCGGCTAAATATTCACCACGGTTTTCCGTCTTATGAGCGATGGTAGACAACAGCCCTGTCATCAAAGCACGATGCAGATGTGCGTAGCGTACTGCCTTGACTTCCTCATCATCACTACTGGTAGGGTCGCCACCAAGTGTTTCTTTACCATTGTTTTTATCCGTGGTCAGTTTTAGCTCAGTGACCATCTGCGACAGTTGCCGATGAGTTTGATGCCACTCTCGTACTCGTGGAAAACTTAGGTAATGCTTTTTGGCAAACTGGCGGCGCTGATTATTAGACAGCTTATTACCATCTTCGTCTTTATCAAACAAAGCTTTCCAGAGGCTTAAATAAAACAGAAAGTCAGAGTCGTCTTGCCGAAACAAGGCATGCTTTTGGTCGGCTTGTTGGCGCTTGTTTGCAGGGCGCTCACGTGGATCTTGCACAGCCAAGGCGGCCACCACGATGAGCATCTCACGCATACAGTCAAAGTCGCTACCACCAACCAGCATCCGTGCCAACCGAGGATCAATGGGCATACGTGCCATTTGCTGACCGGTACGGGTCAGACGCAGCTGCTCACCGCCTTTGCGTTTGTTCGGCTTAGCGGCCTTGTTGTTTTTAGAGGGAATAGCGCCCAGCTCGTCGAGCAGCTTATGACCATCAGTGACCAAGCGGCTATCAGGCGGCTCAATAAAATCAAAGCTATCAACACTGCCCAAACGCAGATTCGCCATCTGTAAGATGACTGAGGCCAAGTTGGTACGCAAGATCTCTGGCTCGGTAAACTCAGGACGACTGGTAAAGTCCTCCTCACTATACAGGCGAATACAGACACCGGGTGCCACACGGCCACAGCGACCTTTACGCTGATTGGCTGCCGCTTGCGAGATGGCTTCAATCGGCAAGCGCTGCACACGTGAGCGATAAGAGTAGCGTGATATCCGTGCAAACCCCAAATCAATCACATAACGAATACCAGGTACCGTCAGCGCAGTCTCGGCCACGTTGGTAGCGATAACGATACGTCGACCCCGACCTGATGGCTGAAAGATACGCTGCTGTTCATCATAGGTTTGTCGGGCAAATAAGGGCAGCACTTCAGTATGCTTGGGGCCATACTGTATCAGCACCTCTTGTAGCTCACGAATCTCCGCTTCGGTAGCGGCAAATATCAAGATATCGGCTTGATCAGCATGACCTTTATTTTGCGCATCGCTAAAGCACTCCTCGACCGCTGCAACCACAGCACGAGGTAGGTTTTCTTCAAAATCATCATAACTGTCCTCATCAGAGCTGTTGACTGGCTCATCGGTAAGTGGACGATAACGCACCTCAACCGGAAAGCTGCGCCCTTCGACATTAAAGATAGGCGCAGGGACTTGGCGTTTCAGCTTTTTATCATAATGACTAAAGTATTCACTAAAGCGTTTGGTATCGAGGGTCGCTGAAGTGATAATCACCTTCAGGTCTGGCCGTTTGGGCAACAGTTTTTTGAGATAACCCATAATAAAGTCGATATTTAGGCTACGCTCGTGCGCCTCATCGATAATGATGGTGTCGTATTTATTTAAAAATCTATCATGGCCCAGTTCAGCGAGCAAAATACCATCAGTCATCAGCTTAACAACGGACTGCGCAGTACCTTGTTCATTAAAACGAATCTTAAAGCTGATGGTGTTACCCAGTGACTCACCCAACTCTTCAGCGATACGATTGGCGACACTTCTCGCTGCCAGTCTACGCGGCTGGGTATGGCCAATTTGCCCGGTGATACCACGTCCTGCCAGCATAGCAAGCTTTGGCAGTTGAGTGGTTTTACCAGAGCCCGTCTCCCCTGCCACGATAATGACTTGATTATCAATAATGGCTTGCACGATATCATCGGCACGCTGACTGACAGGCAAGTCTGGATTTAGTGTGCTCGCCAGATCTTTTGGAATACTGTCGATACGAGCTTGTACTGCCAGCTGCGAGCGGGTTTTGACTTTATCGTACTGCGCCCGTTTTTTTGCCAGTTCATGAGCAACCTTACTTTGCTCATCGGTCGCTGCATCGGGGTTTTGGTTATTATCTTGACCTTTATCAAACCCTTTGTTTTTGGACGCTTGGTTTTTAGAGACAGCAGCACGGGCCAATTCTCGCTCAAGACGGCTCAGATAATGCTGGTCTTTGACAAGAACTGGCAGCTCATTATTTTGCTGATCAAAACGATGTAGAGCAGTGGTGATATTGGGCGTTGTTGTTGAATTATCAGACATATATGCTTAGGCTATTTATTATTAATCAGTGTTTAGAGTATGGGGGTAATTGGGCGGTGATTCAAGCGGGGTTTGGTGTATACGGATGTGATATTCAAGCTAGGTTTAAATTTAGAAGCCATGGTTAAATGATCCTAGTGGATTCAACAAAAAAAGAGGCCCATCGCTGACAGACCTCTTTTTATTGGTTCCATTAAAAACAGTACTTATGCTTATAGATTATAAACCCATGCTACTGTAACTGCATTAATCCGCACCCAGCTCAAGTAAACTGGCATTACCACCGATCGCCGTCGTATTAATGGTGATCACACGTTCAGTGACAAAGCGATACAGATAGTCTGGAGTGAGCATTTCACAAAATCCTTCCATATCTGTCACAGCGATCACTTGCGTTAAGATGCCATCAGTATTTGCTAGGGTTTGACTGATTTCTTGAATCTCAGCAAGACTGCCTGCCACTGCCACCTGCGCCAGACGATCGATATACAGCAAGGTCACAGTCTGCGAATCATTAGCGACACTTAATACGTTGTCACTGATACCCGTGGCATAAAGCGCTTTGGCAGCGGCCTCACACATGTCTTCTTGGCTTGGGCAATGCAGTATCACCTCATTGCCCGTTAATAACGCAGCGATCAGCTGCCCAAGTACAGCCATGGCTTTGGCTGACTCGCCACCGATGACCATGGTTTTTCCACGTGCCGTCACATATAAGTCATTAGACTCACCAGTAGCACCAGTCATGCGCTGCACGTCATCTAGACGAGGCGCTTGCTCTAATAAATGACTGAATAATCGCCGTGCCTTATTGGCATTGCCTGTCAGTAGTGCCAGTTTAGGAATAGCAGCTTGTAAATAAGCAGCACGCTCTACTGCGCTCAGTAACCGCCACGCTTCACAAGCTTGGGCATGATCTTTTTTAAACTCAGTCGCCATATTGCTACTCCTTATACGTTTTCTGCTTGGATAGATGAGACGGCACTGCTTGCAGCGCTCGCTTTGTTTTCAGCACTTAATGGCTCATTCGTCAGACGCATCAGACGGGCGACATAATGCGGGCCACCTGCTTTTGGACCTGTCCCAGACAAACCGCAGCCACCAAAAGGCTGGACGTTGACGATAGCACCGATCTGGTTCCGATTGATGTAGGTGTTACCCACTACTGTACGGCGTTCGATGTGCTCAGCCACACTTTCAATACGGCTATGAATACCTAAAGTCAGGCCGTATCCAGTCGCATTAATCGCATCGATGAGTTTATCCAAGTCACGAGCCTGATAGCGCAAGACATGAAGTATCGGGCCAAAGTGCTCACCACCAATAACATCAATGCTTTGGACCTCAATAGCAGTTGGCAATACAAAAGTAGATCGCTCTTCGCTGACCACTGAATGAGCGCTCATCGGCGCTTGCGCTAAGATATTGGTGGTTGGCTCAGACTGCATACGTTCGATGTGAGCATCCAAAGCCTTTTTAGCTGTCGCATCAATCACGGGGCCGACGTCGGTTGCGACGTATGTTGGGTTACCCACCACCAGCTCTGCCATATTGCCTTGCAGCAGCTCAATCAGGTTATCAGCGATATCCTCTTGGATACACAAAATACGACACGCTGAGCAGCGCTGTCCCGCTGAGCCAAATGCTGAGAGCACAGCATCTTGTACCACTTGTTCAGGCAGTGCAGTTGAGTCGATAATCATGGCGTTTTGACCACCCGTCTCAGCTATCAATACAGGCAGCTCTCCACTGGCTTGGGCATGATCATTTAAGCTTTGATTGATGCGTTGAGCGGTCTGTGTTGAGCCTGTAAACACCACACCCGCCAAGTTATCTGCTGCTGTCAAGGCGGCGCCCACTTCACCAGCACCCGTGACGAACTGTAACGCACTGGCTGGTACGCCGGCTTGGTACATCAACTGAACAGCGAAATGCGCAATCAAGCTGGTTTGTTCGGCAGGTTTGGCCACAACCGTATTTCCTGCTGCCAAAGCCGCCACAATCTGACCGCTATAAATCGCAAATGGGAAGTTCCAAGGACTGATACAGACAAAGGTGCCACGGGCTTTATAAACCTGACGTACCTGCTTGCCTGACAAGTCAGTAAACTCATGAGCTTGTGATGCGAGGCGCTCTGCTTCATCTGCATAAAAGCGACAAAAATCTACCGCTTCTTTAATCTCATCAATACTGTCTTGTGTGGTTTTTCCCGCTTCGATTTGACATAGCGCCATCACTTCAGCGTAGTTCTCTTCATACAAATCAGCAATTTTACGCAATATCTCAGCACGCTTAGCAGCAGGTACCTCTTGCCACGCTTGTTGGCCTGCAACTGCAGCATCGATGGCTTGTTGGGCAATGTCAGCATTAGCATACTGCACATCCCCTGCTATCACATCATGATTCCATGGCGCACGTACCGTATGACTTTCAAGCGCTTGCTTTTGGTCATCAGCGCTATACTCGTTGATCGCTTGCCCATTGATAATAGGGGTCGCTGACCATGTTTTGTCCATATGGCGGTCGATAGCATCTTTAAACGGCTGCCACTGCGACTCGATAAATATGTTAGGACCAAAGCTGGCACGACGTTTGCCATAGATATCCAATGGCTGTGGTATCGCTGAGTTGTGCAATGTCTCATTCGCCAGCAACTTATCATACGGATGCACCGTGAGCTGCTCAATCGGATAAGATTTGTCTAGTAGCTGATGTACAAACGAGCTGTTGGCCCCATTTTCTAACAAACGACGTACCAGATACGGCAGCAAGTCTTTATGTGCACCGACAGGCGCGTAGATACGTACAGGAATACTATAGGCCTGCAAAATGTGATCGTAGAGCGCATCACCCATACCATGTAAGCGCTGGAATTCAAAATCCTTATGGCTACTCATGGTCATGACAGAGGCCAAAGTATGGGCGTTGTGTGTGGCAAACTGAGGCCAAATCAGGCCACGTAAATGCTCAGACAATAAGTAACGGGCACAGGCCAGATAAGCCACGTCGGTGCCTTCTTTACGAGTCCATACCGGATAGCCTGACAAGCCTTTTTCTTGCGCCAGTTTGATTTCAAAGTCCCAGTAGGCGCCCTTAACCAACCGCAGTGGAATGCGATCTCCGACTTCTTTTGCCAAGCGTGCAAGCCAAGCAAATATAGCGATAGCCCGCTTTGAGTAGCCTTGAACAACCAGACCCAATCCATCCCAGCCAGCCGTTAGAGCGTCACGGTACAAAGACTCAAACAGCTTTAAAGAAATCTCTAAACGATCTGCTTCTTCTGCATCGATACTCAGATCAACATTGACCTCACGAGCCGCTTCAATGAGCAGCATACAGCGCTGGCGCAGCAGCCCCATCACTTGCGCTTCTTGTGTCGCTTCATAACGTGGATGCAGAGCAGACAGCTTGATCGACACTGACGGCTTGGGCATACCTTCTTTGACCTTGACATTAGCAGTCGATTTGATCGCATGCAGATAGTCATTAAAGTATTTTTCTGCATCTTTATTGGTGACCGCTGCTTCACCTAGCATATCAAACGAATAGGTATAGCCTTTATTACGGTAAGGCTGACTGTTTTTATTCGCCTCTTCGATGGTCTCACCCAGCACAAACTGGTGACCCATGATGCGCATGGCTTTTTGCATCGCCGCCCGAATCATCGGCTCACCCATGCGTTTGGTCATACGATCCAAAAACCCAGAAGCAGTGGTGCTGCTATCAATACTGACCACACGGCCCGTCATCATCATGCCCCAAGTCGAGGCATTAACGATAAAATTATTATCGTCTTTTAAGTGTTTTTTCCAGTCAGCCACGCTCATTTTGTCACGGATAAGCGCATCAGCAGTATAGCTGTCCGGCACACGTATCAAAGCTTCAGCCAAGCTCATTAGCAAGATGCCCTCTTGGGTATCCAGACTGTACTCTAGTAGCAGCGAATCGACCATCTTCACGGCTTTGCCATCACTACGAACATGCTCGACTAATTTGCGAGTCTGCTCGCTTGCATCATCACGCTCTTTGTCAGTAGGCTGTGCCAGAGGAAGCAGCTCGGTCAACCAGCGATCTTCATCCACACTATATAGCGGTGAAATACGCGCATACAGCTCCTCGCTTGAGTGCGTGATATATTCAGGCGTCAGCAAGTCAGTAGGCTTAAATAAGATGGGCTCTTTCGGGGTAAACTGATCTATTGGGTTCATACCAACTCCACAACTATCGTTTAAAAAACCATAATAAATGGTGCGTCGGAGTATTTTTATACCTGTATAAAACAACAATCAATAATAAAACGGTCACAATCCTGCCTAATAACAGACAAATTTGCGCTCACGCTAATGATTTAATCAAATTGGCGCTAAAACCATCGTATTAACGATACGTTAATGATTAATAGAGATTAAAAATACCAAACGGCGCCATCACAAAACGAACAAATCCAGCATCAGCTGGAGACGGTTAAGTATGTCGTCGAACGTTAAACATGCTACGTTAACAATGCAAAGGCAACAACGAACAGTTAAGCGGCATTAGTGCCTTCTTCTTGTCTGTAGTGAAAGGAGTGTGACTGCTCGATAGTACAGTAGCAAAAATCCTGCAGGCAATGTGAACCACCTGATAATAATGCTTAGATGAATATCTACGTTTGCAGTCTTGTATGACGCTAATTCACTGTAAGAAAAACCTCTACGGCGTTGATTGAGGTGATGCGCTTAACCTGTTTATATTATCATGAATACAGCAATCAAACTAACGATATCATCTCTATATCATAATAAATATACCATTTAAAAACAAACAGTTGGCTTATCTACAGAAATGCGAGGGCTTTTTTGTGTCTTTTCATTTATCACCATGCATACTTTAGCTCGACAAATCTATCGATAATGGCAAAAACCAACTTATCTAAATGTGCTTTTAATAGTAAAAAACCCTCCCTATGTATAAACAATAGGAAGGGTTTGTCATAATAAGACGCAAAAAACAGTACTGAAGTTTATAGCAATACAATCTTTGCCAATAACACAATGGTTAGCACCCAGACAGCAATCGTAATGTCAGAAAACTTACCTGTCATCAGCTTCACCGCAGTATAAGTAATGAAGCCAAGAGCGATACCATCAGCGATTGAGTACGTCAGCGGCGTGAGCAGCAATACAACCGCTACAGGCGCAGACTCAGTGAGATCTTCCCAATTGATGTCTTTTAGCGTAAACAACATCAAGACTGACACATAAAAAATAGCGCCCGCAGTCGCATACGCAGGAATCATACCTGCCAGCGGTGCAAAGAAAATACTGAGCACAAACAGCACACCAACGGTCACGGCCATCAGACCCGTACGGCCACCTGAGGCCACGCCTGAGGCACTTTCGATATAGCTGGTCGTAGATGACGTGCCCAGCACTGCCCCTGCCACGGTCGCTGTTGAATCGGCCAACAACGCTTTATCCATATTTGGAATATTGCCATTTTTATCCACCAAACCGGCTTTGCTGGCGATACCTACCAAGCTTCCTGTGGTATCGAATAAATCCACAAACAAGAAAGCAAAAATCACACTGATCATTGCTACATCAAAAGCCCCTGCAATATCCAGCTGCATGAGCGTCGGTGCAACCGATGGCGGCGCTGACATGATGCCTGCAAACTCAGTATGACCTGTCAGTAAGCTGATAATAGTAATCAGTAAGATGCCAATCGTCACAGCACCAGGTACTTTTTTATACACCAGACCTATGATCACAAAGAAGCCTAAGGCCGCCATCATGGGTGAAAAGGATTTCATATCTCCAAGCGTCACAAGTGTCGCCTCTTGGCTGACGATGACGCCTGAGCTTTGCAAAGCAATAAATGCCAAAAACGCCCCGATACCCGCGACGATACCCTGCTTAAGGCTGGTCGGAATGGCGTTGATGATCCATTCACGAATCTTAAATAAGCTTAAAAGAATAAAGATAATACCTGATAAAAATACAGCACCTAATGCCGTTTGCCACGTATAGCCCATCCCCAAAACCACACCATAGGTGAAAAAGGCATTGAGACCCATACCTGGTGCCAAGGCTACTGGCAGGCGGGCATAAATACCCATGATAAAACAACCTATCGCAGCAGCAAGACAAGTAGCAACGAATACTGCTCCCCTGTCCATACCCGCCTCTGCCAATATACTGGGGTTGACAAAGATGATATAAGCCATCGTCAAGAAGGTGGTAATACCGGCTAGGATTTCCGTTTTGATCGTGGTATTGTCACCATCGATCCCAAAATAGCGTTCAATTGCATTCATAATTGTCGTACCCAGCTAGCTAGTGACTAGTAAAAAGAACCGATTGATAAGCGCCTAAAATAATTAGGGCGTGTTGAACATTCAACACGCCCTAAGAGGTCAGCAAGGATGTGATGACCTCTTTATAAAAAAGGCAGCGGTAACAAAGCGCAACATTTTAGAGAAATTAGGACACAAATTCAATCATTACCCGTGCCCAACTGGTCCAAAAAGATATTGCATGACCTTTGACCCAATTAGAAGTAAACTACAAAGGTCGGATTAGGACAATGGTTTTTATCATAAATATTGAGTTATATTGTGTTATGGCTCTATCATTATCAAACTCATTATTACACGGTAAACAAGTACAGATACGACCTATAGTAGACTACACGAGTTTGACAGCGCTCATCATTTTTTGCCTTTGGTATTACTTTGGTTGTAGTGTGATTGCTTGACCAGTTACCCCTTATCATTAGCGAGTTCGTTACATGCCTGAATCATTGAATATTATAGACCTGATTACCCAAGCCAGCTTATTGGTACAGATTGTGATGGCACTGCTGTTATTGGCATCTGTACTCAGTTGGGTGATGATATTTCGTCTCAGTGCACGTCTAGGCACCGCCAAAAACTTTGATGAGCAGTTTGAGTCTTGGTTTTGGTCAGGTGAGGATCTGGCCAAACTCTACCAAGGGGTACAAAGCTCGCCTGAACGCCAAGGACTTGAGCAGATATTTTATGTTGGGTTTTCTGAATATTTAAGAATGCACAAAAAACGCCAGCCCAAAGACGACATCATTGATGGTGTAGAGCGCAAGCTACGAGTAGGACTCGGGCGTCAGCAGCAGCTGCTTGAATCAGGCACACCTATCCTTGCCAGTATCGGCTCAGTGGCACCTTATGTCGGCTTGTTTGGTACCGTCTGGGGTATTATGAATGCCTTTTTGGGTCTATCACAAACAGAGCAAGCGACTCTCGCTGCTGTGGCGCCTGGTATCGCTGAGGCTTTGATCGCAACCGCCATGGGACTGTTTGCTGCGATTCCTGCTGTACTGGCTTACAATCATTTTACTGCCAAGGCGCAGCGTCTCTATGAGTCCCGTGCTTTATTTTGCGACGAGATGACGGGTATGCTACAGCGTGAGACCAATACTCAACATTCATTTGAGACAGAAAGAGAGACTGTCATTGCTGAAAATAGCGCCGCAGTGGCTAGGGCTAAAGGACTATGAGACAAAGTCCATATCGCCGTGAAAACAAGCCCCTAAATGCTGAAATAAACGTCGTCCCTTATATCGACGTCATGCTCGTGCTGTTGGTGATATTTATGGTAACTGCACCCATGCTGACCACAGGTGTCGATGTTGACTTGCCTAAAGAGCAAACCAACACCATGAGCCAACAACAGTTGCCTATTATCATCTCATTAACCGGTAGCGGCGAGATCTTTATCAGCTATGAAAACAACATCGATATGCCAATCAGTGAGCCGGAACTGATCAATACCCTATCGAACTTACAGATGCAAAACAACAACACTGGTGCGCCGCCCATTCAGGTCATGATCAATGCCGATCAAAACAACCAATACGGCGCTGTCATGGCACTCATGGCAAACCTGCAGCAAGCCGGCATCGAAAAGGTAGGGCTATTAACCGGCTCTCCTCTCCCGCCGCCCAAGTTACAATAAGGGGGATCACTATGAATAAGGCGCCTGTGGTCTATGTGCCAACCCCACCCGAAGGTGATGGCATCACGCTGCCGACGCTACTTAGCATACTGGCGCATGGCGTCGTACTTGGGATAGTCATTTATACCTATCAAACTCCTGTGATAGAAACTGCTGGCAGTATTGAAACCACCATGGTCTCACCTGAGGAGTTGGCCGAGATGCAAGCGCAAATCATCGCTAACCGAACAGCGATGCAAGCCGCCAGTAGTGATGAGCGTACGACCAGCAGAACCACTGATGGGGGCAGCACTGCATCTGCTCCACAAATGAGTGCAAACAACAATAGCAATAGTGCCACTCAAGATAGCACTGGGCAACGCTCGCAGCCCAACCCAAAACAAACACCTGTGTTTACGCCTGCAAATGATCCTACTGACAAACCCATACTGATGTCACAAGAGCATCGCCAACGCCTGCTTGAGCGAAATCGAGAATACGAGCGTAACATAGCTGAAATGGCCGCACAGTTAGACGAGTCGACACGGCAAGAGTTACAGCGTGCCGAAGAGATAAAAAGGCAGCAACGAGAAGCAGAACGTGAAGCACTTGAAGCGCTTCGTTATAAAGAGAACAATCCTCCTAAGATTAACCCTCCAACCAGCAGTGATCGTAATATAAAAATCGACACTGGCAGCTCGGATGGTTCAAACAAAAGCATCAGCTTATCGGATGGTCAGCCTACAGTATCTAGTAACCCTAATACTGCGAGCACGGAAAAAGGACGTAGTCGCTCTGCCTCAAGTGGCAACCGAGGTGCTAATAACAGTGAAATTATCAATTTAATTAAGCGCAATTATAACCCACCAGTCGCATCTAAAGGATCCACTCAACGGGCAACCTTGACCATTACTGTCAATAACAATGGTGATGTGGTCGATGTGTCTGTATCAGGATCAGACAGCGCCGTAAACGAGGCGGCCAAGCAAGCAGTGCTTGATACTCGTAACTTCCCCATTGATGTGGATGACCCCAAGTATCCTACTTTTACCGTACAATTTAACGGCAGCAACTGAGTGAGCGTCACCTTTTCAGATTATCGCCACTATCCTCTTCCACCACTCATTTAAGTAAATTGCTTAAGCAACTTGCACTGAGTGCCTTATTGTCTTAACGTAATAATCGCCTTAAAATATCATCACAACTACCTATTCACTTCTTTAGGAGCCTGACTTGGCTATGCGTACTCACAAAAAACTATTAATAACATTACTTGCCAGCGCTGCGAGCCTACTAATTGCTCCTAGTGTATCCGCCAACCCTGTTGTCTTACAATTAGACTATGAGATCCCCGTACAGCAGAACCAAGTGGCGCTCGTGCCTTTTGCCGGTGACCGCCTCCTCTCCTCTGTTATTTTAAATGACTTAAGTCGCACGGAGCTGAATGTCACCAATAACGACTTGCCCCAGCAGCCACACAGCAGTAGCGAGTTGGCTGGCAGCCTACCTGTCTGGCAAAGCTTAGGCATTCCTTACTTAGTGGTTGGCAGCACCCGTAGCAACCGCGGAAAAGTCATCACAGACTATGAAGTCATAGAGGTAAAGTCTGGCAACGTACTCGAGGGAAAACAAAGCCTCACCTCGGATAACGACCCGCAAAGCTTACGTTACGCCGGTCATGTGATCGCTGATAAGATCTATGAGTTGGTCACAGGTACCCCGGGAGACTTCTCAGGACGTATTGCTTATATCGAAGAGACGGGACTCGGCAAAGACAAGATCTCTCGCCTAAAAGTCATGGACGCCGATGGTGAAAACGCCAGAACCATTACTGAGGTAAAAGGCTCTATCTTCTCCCCTGCATGGTCGCCTGATGCTTCTCACATCGCTTATACCGTTCAGCGTGACCAGTCATATCCAACCATTTATGTGCAAAATATCAATGGTGGCGGGGCTCGTGTCTTAACCCCCTTTCCCGGTAGCAACTTAAGCCCTTCTTTCTCCCCTGATGGTAGAAAAATCCTGTTTTCTAGCAGCTATCAAGGCAACGCTGATATCTATGAGATCAGTACCAGTGGTGGCCAACCTAGAAGACTGATCAGCTGGCCTAGCAATGAAGTACAGCCAAGCTATGCCCCTGATGGGAAGTCTTTTGTTTTTGTTTCGGATCGAACAGGCTTTAATAAGCCAAGAATCTATCGCTACGAGTTTGGGAGTGGACGTACTACACAGATATCTAATAGCGGTTATGCCACCAGCCCGCAGTTTAGTAGTGACGGCACTCAAATCGCTTTTTTAAACGGTCGCTCAGCTGCCATTATGAATACCAAGGGCGCAGTCACCGCCAATCTGGGCAACACTGGCATCGATGAAGCGCCCAGCTTTTCACCGAATGGCAAACGTGTGGTCTATGCCTCCACCCAAGGCGGTAAAGGCGTCTTGACCATCAAGTCTTTAGAAAGTGGCAAAGCATTTGGTAAGTCAGGACAAGGTATCATCCGCTCACCAGTATGGTCCGCCAGTCCAAAATAATATTTAAGGGGTTTTTGGCATATATTTATCGCTACATACAGTCAGTTGTAAACAAAGCTGTCATAAGCCCCAAAGCGCGACTGCAACTATACTGCTTTACTGCCAGCCTAGGGTTGCATAGTGCTCATCTTGATGGGCAAATAAAGGATGAGCCGTGGCCTCCTGCAAGGTTAATACTGGGGTCACGCAGACATCAGTGGATTCAAAAACCTGCTGCCAGTGTGCAAGATCTTGACTGGCAAAGGCATCAGCTACTATTTGTGCTGCCTCTTGGCTGGCTTTGCTATTGGGCAGCACATTCATCTGCCAATGCTTGGTCTTAAGCTCAGGCAGCTTTAGTATATCGCACAAGCCTTGCCAAAATTTCAGCTCTAGCGAACCAACTGCCATATAACGGTCATCTGCGGTTTTGTAGAGACGATAGCAAGGCAGTAGCCCTCCTAAAAAATCCTGTTGTGGCTTAGGGACTTCACCAGAGAAGCTCGCCACCAGCTTACCAGTGGCTTTTGGCATGACCATATGCTGATACAAACTATGGGTCATACTAACGGCAACATGACGACCTTGTCCGGTGCGCTGTGCTGCAAACACAGCAGCCAAAAGAGCGATCACTGCCGTGTCACTGCCACCTGCCAAATCAGCAAACTGAATATTGGGCATGGCTTGTTCACCATCAGCTGTTTTGAGCTGATCAAGCACGCCGCTCATCGCCATAAAGTTGATATCATGGCCCGCTTTATTCGCCCAGTTATGACTGACAGTGCTACCATCAACCACACCATAACCTGTGATGGATACCATGACCAACCTGGGATTAATAGCGTGTAAGGTTTCAGAGTCAAGTCCCATACCCTTGAGCACGCTAGGCCGGAAGCTATCAAGCATGACGTCGGCATCCTTTAGGTGCGCTTTGATTGCATCGATACCCAGCTTATCTCGAAAGTCAACTTTTTGCGTCTCTTTACCATGATTTAGGGCAGTAAACAGCTCACCAAAAGCGCGGGCGGGATCACCGTTTTTTGGCTCGATTTTGATAATTTGAGCCCCCAAGTCAGCGAGCAATCTGGTCGCAAACGGGCCTGGAAGGTTGCGTGTCAAGTCCACGACACGTAAACCTGTTAGACAATCTTGCATCGCCTCAGCTGGATTAATCATCGACAAACTCCTCACCTTTTTCAGCCATATCCACTAATATTTGCGCCGGTATGAAGCGCTCACCATATGTCTTTGCCAGCTCACGACTACGCTTGACAAATCTATCGACACCCATGGAGTTGATAAACTGCAGCGTACCGCCTTGGTTGGGCGCAAAACCCCAGCCAAAGATCGAGCCGACGTTGGCATCAGCGACGGTGCGGACGACGTTTTCTTCGTAGCATTTGGCCGCCTCGTTGGCTTGTACATAAAGCAGACGGTCTACCAGCTCTGTCTGCGAAGGCTGCTCATCGCTGGTTGGATAAAGCTCAGTCAGCCCAGGCCATAGGCGCTTTTCGCTTTTTTCAGGATAGTCATAAAAGCCTTTAGCAACTTTTTTACCCTCACGACCAAGCTCGTTGACCATCTTTTGTATTATTGCCATAGCAGGATGCGGAGTAAAGGCTTTGCCTTGCGCTTCTATTGCCTGTTTGGTTTGCTGCATGACGTGCAGGGATAGGCTTAGCGACACCTCATCTTGTAGAGCAAGTGGCGGCATCGGCATACCTGACTTGATACCAGCCACTTCGATACTGCGTGGGTGGACGCCTTCGCCTAGCATCGCAATACCTTCTGAAACATAAGTAGCAAACACACGAGAGGTATAAAAACCACGGCTGTCATTAACCACGATTGGCGTCTTTGCAATTTGACCCACATAATCAATACCTTTGGCTACAGTCGCAGCATCGGTCTTTTCACCGACAATAATTTCTACTAAGGGCATCTTGTCGACTGGCGAGAAGAAATGCAGACCGATAAACTGCTGTGGCCGTTTACTGGCTTTAGCAAGCTCAGTGATTGGTAGTGTCGAGGTGTTTGATGCGTAAACAGCAGTCTCTGGCATCACAGCTTCAGACTTGCGTGTGCACTCCGCTTTGATACCCATGTCTTCAAAGACTGCTTCAATCACCAAATCACAGCCTGCTAAATCAGCATAAGAAACTGTGGTCTCAATCTTATCAAGTAGCGCCTGCTTTTTTTCTTCTGTTGCATGGCCACGGCTGATCGCCTTGTCTAACAGCTGAACCGAGTGGCTTTTGCCTCTGTCAGCGCCTTCGATAGTGGTATCTAACAACACCACGTCTATGCCGGCCTTAGCTGACACATAGGCAATACCTGCACCCATCATGCCAGCGCCTAAGACGCCTACCTTGCTGACTGTTGAGCGCTCAAAACCGTCAGGGCGTGACTGGCCTTTTTTGATACTGTTTAGTTGCGTCCAAAGGGTATTCATCATGTTTTTGGATTCAGACGAGAGCAGGCAAGCGACAAAGTACCGTGACTCTATCTGTAAACCATTATCAATATCCGTTAGACAGCCTTCAAACACACTAGACAAAATGTGTGTAATAGCAGGATAATTACCGTGTGACTTTTGGTTGGCCATCGCTGGGGCGATAGAGAGCATTTGCACCACTTTTGGATGTGTACTGTCCCCACCTGGAATTTTAAAGCCTTTGCTGTCCCATGGCTGCTGCGCTTTGGGGTTGTCATTGATCCACGCTTTTGCTTTGGCAATAAGTTCGTTATTGTCGCTAGCAACGTCATCGATAATTCCAATGTCTAGCGCTTGTGTTGGCCGCAGTGCTTTGCCTTGTGTCATCAGCTCAACGGCTCTTTGAATCCCAATCAGACGTGGCAGACGCTGCGTGCCACCGCCACCAGGCAGCAAACCAAGCTTTACTTCAGGCAAACCAAGCGTGACCTTAGGTGAGTCGATGGCAATACGATAATGACACGCTAAGGCAAGCTCAAGGCCACCACCTAATGCGGTACCCGTTATCGCAGCGACGACTGGTTTAGCAGCAGTCTCAAGCTTACGTAAGCTCGTCTTTAGCCCTTCAACCAAATCAAACGCTTGCTCAGCAGTCGTAATCGTTGCTAATTGATCAAGATCAGCACCAACCATAAAGGTTGATTTGGCTGAGGTTAGAATTAAACCTTTTGCTTCTTTGTCACTTATAAAAACCTCCGTCATTGCAGCAAAGGCGTCATTGAAACCCTCACCGATGACGTTCATCTTGCGATCGCTTTGGTCGATAGTGACCGTGAGAATGCCATTATCAGATTCAGCAAAAAAGTGGTTTAGTGCATTGATGGCATCTACGCTATTGGTGCTCATATTAGGTCCTTCTTAAGTTATTGTCCTATACGATGAATCATTCAAAGCCGTGTCGCATCCTGCTTTATGAGTGTTTTTATAATCGTTTTATACACGTTCAATGATCGTTGCAATACCCATACCCCCACCGACACAAAGGGTGATCATCGCCGTATTCAGATCACGGCGCTCAAGCTCATCAAGCACAGTCGTCATCAGTATTGCGCCTGTTGCGCCAAGGGGGTGACCCATCGCAATCGCACCACCGTTGACGTTTACTTTATCCAATGACACACCAAGATCATCAGCAGTATTCATGGGTATGGCTGCAAAGGCTTCATTGATTTCCCAAAGATCGATATCATCAGCCGTCATGCGGGCTTTATTCAGTACTTTTTGGCACGCAGGTGTTGGGCCGGTCAGCATGATGGCCGGCTCAGAGCCAATGACCGCTGCCATGGTCACTTTAGCACGTGGTTTAAGACCCGCTCGCTCCCCCGCTGTAGCACTACCAACGAGGCAGATGGCAGCACCATCCACGATACCGGATGAATTACCAGCATGATGCACGTGGTTGATGTTTTCAATCGTGGTGTATTTGTCTAAGATCACACTGTCAAAGCCCATTTGACCCAGCGTCATAAATGAGGGCTTGAGGCCCGCTAAGGTTTTCACCTCTGTATTGGGGCGAATGGTCTCATCTTTATCAAGTAGCAGCATGCCATTAATATCTGTAACGGGTATGACGGATTTATCATAGTAGCCTTGCTCCCATGCATGGGCAGCTCGGCGATGGGATTCGGCTGCAAACGCATCAACATCAGTACGGCTAAAGCCTTTTAGGGTGGCGATCGTGTCAGCGCCTACGCCTTGAGGCACATAGTTGGTGGCATCATTGACCCGAGGATCCATATACCATGCGCCGCCATCAGAGCCCATAGGCACACGGCTCATTGATTCAATACCGCCAGCCACGACCATATCTTCCATACCAGACATGACTTTGGCTGCAGCAAGATTGATGGATTCAAGGCCTGAAGCACAGTAGCGTGATAATGTCACACCTGCGACACTTTGAACCCAGCCTGCATCAAGCGCAGCGATACGGGCAATATCAGAGCCCTGCTCACCGACTGGCGTTACACAGCCAAGCACGATATCATCTACCAAGCGGGTATCTAAACCGTGGCGCTGCTGTAAGGCGATAAGTAAAGTACGTGCCAGCCAAATCGGTGATGCTTGATGAAGAGCGCCATCTTTTTTTCCTTTGCCACGTGGGGTACGGATGGCATCATAGATATAAGCAGTCTGGGGCATGATAAATCCTTTTAATTGAAGCGGTGATACATAATGACCTCTTGAGAAGGATGCGCCCTCCTCAACCATAAGCCACTACATAGAACGTGAGGCCAATTCCTTCATAATCTCGTTGGTGCCGCCATATATTTTTTGTACACGAGCATCAGCATACATACGAGCGATGGGGTATTCCGTCATATAACCATAACCCCCAAACAGCTGTAAACACTCATCCATGGCCTTACACTGTTTTTCGGTGACCCAGTATTTAACCAATGACGCTTGTGCGGCCGTCAAGCGCCCCTCAATCAAAGCCTCAATAGCAGAGTCACACAACGCTTTGACTGCGAGATAGTCTGCTTGCACTTCAGCCATCTTAAAGCGGGTATTTTGAAATGTCCAAATTGACTTACCAAAGGCGGTGCGGTCCTTTACGTATGCCAGCGTAAGCTCTAGCCCCAACTTGATAGCGCCGCAACCACTTACTGCGATAATTAAGCGCTCTTGTGGCAGCTCTTGCATCATCTGAATAAAACCCAGACCTTCAACCCCGCCCAGTACGTTTTTTTGTGGCACACGTACATTGCTAAAGAACAGCTCTGAGGTATCTTGTGCAGACATACCTGTTTTTTTAAGGTTACGGCCACGCTCAAACCCTGCTAAGCCGTCCGTCTCCACAACGAGTAGTGAAACCCCCTGCGCACCTTGATTGCGATCTGTCTTACAGGCCAAAAGAATAAGATTGGCATGTTGACCATTGGTGATAAATGTCTTTGAACCATTGATAATATAATCATCACCATCTTTCACTGCATAGGTTTTGATGGCCTGTAAATCAGAGCCCGTCGAAGGCTCGGTCATGGCAATAGCACCAACATACTCGCCCGTTGCCATTTTAGGCAGCCATGCTTTCTTTTGTGCTTCAGTACCGTGCTTTAAGATATATGGTGCCACGATGCCTGAGTGTACCATACCGCCAAACCCTGATTGGTTGGCCTGCGCTTGTGCTAAAAGGATAGCGGCTTCGTGACCAAAATCACCACCACTACCCCCGTACTCCTCTGGCATAGAGGCACACAAAAACCCCATCTTACCTGCTTCGTACCAGGCTTCACGGTCTATCATGCCGTTTTCACGCCACTGCTCATCTTTGTCTGCCCAACTGTTGAACATTTTTAGCGCACTGTCATATACCATGCCATGCTCTTCGGTCATCCATTTGGAAGTAAAGGCTTCGATAGCCATATTGCTCATCCTTGATTTGATTGAGATTTAATTAGGGCGTACGCTCAGTTTCAAGCCCTCACTGCTGCTGGTAGCATGACAGATATAAATATTTGAGATATAGTAGATTAAATTCATCATAAAAAGAAGACCTTATGTCATTATCAACGGATTACTCTACCGCTACCAACCAAAGCCAATCAGCGCAAATTGATCTCACCAGCATTAACTTAGAGCATCTTAATTCTGATGCGCGAGCCGTGTTGAGTTTTTGGTTTGATAAAAACAACGAACAATATTGGTTTGCACAAAACGACGAGTTTGATAAACAGATAAAAGAGAAGTTTGGCAAGATTTGGGAAGCGGCTAAACAAGGAGAATGTGTCACTTGGCGAACTGTGGACGCACCAACCGACAGCAACAGCTCAATCACTGCTTTGGCAGGACGTCTGGCAGAAATTATTGTGTTAGATCAGTTTTCACGTAATCTGTGCCGTAAGCAAGCGGATGCTTTTGCACAAGATGGTATGGCACTGGTATTGGCACAGGAGGCCATCGCACAGCCTCAGTTTGACAACCTACCAACACAGTGGCGAAAATTTATGATTATGCCATTTATGCATTCTGAATCAGCGATGATACATGAACGCTATTTGCCGCTGTTTGAGCAGCTAAATGATGAAAATACGCTAGATTTTGAGCACCGTCATAAAGAAATCATTGATCGATTTGGCCGCTATCCGCATCGTAACGACGTATTGGATCGTGAGTCGACTGAAGAAGAGGAAGCCTTCTTAAAGCAGCCGAACTCATCATTTTAAGACAGCAGTTTGCAGAGGTTTACACGTTTCGTAGCTGAAAACACTTTCCAAACAGTCTAAACAATAAGGGCTGAACCAGTTATCTGCTTCAGCCCTTCTTGCTCTATGCTATCTAGGTCACTTATAGTCAGTCTAATATGAAAAATATACAGCGGAACTGGGATGCTTAGTTTTTTAATGTTGGTTTTATAGCCTCTGTCGGCGTAGGCACAGCAAGCTAGAAGACTTATACCAATTTCGCATTATTAAATAACCTATCCATTTTATTTAGTATCGACTATAGCTAATAAGTCACCTCACCGGTGGTAAAAGTAAACGATTGTTTATTTAAGGTTTTATTATCGATTAACACATCAAAGCTGACACGATACTCACTATTACTATACAGCCCGCATTGCTGACTTTGATTTGGGGCACGTTGCATGTCACAGCTCTGTAGATCATCGGTGAGCGGCATAATAAATGCTTCGTTTACTGGTAGCTGATAGTTAGTATGGCCTTTGTATGGGTCATTATCAGCATCAAGCAATTGAACGGGCACATTTATATTACGTTTGACGTCATGGAACTTTACATTACTGACTTTAATGCTGGCGGCCAATGGTACATGAATATAGACAGGCTGACCGATAGGATTCATATATAAGTCACGACCAGTGTCTTTGACTGGGTTAGGGTTTTCATTATAAAGAGCCGTTACCGTACCTTTGACGTCCTGACAAGGGTAAGTAAAAACACCTTTAAAAGTTGCATTATTAATGGCTGAAGTTGCAGCTGCATTGTGATTTAAAACATAGCCTTTGTTATAAGCTGCTTTTTTGCCATAAGGTGTATAAGTAACCATGCTCGTCCCTGCCAAACGTAAACTCGGCATCATCAAAGAGCGCAAATGATAAGGCGCTGCCAGCAAAGATTTGGCCATTGACTCAGCGGCATTTTCAGGCGTTGCAATATCACCTGCAGAGCTAAAGTACCTTGTATGACCGATATTCTCAGTGACGCCATACATGGCATTCGGATATGCGGCTTTTGTTATACGGTCCTCAAATATATTACCCGTAAAAAACGGGTTGTTCCTACCTGTCCATGCTTTAATGTCTTTAATTTCACCTTCATAGTGCGCATTAAATGCTGTCGGCGTGCTGTTGGCAAATACGTGCTTGATATAGTTAGCGTGTTTGGTAGCAACCTCTTCAAGCGCTGGATCATCTGACAAACCACTAAGACCACAGCCTTTTCGCGCAAGACTGATGGTATTACTTGCAACCAGTGCGGCGGTAGCATCATTGCTAGCGATTGCTTTGTCATTTTCAGGCGGCGCATTAGGCTGTATAGGCTCAGACGGTTTTACTGGAGTAGAAGATTTGGAATCATCATCACTGTTACTCGAGCTATCACCCCCATCTCCACCTCCGCCACCTCCGCCACAGGCGGTCAAAAACAGTGCGGCAAAAAGGCCAATGGCAAGACTTTTCTTTGTGGTTTTCAAAGTCATTATTTATCCTAAAGTAACTGTATGAGCATGTGAATGCGGGGTGAACATGATTAAAACCAGCAATAATGATGCCAATTTAGGAGGAAAGCACCGCTTATAACTACAAAAAAACCATCTGTAGCAAATGGCTTGACATTATATCATTTGAATTGGTGTTTTTTTAAACTAGGTAATAGACATGGACTGATATTGGGATAGTTGATTTAGAATTAAATGCTTAGGCTATTTTAATAGTAAGATACAGTTGACTGGTTAAAACTTCCGTTTATATGTTTTCAAGTGCTCGTCTCACAGGTGCAAAGCTGCGTCTGTGCTCAGGCAATGCGCCATACTGCTCAAGAGCGGCCATATGAGCTTGAGTCGGATAGCCTTTATGCTTGGCAATACCATACTGTGGATGGCGAGCATCCAAATCATACATGGTCTGATCACGACTGACTTTAGCCAACACACTGGCCGCTGCGATACTGGTGTGACGGGCATCGCCTTTTACCCATGCTTGGCAATCGATAGATGATGGCGTTAGTTTTGAGGCGGCCAGTTCTTTATAATCAAGCTCAGGGCAGCGATTGCCATCGAATAATACTTGCGCTGATATCAAAGAAGCAGTATCTGCTGAATAGGCACTCTGCTTTGCGATGCTAATTAACAACTCCTCTGCACACAATCGCATACCGAGCATGGTGGCTTGCAGGATATTGATCTGATCAATCACTGCCGCTGGTATCTCTGCTATGACATAGCCAACAGCATGTTTCTGCACCAGTGGATATAGTAGATCACGCTTTTTTTCGCTAAGCTGCTTTGAGTCGGTCAGTATTGATAGTGGCGTGTCTTGCAATGGCTGCCTCTCTATCAGTCCTGACCATGTCGTTGGCAATATAGCAGCAGCCACATGGACACTGCCCAGTAAAGGCCCGCGACCTGCTTCATCGACGCCTATTTGTAATGGTTGGCGCTCTAGGTCTAAGCTTGATTGAGATAAGTCCTGTATCCATTCATCGGTCATACGCAGATGGCCTGTTAGATGAATCGGAGCCACCAAACTCATATATTGGCCTTTAACATCGATATGATTTATATGACGATCAATAGTTATCATGCCCTTAACCCCAACACTTTTATGACGCTCAACATCAGCATCGTTACGACTTTCGATATTGTTTTTTAACCAGCACTCATGACTCATAGCATTCGGCTTGTTATACACCATTTGTAAACATACTATCCTAGACGGTCGTTATGAGTTTTTTTGAGCAAACCATTCTGCAACCACACTATTTGCAGGATCATGATTGCTTTGTTGCTGCAACTCTAGTTTGGTAGTCACAAGATTTTGCATTTGCTCAGCATAAGCACGAGGCTGCAACAAACGCATTACTGTGCGACAGATATTGTCACCACTGGCCTGATCTTGGATCAGCTCAGGCACAATCGCACTACCAGCTAAAATATTCGGCAATGCCACGTAGGGGACTTTGACTAAACGCTTAGCGACTTGATAAGTCAACTGGTTGAGTTGGTAAATCACCACCATAGGACGCTCAAGCAGCATCGCCTCAAAGGTTGCGGTGCCTGATGCCAGCATCACGATATCAGCAGACGCCATCGCTTGCTGACTAAAGTTAGGCTGACGGTCATCATAAACCACAACAATGGCGCTGCGCAGCTGCTCTGAGCGCTTATCGATGACATCTTGCACGATATACTGATGGTTTTGATCGACGGTTGGAATGATGAAGCACAGCTTGGGATCAAGTAACAGCAGTCTTTGGATACCATCTAGCATCAACGGTAAGATAGCGTTAATCTCCCCACGGCGAGAGCCTGGCATGACACAAATCAGCTGGCTGACATCATCAAAGCGCTCGATAAAAAACTGCTGCAAACCATCATTGTGCCAAACCAGCTCACTGCGCAGCTGATTGGTCGGCGTATCCACAAGCGCTTGATTGACCGTACGCAATAGCGGATGGCCAACACAAATGGCAGGATGATTGTGCCGCTCATACACTGTCAGCTCAAATGGAAACAAGCATAGGACCAAATTGGTCGCCGCCTTAATGCCATGGATACGAGACTCACGCCATGCCCATATCGAAGGACTGACATACTGCACACAAAATACCCCTTGCGGCTTGAGCTTTTTGGCCACACGTAAATTAAAATCAGGCGCATCGATACCGATAAACCAATCGATATTGGCCGCCGCAAAAGCCTCTAGCAGCTCACGACGGGCCTTGAGTAGATCAGGGAGTTGGGCCATCACCTCTACCAAGCCCATGACTGCCAAACGGGCTAATGGAAAGATACTTTGCAACCCTTGCGCTTGCATCTTACTGCCACCTACGCCGACCCAAACGATGTCATCACGCAAGTTGTTCATCTGCTGCATAAAGTCTGCACCCAAGCTGTCGCCGGACACCTCACCTGCCACGATGCCAATCACCAGTGGCGGCGTTTTTGAAAGGTCATAAGCGGCTACCGTGTCAGAAGATACAGCAGAAGTTGTCATAATAAGTTCTCGGTATTGATCATATGCGGTGAGTTAATTGGCCCTAAATAGGCAAGTATAACAAAGTTTTGGTTTTGACATTCCAGTTATCAGTCAATAATCTTACCGACCGCCCTTGTCAACTCGCTGTTTTCACAGCATAATGAATATCCCTATAAATTAGCTAGACGACGTATAATTATGACAACACCAGTTACTCACAACGCAGATATTGATGACGTGAATATTGAACAGTTCATTCCTTTGATCACTCCAGCTGAGCTAAAAACTGAGCTCCCTCTGACAGACAAAGCCTATCATACGGTTCTAAAAGGTCGTCAGACCATCCAAAACATCTTAGATGGTAAAGACAAGCGCTTATTTGTGGTCATCGGTCCTTGTTCTATACACGATATCGAAGCGGCACACGAATATGCCGATCGCTTGGCAACATTAGCAAAAGAAGTCGAAGACAGTATTTTTGTCGTCATGCGGGTTTATTTTGAAAAGCCCCGTACCACCGTTGGCTGGAAGGGTATGATTAACGACCCTGATATGAATGACAGCTTTGATATCGAAAAAGGACTGCGTACTGCACGCAAGCTTTTGATTGACCTCAACGAAAAAGGGCTCCCCTGTGCCACCGAAGCGCTTGACCCAAATACCCCGCAGTACATGCAGGATCTTATCAGCTGGTCAGCGATTGGCGCACGTACCACTGAGAGCCAAACCCACCGTGAGATGAGTTCAGGATTATCTTGTCCTGTCGGATTTAAAAACGGTACTGATGGCGGCATGACAGTGGCGGTAAATGCCATGCAGGCGGTCAAAGCCGGTCATAGCTTCTTGGGTCTATCGGCAGATGGACAAGTCTCTATCATCAAATCTAAAGGCAACCCTTACGCCCATGTGGTACTGCGTGGTGGTAACGGCAAACCTAACTATGATGAAACTGCAGTCGCTCAGGTCGAAAACGAGCTGGCCAAAGGCAAAGTCAGCTCCAAGATTATGATTGACTCAAGCCATGCCAACTCTGGTAAAGACCCTTACTTACAGCCCATGGTCATTCAAAACGTGGCGGAGCAAATCCAAAACGGCAATAAGTCCATCATCGGCATGATGATTGAAAGTCATCTAAAAGGTGGCAATCAAAAGCTCACCGCTGATTTGAGCCAGCTTGAATACGGCAAATCCATCACTGATGGGTGCCTCGACTGGGACAGCACAGTGACGGCGCTACATGACCTACGTGATATGATAAAAGACGTATTGCCCAATCGTTAATGTTATAACGTATTGCCCACAGCCTATTTTTATAAAGGAAGCCCATCTATCGCTAGATGGGCTTCTTTTCTGCGGTACGGAGCAATGAAGCTACAACTAGGTACTCTGCGTCTGCGCAGCGGCAAGCACGCTATCTAAGCTCTCAAGCACATGCTTGGATGACGCCTGCTTTTGCAAAGCAGACAGCTTATCATGGGCCATTTGACGCTGTGGCTCAACCAGCGTATACCAACGTGCCAGCACTTGCAGTAACCGTGAAGCGAGTACTGGGTTGGCTTCATCAAGTCGCTGAATCGCACCCGTATAAATATCTAAGCCCTCAGATGTCCACAACACAGTCGGCTGCGAAGTCAGCGCACTGATAACGGAACGTACACGATTGGGCGTGTTCCAATCAAAGTCAGCATGCTCAAGTAGTGCTGTGATGTCATCAGTACTGACCTGTTCGGCAGAGGCTTGTACACTAAACCACAGATCGATCACTAACTCATCGGCCTTAAAACGCTCATAAAAATCAGCCAAATAGTCATTTACACCTGCAACCTGATGATCGACCAAGGCTTTTAGAGCACCAAAACGCTCGGTCATACAGCTGGCATTATCATACTGCTGCTGCGCCCACTTATCAGCACCCTCAACCTGTGCGGTCAAAGCCATATCAAGCACCACATTACGCAAGGCACGTGCGCCGCGTGCTTTCGGGCTGTCCTCATATCCCTGTATCGGCAGCTGCTGATAGAGTGCTGTCCACTGCTCGGCCAACGAGTCTGCCACTTGTTGATACAGTCCCTCTCTTTGCTGCTTGATTGAGCTTGGATCATAGTCTTTATGAATGGCTGAGGCCAGCTCACGAGCAGAAGGAATGTCGAGCAAACGTGCAGCCAACATGGGGTCATCTACTGCCAGTTGCGGCAAGGTATCAGCCACAGCCTGTAAATAAATGCTAGGATGATGACCTTTTAGTAAGATACGGTTGACCAGCAGCTGTGTGACTTGCCAGCGGTTAAAACCATTGGTCTCATATTTGAGTAAAAAAGCCAAATCCTCATCATGATAGTCATAATTGAGCTGCACAGGTGCGCTAAAGTCACGCAGCAGTGAGACGATAGGCTCACTGGTCACATTTTCAAAAGTAAAAACCTGCTCGTCCTCTTCGAGCAGTAGCATGCGTTCGGCAACGATAGCGCCCGTATCTTTAGCAAACAAAGCCGTTGCTACTGGAATCGGTAGCGGTTTTGGTGCGTCAAACCCAGCCACATGACGGGTCTGCTGGCTTAGAGTAATGGTAAGCGTTTGCGCCTGACTGTCATAGTGTTGATGACCAGATACCACTGGCGTACCCGGCTGACGATACCAATCAATAAAGCGCTCGATCTTACTATCAGCGACACTCAATGCAGATAAAAAATCCTCCACGGTCACCGCTTGCCCATCATAACGACGAAAGTACTCGTCTGTCCCTTGGCGAAATTTCTCAGGGCCTAAAGTATTGGCCAACATACGCACGATTTCTGCGCCTTTTTCATAGATGGTGGTGGTATAAAAGTTATTGATTTCTACAAAGCTCTCTGGGCGCACCGGATGAGCAAGTGGTCCTGCGTCCTCACTAAACTGATGCGCACGTAGCATAGATACATCATCAATGCGCTGCACGGCACTAGATTGATGATCCGCCGAAAAAGACTGATCACGATAGACGGTCAAGCCTTCTTTTAGACACAGCTGAAACCAGTCGCGGCAAGTAATACGGTTGCCCGTCCAGTTATGAAAGTATTCATGAGCGATAACCGCTTTGACATTAAAGCTGCGTATATCTGTCGTGGTCTCAGGGCTTGAGAGCACACAAGCCGTATTAAAGATATTAAGCCCTTTGTTTTCCATCGCCCCCATATTGAACTGACTGACCGCCACAATCATATAACGATCCAAATCGTAGGCACGGCCATAGTTGACCTCATCCCACACCATGGCGTCTTTTAGTGCCTGCATACCGACATGACATTTATCAATGTCTTCCGCCTTTGCATAAAGCTCAAGCGTCACCTCACGCCCCTCACTGGTCGTGTAGTAATCTGTCAACACATCCAAATCCGCCACCACACAGGCAAACAGATAGCTTGGTTTATGGGTTGGGTCATGCCAGATGGCATAATGGCGGTCTGGCGCATCGGCAACCACACCCTGCTCAATTAGATTGCCATTGGCGAGTAAGGTAGGGTAGCGTTTAGAAGCTTCAAGGCGGGTGGTAAACACAGCCAGCACATCAGGACGGTCTGGATAAAAAGTAATCTTGCGAAAACCTTCGGGCTCACATTGACTGACAAACATGGTATCGCTACCTGTTCCTGCCATGTATAGGCCTTCAAGGGCGGTATTGGTTTGTGGGCAAATTCGTACTTGCAGCTGCAACGTTAACTGATCAGGCGTGTCGCTAATCGTTAGCTTGCCATCGCTTTGGCTATAGCCCTCTGAGCTGAGAGCTTCACCATTGATACTTATTTCTAACAGCTCAACGTCCTCGCCATATAATACTAAGTCGCCCTCTGCTTGACGATGCATGACGAGCGTACTATCTACCAGCGCATGATCGTCAAACACCTTGATATCCAAATCGACCGTTTCGACATCATAGCTTGGTTTTTTATAGTCTTTTAGATAGATTTTCTTGGGTACATGTGGCGGCACATCGGGCATATTGGGATCGATGATTGCGGTGGCAGTTTGAGCGGTTGACATATTTCTTCCTATTATGAGTATAATTCGCTATATTAAAGCGACGGACTTTGCATGTGAAATGTGGTTAGGGTCTGTTAATCAGCTTGATGAGCAGCTTAATGATCAACTTAATAGCTACATTGGCGTTTATCTATTGATTTCAAGAGTGATACTGACCGTCCGCGTCAATAATCAATGATTTTTTACTACTGTATAAGTTAGAGCAACGCCTATGTCACCACTGACAACCACGCCATCTACAGCCAGACTATCCTCACTGATTGTCTATACTGAAGCACTTTGGTCTTCATTGAGCCATCACGATGACGATAGCGGCATGCTATGGGTGGTCACAGACACACAGGCCCAGTCTGCTCTCCATCAACTATTGATAACACAAGACAGCCGTGCCGCAGCGACTGCTGCTGTCTCTACGATCTCAGATCTGCATCACTCTACTATACAGCACCGCTATGCGCTGGTTTGTTTTTGGCTGCCTCAGCTCTCCGCTGACACCCTACAGCTGCATATTCCTACACTTATGCGCTACCGTGACCTCTATGCTGCGCATATGCTCGTCGCCCTCGATAGCCAGCTTAGCCTGCAGGCTTATGGCTTTACCCCTTTAGACTTTTTAGAAAAACCTCAATCACAAGCGATAGCGCCAAGACCCTTGATCACACTATGGCAGTTTAACTTATATGATTATAAAAAACGTCCCAATTGGCTAAATAGCGACTATTGGGCCAATCCTGAACACTGGGACAAACATCGTTGGTAATGCGGGACGGTATTTATCATCATTTACAGTAATGCTATTTACACAACGTAACGAAGATTTTATGATGAGTAGTAATTGCCTAGGTTTTACCATAAGCAGTTATGATAAGTGGTCTCAAAAATAACAAATTGGATTAAACATTTAGGAGCTAAATATGTCAACCACTCACCTCTCGTCTCGTACGATCGCCAGCAGCAGTCGTTTTGCTAAAGTCGCTGCTCTTGCAGTGCTATCAAGTGCTGTAGCGCTCACAACAGGCTGTGCCACCAAGCGCTCTACCTCTGAGGTTGTCGTCGCACCACTCGGTGTTCCCAGTGGCCAAGTAGCCTATACCGGTGCTGTCGTCGTCGATAACCCAACTGCTGTGGTCACCACCGCTGACAATCTACAGACTGTGGTTTATTTTGATTTTGATAGAAGTGATATTAGAGCTGACGCTGCCAATGTGTTGAACCAGCACGCCAGTCTATTGAGCTCAAACCCTGCAGCCGGTGTGCTGATTGCAGGTCACACTGATGAGCGTGGTAGCCGTGAGTACAACATGGCACTAGGCGAGCGCCGTGCCGCATCGGTACGCAGCTATCTAGCAGCGCAAGGCGTACCTGTCAATAATATCCGCATCATCAGCTACGGTGAAGAGCGTCTGGCCACTACAGGTACGACTGAAGAAGCCCATGCACTCAACCGCCGTGCTGAGCTGTCTTACTAAGCGGCCTTGCTACTCTCACGCCCTTAGTGAGGTTTATCCGATATAGTAAAAGCCTAGCAACAGAGATATTGCTAGGCTTTTTGATTTTGATCACCATAAAGCTTACTGATAAGTAGGTACCAATTATGCAAAACCTGACGCTCAGTCGGATTCAATATACTCAGCTTGATGCAGCGACCTGGTGTGCGACGGCCGATGTCAGCTCAGCGCTACCTGCTGCCAACCACTCCTTATCACCGCCCTTTACCATACCCTCGTCACTGAATATAGACGGCAGTACAGACAATCGTACTCAAATGAATCACCAAGCTGAGGCATGCTTTGCTGACCTTTCTTGGCAGTATGTCGTCAAGCGACACACCTCGGCACAAAAAAAAGCCCAGCATAAGCGCCAACAACAACGTGACGGCGTACGTTTGCTGTTACAGCAGTTGCTGGCGACACTTGATATTGATGATACGCTAAATGAGTCACAGTTCCCCTATCAGCTGTCAGAGCATCGATACTATGTGTGCTTTAGCCACTCAGGTGGTGGCCGTCATAGCAAGGTCGCAGTCGCCATCAGCTATCGGCGAGCAGTAGGTATCGATATCGAGACTCATGATGTAGAGTGGCACGTGGCGCAGCGCTTTTATCATTCTGAAGAGATCGCTGTGCTCACTAGGTTGCCAAAGAAGGACCGCCCGTTGGCAGCCAAGGTGCTATGGCAAGTCAAAGAAAGCTTTATTAAAATTCATCAATACACGCTGGCTCAAGGCCTAGGTATAAACTATGCGCCTATCATCAGCGATCTAAATATAGCATCGAGTAAGGCGACAGCCTCTCTGCCCTTACTCAGCTCTAAAGCCTCTGATTATCAAGTGGTCTTCTCAGCTCAGCAGCAAGTGATCATTGTGTTTTAATCATACTAGGGTTATTGGGCTAGGGTTATTAGTTATCAAACATAAGTCCATGTGCTGCGTAGCAAAGCTCATCTCCTATCTATCTATCAGGACATTCTATCAGCACCTTAGCAACACTCAGCATGGGGCTAAACCACCACTTAGTAGTGCTTTTGTCCGCAGAGGGTGCATGTCCATGGCTCAGAAAACGACAAATGATGAATGATAAAAAAAGCCCATAAACCACCGGTGATGACCAGCTGCAGCAGCATAAGTAACCAGTTATTTTTGACACGCTTACGAATATAGAGTACTTCTCTTCCTACAATCTCACAATACCCGTGTCTTTTTTCGATGGCATCAGACATAGTTTTTTAAGGATATACTTTTGTTTGTTTAAAATTTATTATATCCATAAACCAGAATATAGTCTACTCCTATTATTTATTAAAACTTTTTTAGCGGCATAAAAAAACGACCCTTAAACTTAAGGGTCGTTTTTTATTTTATAATCCACGACAGCTTTTAGGCTGTATTTGGCTTAGAAGCGGTAAGTCGCACCAACTTTAACGATTGGCATCCACTCTAACCAGTTTTTGTCTTCTAGCTCTTTTTGAGCACGTTCAGCGACGACACTAGCGTCTACATCCGGGCCACCTGTAACACTCACATTACCTGTTCCACTTGCAGTCACTGTAGCGTCTGTTTTACCTAGGTAAGCCGCACCGACTTCACCAAACACACCCCAGTTGTCAGAGATATTTGGACGGAAACCAACGGTCAAGTAAGGTGCTAGTTTGTTACGATGCTCTACCGTACCTGATAGCGAACCTACATCATCAGAAGCATAGTCAATATTGTTGATTCTATAGTTTGGACCTGTGGCATTAGCGGTTACTTCAATATCATTATCTGGTACGATGATACCACCACCGACAGTGAACCAGTTGGCTGCTGGACGTACCTGTACACCTAGGTACGGGTTGCTAAAGTCTGCATCATCGATCTTATATTCGATATCATTAACATCGAAGTTATCTTTGATGTCAGAAACATCACCACCTGCCCAACCGGCTTGTAGTTCAACTCTATCATTTAGCGCCCAAGCGATGTTGGCACCATAACCTAGCGTACCGATCTCAGCACTGACAGCTGCTGGGTTTAGAGCAGTATTAAAGAATGTCTTGGTACCACCAACGACAGCGCCTGTGGTGTTACGTACCACACCAGCATCAGCGTTGTATTGAGCAGCTGGCTGAGCTTCATAAGCGACTGCTACTGGCTCCGCTTGATATACAGCAGCTTCATCGCCATCAACGACGACGACTGGCTCTGCTGCTAGTGCAGCTGTTGATGCCAAAACAGCGGCAGAGATAGCAGTTAATTTAACAAGTTTCATTTATATTCTCCTAAAGTGTGAAATAACTGGCCCACAAAAAAAGATTGTCTTGTTATCATTACAAACAATCATTTTGTTGAGGCGATTAAAACAATTCTGGCTGAAAAAGTCATCCCTAGATAAGCGCTTTTTATTTACCGTTATGTAAAGATTGCATAGGTATTGTAATCATTACTGCTCAAGCCTGATAAACAACGATTTTTGGTTACACGATACTCTCAAAGTAAACACACTGTACAAGGCTAAGCACTCGCATTGTTGCTTGATTGTTGTTGCTCTCTGGGACAGATATATTGTTAATGAGTTCATTATACTATGATAAGCCGTGGGACTCAGTGGCAGTTGCTTAACTGAACATGCGCAATTGTTATACAATGTGAGATGCTGTATCTAGGACGGCTAAAACGCTATATTTATCACTGATGCCTAAGCGCAGGCCTTATCAGCATAGCAATCACTAAAATTTGTTAAGTGATTTAATTTATATCGTTTTAATTGGGTCTTAAATTCGTTATTATATAAGCCATATTGAATACTCTATATCCTTTAGCAGCGCCTAAGTTACTGTATTTCAGTCACTGTGTTTCAGTCACTGTGTTTGCGTTGCCTACCATTTATTATCTTAACTTAGAGCTGTCTTATGCCTAAAGTGTCATCGATTACCCGTGTGCTAGAAATCATAGAAGCTGTGTCGTATGCGCCCAAGCCGATTACTCCACTTGACCTGTCACAAGAGCTTGATATTCCCAAACCGACGATCCATCGCCTACTACAAAACTTGGTCGAAGAAGGCTTTGTCGCTGTCGATATCGGTGGTGGGATTATCCCTGGCAAGCGGGTACGCAATCTGAGCGTCGAGCTGTGGCAACAACGGCAGTTTTTTAATGAGCGGCAAGTGGTCTTGCAAAAGCTAGTAGAAGACATTGAAGAGACCTGTGGTATCGGTATTCCTTATCATATGGATATGGTCTACAGCAATCGTGTGGCGACCACGCTACCGCTACAAATCTACTTACCTGTTGGTGCCAAGTCGCCTATGTGGTGCACTGCGACTGGCAAGCTCTACCTAAGCCAACTCTCTGATGCCAGCCGCCGCAAGATGTTACGTAACCTGCCCATCACTAAGTTTACCAAAAACACCATCACTGATATCGATACGTTAAATGCTGAGCTCGACCATATTGCCTCGACGGGCATCGGTATCGATAATGAAGAGTTTATCTCTGAGATGGTGGCCATATCGGTGCCCGTATTGGATAAAAAGTCGCGTTATCTGGCCTCACTATACGTGCATGCGCCTACCATCCGAGTCTCACTCGATGAGCTGATGGTGCACGTGCCTCGCCTGCAAGCGGCGGCTCACGACATTCAAACGCTCGTTTATGAGCTGCAAGACTAGTAAATAGTGCTTAATAAAAAACAGTCTGCGCTATCAATGATAACGCAGACTGTTTTTTTAAGCCTAAAAAATCTGAGTCACAGTAAACGATATAGCGCTAGGCTATAGGACTGAGCTATCATGCAGAGCCATGATACTAGAAAAATCCTTATCGCCATGCTCAGTGACATGAGCGCTATATAGCTCGGTGGCTTTGGCCCCCATTGGGGCTTTGGCACCTGTGTCTTTTGCGGTATCCATCGCCAGATTGAGGTCTTTTTGCATCAGATTGGCCATAAAACCACCTTTGTAGCCGTTACTTGAGGGTACGTTTTCCATAACCTGTGGGTAAGGGTTGTATACTTCTAGCGCCCAGTTGCGACCTGAGCTTTGTAGCATGATATCTGATAGCACCTTGGCATCCAGACCGTTTTTGACCCCCAAGTTGATGGCCTCTGCGGTACCTGCCATCAAGATACCAAGCATCATGTTGTTGCATATCTTGGCCACTTGTCCTGCGCCATGATCGCCAGCATGAAAGATGTTTTTTCCCATCATACTTAGTATAGGCTTGGCTTTGGCGAAGGCTTCAGCACTGCCGCCAACGATAAAGGTCAACGTCCCTGCGATAGCACCGCCGGTACCCCCAGAGACTGGCGCATCTAAAAACTCAATACCAAGCTTGCCCGCTTCGTCGGCGACCTTGCGTGCATCAGCGGCGGCGATCGTGCTGCTATCGATGACCAGTGTGCCCTTTGGTAGTTTTGCTAATAAGCCAGTACTGCCACTTTGTTCTGCGCTCATATCACCTAAGTAAACCGAATGCACATGTTTACCAGCAGGCAACATGCTGATGACGACTTGCGCACCTGCTGCCGCACCTTCAGGACTATCGGCAACATTGGCACCTGCTTGCTGTAAGCGCTGGGTAGCGTCGGCAGATAAGTCATATACTGTTAGCGCATAGCCTGCTTTTAGCAGGTTTTCTGCCATTGGTGCCCCCATATTGCCCAGACCGATAAAACCGATCTTAGGTTTGTCAGTATGGCCGTCATTTGCGCTGGTATCTCTTGCTGTCATAGCATCACTCCTTGATGACTGTACAATTATTATCAATTTATCTTTAATTATGCCTATTATATTAGGGTCTGTTACACATTCAAATATCAGCGGACGCTTTGGCTACCGAGTGCCTCACTGTCTAGCCAGCCCTCTAAAGGATGTTCGCCTTTTGTATAGGGGTCGCTAAAGTGCTGATGAATGTATGCTTGCCCGTCAGTGCTGAGGCAGTCTGCCAGTGATCGTGACCACTGTGGGGTTTTGTCCTTATCAATCAACAGCGCACGCACGCCCTCTTTAAAGTCAGGGTTGGCGGCGCAGTGCACTGCTACATTGGCCTCTAGGTATAGCACCTGCTCAAGTGAGAGCTCAGCGACTTTATGATAAAGTGCATAAGTCAGAGCGACTGTGACTGGACAGCCTTGACGATAAGTAGCGACTGCACGCTGGGTCCAACTGTCATTGGCAAAGTCTGCATCCAGCTCGGCCAATGCTTCATCACTTTGCAGCAGCGCATCAATATCACCCAGTCCGCCGCTATTCATCAATCGCCAGATGGGCTGCCAATAAGTGGCCAGTTTGCTCGCTGGCAATTCAGCGGCAGGCTGTGCCGCTAATGCCCGACTAACGACACTATGAGCACTATCACGATGTAGGTGACGACAGTGGTCTGTGGCAGACGCTGCCGCTCGCCAGTCACTTTGCTTGAGACGCTTGATAATGGCATCGTAGTCACTACTTGCTACCGCATACTCTGCAAGGTTGGCCAGCATCGCATCACTGCCATTACACATCGCCCCTGTCAGTCCCAAAAACAAGCCTGTCTTGGCGGGCATGCGCTGCAAAAACCAGCTGCCAGAAGCATCAGGAAACAGGCCTATAGTGACCTCAGGCATAGCAAAGCGAGTACGCTCAGTGACCAGACGATGACTGCAGCCTGCCATCAACCCCATACCACCGCCCATGATGATGCCATCACCCCAAAGGATCAAAGGTTTGGAATAAAAGTGCATCTGCCGATATAGACGATACTCATGACCGAAAAACTCGGTAGCATAAGGATTGGGCATGGGCGCCGTCTCTGACATACTGTCATATAGCTTGCGAATATCTCCGCCTGCACAAAACGCCTTATCGCCTGCACCTTTTAGCACCAGTGCCACTACCTTATTGTCATTTTGCCACTCATCCAGCTGCTGAGACAGCAGTTGGCACATCTCCACACTGAGTGCATTAAGAGACTTTGGGGTGTTAAGTGTCATGATGCCAAGCAGATGCCCACAGTCAGTCGCCTCCGTCTGAAACAATACTGGTGCTTCTTGCTCTGTGGTGTTTTGATTATTGTTATTTGTGGGGGTTGTCATAAAAAGACCTACAAAAATTAAAATGAATATTAGGGCACTTTATCAAAACTGCCGCAAGCGCTTATTTATTTTGCCAGCTGGGCTTGCGCTTTTCTAAGAATGCTTGTACGCCTTCCTGCTGATCTTGGGTATCAAAGAGTTTAACAAAAGCTTCACGCTCATGGATGAGGTTCTGGGCAGGTGGATTGTCTCTCGCCGCTTGAATCAGTGCTTTAGAGGCGCTGACAGCGACAGGAGACTGCTTGGCAACTTTTTGTGCTAAGGCTTGCGCTGCCTGTAGGCCTTCGCCTTTTGCCGTCACTTCTTCTACTAAGCCAATACGCAATGCTGTATCGGCATCGACACGCTCACCACATAATATCATACGTTTCGCCCAACCCTCACCGACCAGCATAGGCAGGTTTTGTGTCCCGCCAGCACATGGCAATAACCCCACGCCAGTCTCTGGCAGTGCCATCTGAGCATGCGCCTCGCTAATACGAATATCACAGGCCAAGGCACACTCAAGCCCGCCGCCCATCGCATAGCCATTGATGACAGCGATACTCACACCACGATAACTCGACAACGCCTCAAACGCTTCGCCAAAGGCTATCGCCATACTGACGGCTCGACCTTTGTCACCGTCTGCAAAATTGTTTAGATCGGCCCCTGCAGAAAAAAACTTCTCACCATCGCCATGAATGATGAGCGCATACACCTCATCATTGGCATTGAGATCTGTGACCAGCTGCTTTAAGGCTGGCAGGCTCTCCATCGTCCAAGTATGGGCTGGAGGGTTGTTCAAAGTGACGATCGCAGTATGACCATCAATCGATAGCTTAAGGTTGGTATAATCCGTCATAAATAACCCTTTATATTATTTAAATGTACTATGATTTTTTGATAGCGATAAAATAAGCATAGTATCTAGCGCAATTGGCTGAGCGCTTCATCTTGCATCAGCTGACGTGAGACAATCACTCGCATAATCTCATTGGTGCCTTCTAAGATTTGATGGACACGCAAGTCTCGCACATGGCGCTCAAGCGGATATTCGTTTAGATAGCCATAGCCGCCGTGCAGCTGCAAGGCTTCATTGGCAACATCAAAACAAAGATCAGTTGAGAGACGCTTGGCCATCGCACAGTAGGTAGAGGCTTGAGCATCATTATTGTCGATTTTATTGGCCGCTAGATAGAGCATTTGGCGAGCCGTTACCGTTTGGGTAAGCATGTCAGCAAGCTTAAACTGCACCGACTGCAAACTGGCAATCGGACTACCGAACTGGCTGCGCTCTTGAACATAGTTGGTGGCAGTCTCTAGCGCTGATTGCGCCGTACCCACGGCACAGATACCGATATTGATACGACCGCCATCAAGCCCTTTCATAGCGATACGAAAACCTTGTCCTTCCTCACCGATTAAGTTTTCTGCTGGTACTTTGACATCTTTAAAGCTAATGGTGCGGGTCGGCTGTGCTTTCCAGCCCATCTTATGCTCGTTTTTGCCATATTCAATACCAGCGCTGTCAGCGTCTACTACAAATGCTGAGACCCCCTTTGGCCCTGCGCCGCCTGTACGTGCCATCACCACCAGTACGTCAGTAGACCCTGCACCGGAGATAAAGGTTTTTTCGCCATTGAGCACATAAGAGTCGCCTTGCTTGACGGCCTTGGTGCGTAGTGAGGCCGCATCTGAGCCAGCATTGGGCTCCGTCAGACAGTAGCTGCCCAGCCACTCACCGCTGACCATTTGTGGCAGATACTTTTTGCACAGCGCATCGCTGCCATACTCGCCGATCATCCAGCCGGCCATATTATGAATACTCATATAGGCTGCCACAGCGGTATCACCCCATGCCAGCTCCTCAAACACCATCGCAGAGTCCAAACGGGGCAACCCTAGTCCATCATAGTCTGGGTTGGTATACAGTCCTAAAAAACCAAGCTCACCTGTTTTTTTGATGACATCAACTGGGAAGTGTGAGGTGCGATCCCATTCAGCAGCATTCGGCCTAAGCTCCTTTTGGGCGAACTGTCGGGCTGTCTGTCGAAAAGCGATTTGGTCGTCGGTTAATGAAAAGTCCATAAGGTCATCCTTGTCTCTTTTGGCAAATAAGGCAGGTAGTTACATCGAAATCGTGGTGTTTACTTTACCACGGCTTGCCTCGTCATCAAACCAGCGGGCAGTGACGGTCTTTGTTTGGGTATAAAACTGTACCGCTTGCTTACCATAAGGCCCCAGATCACCAAGCTTACTGGCACGTGAGCCTGAGAATGAGAACATGGGTAAGGGCACAGGAATCGGCAGATTAATACCGATTTGACCGACTTGCACATCTTGTTGGAATCTATGCGCCGCCGCTCCTGATTGGGTAAATATCGCCGTGCCATTACCGTTTGGATTGTCATTGAGCAGCGCTATCGCCTCATCTAAGCTATCAGCACGCATGATGCAGAGCACAGGTCCAAATATTTCTTGTTGATAAATCTGCATCTCGCTGGTGACATTGTCAAATATAGTCGGGCCGACGAAGTTGCCCTTTTCAAACCCTTCAACCGTGATACCACGACCATCCAGAATTAGACTTGCCCCTTCTTCGACGCCTGTACCTATCAGACGCTCGACACGGTCTTTGGCGGCAGGGGAAATCAGAGGGCCAAGATCTTTATCGTTTTTGCCCGCTGATACCACTAGCCCTTCTGCTTTGGCTTTAATCTCGTCAATCCAGTCACCCGCTGCACCAACCAATACCACCACTGATAGCGCCATGCAGCGCTGACCCGCTGCACCAAAGGCGGCGCCTGCCAGCTGATTGAGCGTTTGTTCTTTATTGGCATCAGGCAAGATAACGGCATGGTTCTTAGCACCCATCATGCACTGAGCACGCTTACCTGATTGACTGGCACGCTCATAGACATGCTTGCCCACAGCAGTCGAACCGACAAAGGAGACCGCCTTAATATCGGGATGATCACAAATCGCATCGACCGTTGGTTTGCCGCCGTGCACCACGTTAAGTACGCCTTCAGGTACACCAGCCTCCACAGCCAACTCTACCAGACGCATCGTGACCATCGGGTCTTGCTCAGATGGCTTTAGTATAAAGGTGTTGCCGGTAGCGATCGCCATCGGAAACATCCAAAGCGGAATCATCGCTGGGAAGTTAAAGGGTGTGATACCCGCACAGACACCAAGAGGCTGCCAAATGCTGTAAGTATCGACATTGGAAGCCACGTTTTCGACGAAGTCGCCCATTTGTAGGTTAGCAATACCGGCGGCATGCTCGACCACCTCTAAACCACGAAACACATCGCCTCGAGCATCAGCGATCGTCTTGCCTTGCTCAGCAGTCAATATCTCTGCCAGCTCATCCATATGCTCACGGATAAGCGCCTGATACTTTAAAAAGATGCGTGCACGAGTGGTGATAGGCGTTTTGCGCCACGTTTGAAAGGCGGCTTGAGCGGCTGCCACAGCTTGATTGATTTCGTCGTCAGTGGTCTGTGGGACTTTGGCAATGACTTCTTGGGTTGCAGGATCAGTGATATCGATCCATTCACTGGTATTAGAATCAACGAACTGACCATTGATGAGCTGCTGAACATGATGCATAAGATATCCTTATCTTGGGTGCGAGACTGCCATGAGATAGCGTCTTAATATGAATAAAAAGGTATAAACAACCAAACGACTTACTGCTAACTGTTTATTTAAAATGATTTATTTCGTATCGTTATTGACTATAACAACAAATTGATTTTAGGGTCAAGTGCTTTATGATATTTAATCTGTTTTTGAGCCGATGTACACGAGCAAGCCTTTGATAAAAAAGCCCATGATGACTCATGAGCTTACAGCGTCGTTATGAGATGGCTTGCTAGTAACCACTCACTCTCGAGGTTTATTGATAACGTAAACCATCAGTAATCTTTCATAGATTGCTTGACGGCGTCAATAGCAGGTGGATTGTCAAGGGTTGACATGTCTCCTGTGGGCTTGTTTTCTGCTAAAGCACGAATAGAGCGGCGCAGGATTTTACCTGAGCGCGTCTTTGGTAGTGCTTGCGGAAAATAGACTGCTGCAGGACGAGCGATACCGCCAAGCGACTTGACTACGGCACCGACGATTTGCTGCTCGAGGCGAAAGCGATTTTCGGTGCTTTTGACTTGCTCATGATCTCTGAGTACGCAAAACGCAATGGGCAGCTCGCCTTTTAGCTCATCGGCAATACCTACCACCGCACACTCTATAATCTCAGGATGGGTGCTAATTGCCTCTTCAATCTCTTGTGTGCCAATTCGATGTCCTGCGACGTTGATGACGTCATCAGTGCGACCCAAGATATGAAAATAGCCACCTTCATCGACGACCGCATAGTCTGAAGTGGAGTATTGTTTGCCATCAAATAAATTAAAGTAACTGCTAATAAAGCGTTTATCGTTGCGCCAGACTGTGGTCAAGCATCCAGGCGGCAACGGCGCAGCAATCGCCAATAAGCCTTTTTCGCCAGCAGCGCAAGGTTCGCCCGTCTCTTCGTTAATGACATGGGCATCATAGCCATACATTGGGTAACCAGGAGAGCCTTGCTTGTGCGGCTTATGATTAAACTTGGGCGCATGACTTAAGATAGGCCAGCCTGACTCTGTTTGCCAATAGTGATCTAAAATAGGCACTCCTAAATGCTCGGTTAGCCAGCTGGCAGTTGACTCATCGAGCGGCTCGCCGGCCAAAAAGAAGGACTTAAGGCTTGAGACGTCATAACGGGTCATCCATGTCTCGTCTTGTTTTTTGAGCATACGAACACCCGTCGGTGCAGTAAACAAAATATTGACTTTATTGGCCTCAACGATACGCCACCATATGCCTGGATTCGGGCGATGTGGTAGTCCTTCATACATAACACTGGTCATGCCAGCCAGTAATGGGGCATAAATGGTATAAGAATGCCCTGCCGCCCAACCGACATCAGATATCGTCCAAAACGTCTCACCTGCTTTGCCGTTATAGACGTAATCTATAGACGTGGTGAGGGCAACAGCATGACCCCCTGTATCACGCTGCACCCCTTTTGGTGTACCTGTGGTGCCAGAGGTGTATAGCAGATAAGAGGGCTCATTGGACTCCAGCCAGACAGGATCGACCGTCGCATTGGCATCACAGCTGATACGGCGCTCTGTGGCATAGTCCACATCTATCGGCTGCGCTTTAAAAGGCAAAATCCCTCGATTGACGACCAAGACATGTTCAGGCTTATGATTGGCCTGCTCCACCCCTTGATTGATTAAGTTTTTATAGTTAATGATCTTACCGCCACGCAAACCTGCATCGACAGTGATGAGCATCTTGGCTTCAGCATCATCCATACGAATGGCCAAGTTGTGCGCCGCAAAACCGCCAAAAACCACTGAGTGTATCGCCCCTATCCGAGTACAGGCCAGCATGGCATAAGCGGCTTCCAATATCATCGGCATATAAATAATCACCCGATCGCCCTTGCCGACACCATGGCGCTGCAGTACATCTGCAAAGTAATTCACTTCTTTATAAAGGTCATTGTACGTCAGACGACGCTTGGTATAGTCGGTATAAAACTCAACACTATTGCCCAAGTCACTAAATGCATCAGCGACCGCCGGAAAGGTGTCGATCAGTTCCTGATTAATCTCAGAGGACAGCCAGATAAAGGCATCTTGCTCAGCGCGGTCAGGCAGATGACGGTCGACACAGTTATAGCATAAGTTGGTCTCGCCGCCGACGAACCATTTGGCAAAAGGTAAATTGCTGTCGTCTAGGATTTTATCTGGTTGTTTGTGCCAATAAATGCGCTTAGCTTGCTGCGCCCAAAACGATTCACGATTATGAATAGAAGAATGATAAATATCAGCAAAAGAAGAAGGTTGCTGAGTGCTTGGCAGGGATGATTCAGAGACGTTGTTGGCGATCTGTTCGCTCATAGTGGCTATCCTTAGCGTAAACGAAATATAACAAAGTATAGGCAACTCCATGCCTATTACCAATAGCTAAAAGCAAAAAACCGATACGCAATGTATCGATTTAATGCGTATCGGTTTAAAATGTAACAGAGCTACTGATAAAGGTCAACTCTTAAGCGCATAAACTGCAAGATGCGACAAGGGGTTGTCTGCTTAGCTTTTTGCCGCACTGGCATACCTATCACGCATGACTTTTTTATCGTGTTTGCCAACCGACGTCTTGGGCAGCTCATCAACGAACTTAAAATCATTGGGCACACCGTATTTAGGGATAATGCCACGAGTCACGGCCTGCTCAGCGATCGCTCGGATATCCTCGCTACTGGTATCTTGACAGTCAGCTTTGAGCACCACCAGTGCCAATGGACGCTCGCCCCATACCTTATCAGGTATACCGATGACCGACACATCATCTACCGCCGGATGCAAGGACAATATCGTCTCTATCTCTAGCGATGAGATCCACTCGCCGCCAGATTTGATCACATCTTTGAGACGATCAGTGATTTTTATATAGCCATCAGGTCGCATATAAGCGATGTCTTGAGTGTGCATATAGCCACCTTCCCACAGCTCAGTGCCCGCATCGTCATTTTTGAAGTAACTTTGGGTGAGCCAAGGCGCCCGCAACACCAGCTCACCTGTGTTGTCTTTACCCACACCGACTGGAGTGTTGTCTGAGCCCCAAACTTGGGCATCGACCATCAACACAGGCTTGCCGGTCATACAGCGGCGGCTGATGTCTTCTTCTTCAGATCTCTCAGGCTCGCCGATACTGAAGTCTGTCAAGCTAATTAAAGGCGCTGTCTCAGACATGCCGTAACCGGTATAGACCTCAATGCCTTGATCCAGTGCCGCCTTTGCCAACCCTTCAGTCAACCTAGAACCACCAATGATCATCTTTAAACCATTAAAGCTGGCGTCTCGATCTTGCGCTTCTTTAAGCACCATTTGCAATATCGTAGGCACACAATGGGTGATACTGACCTTTTCGTTTAAAATTAAGTCAAACAGCGTATCAGGGGCATAGCGTCCAGGATAAACTTGCTTTAATCCCGTCATGGTGGCGGTAAACGGAAAGCCCCACGCATGCACATGAAACATCGGCGTCATCGGCATATAGACATCGCCATAGCTGACGCCTTGCTTATTGGGTAACATCCCTAGTGATGCCGCTTCTGTGAGGGTATGTAATACCAATTGCCGATGACTAAAATACACCCCTTTTGGATCGCCTGTCGTACCTGACGTGTAGAAGGTCGTGGCGATGGTGTTTTCATCAAAATCTGGAAAATCAAACTCACTATCAGCCGCATCGAGCAGGGCTTCATATTCACCGATGACACGGCCTTGATTGTCACCAAACACCCCTTCAACCGTCACGTCATTATCATCGAGCCAAATAATATGCTCGATACTGGAGTTTTCAAACTGATAGTCTTTGACTAAAGGCGCAAACTCAGAGTTGAGCAACAGTACTTTAGGCTTGGCATGGTTGATGGTATAAAGCACCTTCTCAGGTGACAGACGGATATTGACCGTCTGTAAGACATACTGTGACATCGGCACGGCAAAGTAAGACTCAAGATAGCGATGACTGTCCCAGTCCATGACAGCGACCACATCACCGGCCGCCAAGTTTAAGTCTGCCAACACATTCGCTAGGCGGTTGATACGGGCAAACAAGTCTTTATAAGTAAAGCGCTTTTTATCGGCGTATATAATCTCTTGATCTAAAGACACTGTTTTGGCACGGTTTAATAATTGTTTGATGAGTAGCGGAAACTCATAAGCAGACGGCGCACTGTTATAGATATCGGACATTTTTTACTTCCTTGTGGGTCATTAAAAAGAACACAGGTTTAACATTAGCATTTGCTATCATTTAATATGGCAATCAATATTGTCATGCAAATACACAATCCATAGTGTTTATTGATAGTAGAAAAAAACCAACGCCATGTAAAGCAGATACTCGTAAGCAAACCAAGACGTATATTAGCCGGCTACCACCTTTCTTTTTACCATGCCAAAGCTTGCAACCAGTAGCGCCAATACCTGTACAAACAATAACAACCAAACCGTGAGCGGCCACTCACCCTTGGCATAAGCAATCCCGCAAACCCATGCTCCCATAGTACCGCCTGCATAATAAGCCATATAATATAGCCCAGACGCCAGTGAGCGTCCTTTTTTGACATTGACCGCAATATAGCTGATGGTCGCCGACTGAGTAATAAACACCCCCGATGACATGATAATAAGACCGGCAATCACTCCCCAAAGTGGTGTCACCAATGTCAAAAGAACCCCTAGCGTCGAGACCACAACCGCCACTCGTACGATTCGTGCCGCCCCAAACTTGCGCAGTAGCGATGTCGTCAAAGGCGTAATAAGCACCCCAATGAGATACACTGCGAAGATATTCGCCAACTGTCCGGTACTCAGCTCGTATGGCGTTTCAGCAAGATGCAAATTAATAAACGTAAAGCAGCCTACTAATGAAAACAGCACACAGCCGCCAAGCAGGCAAGCGGTCACCACATAACGATTGGTCAGATGCTCACCAAGCGTCTGTATCGCTGAGCGAAAGTTTGGATTGGCCTCAAAGCAGCGTGAGGACGGTAGCATCTTACTCACCCACAGTGCGCCTATCAGCGTCATGGTCGCCATCACGTAGTAACCATTGCGCCAGCCGATAAACTCATGCAAATGACCAAGCAAAAACCGACCCATAAAACCGCCAAACACTGAGCCTGAAACATAAAACGACATCAGCTCTGCTACAGCCCGTCCCTCAAACTCCTCACCTATATAAGCAATAGTTACCACTGTAATACCAGGCACAGACAGCCCCTGCATAAAACGCCACAACCCAAGCCAACCTATACTAGGGCTTTGGGCGATAAGCGCTGTAGGCACAGCTAAAAACAATAACGCACCAACGATAAAGGACTTGCGACCGATCGCATCAGAGAGCATGCCTAAAAAAGGCGACATGATTGCTATCGCCATTACCGTTGCGCCGACGACCATACCCGCTTGTACTTCGGTTGCAGAAAAATCCACCATTAATACAGGCAATAACGCCTGAATGGCATAAACCTGCAAAAACGCAAACATACCTATCAAGCCGATGGTCAGCTTTAGTATCCAAGAGGGCGATTGACTTTGAGGAATCGATAAAGGTAAAGACATGACTGACGCACCCTTTGGTTAAGCACTAGTGAAGCACTAGTGAAGCACTGTCTAAAAATACAGCAAGATAAAAGACAATAGCATAAAAAAAACCGATATCCGGCTCTGGCACAGATATCAGTTTTTTGTGACACAAGGTCTATTAAATTAAGAAAAAATAAGCCCAAAGGCCAATGATAACCGTAGCGATAAGGTTCAACACCACGCCAGTACGCACCATCTCTGCTTGCTTAATCAAACCAGTACCAAACACAATGGCGTTTGGCGGTGTGGCGACAGGCAACATAAAGGCACAAGAGGCACCAATACCGATAACGAGTACCAACACCTCATGAGGCAGCCCCATTTGCTCTGCAATGGCGGCAAAAACCGGCACCAACAGAGCTGCCGATGCTGTGTTGGAAGCAAACTCAGTCAAAAAGATAATAAAAGCAGATATCGCAATCATCACCACGATAAGCGGTGCAGCAGACAACGCATTGGCGACCGTCTCACCCAATATCAAAGAGGCCCCTGAGACTTTAAGTACCGTCGATAGCGCAATGCCGCCCCCAAACAACATGAGGACACCCCAGTCCGTGTTATCGGACACTTGTTTCCATGATACCAGCCCAAAGCTGACCACTGCCACCGCTGCTGACAATGCGATGACCGAGTCGGTACTAACAATACCAAAAGCGGCACCGATTTTTTTGGAGAATATCCAGCTAAAGGCGGTGACTAAAAACACAATAATCGTGATGATACGTGGCTTATTCCAAGGAATAGGCGCCTCATCTGAAACCGTCACTTGCCGGTTTAGATTTGGTTTTAACACCACATACATCGCACCCAATAACACTGGCAAGAGCACCAACATCATGGGTACACCAAACTTCATCCAGTCAACAAAAGCAATATCAAGCGCCTTTGCAGCGATGGCATTAGGCGGCGACCCAACGATAGTCCCTAGACCGCCTAGACTTGCTGAGTACGCAATACCTAATAGTACAAACACAAAGGTACCACGGTCTTTTTCACGATCGACTTGCGTCAAAATACCAAGCGCTAATGGCAGCATCATGGCTGCGGTGGCAGTATTGGATATCCACATGGACAAAAACGCCGTCACACCAAATATTAAAAACACTGCCGTGCCAAGCTTACCACCTGACATTGAGATAATCTTTAAAGCGATTTTTCGATCAAGCTGCTGCACATGCAAAGCGGCAGCTAGCGCAAAGCCACCAAAGAACAGATAAATAATAGGACTGGCGAAGCTTTGTAGCCCAATCTTAGTATCAAAATCAGGAATGCCTATCAGTGCACCGATAACCACTACCAAAATTGCGGTAATAGTCACGTGCAAAGCTTCTGTAAGCCATAGTACACCAATAAAAAACAGCATGGCTAAGCCTTTATTGGCATTGATATCAAACGGTAGCACATTGTAGATGATCATACTCATCACGGCTGCAATCGCTACGATGATCAAACCTTTACCGGTACCCTTTGGAAAGGTATCAGTAAATAAATACTCGTTGCCATCATCGGGTATGTGGCTATCTAACTTTTGCCTTGGCATAGTTTTTCCTTATTTAAGCACCTTAAATAGGCATTGAACGATGAGAACAATGCAGTTGTTGCATGACAATCTCTAACTTTGCATCAAGTTACTGTGATTGATACTTATTGATACTTTGATAAACGCTTTGATGACTACTTTTTAAACCTGTTATTTACACACAGTCACTAAACTCGCTCAGTCTTACCCTGTACAAGTCACATTTGATATCACATACTTAGGTTTTATTAAAATACCGTGTTGGGTATAGTCGATATTAAATAAAACGGATACGTTATTTCATAATGACTTGTACTTGCTACGATCAATATTAAATTAATATGTCCTAGAGTTATCTGTATTGACAGTCATCTAAAATCATAAACAGGAGTATCTTATGCCACGTAATAAAGTTGACTCAACCACCAAACTTGCCCCTAAAGACATCAACCAAGACGGCCTTGCTGAAGAAGATCAGCAGCGTACTGATGACTCTGCTCTTGATATGATGCAAGAGATGCATGGGCATGAAGAGCACAGTGATGACGAACTTGAAGAAGATGACGATAATTAAACTGATACTAAAAACGAGCTCATAAGCGCTTATCTATCCTCTGGTAAGCGCTTTATTGTTTTGGTTTGCGCATTTCAGGCAGATGCTCTGACGCAGAATTATAAATAAATGCAGCCAATAATACGATGGTAATGGGTACAAAAAAAGCCCCATAGCCAACTCTAGCATACAAAAACGCACCTACGACGCCGCCGCCACAAAAGCAGTACCAAATAATGGCTTGAAAACCAAGCGTGGGCTTACTAATCGAGCGCCCTGCTAACCAATTACCGATTGCGGCGCCCATATCTGACGTTAAACCCGTTAAATGCGTGGTACGAATCACAGCGCCACTATATGTTGCGACCATAGCGTTTTGTAACCCACAAGCCATAGCGGCTGCCAACTGCCCTAAATAATCATGCTGCTGATACAATAGATAGCTGATGAGTAACAGCGCCGCCTCAATATACAACGCACGGCCGTAGCTCCTGCCAAGCTTTAAGGAGCGCTGGCCAATCACAAAGCCACTGAGTATCGCTCCTGCTAAAAAGGACAATAATGCAGCACCAATAAACAGTATACTGCTGACATCAAAATGAGCCAAAGCGGCGGCAAACAAACTCACATTTCCGGTGACATGTGAGACAGACAGTCTAGTAAACCCCATAAGCGCCGCTGTGTTGACACAGCCTGCACTAAATGCCAGTACTGCCCCACCCCAAAATATCCACCTTGGAAGCTTGTTTATCATATGCGTGGCCCAAAACCCCATGATCAAAAAAGCAATTAGTATAACCAAAAAAGACAGCCTTTTGGCTGCCTTTCTTATAATTCGATATGTTATGAAGCATTACCTGTCAGCCTAACTGACGTTACTTAGGGTCATCAAGCATCATCAGCTGCTCACTAATGGCAACCGTATTAAAGCCTGCATCAACAAACATAATCTCACCGGTAATACCAGAGGCCCAAGGTGACAGCAAAAACAGCGCAGCGTTGCCCACTTCGGTCTGAGTAATATTGCGCTGTAGCGGTGCTATCTTTTCGCTGATGTCCAGCATCTTACGAAACGACTTGATACCACTGGCAGCGAGCGTACGGATAGGACCAGCTGAAATGGCATTCACACGAATGCCTTCGCCGCCCAATGACGTCGCCAAGTAGCGCACACTGGCCTCTAAGCTGGCTTTGGCCATACCCATGACATTATAATTAGGTAGTACTGAAATGCTGCCTTCATAAGTCAAAGTCAGCATAGAGCCATTACGCATCGCGAGCAGCTCACGGGCCGCTTTCGCCAGCGCTACAAAGCTATAGCTTGAGATATCATGGGCGATATGACTGCCTTCACGAGTCGTCGCACTGGTAAAGTCACCATCAAGCTGATCCATTGGGGCAAAGCCAATCGCATGTACCACCCCATCGATACCATCACCCCAGTGCTTATTGACTTGCTCAAAACAAGCAGCAATAGAGTCATCAGAGGCGACATCACATTTCAGCACTAAGTCTGCCTCAAACGCTTCTGCGGCCATGTCGACACGCTTTTTAATCTTATCGTTTGGATAGGTTAAGATTAAAGAGGCGCCTTCACGATGCAGCGCTTCGGCAATGGCCCATGCGATAGAGAGTTTGCTGGCGATACCAGTGACGACAAAGCGTTGTCCTTGCAGTAGCATAATATTTCCTTGTTGACCGATCGGATGTATGCCTTATACATTCGAGATAATAAATAAATACTGCCCCATAGCAGCAGAATAATCAGATGACTTATTATACACGAATCAACTTAAGTAAACAGTCGTAAACTCATGACATTTTACAGCGCCTGCCACCCTCAGCTAAATATTTAGTACTGAGTACAGCAGTATTAAACTGAGCCGATTTCGAGTATAATCACATCCTTTCAAAGCTTGCACATTTCTTGCACCCTGCTTGCACATTTTGGATGGCTGCCACACTTATGAGTAATACCCCAATAATCACATCAGAAACCACACCAAATCACCAACAAAGTATCGAATCTTATCGTCAACTGATCGCATCGACTGGCGAGAGTTTATTGCGTCCAGGCCTCGTAGATACGCCTATGCGGGCGGCAAAAGCCTTTGGGCATCTGACTCAAGGCTATCAGCAAAACCTAGATGAAGTCGTCAATGACGCCGTATTTCCATCGACCAATCGTGAGCTGGTCTTGGTACAAAACATTGAATTTTATTCATTATGCGAACATCATATGCTGCCTTTTCATGGCATTGCCCATATTGGCTATCTGCCTGATGGGCAGGTGCTCGGCTTATCTAAGTTTGCCCGTATCGTCGATATGTTTGCTCGCCGCTTACAGATTCAAGAAAACCTAAGTGAGCAAGTTGCCCAAGCCATTATGGACGTCACGGGCTGCCGCGGTGTGGCCGTGGTCATGGATGCTTCGCACATGTGTATGATGATGCGTGGCGTCAGCAAACAGCACTCTACCACTCGTAGCACAGCGATGCTTGGTGAGTATATGCATGACAATCAGGCACGCAATGAGTTCTTAAATGCTGTACCTAAGCGCCAGCCAGCGTTTTAATCCCTGTCTACTTATAGTCGATGCACTTTAAAAAGAACATAGCGCTACTGGGGTGCTTTCTGTTCAAAATATAGGTTGCGCAGCCTCTAGGGAGAGCAGCACGCAAGTAAAATTTATACCAGTAGCGCGTTTAAATCCATAACAGTTTTACATTCAGCTGACTATAATACCTCTGAACCCGCTTTGACGATAACACCCCATCAGCATCCCCTCAAAGGCGTACCAGCGTCCTTGTTTTTAAATGTATGACAGTTTTGACTCAAGCTAGGTGACACTGGCCTGCAATAGCTGCTTGGCATACGGATGCTCTGGGTGGTCAAAAACCTCTTCAGTACGACCATACTCAATACATCTGCCTTCTTTTAGCACCATGATGTGCTGGCACAGGGCACGCACCACTTTTAGATCATGACTGATAAACACATAACTGAGCTGTAGTTTTGCTTGAATCTCTCGTAGCAAACTGACCACAGTAACCTGTGTGCTACTATCAAGTGCAGAAGTTGGCTCATCTAATATCAATAGGCTTGGCTGCATGATTAGCGCACGGGCAAGCGCCACCCGCTGACGCTGACCGCCTGATAGCTCATGCGGATAGCGCTGGGCAAACTCACTCGGCAGATGCACTGTCGCTAAGCTCTCTATGACAGCGCTTTGACGTGTTTTTTTATCGACACCTTGAACCAACAGTCCTTCTTCGATGATTTGCATCACAGTCATGCGTGGGTTGATACTGGCAAAGGGGTCTTGAAACACCATTTGGATTTGTGAGCGAAATTGGCGGCGTTCTTTGTTGGACAGTGACGAGATGTCTTGACCGTTGACGATCACCTGACCATTGACACGAGCTTGATTGCTCAGCAGCTGAGTTAGCGCGAGGGCGATGGTGGTTTTGCCTGAGCCGGACTCACCCACGATGCCGAGCGCCTGTCCTTTTTGTAGCTGCATGTCGACATGACTTACGGCATCAAACCAACGTTTGGTAGCGCCAAAGAGGCTTTTTTCTATCGGAAACTGCACTTGTAAATGACTGACTTGCAATACGGTCGGTTGCTGACTTTGGTCATCCCCCCATAAATCTAGCGCTTGCCCAAAGTCTTGGGCTATGAGCGAGCGGGTATAGTCGGCTTTGGGTTGACTGAATACCGCTGCGGTTTGCCCCTGCTCTATCGTTTGTCCTTGACGCATGACGATGACTTCATCACTGTAGCGCCTAACCAAATTAAGATCATGGCTGATGAGTATCATCGCCATATTATGCTGACGCTTAAGGTTATTAAGTAGCTCAAGGATTTCATGCTGCAAGGTGACATCCAGTGCAGTCGTTGGCTCATCAGCGATGAGGATATCCGGCTGCTGCGCCAATGCCATGGCAATCATCACCCGCTGACGTTGTCCGCCTGACAGCTCATGTGGATAGCGATTTAGTTTATCAGCCGGATCAGTGATATTGACATCATTCAGTAAAGCGAGGCTCTTTTCATGCCAGTGCTTTTTGGCGACGCCGCTCAAATGCAAAGATTCGGCGATTTGCTTAGCGACGGTGTGGAGTGGATTGAGTGCCGTCATCGGTTCCTGAAACACCATACCGATGCGCTGCCCACGGATAGTGCGTAGCGATGCTTCACGCTGTTTATCCCTGATGGTCGATTGAGTAGATTGGGTGATAGGCAAGTGGATCATGCCAGCAGTTTCTGCGAGCTCTACTTCTCCTGTCACAGTCAAACTATCAGGCAACAGACCCAGTAACGCTAGGCTAGCAATCGATTTGCCAGAGCCTGACTCGCCGACGATGGCCAGTGTCTGAGCCTGTCTGAGCGTATACGATAACTCATCCACTAAGGTGACCCCTGTGGCAGTGACGATTTTTAGCTTATTTACCACCAGCATGGGTTGGTTGTGGCCACTACAAGCATGGTTATCTGTCCTGCTGGGAGCAACATCGATCAGGGTATTGTGTACGGTCGTTATGGTCATATTAAGAACGCCTCGGATCAAAGGCATCACGCAGCGCTTCGCCAACAAAAATAAGTAGAGACAAAATCAAAGTCAAGCTGAAAAACCCTGACAGCGCTAACCAGGGGGCATCGAGATTATTTTTGCCTTGTACCATCAACTCGCCCAGCGATGGTGAGCCAGGCGGTAGGCCATACCCTAAAAAGTCTAGCGCCGTTAAGGCGATGATATTGGCAGTCAAAATAAACGGTAGCTGCGATAAGCTAGACGCTAAAGCATTGGGCAGAATATGCCTGAGCATAATGCGTCGGTCTGAGACCCCAAGGTTGCGAGCGGCTCGCACATAATCAAAGTTACGGGCCCGTAAAAACTCCGCCCGTACCAAACCAACCAAGCCCATCCAACCAAACAACAGCATCATGGCAAACAACACAAAAACACTGGGACTAAACAAGCTGACTAAGATAATAATCATAAACAGCTGCGGCATACCGCCCCACACTTCCATAAAGCGCTGCCCCGCCAGATCCACCCAGCCTCCATAATAGCCTTGTACTGCTCCCACAATGATGCCAATCATGGCGCCTGCTAGCGTCAAGGCGATACCAAACAGTAGCGATATTCGCATGCCGTACAGTATTCGGGCCAGTACATCACGACCCAGATCATCTGTTCCCAGCCAGTTTTGACTATTGGGCGCTGCCGGATAAGGGATACCCAACTCTACGTTTGGGGTCTGATCAGCAAAGGGAATCAGCGGCATGACATAAAAACCCTGCTCATTAATTAAACGTTGCACGGCAGGATCTTTGTAATTGGTTTCAGTCTCAAACACCCCGCCAAAAGTGGTTTCGGGATAGGCTTTTAGCACAGGAAAATAGTAATCGCCTTGATACTGTACCAACAGCGGCTTGTCATTGGCAATCACGTTGGCTGCCATACAAATGACAAATATCAGGACAAAAACAACCAGTGATATAACCCCAAGACGATTGCGACGAAAGCGGCTTAGGCGTGCCTGCCAAATAGGGTTTAGGCGACGTTTTTTTTCTAGTGAAACAGAAGGTGCGGTTGAAGGTAATGGGTGACTTGACATTAATTAGCGCCCCTCAAAATCAATACGAGGATCAATGAGGTGATAACTCAAATCACTGATTAATTGTAATAACAACCCGACCAAGGTAAAAATAAACAGAGTGCCAAATATCACGGGATAATCTCGCTGCTGAATGGCCTCAAAACCAAGTAGACCTAAACCATCAAGCTTAAAGATAATCTCAATCAGAAAGTTACCCGCAAAGAAAATACCGACAATAGCCGCTGGAATCCCAGCGATGATAATCAGCATCGCATTACGAAATACGTGACCGTACAACACTTGACGCTCGCTCAAGCCCTTAGCACGTGCAGTAAGCACATACTGCTTACCCAGCTCCTCCAAAAAGCTAAACTTAGTCAGATAAGTCAAACCTGCAAAACCGCCAACCGTACTTGCCAGCAGCGGCAAAGCCAGATGCCAAAAATAATCTTTTACCTTACCCAAGGTACTTAACTGATCAAAGTTCTCAGAAGTCAGTCCTTGTAGCGGAAAGAGATTCCAGTAGCTACCACCGGCGAAGAACACCAGTAATATAACGGCAAAGACAAATACAGGTATCGCATGACCAATGGCCAGCAGCATGGCAGTGGCTTTATCAACTCCCGAGCCATGATGCATGGCTTTATAGACCCCCAACGGTATCGCTATCATATAAATCAGCAGCGTACTCCACAGCCCAAGCGAGATCGACACAGGTAGCTTTTCAATAATAAGATCGGTCACGGATTGACCTTTAAAAAACGACTCACCAAAATCAAGCTGGGCGTAATTCTTTAACATCAACCAAAAACGCTCGGGGGCGGACTTATCAAAGCCGTACTGAGCATTGATTGCTGCAACCATCTCCTCAGATAAGCCTCGTGTGCCTTGATAGGTGCTGTCATTGCCGCCAGCACTGCCTGCGCCGATATGACCACCAAGCGCATTGTCTTTTGCGCCTTGCTCGATAAGCGCCAACTGCTGCTCGACAGGGCCGCCGGGTGCGGCTTGGACAATGACAAAGTTCGCCAGCAATATCAAAAATAGCGTCGGTAATATCAGCAGCAATCTTTTTAAGATATAACGACCCATAATGACAGCTTCCTAGTTTAATCAAGTATGACAGCGTAGCGGTTAGAAGTTATCTTTTAGCTCACGTAAGGCAGCAAATACAGTCAACGGCTTGTCATCATCGATAGCAACCTGTGATTTTACACCTGCGATGACGGTCGGTTCTTGCGTGCGTAAAAACACATTGACTGCACGCTCATGCGCTAAGGTGACAGGCAGCGTAGGAACGCCTTGAGCCGTCTGCGCTTCTGCCTGTGCTAGCGTCTGCTGCATCACTTCATTGGCGGGCTCAATCGTTAGGCCAAAACGCAGATTGCTGGCGGTATATTCATGTGCAGGATACAGCAAGGTCTCAGCTGGTAGCCTGTTTAAGCGCTCAAAGCTGTCATGCAACTGCTCAATCGTTCCGGTAAAGACACGTCCACAGCCGGCACTAAATAGCGTGTCTCCACAAAAACAATGCTTTTGCCCATCGATATCTAATATATAAGCCATGTGACTGGCCGTATGACCCGACACATCCCATACTTGCGCCGCACAGCCCCAAGCACTGACTGTACTGCCGTCTTTAATCGTCTGGTCTTCATCTACTGTGTGCTCGCCATGGGCGACCAGATGTGTCATCGGATAAGCTTCTTGCAGCTCTGCGACCCCGCCGACATGATCATAATGATGATGCGTGGTCCATATTGAAGTCAGCTCTAGCTCATTGTCTTCTAAGTAGGTAATGACAGGCTCAGCTTGACCGGGATCGATAACAATGGCTTGTTTATTGCCTTCGTTGATAAGCGTCCAAATATAGTTATCATTAAATGCTTTAATTGGGTGAATACGAATACTCATATTAAATCCTTACTTGTCATTGTCTTTATCGCTACTATTTTGTTTGTCTGAGCGCTTTTAGGGCTTGTCCTCATTTTAAAAATGGAGATAAAAATGAGATAAATTGCCGCCAAACAAGGAAAATAGCGCAGATAATATCGGGATATTACCTAGCTATTTAACGCTGTTTGGCAAGATTTAGCCATTTTTAGCCCATTTAGGTATCCTTCGATTGAATTGAGGACATGCCCTAGTCATTACTGTCTTAAGTAGCTATCTATGCGTGCTTCTGCTTGTTTATCAACCCACCAATAGTCGATACCGACGGCATTGGTTGGTAGTTTTTTAGTATGACGGTATTGATTCCAATAAGCGACATTGGTCCCAGATTTGCCATATAACGGCACAACATAGTGCCCTGCTCGCAGCAGTCGATCAAGCACCTTGGTATACAGTATAATCTCGTCACGATTCTCAGCGTCGCCTAGCGCCGCTACAACCTCATCGATGACAGGGCTTTTGATACCGGCTGTATTTCTATTGCCAGCTTCATCAGCGGCACTACTGCCCCAAAATGCCGCTTGTTCAGCCCCCGGTGATAGGCTTTGGGCAAATACATCCACCACCATATCATAATCAAAGCGGCGCATACGCTCATAATATTGTGGCCCGTCTACTTGGCGTAGGGTCGCATCGAACCCCAAGCGCTTGAGATTACGAATATAAGGCAGTAGCACTCGCCCCATGGTCTCACCTGTCATCAGCATCTCAATCCGTGCAAGCTGTCCATTGGGCTGATACAGTTTCATGTCATCATAGTAAAACCCAGCATCGAGCAACAGCCGCCTTGCTTTTAGCAGTCCATCACGATTAAAACCACTGCCATCGCTGGTTGGCAGCTGCCATTTCGCCAATACTGCACGGCGCTGTATCGGTTCAAGACTAGGCAACAAAGGGGTCAGCACCTGCATCTCAGCAACAGATGGCGTGCCCGTAGCGGCAAGCTCTGAGCCATGAAAGAAGCTTTGAAGGCGCTCATATTGATTGTGAAATAGCGTTTTATTCATCCATTCAAAGTCATAAGCGGCCGTCAAAGCTTGGCGTACGCGAATGTCTTGAAACAATGGTCGGCGCATATTCATGACCAATGCTTGCATCGGTACGGGGTTTTGACTGCTGATGCTTTCTTTATTGATAAGGCCCGCCTTTACTGCTGGGAAGTTATAACCCGTTGCCCAGTTAGAGGCTTTGTTTTCTGGACGAAAGCGATACTGACCAGATTTAAAGCCTTCAAAAGCAATCTCATCACTTTGATAATAGACAAACTTAATCCTATCAAAGTTATATCTGCCCCGATTAACCATCAAATCACGTCCCCAATAGTTGGGGTCACGTATATAGTTGACCGAGCGCCCCGCATCGACCCGACCTAGCTGATAAGGGCCGCTACCCATCAATGGCGTTAAGCTGATCTTTTCAAAGTCAGCCTCGATAGAAGATTTGGCAAACACTGGAAACTGTCCAACGGTGAGCAAGATCTCTTTGTTATCAGCAGAAGCAAATACAAACTTCACCTGATGCTCGTCGATGACTTGTACCTCTTGGATATCGCTTAAGTAACTGCGAATATACATCGGTCCTTTAGTCAGAATGGCATCATAAGTGGCTTTGACATCATGGCTGGTCACAGGCGAGCCGTCCCAAAATCGAGCCGCAGGATTGATATGATAGACAATCCAGCTGGTGTCATCAGGGTCATAAGTCACCTTGCTTGCCAGCTGTGGATACATGGTAAAGGCTTCATTGAGTGAGCCTGTCATTAAGGTATCATACAGATAGTCGGTACCGACCATCGCCACCCCCGTGGTCATCCATTTATTGGCCGCATTAAAAGTGCCACGTGCGTCCAGTGAGAGCGTGCCACCTTTAGGCGCCTGTGGATTGGCATAAGGCATAAAAGGCACGTCAATATACTCAGTCGGACTATTATGACCAAGCGCCGTCGTGGTAATAGGTGCGGCTATGCTGGCTGGGATCCAACTGATAGCAACAGCAAACAATACCGCATTTAGCATGGCATTTTTTATTATCATGAGCCTATTCTAACCCTCTATAGTCGATACACTCTAAACATGTCATAGCGTTACTGGGATGCTTTCTGTTCAAAATATAGGTTGCGCAGCATCGAAGGTACGCAGCACGCAAGTAAAATCTATACCAGTAGCACGTTTAAATCCATAACAGTTTTACATTCAGCTGACTATATAACACCACTCTTTTGGGCAGCAAAAATTGAAGTGTTGACTAAAAAATAGCCATATCGCAAAATTTTATCATAACAAACTTCAGTTTTTTAACCTAGCGGTTTGCAGTGTTTAGATTGCGACCGGCGGCACGATTGGTCTGCGCAAACGCCAATACTCATAAAAAAAGACGCAACTTGTAAGAGCGGCGTCTTTTATTTCCAAGCCTATGATGACTTAAGCATGCTTCTTTTCAAACGCAATCATAAAGTCCACTAGCTTTTGTACCCATTCAAGCGATACGGCGTTGTAAATACTGGCACGCATGCCGCCCACATCACGATGACCTTTTAGATTCATTAAACCTGCTGCCTCTGACTCTGCTAAAAACACCTTGTCTAGGCTGCTGTCGGCCAGCGTAAAGGGCACATTCATGATAGAGCGATATTCAGGTGCCACTGGGTTGTTATAAAAGCTGCTGTCATCAATCGTCTGATACAGCAAATCCGCCTTTTGCTGATTCACTTTATAAATGGCTTCAACCCCGCCCTGCGCTTCCAACCAATCAAACACCAACCCTGCCAAGTACCAAGAGTACGTCGCTGGCGTGTTTGACATGGATTCTTTTTCGGCCTGATGCTCATAATTCATCAGCAGCGGGCACCATTCGCTCGCCTGCCCCAACAAGTCTTCACGAATAATCACAATAATAAGACCGGCAGGGCCGATGTTTTTTTGCGCACCGGCGTAGATCATGCCAAACTTCGACACATCTATCGGTTGTGACAATATGCAAGAAGACATGTCGGCTATCAAGGGCGCATTCACCTGTGGCGGCTCAAATATCTGTAGACCATGAATGGTCTCATTGGCACAGTAGTGAAAATATGCCGCATCTTCACTAACGCTCCAATCACTTTGGGCAGGCACATCTGTAAAATTACTGTCTTTACCAGTAGCGACCTCATTAACTGTACCAAGACCTAGGTCGGCATAACGTTTGGCTTCTTTGACCGCTTTACCAGACCAAGCCCCTGTCGTTAGATAATCTGCACGCCCATCCTTTAATAGGTTCAAAGGTATGGCTGAAAACTGTAAGCTGGCGCCCCCTTGCAAAAACAACACTTTATAATTATCAGGAATATCCATCAATGAGCGCAATTTAGCTTCAGCGTCTTCGGTGATGGCCACATATTCCTTACTGCGGTGGCTCACTTCCATCACTGACATGCCCCGTCCTTGCCAGTCGAGAAGCTCGTTTTGCGCACGCTCAAGCACGGCGGTCGGGATGGTGGCAGGTCCTGCTGAAAAATTGGGAACACGGTTAGCGGTGGCATTAGTCGTCATAGTCTTTATCCTAAATATGATGAAGTCATCGTTGTTATACCTGACTTTCAACTGCTTATACTACGTTGAGAGTCAGGTTTGTTTTATAAGCGTTAACGGCGCAGTTTTGAACCTGCAGCTGTAAAACCCTTGTATGGCAAGTCATCTTTTTTTTATCGGTTTTAATACCTATATATGTAAGCTTTGGCTTGAGCTCTAACTCGATATCTGCTCCCACAGTTGCCGCTTAAGATGACTATCAGCAAGCATCTCATCCAATGTGGGTACAGCTGTCAGCTTAGGGTGTTCAAGACCTTCAGGCAATGCTGTTAGTGCTGCCACTTGGCTGTCTTCGCTGCGAGATATTTTAAATACATAACCTGCAAAGCTGGCATTGGCCAACTCAGCGGTGTCCATGCCAGCGCAGATAGGAAATGATGTCGTCTCACAGGCGATAGATAGCGCTTGGGTGATGTTGTGCCATAGCTTCTGACTGGCTTGATCCAACACCTGAATATCGACCAATATGACCCAGTTGCCGTAGCGCCCACCCTGCAGATCAAAAGGCGCTACTTTTTTGGCATCCATATCAAGATCATGCTTGGGCGGCTGAGCAGATGGTGTCGCTGTTACCGTATCCACCAGCGGTGCAACGGCCTGTTTGATGGCTTTTGATGCCTGTTGGCGCTCATCTGGTGCGTCATTGGCGCCGTGATTGCTCAAGCTATCAAAATTATAGCTTACTGGACTTGTTGATGTTGGGCCACGGGCGGTATAGCCATCACTGTCTGCCGTCTCATCGGGGTGGACTACTGTATGGCTCTCGAATTCATAAGGCTCAGTGACACTTTCAGGGGTATTACTTAATGTGTCAGGTAACGCACGAGATGCATGCTCATGGCTTGGGTGTTGACTGCTTGTATGACTGTCGCCTTGATTGGATGAGTGTGCTTGGTGGTCATTCACAGTAGAATCAATAGCAGCAGAGGCTATATCAGCTGTAGCTATGTCGCTTATAGTGAGTGTCGCAGTATCAGGACGCACCCATTGATCGATGCCCATCATCGCTAGGATTTGGCGCTGCTGCTTACGGCGTTGCAGTATAATTAGCGGGTCTTGGATATCACTCATGCGGCTCTACTACCCTACTTATCTAAAAATGAGTTTACCGTTTTTGTCAACACCATCCCTTAACAACATCAACAACCCGTTAAGGCATTGACGCAGGACGATCATCAGTCCATATATCGCATCAAAAAAGCTGACGCACACCCAGCCAGCACTCTGAAAGCATCATGAGACAGTCGTATTCATCTTGACTGATTATCGTATCGTGTAACATCACGGTATGCAATGTACCTAGCCATTGCCGATACTTATTATAGTCCATTTGCCAGTCATACGGTGGCTTCTGTCGACAATTCTCTTTAAATGGCGTCTCTTTAGTCTCAGCCTTGACTGCAGGTATAGTATTAATAACAGCCAGCAGCTGTACGCTGTTCAGACGTTGTGCGGTCAATAGTAGCCAGTGTAGATTGACATCACTGACGATCGCCAAATCAATATCAATCAGGCGTGCATGTCGGCGTAAATCTGTCACATAGTGCGCAGCGCTGTCATTATGATAACCGAGCACCGAGCTATAGACCCGGTTATCTGCGGCCAATACCATCTGACCTCTGACATCTTTTGACAATCGATAAGCAAGCAGCGTCAATATGACCCTATGGGCCCCATCAAGGCCATCAAAAACCTGTCCTGAAGGATCAAGCTGCACCCATATGTCATCCACGCCTGCCTTTAATAATGGCTGCCACATTGACGGCTGCTCGGTACAATCATCACCTAACACCTCTGCAAGCACAGGCAATAACTGCTGCAACTGCAGCGCCTGCCATAGGGGTAATATTGATGAAGGCTGATGCGTTAAGCGTGGTGCATGACTCACAGCAGTCGGTACTGATGGCGCATTAACCTTTGAAGGTTTTTGGTCTGCTAGATTATGGGCAAAGCCGAGCGTCAAATCAGAGGACAAATGCTGGCGAAACAATTCTAAGATACCTTGTTGATAGCGCAGCAGCATCGTGCGGCATCGTTGTTGCTGCTTATAGGATTGCTGAGCTTGACTGCTGTGGCTGTGCTCACTTTTGAGACGTAACTCATTGATAGTACTTTTTGATAGCTTATGCTGGCGTAGTTGTTTGAGGGCAAATGCTATCAAAGCGCTGTCCAACCGCCGATCTAGACGGGCCACTTCTATTAACAGCTTAGAATCTATAGTGTGTGCTAAAACCTGCTGGCTTCTGACCGTATCTGCTTTTAGACGAGCTTCAGTGCTGTTAGTAGATACGCCATTATCTGTCATACCCATCCAAATATCTTGTAGATCATAAGTCGCAACTGTAGACAGCGCATGCCATTGATGACACAGCATCACCGCCTCAATCAGCGCCTGTACTCCTAATGGGTGATGACTGTGATTGAGTATACATTGTGATAGTGTGACCTTTGTTAGATCGTCAACGCTTATCAAAACTGCGGATGGCAAATCACTATCAGGCGCTGCTTGCCATGGTTTTAGCAGCTGATAAGTACCCCTGTCTTCTAGCTGTACCTGCAAACGCCCATCGATAACTACATCTTCCTCTACGACAAATTCAAGTTCTGCATCTGAAGCTTTATTGTCAATAATTTCATGAGTACTCTCGTTGCTCCTATTATCGGCAGAGTAATGAGCAGATGCGGGTTGAGCTTTGGATATATGAGACTGAGCTGTAACCGTTTCTTTTTCGCTGCTTAGGCTATTTGTTGTTATTACACCCCAATCACCCAGCCGACGCTGCTCATATATCTCTTTTATTTTTTGTTGATTAAGGCGTTTTTCTCGTGCCACCTGTACAGCGAAATCATGATAAGCATTGGCACTGATGGCGCTCATACGCTCGCTTAAGCTAGGATGGGTGGCAAACCACGAGACATCACCTAGATCAGCCCCACTACTAGCAAAGAAGAAATGACTTAGCCCATTGATGTCAGCGATACCTGTCAAGCGTGAGCCAAGTGCATCTTGATGGATGGCCTTTAGGGTTTCGATAATCGCAGGCGAGCGAGTCAGCTGCACGCTGGTGGCATCAGCGAGCAGCTCACGCTGACGGTTAAAGCTGTGTTTTATCAGCTGTGCACTGGCCATACTCGAAAAGCTCAGCCCGTGTAACATTAGAGTCCAGACACTACGTGGCGCTTGCCGATCTATGACAGGCCCGCCATGTGACCATCTCGATTGACGCTTCGCTGATGACTGCTGAGCCTGACTCTGGGTTTGCCAGTATGCCACCCACTCACCATGTGTGGTAAAGCTTGCTGTTTGGCTTTCAGTGCGACGTGCATGATGGTCAATAGAGCCTTGTGACAGATAAGGCGACAACGTGCCTCGACTTACTGATCCAAAAGCACCATTAGAACGATTGCTGTGATTATGATGGTGACGACTGCTCGTGCCGATGGGATCACTCCAGTCATATAATATTTGTAAGCCGGCTAACACCACCATCAGCTGTAAATTAAACTTGGCATCACCATGCAAAATATGGCCATACTCATGACCGATAAGCCCATATAGGGCGTCATCAGAAAGCTTATCTAGCGCACCTTGTGTCACCACCAACACCATATCTTGGCTATGACGACCCGCCACAAAGCCGTTGATACCCTGCTCATCAGGCAGCACATAAAGAATCGGCAGTGGTAAACCTGATGCGATCGCCAACTGCTGAGCGATTTCATAATAACGCCGATACACCGGCGGAAAGTCTCGCTCATCACGTACCGCTATATGGTGGTCACTAAAGCGCACTTTTGGGATAGGCTCATGCTGATGAGCAATGCTGTGACTGTGCGCCCATACGTCTTGGCTCTGATCGATAAACAGACGTACCGCCCCTACACGCTGAGCGATCGCTCGACCACCAGCTCTCAAACGTCGATACTCCAAATAACTCCCACCGACAAAACTTGCCAATATCCAAACAACGACCAGTACCAGCGCCCAATAATATATACCACCTGTAAAGACCGTGAATAAAAGCCAAACGACAGCGAGCGCCACTGCCATATGCGCAAGGACAATAAGAAAAAACAGTCCATAAAGCAATAGGCTGCGCCGCCTGCGTATTCGCTGTTCAGCAAAAAAATCCATCAGCTTATCTCACTAGACTCTACGGTTACAACTTTAAGCCATATCAACGATGGGCGCTTGAGCAATGACTTCTCTATCTTCAAAAACCAGTGGGCTGAGAGGACGAAAACCAAAGGTAGTACTCACCAAGTTGTTGGGGAATATCTCCCGATCGTTATTGTAAAACATGACGCTGTCGTTATAGTGCTGACGGGCGAAGCCGATGCGGTTTTCGGTATTGGCCAGCTCATCCATCAGCTCTTTGATCATACTGTCTGCCTTTAATTCAGGATACGCCTCCACCACCGCTGAAAACTGCCCTAAAGCTTGAGACAGCATACTTTCTGCTTTTGCAAACAACGCCATATGCTCAAGCGAGTCTGGCTGATGCTGATTGGCGTCTTGCAAACTTTGGGCATGATTACGGGCGCTAATCACACGAGTCAGCGTTTCTTCTTCATGCGTCAAATAACGTTTGGCGGTCTCCACCAAGTTTGGAATCAAATCATGGCGACGCTTGAGCTGCACATCTATCTGCGCAAAACCGTTTTTTGCTTGATTACGTGACCGTACTAACTTATTGAATATCGATACGCCAAACACCACTCCCAATACAGCAATAATGATGAACAGCCAAACAAACATTTTCATAATAACACCCCAAAAACTTTTAGATGAATCGCCTTTATATTTTATACCTATGTTAACAAAGGTTGCTGTATTGTATTTTAACCTATATTTATAGCTTAAAACGTGAAAATCAGACAAAATACAGACCAAAAAAAACCCTTTATAAAAAAGGGCTAAAAATACATCTCGAGAATCTTTAATCTAATATAAAGGTGTTATCCAGTTTTTGGACAAAAAAAAGCGACTCCATCAGCACATCCTCGGCACACATTGGATCTATTACCGTTGCTACCTTCCGGTCCTGGCGGGATTCATAGTACAATGTTGCGAGGCTACCAATGGAGCCACCAGAGAAGATTATACAAGAATTTTTTGGTATTACAACCCCTAGCGCAAAACAGTTTGATTTATGGGATAAAGAACCCTGTAACTTAAGTGACAAAATTCTCACAGCAGCACGTCTAACTTTTGCTATTTTAGTTAAAGTGGGCTGAATAAAATGAGCATCAACCATAAGCTGAGCATGAGCATGAGCATGAGCATGAGCATGAGCATGAGCATGAGCATAGTCATATCAGTATAAAAACAAGCTCATCACTATAGTCAAGGAACTTTAAAATCGCTACCAGGCGATCGACCGCAGATAGTACACTAAGTACATCTAGGGTGGGTTATACCGTAGCGGTTTAAAAGTGCGCCGACTATCTATCCCCTCATATAAATATTAATAATATTATTCCCTTAGGAGACATTGATGAAAACCACTTTATTTAATAAAGCCACCTTAGCGACTGGGACAGCTGCTTTACTGCTGACGATGATAGGCAGCAGTGCGCACGCTGAGCCCACAGGCTACAATCAGCTGACGTTTCAGACAGAAGTAAAAGAAGAGGTTCAAAACGATGAGGTGCGTGCCAGCATGTATAAAAAAGCACAAGCCACCAATGCTAAAGCACTGGCCACGACACTTAACACCGCTATCAATAATGCTATGAAAATCGCCAAGCGCTATCCTAGCGTGACGGTTAGTACAGGCCAGCAGCGCACCTACCCTCGCTATGATAAAAACGATAAGATCATTGGCTGGACTGGACAAGCCAGCATCGACCTAAAAAGCACCGACTTTACCGCAACCAGTCAGTTGATTGCCGACCTACAAGAAACACTGGTGATGCAGAATTTAAACTTTGGGGTCTCAGATGATAAAAAAGACGCCCTTGAACAAAAGCTAATGGCCGAAGCTTCACGCGCCTTTCAACAACAAGCCAAAAACCTAACTCGTGCTTGGGATGCCGACGGCTATCGTGTGGTCAATGTCAACCTAAATACAGGCAGCAACTACCCTCGTCCCATGTATAGCAGTATGAACATGAGAGCAGAGGCAGCGGATGCCTCAGTCCCTAATCAAAGCTTTGAGTCGGGCAACAGCACTATCTCTGTCACTGCCAATGGGACGATTGAGCTGAGCAAGTAGCTTCTGAACAAATAATTTTTGAGCCAGTTATTTAAGAGCAGTTCAGGCTAGCGTGCAACTTTTTTAGCAAAAGCATCGTTAGTCACAGGTTGGCTGTGCTCTGTTTTTTGCTCATCATTGTCTTTTTGCTGCAGTTTGAGTATCAATTTTTGGTGCCAAGGCAGACGCTCATAAGCCAAAAGCTGTTGGGCAATTTTTTGATTGTTTTGCAGGGTTTGTGTGTTTTGAATGACATAAACCGTCTGCTCGACTTGCGCAAGCGTTTGCTCTGCCTTATCTTTAACGATGGCCTGAATGCTGTGTGCACCTGGCATGATATCTACGGTGGCGATCGAGGCGCTAAGCCCTTGCGCTACCTCTGCATCATCTAAATAAATAACCACCCTATCATCAGCTTGTAGCGCAGGTTGTATTTGCAGCTTTACGTCGATGCTTTGTGCGGGTCGGCGATAGGCACGCTCTTCACTCGGTTCGGTCATGGTCAGCTGATAATTTACGCTCTGTATGTCGGTGGTCGAGGTGCTTTCTATCGATTTCGTCACGGCTGCGGACGTTGTCATTGGCATCGGTTCTGACGCAGTATGATGACTGGTCACATCCGTTTGACTGACGTGCTTGCCAGACTTCTGCTCGTAGTTTTGCGGACGGTCGGTAAAGGTCACATGGCCGGTTTTTTCATCGACGACTTTGTAGATAGGCGCAGCATGGACCATAGGAGCACAAAGGCTCGCTATACCGATGACCAAACCTAGCCATGGCCCGGTTAGCTTATGCTTGTTCAGTGGCAGTATGGGCCAGTTTTTTATTGCTGTTTGGCAAGTTGGATACATAGTCAGTCAACCTAATCAGTGCTTATTATTGATCAATATAATGTTATATATGATAATACTACAAATACCATTATGCGGTATTTAACTTATGAAATCAGTAACTCTGTCCTAAAAAACTGATGACAAAATCTGATGATCACCCCTACCCCACTGTGTTTTTGGAAGCACAAAAAAACCAGCTAAGCTCAAAACTTAGCTGGTTTTGTGACACAAAACAATAGCGTGTTTTAACGATACAACTAGCAGCTATAGTACAAGTCAAACTCAACGGGATGTACGGTGACATTCACACGTCGAACCTCTTCTTCTTTTAGCGCAATAAACGCTTCTAGCATCTCTTCAGTGAACACATCACCTTTTAATAAGAATTCATGATCATCACGCAATGCTTGTAAAGCAACTTCTAAGTTTTCTGCAACCGTTGGGATTTGTGCTTCTTCTTCTGGCGGCAGGTCATACAGGTTTTTGTCAGCAGCATCGCCTGGGTGCATTTTGTTTTGGATACCATCAAGGCCAGCCATCAGCAGCGCAGCAAACGTGAGGTAAGGGTTCGCCGCTGGATCTGGGAAGCGTGCTTCAACACGTACCGCTTTTGGACTGCTAACGTGTGGAATACGAATCGATGCTGAGCGGTTTGATGCTGAGTAAGCCAGCTTAATTGGCGCTTCATAATGCGGTACCAGACGCTTATAGCTGTTGGTCGATGGGTTGGTAATCGCATTTAAGGCACGGGCGTGCTTGATAATACCGCCGATAAAGTAGAGCGCCGTCTCAGACAAACCCGCATACTCGTCGCCAGAAAAGGTATTAACGCCATCTTTTGAGATGGACATATGGACATGCATACCTGAGCCGTTATCGCCAACGACAGGCTTTGGCATAAAGGTGGCGGTCTTGCCAAACTGATGCGCCACATTGTGTACCACATATTTTAGCTGCTGCACTTCATCGGCTTTACGTACTAAAGTGTTGAATGCCACACCAATCTCGGACTGACAAGGGGCGACTTCGTGATGATGTACCTCGACACTGCCCTCACCAATGATCTCTTCGATACGCTCACACATGACAGAACGCATGTCCTGCGAACTGTCGATTGGTGGTACTGGGAAATAAGCGCCCTTCACACGTGGACGGTGCCCCATGTTGCCCCACTCATAGTCATTGTTAGTCGACCAAGCGGCCTCTTCAGCGACAATCTTGTGACTAACACCTGACATCTCAACCGACCATTTTACTTCGTCAAAGACAAAAAACTCAGGCTCAGGACCGAAGTAAGCGGTGTCACCGATACCCGTTGATTTCAAATACTCTTCAGCACGGCGAGCGATAGAGCGTGGATCACGGTCATAACCTTGTAAGGTTGATGGCTCAATGATGTCACACGTGACTACCACAGTAACAGAATCAAAGAAGGGGTCAATAAAAGCCGTCTCTGGATCAGGACGTAAGATCATATCTGACGCTTCGATGCCTTTCCAGCCAGCGATAGAGGAACCGTCAAACATTTTGCCATCTTCCATGACCTCTTCATCTACGCTATGTGCCGGAAAGCTGATGTGCTGCTCTTTACCGCGAGTATCGGTAAAGCGAAAATCAACCCATTTGGCATTCGATGATTCGATAAGATCCAATAATTTATTCGACATGAATAGTCTCCGTTGTGGTTATGATGTTATGACAGTTTAAGGTGCTATACGTACACCGTGCTGGCGCTATTTTAGCAATATCTGAACCATAATGCTGAACTGATATCCGTTTAGTGCCTGTCGATGGCTATCAGCGCTTACAAAAAACAGGGTGCAATCGGTATGCCAAAATATCTGCGTAAATGCTTTTCGTCAGCTGTATCTTTGTTATGAGCTTGATAACTATCAATAAAATTGGATAAAACACCATTGCCAATCAGTAACGCTTAACATTCATGCACGATAACACGCCTTTATCTGGATAATTTTGCACCAGATAAGTGCAAACTATTTTTTGTTGCACATAATTGGTGCAATACAATACTTCTAGTAGTTGACTGAATAAAGACTGTTACAGACCTCTGCTATTGTCTCTTTTGTCAGATAAGACGTTGACAGCGCATTGTTGACAATAGTATTAATGAGCCAAAGCCAGTCTGCGTCTCATTTTAGTATCGATTGGCGTATGACATCGGTTATCTGGTACATTTGATTGCGTTTGTCGTTTTGCAAATTTGCTACGGTGCAAAATAGTGTTAAGATACCAAACTTAACGCTTATCGCTGTTTGGCTATAGCCGCAAGCGTATACGACAGTGAACCTACATTTAAAACATCGCCACTTCAATAGGTTGAAACCATAATGATTCTGATGATCGATAATTACGACAGTTTTACGTACAATATTGTACAGTACTTCGGTGAATTACAGCAGGACATCACCGTCTGGCGTAACGATCAGGCCACTATCGAACAAATCAAAACCTTAGCGCCTGATATCATTGTCATTGGTCCAGGACCTTGTGATCCAGATCGTGCTGGTATCTCATTAGAGATAATTGACACCTTTAAAGGCGTCATTCCTATCTTAGGGATTTGCCTTGGTCATCAAGCGATTGGCCAAGCATTCGGTGGCAAGGTGGTCAAAGCTGGCGCAGTCATGCATGGCCGCCTATCTGACGTTTATCATAATGGACAAGGCATGTTTGCTGACTTGCCCAATCCATCAAAAGCCACTCGCTATCACTCCTTAGTGATTGACAAGCACAGCATACCTGATTGCTTTGAGATAACCGCTTGGACACAAAACGCAGACGGTAGTATTGAAGAGGTTATGGGGATACGCCACCAAAGCTTTGCTATTGAAGGTGTGCAGTTTCATCCTGAATCTATCCTGAGTGAAGCCGGCTATCATTTGCTAAATAACTTTTTGCAAACCCACAGATTGGCAGTATTAAGCTCAGAGGAGCTACCACAGGTGGGCTAACTATTGAGCCACCCTAAATCGCTATAGTCGATACTAAATAAAATGGATACGTTACTTAATAATGCGAAACTGGTATAAATTTTTCTAGCTTGCTGTGCCTACGCCGACAGAGGCTGCAAAACCAACATTAAAAAACTAAGCATCCCAGCTCCGCTGTATCTTTTTCATATTAGACTGACTATAACACTCATCCAAACATATACCGATAAATACAAGAGATAATAACAAGCGAGACCATAATAATGACTACTATGACGCCAGAGGATATTGCGCAACTTTCTGATGAAGACATACACAAGCACCTGACCACAGCATTAAGCAGAATTTTTCAAAACATCGACTTGACCTTTGATGAGATGTATCAAGTCATGCTGATTATTATGCAAGGCAAATGTAGTGACGCCATGATGGGTGCTATCTTAACGGGTCTACGCATGAAGGGCGAATCTATCGACGAGATTACTGCATCAGCCAGTGCCATGCGTGACTTAGCAGCCAATATTACCCCCAAGGACTGTCACTATCTGGTCGATATCGTTGGTACTGGCGGTGACGGTGCCAACTTGTTTAACGTCTCTACCGCCTCAGCCTTGGTGGCTGCTGCTGCTGGGGCGCAAGTCGCCAAGCACGGTAACCGCGGTGTCTCAACCAAGTCTGGCAGCTCGGACTTGCTCGAGCAAGCAGGCATCAGTCTGGCGCTCAGTCCAGAGCAAGCCAAAGCATGTATCGAAAATGAAGGCATTGGCTTTTTGTTTGCGCCCAATCATCATAGCGCCATGCGCTATGCCAACCCTGTACGCCGCGAATTAAAGTCACGTACTATCTTCAACATATTAGGCCCACTGACCAACCCTGCCAATACGCCCAATCTGGTTATTGGGGTCTTTACCGCTCAGCTGTGTGAGCCACTGGCCAAGGTAATGAAGAACTTGGGCGCACGTCACGTCATGGTCGTCGGTGCCAAAGATGGCTTGGATGAAATCAGCCTAGCGACTTCAACGACTGTTGCTGAGCTAAAAAATGGTGAGATATCTGTCTATGAGCTGATGCCAGAAGACGCCGGTATAGAATCGCAAACGCTTATCGGGCTTGATGTTGACTCGCCTGCGCAAAGTCTTGAATTGATTCGTACGGCGCTATCAGGCGAAGACACTTACGATCGCTCAGTACTCAAAGCTCGTGACATGATTGCCCTCAATGCAGGGGCAGCGATATATACGGCTGGGCTTGCCAGCAACTATCCTAATGGCGTGAGCCGAGCGCAAAAGATTATCCAAAACGGCGATGCGCTCGCCAAGCTCGAGTCTTTAGCGCACTACACCCAGCAGCTGGCGCAACACACTTAAGTTTTTCATACAGCTATCGCCCACTGACTTTTGACCTTTTACCTTTAGACACATTCGGACACCAGTATGGCCCATTCAGATATACCCTCAGTACTACAACGCATTGTCAAAACCAAACAAGAGGAAGTACAGACTGCTCGTGCAGCACTGTCTCTTGAAGACTTACAAGCAAAAGTCGCTGCTGATAGCAAACCACGCCGAGGCTTTGCCGCAGCTCTACGAGCTGCCAGTGATCAAAAAAGCGGTATTGGCATTATCGCTGAGATAAAAAAAGCCTCACCTTCTAAAGGCATCATCAATCATAACTTCGCCCCAGCACTATTTGCTCAGCAGTATGAGCAAGCGGGAGCCAGCTGCTTGTCGGTATTGACCGATCGTGATTACTTCCAAGGTGATGACAGCTATCTTATTGCCGCATCTAATGCCGTCAGCTTGCCTATACTGCGTAAGGATTTTATGATTAATGAGTATCAAATATATCAATCTTATCTGATGGGTGCAGACTGCATACTGCTTATTATGGCGTGTCTTGATGATCGTCAAGCACATGAGCTGCATGCGCTTAGTATTGAATTAGGCATGGATGTATTGATCGAAGTCCATACGCAGGCGGAGCTTGAGCGTGCCCTAAAACTCCCACGCTCAGCGCATAACATCTACGGTATTAACAATCGTGACCTCAATACCTTTGACGTTGACCTGCAAACTACGCTCAATCTAAAGAACTTTTTGCTCGAAGCATTGGCTACTGATGCTGATGACACAGAGAAAAAACCACTTATCGTCACCGAAAGTGGGATTCGTAACAGTGATGATATTATCTTGATGCTAGATCAAGGTATTCAACACTTTTTGATCGGTGAGCAGTTTATGAAGACCGACCACCCTGGACAAGCGTTACAATCCTTACTTGCAGGCGCAGCAACAGACGAGTAAAGTAATTAAAAATGACGTTAGGAGCCGTATAGCCCTTATTGTTCACAACCCATTCATCAACCAACGATACCTTAACTTTTATGTCAAACTCTCTATTTTCTAAAGAAATGCAAGACCAGCTCAAAGAGCTTAAAGGCCAACTCAGCAAAGGGCGTGATACCAACTCGCCTGATGGTGAAAACCAAAAGCCAACAGAACCTGTATCACTACCGACCCAAAAACAGGTCAAAAAAACAGTCAAGCAGCTAGACAGTGAACATATCGATGACGATAAAGTCTTGTTTATGCAAGCCATGCACGGTGTCAATCCACTAGAAGACAAGAACGTACGCTCACCAGTAAGCAGCAAAAAAACCAAACCAGATGCTGCCACATTATCTAAGCGTGCGGCGGCTCAAGGTGGCGATGAAACAGATCTGGGTGCGGGTTTGTCAGATATGCAAGCGCTACTCAATCCTGTCGCTGGTGAGGCGTACTTGTCTTATAAGCACCCTACCCTGCAAAACAAGATTTTTGATCAACTCAAAAAAGGCCAGTTCCGTTGGTATGATGCGGTCGATATTCATGGCTGTACCATTGAAGAGGCTCGTGTGGCGATGACACAGCTACTGAGCCAAGCCAAAGCAAACAATGAGACAGTGGTAAAAATCGTCCACGGCAAAGGACAAGAAGCCATTTTAAAAACGTGCGTGAATGGCTGGCTACGTCAAATCCCAGAGGTGCTAGCGTTTTGCTCTGCACCGCCAAAGGACGGTGGTAATGGCGCTGTATTGGTCTTACTAAAAAAACGTAAAGCAGAAAGCAAGTAGTCTTTGTTGGGTTAAAAGTTGAATTAAAAAAAGGCCTGAGCTCTGTATGATACAGTGCTCAGCCCTTTTAGTGATTAGAGCCTGTTCAATGGCTTTTTATGATGTCATTATGAGCACCTCAACACGCCCTATGGCTGATTCCAAATAGACAAGTTAATGTTTTTGGTGACACGGCGAAACTTTCTTTTTGCCAAAGTATAGTTGCGAGATTTTTTTCTGTGTGTTTTTCGTCGTACTGCCTTGACCGCTTTAGGTTGAGGCTCTCCCTCTGAGGTACTGGCGTCTTCTGGCGACTCTGTAGGCGCATCATCACTGTGTTCGGTAGCGTCTGATGCCTCATCGATCGCATCAAGAGCCTCATCTTGATCATTGTTTTCTTTAGCATCATCAGCTTTACCCTGCTCAACGATCAGCTGCTGTGTTGGTAAGGCATGCTCGACTTTATACTTTTTCACTTTGTTTAATATATCAACCAACAAGGTGTCTTGTTTGCCATAAAACTCTATAACATCAACAGAATTGACGTAAGCCCTCAGTTGAATAACATAGCAGTCTTGACGCAGCTCTAAGATATTGGCCTGATTCCACTCTTGGTTGGTCAGCTCATGCTCCTTTAACAACTTATCTAAAGCACCTACCATTTTAAACACTTCGTCGATATCAGCGCTCCGCTTGATATACAGCATATGCAAAAACTGAAACATATCACGTGAGGCGAAGTTTTCAATTTGCATAGATGAAAAGTCCCCATTGGGCACAGTCACCACAGTACGGCTCAGTGTACGCACCCGTGATGAGCGAATACCGATATCGATGACTGTACCTTCTTGATCACCAAACTTACAGTAGTCACCAATCCGTACGGGAGAATCAGCCACCACCACCACACTACCGACTAAGTTTTCGATGGTTTTTTGTGCACCCAACGCCAATGCTAAACCACCCACCCCTAATGCGGCGATACCAGTGGTCAAATCAAAGCCTAAATTGCCAAAAATAACAATGACGGCAAATATTAATAATAGCGCCTTTACAATCTTACGTAGCAAACCTAAGATCGATACTCGTTCAGTGTAGTTCTTTCTATAGCTTAGATTGACCGCACGGGTAAATATGGCATCAATTACCCGCAAGAGCAGCCAAGTGACGGCCAGCCAAGACGCAATCTCAGTGATGCGATTGATCGGCTCACGTATGGTGACTGACACGCCAGCAGAGACCATAATCTCAGAGAGCATCAATGCCATCACCACCACGGTAAAAGGCAAGATGACTTTATTTGGTAGTGGCAAAGGGACACCGCGCACCCGTGGATAAGCGATTCTGAGTAAATGATACGCCAGCCACACCACAATATAAGTCAGTACAAACACACCGACAATCATGATGATCGCAGCCGCCAAGTCTGCCAGCTGATAGCCAAATAGCTTTTTGCCTTCTAGAGAGTCAATGCTATAACGTGATACCAGAGTCGGCTCGGTATTTTCGATGACCTCTGGTACTAGGCTGAGCGTCTCGGAAGAAAACTGCCAGTATTGCTCACCTTGCTGTGAGACGACACGCTCAAGTATCAGCGGTATGCTGGTGTCACCCACCTTGATACGGCCGACATTCTCTTGACTGGGCGGCAGCTGATCGGTCAAATTACCTTCCTGTGCATTACTGATCTGTAGATCAGGTTGAAACCGCCCACCAGCATCAAGCGCTTGCTTGAACTGGCGTACTGCTGTGGTTGGGTTATCGGACTTGGATAAGTTTAGATAATTACTTGCCAGCAGATAGTCGTTTTCGCCTAGCGCACTGATAAACCCTTGTACCGTCTGTCTTGGTGTATCTCGGCCAAACGAGTCTGGTATCGATTCGCGTACGACCTCGCCACTATCATCATTATTATTAAGGCCTAACGCACTCACTTCAGCAGCAATGGCGGTGTTTGGTAAAGCCATGCTGCATACCAGTACTACTAAAAGCGCAGTTAGCATTAGCGGTACTTTTATAAATGGTATCAATACTGATGGCGCTGTACTGGGGTTAGAATAACGCTGGATAGACAAATCAAACCTCTTAGCTGTTGTATAGTCAGTTGAAAAAAACTGTCATAAGTTCAAAAGCGCCACTGGTATAAATTTTACTTGCGTGCTGTTATTACAGAGGCTGTGCAACCCATATTCTCAAACTAGCATCCCAGTGGCGCTGTAATGCTTTTAAATTGAATCTGCTATGGTGTGGCCACTACTCATAAAACCTGCTTATGATAACAATTATTTATCTCCCTAGTGGCTTTGATTGCAGGTTTTTATAGCCATACTTGTGCTTCCTTTTTACGTTTAGTTTGCAACAATCATAATAAACCGCTGACATAAATAACAGTCATATCAGTGCTCAAATCCATGGATGGCAATTCGTCATGAAAATAACTCAGCTTACCGTGAAGAAACATTAAGTTAAATGAGTTTATAAAGGGGCAACTTTTATAGATAATAAGCCCTGCTTTACTCGTTTGTTTCTTTTGGTAATTCTGGCTTATTAATTCTTGGATGCTTTATGACCTTTTTACGTTCTTCTTCGACCATTTATCTTCGCTTAAGTATCTTAAGCGCATTGGGACTATTTGCTGCTAATACTGCAATGGCAACTACTGCTAATGCCAGCGACCTGCCTCAAGTCGAGCTTGATAAAATTGTGGTCACTGCGACACGTACACCAACTAAAATCAGCAATACCATCGCCCAGACTCGCGTCGTCGATAGCGAAGAATTAAAGCGTTATCAAGGGCAAACGGCATTAGAGGTTCTCAAGCGCCAGCCGGGATTTAGTATAAAGCAAGATGGTGGTATGGGTAGTAGCAGTAACTTTTATCTACGTGGTTATGATAGCAAGCGTGTATTGATATTAATTGATGGCATACGCTATGGCTCAATGTCAACCGGTCAGCCTGCTTTAGCTTTATTACCGACCGACCAGATTGATCGTATTGAAATATTATATGGGGCATCAGGCTCTAGTATCTATGGCGCTGATGCCATGGGCGGTGTCATTCAAATATTTACTAAAGGTAATGATGTTGCGCAAACTAACTTTTCTGTGACCGCTGGTGTTGGTTCAAACGACCATTATGTCTATGGTGCAGCCGCTCAGTTTGCCAATGAAGCAGGTGCTAAACTCAGTCTCTCTGCCAGTCGTAACCAAACCGATGGTATCAGTGCTATTAAATACCAAACAGGTAATAACAAGGACGAAGATGGCTTTGAAAGTAACAACTTTGCTATCAATGCTAGCGTGCCTTTAACTGAAAGTGTCAGTATCGGTGCCACTGGTCTATTTGCCAAGTCAACCTCTGAATTTGACGACTATACCAATAAGCCTAACGCAGAAATCGATCAAGAAAATGGTGCAGTATCAGCGTTTTCACAATATGAAAATGATAAGCTGACAGTTAGATTATCGGCAGGTCAGAGTTTGGATAAGCTTGATAATAAGGTTGGTGATGCGTTTGAAACCAAACAAAAACAAGCAAACTTACTCAGTACTTATCTCTTACCGTCAGGACAACTACAAGCGGGGGCAGAATGGTTAAAGCAGAAAGTAGATATTACTGATAATACACCTAATAACGGTAACGACACTTACAAAATAAACGACCGTACTATAAAAAGTGGCTTTATTGGTTATCAGCTCAACAAAGACACTTATGATCTGCAAGCCAACGTTCGTTATGATGATAACTCACAGTTTGACAACGAAACGACCTATAGTTTAGGTTACGCTGTAAGATTGGCACCTAGTTTACGTCTTGGTACCAGCTTTGCCACTGGTTATAGAGCACCGTCACTTAATGACTTATACATCGAAAGTAGTTATTATGTCCCAAATGAAAATTTAGAAGTCGAAAAAAGCAACAACTTAGAAGTGTTTATCGAATCCAATAGTGAGTTCCAAACCACTCGTCTAACAGGGTTTAACAGTCGTGTCGATAATCTAATTAACAATGCTTATGATCCAGCGACTTTCAAATACCAAGCAACTAATATTGATGCAGCAAGATTATCAGGCTATAGCCTTACGTCAGATTGGCAACTCAGTAATGTTTTATTTGGTGGTCAATATACTTATACTGATGCAGAAGAACGTTCAGGCGAGAATAAAGGCAAGCAGTTGGCTTATCGTCCCGAGCATACTGGACTTATCTATGTAGGCTACCAAGCTTTAGACTTTGACGTTCGCGCCGAAGCAGAATATGTTGGCAAGACTTATAATGCTCCTGATAACAGCACCTCTATAGACAGCTATACGTTATTTAATATTAGTGGGAACTATTATATCAACCCAAATCTTACGCTGAGCAGCCGTATTGAGAATTTAACCAATGAAGACTACACAACCAACGAAGGTTTTGGCACTCGCTATAACCAAAACGGCACCAACTTCTTTACCTCACTTACCTATAACTGGTACTAATCTTACTTAGCAGCACTCAAAACTTAAGTTGTAAATAATTAAGGCTATCGATTGATAGCCTTTTTTGTGCCAGTAAATATCATAAACACTTACTATTTATATCATCCAATAGTGACAATCAACGCCTCATCTATTACAATATCCCTCCCGAGAGGTGTTGCACCGCTGCTGATATTAAGCTGCGTTAGGCTCGGAAAGTTGTCAAAGACCTATTCAGTATAGGGTAATCAAAACCATCTTTGACAGCACAAACAACGGCACCTGCGTTTTTATTCTTTTTATCATCATCAACGATAGGAGCATATTATGGACGCAGTGTCGAACATTCCATCTGTCCATACGATCGACCCCACTTTCACTGACTATAAAGTTGCCGACATCAGTCTTGCTGACTATGGTCGCCGTGAAATCACCCTTGCCGAAGCCGAAATGCCTGCCCTCATGGGTTTGCGTCGTCGCTATGAAGCTGAGCAGCCACTCAAAGGCGCCAAAATCGCTGGCTGTATCCACATGACCGTTCAGACTGCCGTACTCATCGAGACGCTCATTGCGCTAGGTGCCGAAGTACGCTGGACATCATGTAACATCTTCTCAACCCAAGACCATGCTGCAGCAGCGATTGCGGCGGCTGGCATTCCTGTGTTTGCTTGGAAAGGCGAAACTGAAGAAGAGTACGAGTGGTGCCTTCGTCAACAAGTCCACGTCGGCGGCGAAGAGTCAGGCCAGCTATGGGACGCCAACTTAATCTTGGATGATGGCGGTGACTTGACGGCTTTGATCCACAATGACTATCCACAGCTACTTGATAACATCCACGGCATCTCAGAAGAGACCACCACGGGCGTCCATCGCTTGGTTGAGATGTTAAACCAAGGCACCCTTAAAGTACCTGCCATCAACGTTAATGATGCCGTCACCAAGTCCAAGAACGACAACAAATACGGCTGCCGTCACAGCTTAAACGATGCCATCAAACGTGCTACCGATATGTTCCTTGCAGGTCGTCGTGCACTTGTCATTGGCTATGGTGATGTCGGTAAAGGCTCAGCACAAAGCTTACGCCAAGAAGGCATGATCGTTCGTGTCTCAGAAGTCGACCCCATCTGTGCCATGCAGGCTTGTATGGACGGCTATGAAGTATTGTCACCATATATCGATGGCGACAACACGGGCGGCGCAGACAACATCAACACTCGCCTACTTGAAGACACTGATCTCATCGTCACCACCACGGGCAACTATCACGTTTGTGACAAGCATATGCTCGCAGCACTAAAGCCTGGGGCTGTCGTTTGTAACATCGGTCACTTTGATACCGAAATCGACACCCAGTTTATGCGTGACAACTGGCGCTGGGTTGAGATCAAGCCGCAAGTGCATCAAGTTTTCCGTTCAGACGATGAAAACGACTATCTGATTTTGCTTGCTGAAGGCCGCTTGGTCAACCTAGGTAACGCAACCGGTCACCCATCACGCGTGATGGACGGCTCGTTTGCCAACCAAGTATTGGCTCAGATGTATCTGTTTGACGAAAAGTTCGCTGACTTACCTGTCGATGAACGCTTTGACAATTTATATGTCAAGGTGTTACCGAAAAAACTTGATGAAGAAGTCGCCGCAGCTATGGTAGCTGGCTTTAATGGTACGCTGACTAAGCTGACTAAAGAGCAAGCTGACTACTTAGGTGTGCCAGTCGAAGGGCCGTTTAAGCCTGACGCTTATAAATACTAAGGAGCGTGATTGTGAGCAAGCCTGCTTTTTCTTTTGAGTTCTTCCCTGCAAAAACTGAGCAGGGCGGTGAAAAGCTACTGAGTACTTATGATGCGCTCAACCAATTGTCACCAAGCTACTTTTCGGTAACCTACGGCGCTGGCGGCTCAACCCGTGAGCGCACCTTGGGCATCGTCAAAGCCCTAATCGAGCGTGGAGATACTGAGGTTGCGCCGCATATGTCCTGTATCGGTGATGACAAGGTAGAAATCGCAGGACTGCTCGATCACTATAAAGCATTGGGCATCAAGCGCTTGGTAGCGCTTCGTGGCGATCTACCCTCAGGCCAAGTTGGTATGGGTGAGCTGCCATTTGCATTAGATTTGGTCAAGTTCATCCGTGAGCATTCAGGCGATCACTTCCGTATCGAGGTCGCCGCTTATCCTGAGATGCACCCCCAAGCACGCAGCTTTGAGTTTGATGTCGACAACTTGGTCAACAAGTATCAAGCGGGTGCCAACGCATCGATTACGCAGTTTTTTTATAATGCCGATAGCTATTTATATCTGCGTGATACGTTGCATAAGCGTGGTATCGATACTGTAGCACAGCCTTTGGTAGCAGGGATTATGCCTATTACCAACTCTAGAAATCTACTACGCTTTGCTGACAGCTGCGGGGCTGATATTCCACGTTATATCCGCAAGCAGTTGATGGATTTTGGTGATGATCGCACGGCCATACGTGAGTTTGGCTTTGACGTGGTTTATCGTTTGTGTGAACGCCTCATCGCTGAAGGCGTGCCTGCGATGCACTTTTATAGCATGAATAAGGTCGAGCCAAACAAACGCTTGGTTGAAGCCTTGGGATTGACTGACTAAACGAATCTTGAGTTTATTTATACACGACTGGCGCTCTTAGGAGTGCCAGTTTTTTATTGCTACCTGATTTATCACTTAAGAGCAATCATTCAAAACCAGTCACTCAATATTAAGTCAATCATTCTGACGATGATATAAATGACGCTAATACTAATAACAATACTTTTACCCAATCAATGCATAGTCTGCTACACTATATAAGTGGATTATTGTTGGGAATATAGGACTGAAATACTGTGCGACGTTTTTTTTATGCAACAAGCAATACCATTACCAATAACAAGAATAACAGCACCAACCACCCTCAACTAAGCAGCTTGCCTATTGGTTCAAGTATCTATCTGACAGAGAGTATCGTACATCACTGGTGCCGTGTACTGCGTGCAAATGTCGGCGACGAGGGTATCTTGTTCGACGGCTTTGGTGGTGAATATCAAGTACAGCTGCAAACGATCAGCAAAAAACAAGCCACTGCCACCTTAGTTGCGCATTTAAGTGATGATCGTACTGCTGAAATAGTCAGCAAAATCGGTCTGGTGATGAGCCGTGGTGAGCGTATGGATTATGCGATCCAAAAGTCCACCGAGCTTGGTGTGACAGCCATTCAACTGCTGACCAGTCAGCATGGCGAGGTCAATCTAAAGCCAGCACAAGTTGAGAAAAAACTATCACATTGGCAACAAGTGGCGATAGCCGCTTGTGAGCAGTGCGGACTTAATCGGCCACCACTCATCTTTGCGCCTATCTCTATCAATGACTGGTTGGAAACAGCTGCAGAGCATGGACAGCAGCTGACGGTTAGTCCTATCGTGGCTGAGCTGAGTCAAGAGCCCTATTACCAAGCCCTGCAGCGACCCATTGATTTACGTCTACAGCTGAGTGTTCCGGCACCAAACCAGCCTGCCATGCCAGCGGCTCTACTGAGCACACTAAGACAGCCAGCGCCTTATATCGAGCTGTTGATAGGCCCTGAAGGCGGACTGAGCGTCGATGAGTGCCAGCAAGCCGAGGCCGTTGGCTTTCAGCCTTGGCAGATTGGCTCAAGAGTATTACGGACTGAAACGGCACCTGTGGTTGCTTTGGCCACTTTGCATGCGCATTATCAATCTCAGCAAAGTCGCTAATAAACGATTTCTTTATAGTCAACACACGCTAAAAATATAGCACGGCTGGCAAGCTGTTTTTAATATCAGCTACGTCACCTTTGACAACGCAGCACGCCAGTAACGTTTATCTCAGTAGCAGCTTTACATTTATCTCACAGCTTGATGTTAACTGCCTATAGGTTTTGCAGCTATAGACAAGGAATTTTAAAATCGCTACAAGGCGACCGACCGCAGATAGTACACTAAGTACATCTAGGGCGGGTAACACCGTAGCGGTTTAAAAGTGCTCCGACTATATCTGACTTTGGGCCCCATATTTTATACTTGAGCATTATCATGACCACCTTTACCCCGCTATCTTTGTCTACCAAACAGCAGCTGCTCTCCGAGTTGTGTGAGCATCTAGAAGATGCTGTATTTATCTTAGATGCTCACTTAAGATACCTAACCATTAATAGCGCCTATAAAGAGATATTGGGTTATAAACAGGAGTTTTTAATTGGGCGGCCACTAGGCATATATGCCAAAGAGTTTCTGTCAGAAAAAGAAAGCGCTTTGTTCAAACATATCTCTGATACTCTAACCACTGAGGGCTATTATGAAAACAAGTTTGTGTTGGCCACTCGCTACGGTCAAAAGATTAACTGTCATATTAAGTTTCATAAGACGACTGTGGATGGCAATACCTATTACTTAGCCATCGTTCGTGATATCTCTTCCACTGTGAAAGATCGACAGCAGTTGAGTCACTTGCTCAATTACAACCAACTGACAGGCCTGCCCAACCGCAAGGTTTTTTTGAGTCAAAGTAATGACTTACTAATAGCGACTGGGCAAAGCGTGGTTTTTACTCGTGCCAATATAGATCGCTATCGTATTCTCACCAATAGTCTTGGGCAAGACTTGGTCAACGAGCTCATGATAGAGTTTGTCGATCGGGTCAATGAATTAGAACTAAAAAAGTTAATATGTTTTGCTCACTTTGGTGGTGATGATTTTGGCCTGCTGTTTGAGGATAATGATACCACTATGATTCATAGTGAGATTGAACGCATTCTACAGATCTGCGAGCGGCCTTATAGAATAAAGAACAAAAACATCTATCTACAGATATCTATTGGTATCAGCCATTATCCTCGAGATGGTCATGAGGCCACTAACTTAGTTAATAAAGCCGAAAAAGCCTTACATTACGCCAAACAACAAGGCGGTCAAGAAGTTCGTCAGTATACGGATAAAATGAATCATATCGCAGTAGATAACTTGCAATTAGAGACTGAGTTGCGCCAAGCCATCAATGGCAATCAATTTGAGCCACACTATCAGCCAAAAGTAGATTTAGACACCGGCGCTATCGTCGGCTTTGAGGCATTGGTACGTTGGCGCCATCCAAGCCGTGGCCTGCTCTCACCAAAACACTTCATCGACGCCATTGTCAAGCATAAAATGTCCTTTGATCTTTTTTGTCAGATGGCTCTACAAATAGCTGAGCAGCTGTCTGCTTGGCAAAACATGGGCTTTACGCAACATGTCTGTATCAATGCCGATGCGACTGAGTTTGGTAATCCACGTTTTTTTGACGTCGTCGACCAGCTCTTTACTCAGTTCCCTATCCATCCTCATCAGCTGCATATCGAAGTCACTGAATCCTCTTTGATGCTGCGCCATATCAATATCAAAGAACAACTGTCTGCACTTAAGACGTTGGGGGTTTGCTTGGCGTTAGATGACTTTGGGACTGGCTATGCCTCATTGAGTTACCTACAAGAGTATCCTTTTGATTTTATCAAAATAGACAAAAGCTTTATCGCTGACATGGTCGACAATCGTACTCAAAAAGCAATCGTTCAAGCAATCTTAGACTTGACTGTGGCTCTCGATATGAGTGCCATCGCTGAAGGCATCGAAACTGAACAACAACGTGACTTGTTATTACAGATGGGTTGTCAACACGGTCAAGGTTACTGGTTTGGCCGACCTGTCGCCGCTGATGTGGCCACCAAACTGCTGACCGAGCCCCTCGTTAGTAAACAGACACCTGAACACTAATGTGACTTTTCTTATTTATCCAATCCCAAACACTAAATAAAATGGTGCACCATACTATGGCATCTACTATTAGATGCCATGTCTATTGGTATAGACCACCTACCTAAAGTAATTTTTGTCCTACAACGCTGATCGAATAAGGATGCAAGAGGGGTTCATGACTTATCAGTATTATGACTAAACTTGTATAATGCTTAGTGAAAGCCTATCTTTTGTCATGAATCTACGAGTTACAAATACCGTCATCATTCTGTTATCTCTTCTCAGCATTACCTCATATGACAGATGGTATTGTCTGCCACGAGTGCAGGTAATGACATCAAAAAATGATGAGCGACTTAGACAGTTATTACCCTTATCAGGCTGTCGTTATCAATCATATCTAAAAAAGGACAGAAAGTTATGCAGTACAAAGCCCCACTACGTGATATCCAGTTTGTGATGCATGAGTTACTTGACAGTGAAAGCCATTATAAGCGCTTGCCAAAATTTCAAGAAACCGATCGCGAGCTCATGGACAGTCTGTTTGAGATGGCGGCAAGCTTTGCTGAAAATGAATTGTCACCACTGAACCAAAGTGGGGATGCTGAAGGCTGTCATTTTGACAATGGTACAGTCACGACCCCTAAAGGCTTCAAAGAAGCATACAAGCAATACTGTGAGCTTGGCTTCCCTGCACTCTCTGCTGAAGAAGCATTTGGCGGTCAAAATATGCCATTTTCGCTCTCTACTGTCATCAATGAGATGGTCGGTACTGCCAACTGGTCGTTTTCTATGTACCCTGGCCTGTCGCATGGTGCCATTCAAACCATCGAACATCATGGAACTGACGAACAAAAACAAACCTACCTAGAAAAAATGGTCACTGGCGAGTGGTCAGGTACCATGTGCCTGACAGAGGCTCACGCCGGCTCTGATCTAGGTATCATTCGTACCAAAGCAGAACCCAACGATGATGGTACTTATAGCATCACCGGCCAAAAAATATTTATCTCAGCGGGCGAGCATGATCTGGCAGAAAACATCATCCATATCGTCTTGGCTCGTTTACCTGGCGCTCCAGCTGGCACCAAAGGCATCTCGCTATTTATCGTACCAAAAGTGGTGGTCAACGAAGACAACAGCTTAGGCGAAAACAATAAGGTGACCTGTGGCTCTATCGAGCACAAGATGGGTATCAAAGCCTCGGCGACCTGTGTGATGAACTTTGACGGTGCAACAGGCTATCTCATTGGTCCTGAAAACCGTGGTCTACAGTGCATGTTTACCTTTATGAACGTCGCTCGTATCGGTACTGCGGTTCAGGGTGTGACTGCTGCAGAGTACGCGTTCCAAGGATCGCTGACCTATGCCAAAGAGCGCTTAGCCATGCGCTCACTATCAGGTGTCAAAGCACCGGACAAAGCTGCTGACCCTATCATCGTCCATCCAGCAGTTCGCAACATGCTATTGACCGAAAAAGCCTTTGCTGAAGGCGGGCGGGCGCTGGTTTATTACCTCTCTCACTTTGCTGATACTGTCGCAAAAGGTGAAGGCGATGAGCTAAAGTTTGCAGATCAGATGCTGTCATTATTGACACCTATTGCCAAAGCTTTCTTGACTGAAACTGGCCTTGAAGCGGCAAACCATGGCGTACAAGTGTATGGTGGTCATGGCTTTATCAGCGAATGGGGCATGGAGCAAAACGTGCGTGATACGCGCATCGCTTGCTTATACGAAGGTACGACCGAGATTCAGGCACTTGACTTACTAGGTCGTAAAGTACTGGGCTCACAAGGCAAAATGCTGGCAAACTTCATCAATGTCATCCAAAAATTCTGTGAAGAAAATATAGACAATGATGACATGGGCCAATTTGTCCGTCCCCTTGCCAAACATCTAAAAGAGTGGAGTGATCTGACCGCACGTATTGGTATGCAAGCCACTGAAAACCCTGATGCTGTTGGCGGTGCTGCCGTTGACTATCTATATTTTAGTGGCTATGTGACCCTCGCCTACTTATGGGCCCGTATGGCACTGGTCGCTCAGACAGCCATTAATGAAGGCCGTGGCGAAAAAGCATTCTACGATGCCAAGGTGAAAACAGCGCAGTTCTACTTCGCTAAGCTACTGCCACGTACGACTACCCACGTGCAGCGTATCAGCACGGGTGTTGAGCCATACATGAGCATGGATGTTGATCAATTTGCTTTTTAATTAAATGTTTTAACGCTTGATTCAGTACTTAATCTTTTAATTGATTGAGAGTTTAGCAACAATATACCTATCGGCAACATACTTCGGTGTGTTGCCGATTTTTTTATACGGGGTTGTTAATGATATGCATATTTAAAATTATTTTAAGCCGTTCATGTTTATCTTTATTAAAAACACGAGATTATACTCCATTTGGATTCCATTTGGAGTATAATTTCAATTATTAGAGGTTTTCTTATAAGGAATATACGATGGCAAATAAGAGTACAGCGCCTATTCGCACTCGTGCAGGCGAAACAGAAAAAGTCACTATCAATCTAGGTTATGTCGATCTTGGGCAGGTAGATTTGATGGTGCAAGAAGGCTTTTATTCTAATCGTACTGACTTTATTCGTACGGCGATACGCAATCAGCTCACCAACCATGCTGATGTGGTACGTCAAACCGTTGCTCGTAAAACCTTAGAGTTAGGCTTACGTCATTACACCCGCGCCGATCTTGAAGCGGTGCAAGAGCGTAATGAAAAACTACACATTCAAGTATTGGGCCTAGCGACCATCGCTGCTGACGTGACCCCAGAGCTTGCGGAGGCGACGATCGAAAGCATTACCGTATTAGGTGTGCTTCAGGCAAGCCCAGAGATAAAAGCCGTATTGGCCAACAAAATGAGTTAAGTATCTGCTTTGACAATTACCCTCAAAACTTATAGACATATAACGGAAAACACCCATGGATTTTTCAAAATTTAACATCACACCACCGCACCTTAAAGAAGCGATGGAACTGATGAAATCAGGCCGGCTAAAAGAGGCCACTACCCTTATTCAAAACAACTTAAGCGGCAACGTATCAGACAGCACTACTCCTGACAACACCAGTAATGCCAACACGATGAAAGATGTCACGCCTGATAGACCCACGCTACAAGATAGCGCAACCACAAAAAAATCAAAGCCTACAGAAAAAGCAAAGTCTACAAAAACAGAAAATAGGACTACCCCTGAAGAGCGTGCTAATCAATCACCCAACAAGCTGCCTGATAGCATACAAAGTCTTACTGATAAGATTAAGAATTTTAAGATAGACTTGCCATCGATGATAGATATAAATGGCATGAGTGCTGGACTTAATACGCATATCGAGCCGACTATTCCTGAGAATGCACAGTTTTTGCAAGGCACGTTTAAGTCCTCTCAAGGCAGTCATGACTACCGACTATATATCCCCGCAAGCTATACACAAGCGGTAGAACAAGGCTTACACGTGCCTTTGATAGTCATGCTACACGGCTGCACCCAATCCCCAGAAGATTTTGCAGTGGGCACAGGCATGAACGAGCTGGCAGAACAGTATCAATGTCTGATTGTCTACCCGGCGCAGCCAGTGTCTGCCAATCCCAATCGCTGCTGGAATTGGTTCAAACCCACTGACCAACAGCAAGGCCAAGGCGAGCCTGCATGGCTTGCAGAGCTGACTCAATCCATTATCAAAGGCTATGCAGTAGACCCATCACGGGTGTACATTGCAGGGCTATCTGCTGGCGCTGCCATGGCGGTGATTATGGCTGAGACTTATCCAGAATTGTATGCTGCTATTGGCGTTCATTCGGGTCTGGCTTATCGTAGTGCGACCAACCTACCCTCTGCATTGATGACCATGCGCAAAGGCAGCACCTCCTCTCCAAATCTGGCGCCGAACCAAAAGTTTGTGCCTATGATTGTGTTTCATGGCGATCAAGATCAAACGGTAAATATCCGTAATGGGGAGCAGATTGTTGAGCAAGCCAAGCTGCGATTACAAGCACAAAAGATGACATTAGACCGTCAGCAACATGAGATTGGCTCTAAAAAAAGTTATCGTATTACTCAGCTGAAAGTCATTGACGATAAGGGCCTGAATCAATTAGAGTATTGGAAGATTCATGGTGCTGGGCATAACTGGGCAGGTGGTAGCAGTGCTGGGTCATATACAGACCCTAAAGGACCTGACGCTTCGAAAGAGATGATGCGGTTTTTTTTGCAGCATGAACAGACGACTGGTTAAGTAAAAGACAAACCCGATGGGATAAACCAATAGTATTATTGTTTAAAAGTAACAAATGCTTCTATCAAAACTATATCCCTCTTGATGCCGTACTTGTCAGACAAAAGTGCTAATATAAACCTGCAAGTATTTGGGTTAACTTTTGGTGTACGCATGATTCACTAAGAGATACACAAGATTATTCACTAATTTGCTAAACTTCGTGAGTCATTTACAAAAATACCGTCTCATTAAAAATAAGTTAGTTTTTTTACAGTAAACTCAAAGGAATGTTTATGTCTGTCTATAATGCCCCGCTCACTGATATGCGTTTTATCCTTAATGATGTGTTTAAAGCGCCTGAGTTTTGGCAAAATAACGAAAGCTTGTCCCATGTCGACATAGAAACGGTCGATATGATTTTGGAAGAAATGGCGAAGCTGTCAAAAAATATTTTATTGCCTATCAATCGCACAGGTGATGAGGAAGGAGCAACCTTTGAAGGGGATGGTGTCGTCACGACGCCGACAGGCTATAAAGACGCCTATAAACAGTATGCTGAGTCAGGTTGGGTTGGCCTAAGTGGCGACCCAGAGTACGGCGGTCAGGGCTTTCCTAAGATGGTGACCATGTTGGCCGAAGAAATGGTCTTCACTACCAACCAATCTTTTGCTCTCTACCCCAACCTTACCGTTGGTGCAACCATCTGCTTAAACGCTGCTGCCTCTGAAGAGCAAAAACAAACCTATCTAGAAAAAATGTATTCAGGTGAATGGTCAGGCACCATGTGCTTAACTGAACCTCATGCTGGTACCGACTTAGGTATTATCAAAACCAAAGCCATACCTAATGACGATGGCAGCTACGATATCTCTGGTACCAAAATCTTTATCACTGGCGGTGAGCACGACCTTACTGACAATATCATTCATTTGGTACTTGCCAAAACGCCAAATGCGCCAGAAGGCTCAAAAGGCATCTCGCTGTTTGTGGTACCAAAGTTCTTGGTCAATGAAGATGGTAGCTTAGGCGAGCGCAATACCTTGGCAGTCGGCTCTATCGAGCACAAAATGGGTATCAAAGCCTCTGCGACTTGTGTGATGAACTTTGACAGTGCCAAAGGTTGGATGGTTGGCGCTGAAAACACTGGCTTATCTTCAATGTTCATCATGATGAACTATGAGCGTGTCACCATGGGTCTGCAAGGGCTTGGTGGCTCTGAGCTTGCTTATCAAAATGCAGCACTGTATGCCAATGAGCGTGGTCAAGGGCGTAGCGACACTCAGATTCAAAGCCCAGAAAAGCCCGCTGACGCTATCATCCATCATGCTGATGTGCGCCGTATGCTATTGAACGCAAAAGCCAATACTGAAGCCTCTCGTTGTTTTGCCATGTATGTTGCCAAAAACCTTGATGAAGAGAAGTTTAGTACCGATCCTGAAGCGGCACAAGCGGCAGCCGCTCGTGTTGCGCTGCTAACGCCAGTGGCCAAAGCGTTCTTAACGGATAAAGCGCTAGAAGCGACCATTGATTGCCAGCAAGTGTTTGGCGGTCATGGCTATATCCGTGAATGGGGTATGGAGCAGATCGTTCGTGATACTCGTATCGCCCAGATTTATGAAGGTACCAACGGTATTCAAGCGCTTGACTTATTGGGTCGTAAAGTGGCACGTAATAACGGCAAATATGTCACTCATTTCTTGGGTGAGATTCGTGATTTTGTCAATAATATGCAAGCAGAGCACGGTATCAAACAAGCCACGCTAGATGCTGCTGATACCATTGAAGAGCTTACCACCACTGTATTAAACAACATCGGTGAGCGCAAGAGCGAAATCAACGGCTGTGCTGTGGACTATATGCATGCCTTTGGCTACCTCGCCTACTCATACATGTTTGCGTTGATGGTAGAGGCCGCTAACGGTAAAGAAGGTGAATTTTATACCAACAAAGCCAAGCTCGCTGATTATTTCGTTGGCCGTATCTTGCCACGTATTGATGCGCATGCTCAGATGGTTAAAGCGGGTAGCGATCCGATGATGAACTTTGATCTTGATTACTTTGATGTGCCTGCCAGCTAATAAGTGATAAATTAACGCTGTATACGTTTAAGCAAAAGGACAGTTCTATACTGTCCTTTTTTTTGCCAAAATGACGCTCACAATAACTGCTAACAAAATAATTAACTATCCATGCGTGGTTATGATTAGAATAAGCCTGTAAAACTCTTATAACCGTCCGTTAGAGTACTAATAACAAAGGGTACAATGTGTCAGATATAAAACGCATTTTACAGCAAATCACTGCCTTAGCTGATGTGCCAGATCCAGCGGTGCTCAAGCGCTTAATATATGAGCTGCGAGCGACAGAAAAGCAGCCTGCCCTTGCCAATCAAAAGATTCAAGCGTTGATTGACATCATACGCCAGCATCCAGAATATGGCGATGGCCTCGCCAGCTTTGTCTTAAAGCTCATCATTCAATATCGCCAAATCGCCCTTTATACCGATACTGGCATTATGTCGGACGAGGGATTTTTTAGTAGCTTACGTCGGCTGGTGGGTCACAGGTTTTTGCCCTTACTACCGCAAGATGACTCTGTGGTCGAGTTGGTCGGCTACCTATTTGACAAGCCGCAAGATGAGCGGTGGCTGGCAAATGTCGAAAAAGATAAATGGGATACGCTGGTCAATTTGCTAAAAGTACAAGAAGAACACCTGCATCTGGTAGCGAGTGCTAAAAACAATATTTTGAATGCGATTGTGATTTTGTCTTATCGTATCAGCGGGATTGGTCTGCACCCAGACCTGATGGAAGCCTACCCACAGATACTCAACTACTCTGCTTCTTTTGTCGCTCAAAACCAAGAGGCAGTATTATTTGTCAACCAATATCGGCAAGCCCATGAGCTTGATACCTTAACGGACATTACGCCAGAGCACGCTGTCGATCCAGCACCTCTATTAGTCATGCTAGAGCAGTGTGACGATATCGTCGCTACAGTACGTAAGCGTATCTATAAGACCGGTATCTCGATTCGTCTGACCAACATGATGCTGCGTCTCGATCAAAGCTTACAGCGTATGCGTATCTTGACGGATTTGGTCGCTGACAAAAGCCCTAATCGGGATAAAGCCATCATAGAGCTGATTCAAACCATTATTACAACGGCTAATCGTCGTTATAGTATTGGTTATTTGATAGATAATAATACCAAGCTACTGTCACGAAAAGTCACTGAAAATGCCAGCCGTGTCGGTGAGCACTATATCAGCACTGATAGAGCTGGCTATCAAAAAATGTTCAAAAAAGCTTCGATTGGCGGATTCTTAATTGCCTTTATGGCAACGCTAAAAATACTGGCTTACCACTTAGCGCTTGCTCCGATGGGACGGGCATTTGTGAACAGTATGATTTATGGTTTAGGCTTTGTGTTTATCCACATCGTGCACGGTACCGTCGCAACCAAACAGCCAGCGATGACTGCCGCTGCTATCGCCTCCACCATATCAGATGGCTCTGGCAAGAAATCACATCAACTGACCAAGCTATCGGAGCTGGTAGTCGATATCCTGCGTACTCAGTTCATCGCCATCATGGGTAACGTCATGCTGGCCGTGCCAGTCGCCCTGCTCATCTCTTTTGCTTGGATGCAGTACACAGGCGCACCCATGATCGACAGCACCATGGCCGAAAGCCTCCTGCATGACCTTGACCCTTTTTACTCTTTAGCACTCCCTCACGCTGCCATTGCTGGCGTCTATTTATTCTTATCTGGCCTCATCGCTGGCTATTACGATAATTTGGCGGTATACAATAAAATTGGCGCTCGTATTTATCGCCATCGATTACTGCGATATATGATGCCTAGGTCATGGCTCCAACGCTTAAGTCGTTTTGTAGAGGCCAATCTTGGCGCTATCATGGGTAACTTCTTATTTGGGGTTTTTTTAGGAAGTACCGCCACCATAGGGTTTTTATTTGGCTTACCTATCGATATACGCCATATTGCCTTTGCTTCAGCCAACCTAGCACACGGACTCTTTAACCTATCAGCATCACAGATGAGCTGGCACTTAATCTTGGTGTCTATTCTTGGCGTTGTGCTCATCGGTCTCGTCAACCTCATGGTGAGCTTTTCACTGGCTCTAATCGTCGCCTTACGCTCCAAAGACGTGCGCTTCTTTGAGTGGGGTCGCCTTACCAAGCTGGTCTTCGGTCATATTGTTAGTCACCCCTCCGACTTCTTTTGGCCACGTGACAAACCGATGAAATACTCACGTATTGACAGTCAAGGCCATATGATATTTGACGATACGTCAGCGAAGAAAAACAAGATTTTACCTAGTAATTACGTAGTACGACGCTTGTCTGATGTAAAAATACTGCCTGAGTCTAAGCAGTCCCATGCACAAAACATTGAAACTGCCACTGACATATATTATGACAATCAGCCCAAAGGACAGCATGAACAAACTCAAGCGCCTCCTACTAAAGTGGCAGCGCTGGATGAGGCTTCGATAAAGGACGAACTGACCAATGACACATTGGTAAATGAAACGCCCGATAGCATGCCGTACACGGATGATATCCAATATGACAAGATGACCAAAACACTTGGTGCCATTGGCAACGACAGCCACAGCAATGACGATCGACAGCCTGACACCAAGCGTACAGGAGATGCCAAAACACCACTACCAAAACCAAAAAAACCGCCTAATCTGCCGAGTTAATACGGCCATTTTAGGGTCTATTGAGCCCAATTAAGGTATCTTCACAACTCCTACCTCACTCAGTAATTTCGGTATCCTATTAAGGAGTTGAGCGTTAAGCTCTAGGCTACATGACTTAAGAAAGTAACATAAGTTTTTAGATTAAATCAGTATGCCTCTGAGTGTATCCAATATTGCAAAATCACGCTGGCTCATTCTATTTCTTCCTGCCTGTCTGAATGAGTAACACGCCACCCAAAATAAGTAGTAAGGCGATAATCTCTACATAAGTGATCGCCTCTCCTATAATCGCACCAATAACTACAGCAACAATAGGCGCAATATACGTCGCACCAGCGGCACGTACAGAACCTAGCGTCTCGATGATAAAGTAGTAAATTAAGAAAGCAGCACCCGTACCTAATATACCCAATCCTAGCACGGTTCCCCACAGTGCTTGGGCATCTGTCGCTATATGAGTAATACCATCAAAATCAATGAGCACGGCAAGCGTCATCACCGCAAGTCCAATCTGCCATGTGGCTAATGCCAATGGGGATAGTTTTAGATGCGATAAAAAACGCCGCGCATACACGAATGATGCCCCAACGCTCAAAGAACCCGCGAGCATCCATAAAACGCCTATAAGGGATATACTCATGCCGCCTTGCCATGGACGCGTACTCAATGCAATACCTGCAAGCCCTAAGGCAACCCCTAGCGCCATCTGTTTGGTAGGTCTCTCATCTGGCAAAAAAAGCGCCGCTCCTAAAAAAGTAAATATCGGTATCGAACCACTCAATAACCCTGCAATACTACTAGGTAACAATGCAGTACCAGCAATAAACCCATAATAGTAGAAGGAGGTTGCAAGCACAGACATGACGATAAAATGCGGCAAATACGCAAGCTGCTTCCGAGTAATGACTTTATGACGCCATGCGATTAACGCTAAAGGTATAAACCCAAACAACACTCGCAGAAAGACAGTTTGAGAAGGCGTTATCACAGCGGTGGCCCACTTCATAAAAATAAAGTTAGACCCCCAAATCACACCAAGTAATACTAGCGCTGTATAGGCTCTAAACATAGTATTGGCCTTTATCAGACAGAGTGCGTCACACCGCCATCAACGCGTATACTCTGACCCGTAATATATCCAGCCGCTTCTGATAATAAAAAGGCAATCGTTGCAGCAACTTCCTCAGCTTTACCATAACGTTCCATCGGAACATTCTCACGGCGCTCATCAACCTCCGGTAAGCTATCAATCCAGCCAGGTAAGATATTATTAATGCGAACACCTTGTGACGCATAGTCATCAGAGAAAATCTTAGTAAAAGCACCAAGACTGGCTCGAAACGCTGTCGAGGTTGGGAAGGTGGCTGTCGGCTCTGATACCCAAGTCGTGGAAATATTGACAATAGCGCCGCCGCCTTGTGCCACCATAATTGGTGTCACAAGGCGGATCGGACGCACCGCACTGAGAAAATAAACCTCCATCCCTTGATGCCAATCGTCATCGGTAATCTCTAAAATAGGCGCACGTGGACCGTGACCGGCAGAGTTTACCAGCGCATCGATACGGCCCCATTTCTCCATTGCTAGGTCAACTAAGCGCTGTACATCAGCATCGACTAAGTTAGAACCGGTGACACCAACGCCGCCCAGCTCTTTTGCTAAGGCTTCCCCTCTGCCTGAGGACGATAAGATTGCGACCTTATAGCCATCTTGAGCAAGCTTACGCGCTGCCGCTGCACCCATACCTGAGCCACCTGCCATAATAAGCGCAACTTTTTCTATAGTCATGATTTTCTCCATTAGTGATTGACTTATCTATCATAACTAATGGCTGTAGATATCTCGCATGATATTAAAAGGTGTTAGACTGTAGAAAATCTATCGTCAAATATATTGTCTAAGGAATGACTATGACAAGCGCTTATCGCACTTTACCCTCTTTAAATGCCTTACGTGCATTTGAAGCAGCAGGGCGTCATTTGAATTTTCGTGCGGCTGCCGATGAGCTTTTTGTGACCCAAGGAGCTGTCGCTCAGCAGGTGCGTGCCTTAGAAGAACACATGGGATTTGCGCTGTTTCAAAGGCTGCCAAAGGGTGTAGCTCTGACGGCTCAAGGCGCAATCTACTTTGCAGAAGTCACACGGGCGTTTGATATTTTAAAAAAGGCCACCACTCAAGTACTCAAAGAACCTAAAACAGTAACCATTAGCGTGACACCGACATTTGCTACTAAGCTGTTACTGCCCAATCTTTCGGCGCTAACAACTGCGGTTCCTGACGTTGACTTACGTACTGTCGCTACTGAATCTATTGCAGATTTCGACCGTGATCAGGTAGATATAGCGGTACGGCTCACCCGTCCACCATTTTCTTCCTCTTTTGATACGCAGTTATTGTTCAAACAAAAACTGGTCGCCGTGGCCAATCCTTATTTTGTCGCTGACATCACGCTTCCTATGTCGCTTGAACAATTAAAAGAGATGCCACTGCTACATGATTCACATAACCATTGGCCACGTTTTCTTAACACGACAGATAAGCTGCCAGGCGCCGTATTTAACCAAACTGCGCTGGCGTTAGATGCGGCTTTAGCAGGACAAGGGATTGCGATTGCTTGTCAGGCGTTTGTAAAAGCAGATTTGTCTGCGGGGCGTTTGCTACAAGTCAGTGAATTAGAGTTAACCGTTGAGCCTGATTACTACCTTATTCGTAAACGCACATCGGTATCACGACCTGCTGTCGATGCGGTATGGGAGTGGTTTATTGAAAACTTAGCTATTGGTTGATTAGTCTGTAATGACTATAACCTAAAAGAACCACCTAAAAACCTCTAAAAATCAATTAATAGACCACTCAAGATAGATTGCTATAACAGAACTACTTAAAACAGTCCATTTATCTAGCCTTATATATCAAGGTCAGCTATAAACATCATTATGAGTTTGGACAATGCGCACTTGAGCTAATCACTTTACCATCGCTTAGACGGTATGCTAATAAAGCATTGCCCCAAACACAGCCACCATCTAGCGCCTTTGCATTTGGTAGGTCCACTTGACCTCTTAGAGCTGCCCAATGACCAAATAATATCTTGCGTGAGCGTGGTACCTGCCAAGCAAACCAAGGCAAAAATCCCTCTGGCATATGTTCATCTAGACTTGAAGTAAAGCTAAACTCAAGCGTGCCATCCTCTTTACATAAGCGCATGCGGGTGAAATAGTTAGATATTGCCCGCAGTTTAGTGAAACCGTCAATATCGTCATGCCAGTGATCAGCAGTCTTGCTGTATAGATTCGGTAGCAGTTTATCAAGCTGTTTTAAGCTGCCTTGTAGCTGAGCCTCCAACTGACGGGCATACTGTTCGGCCTCGTCAATGCTCCAGTGCGGCGGTATGCCCGCATGCACCAATACCGTGTGCTCATCAGGATAAGCTAAAATCGGCTGCTGGCGTAACCACTGTAGGAGGGCCTCGCCATCATCAGCAGCAAAGATAGCCGCCGTCTTGTCTTTTTTCTTAATCTTAGCGGCGCCGCGCCATACGGCCAACAAGTTCAAATCATGATTACCAAGCACAGTTGCGGCAGCGCCCTGCTCACATAACGCTTTGACATGGCGTAACGTACTTAACGAATCTTCACCACGAGCGACTAAGTCCCCAGCAAACCATAATTTATCTTGCTTGGGATCGAAGTCTATGGTCTTAAGAAGCTTTTGATACGCAGCATAACACCCTTGCAAGTCACCGATGACATATTGGTGGCGAAAACTCATAAACCCTCAATCTTTACTTAAATAATCTATTCAAAATCTATTAATTGCTATGACTGTTATTCACAGAAAGTAAGCAAAACCTAAACCTCGACACGCTTAGACTGATTGCTTAGTGCCACAAAGTCACTGACACTGAGCGTCTCAGGACGTGCCTGCGGATCGATACCGCACGCAGCAAAATCTTCTTCGCTCAAAGTTGGCAACAGTCCTGATTGCTTAAAAATAGCACGCAGTGTTTTGCGTCTATGATTAAAGGTCTCACGCACCACGATAGCAAAGTAATCTTCATCTTCTGCCACGATAGGTTTATTGACATGCGGCGTCAGTCGAAACACAGCACTGGTGACTTTTGGCGGTGGATTAAAGGCACCACGAGGCACTGTCAGTAGATAGTCAGTCTCACAGTGATACTGCATAATTACTGATAGACGGCCATAGGTTTTACTCCCGACATCAGCAGTAATGCGTTCGACCACTTCTTTTTGTAGCATAAAATGCATGTCTTGAATGACATCAGCGAAGCTCAGTAAATGAAAAAGTATGGGTGTTGAGATATTATAAGGCAGGTTTCCCACCACTCGTAGCTTGCCACGATCGCTGCTATAAAACTCACGATAGTCGACATTCATGGCATTGTCTTTGACAATGGTAAAGTTGGGATGACTGTTTGCACCGATACGAATGCGTAGGCTGTCTGCCAAATCACGATCCAGCTCGACGACTGTCATGGCATCAACTTCTGCCAATAGCGGCTCAGTCAGGGCACCCATACCAGGTCCGATCTCCAACAGATTGTCATCTCGATTAAGATGAATACTATCGACAATCTGGCGAATCACACTGCTGTCATGCAAAAAGTTTTGACCAAAGCGTTTTCGCGGTTGGTGCTTGGCAGTTCGCAAGCTGGCAGCCAGTTTTTGGGCATCAAACGAGTTTGTGGACATAAAATATTCTTAATCAATGAAAAATTAAATACAGTCAAAGCGACGTGCTAAGGCGTGCCAGATTATACCATAGCTGGTGTTTGGCTGTATTATCACATTAGGTCATATTGATAAAAACCTAGCGCCTATTTACGTCTAAACTTACGCCTTATCTGCCATCTCATTTGCCATGACCAGCGCTTGATACAAGCTACTCGCACTCGCTCCGCCCTTACCAGCCAAGTCTAGCGCCGTACCATGATCAACTGAGGTACGAATATAAGGCAACCCTAGAGTTAAATTGACCGTATCACCAAAGCCGTGTGACTTGAGCACAGGCAGACCTTGGTCATGATACATGGCGATGACGGCATCACAGTTTTTTAGATGCTGGGAAGTAAACAAGGTATCGGCTGGCATCGCTTCAGAAATATTCACACCTTTAGCGATAAACTCATGCAAGACTGGATTGATAATCTCAATCTCCTCTACGCCCAAGTGCCCCCCTTCACCAGCATGCGGGTTCAGGCCACAGACCAATATCCGTGGTTGTTCTATACCAAATTTTTCTCGCATCTCATCAAGGACAATCTGCACCGTCTGTCGCACATTATCTTTAGTCACCACATTAGGCACTTCTTTTAGGGGCACGTGGGTCGTGACCAAGGCGACTTTCATGGCTTGATTGGCCAGCATCATCACTACTTTATCGCAGCCGCTTTTTTGCATAAAAAACTCGGTATGACCACTAAACATGGTGCCATCGAGCAGCTTAATATTGGCATCGATGAGCGCTGACTTTTGTAATGGCCCTGTGACGATAGCGGCGACGATACCTCTAACCGCCAGCTGATGTGCAATCTCTAACTGCCTGGCCACCATGATGGCATTGTTGATATCAATACGACCTGCGACCACAGGCGCACCGCAATTTACCTCGAGCAAAGTAAAGGCATCAGGAGAATTGCCGTTTTCATTATCAACCTTTTTATCAGCAGTCGTTTGATCTGTCATTTGCCGAGCAAACTCGTCAATATCCATAGGCGCCGCTATGGTTTGCCAAGTAGGACGGTTTTTTAGCACACCAGCAGCAACAAGCTCATCGGCTCGTGCCGACATGGCCTCATGCTCAGCAAGCACCCAGATAGGCCGAGCGAAGTCTTGCAGTTTGTCTTCTGCTGCCAGTAGTAGCACCACATCCATACCGATACCAGCAGGCTCACCTGTGGTGATTAACAAGGGTTGTTGTTTCATTTTAACTAACTTCCTTATTTTAGTCTTAGAATCTGATTAAACATCAGATATTATTATGTTTTTTATAAGAGACAGTGTGGTTAAGTATAACATCTCAATAGTAGATAGCACTTGAAGCCCTGCTGATCTGTACACAGATAATACAGACAGCGTGACTGATGCGCTGATGATTGTCACTAAAAAAATGCCGGAATGTGCTACACTTTCGCATCCGATTGCAGCAGCAACTGATATCTTAATGGGGCTTTTTTGTCGCTGCGATTTAGACCGTGTGAGCCGCAGCCCGTTTAAAAGACCGCTTTACTAGGGCCTGTCCTCATTTTAAAAATGGCGATAAAAATGAGATTAATCGCCGTCAAACAAGGAAAGTAGCGCAGATAATATCGAGATATTAGTCAGCTATTTGACACCGTTTGGCCAGATTTAGCCATTTTTAGCCCATTTAGATGGCTATCGATTGAATTGAGGACACGCCCTAGCGTTCGCACGTCTTATGAGCAACCGCTCGTATCAATGTTGACATACCCTATACCGACTTTTGGAAAATCTAAGCACTCATGGCAGAATCAAGCACAACCGAAGACATACTCAATCAGCAGCCGCCTCATAATATTGATATTGAAAAGGCACTCCTGGCTTCTTTGATGAGTATCGAAGAAGCCTATGACAAGATTGCTGACATCGTTACCAAAGATGACTTTTACGCTGGACGTCATCAGCATATTTTTGATGCCATTGCGCACTTAGCAGCGGTCAATGAGCCTTACGACACTGTTATGGTACATGATTGGCTGGAGGCACAAAAGCTCCTTAAATCTGCAGGGGGTGACAGTTACTTGGCAGACATTTTAAGCCAAAGCCCTGCGACACTCTTTAACTTGACCGCTTATGCTCAGCGGGTTCGAGAGCTGTCTACCCTGCGCCAGCTTATTACCACTGGCAATGATATGCTGAGCTTGGCATACAACCCTAAGGACCAGACAGTCAGCGATATCTTGGATAACGTTGAGGGCAAAATATTCAGCATCAATGAGCAGCATAATAAACGTGCCGAGCAGCGTGGTCCTGTGGGGATTACCTCGGTATTGACCAATGTCATTGATCAGATTCAGGAGCTTAAATCCAATCCTGATGGTATGATTGGCTTGCAGACGCCATTCGTTGAACTCAACAATAAAACCCAAGGCCTGCAAGCCGGCGACTTAATCATCGTCGCTGCCCGCCCTTCTATGGGTAAAACCACCTTTGCCATGAACTTGGCTGAAGGCGTTTTATTTAATGAAGATTTGCCTGTGGTGGTGTTTTCGATGGAAATGCCCGCAGAGTCTATCGTCATGCGTTTGCTGTCATCTTGGGGCGCCATCAACCAAACCCACTTACGTTCAGGACAAATGAACGAAGATGAGTGGGCAAAAATGATGAATGCCATTCAGCACCTACAATCTAAGCACTTATATATTGATGACAGTACGGCATTGCCACCGTCTGAGCTACGCTCACGCTGTCGCCGCATCGCCAAAAACCATGATGGCAAGCTGGGTGCTATCGTTGTCGACTATTTGCAGCTGATGAAGGTTCCTAGTCTCGACGGCAACCGTGTGGGCGAGATTTCTGAGATTTCCCGCAGCTTAAAAGCATTGGCACGTGAGCTTGAATGCCCTGTTATCGCTCTATCACAGCTCAACCGCAGTCTAGAAAACCGCCCTAACAAGCGCCCCATCATGTCAGACTTACGTGAGTCAGGAGCGATTGAGCAGGACGCTGACTTGATTATGTTCATCTACCGTGATGAGGTCTATAATGAAAACTCAGACCTAAAAGGCGTGGCTGAAATCATTATTGGTAAACAGCGTAACGGCCCTATTGGGACGGTGCGTTTGGGCTTTGAAGGGCAGTTTACTCGCTTTATCAACCTAACCCCTGAATACTATCAAAATGTCAGTTTTGAAAATGATGAATAAGCAAAGCTTGGTATAATCAGTAAGACATAAAGTCAGTCCAATATAAAACAGACACAGTGAAACCGGTATAAGTTTTACTGGCCTGCTGTGCCAACGAGGACTGCATAATCACAACTTAAAAAAGCAGCCCAGTCCTGTGGTACTGTTAAAGTGAATGAGCGCCACCTCTTTACCCTAACCATTTGCTAACCATTTGTTTTATTACAACAACCTTGCCAACACAGAACCCCATTATGCGTACGATTACCATCAAACCAGAAGCTTTAACCCATAACCTCACTCAAGCCAAACAACGGGCCCCAAACGCTAAAGTACTCGCTATGGTAAAAGCCAACGCTTATGGCCATGGCGTGGCGATGGTGCTGCCGGCTTTGCAGCAAGCAGACGGGATTGGGGTGGCCACTATTGATGAAGCTTTAGAAGCAAGACAGCTTGGCTGGCATAAAACCATCGGTTTAGTCGAAGGCGCATTTAGTGCTGATGAATGGCAAACCGCCATTACACACGATATCAGCTGTGTGATTCATCATGCGCCACAACTAGACTGGGCCCTAAGACTTCTGCCGCCTACCGACAGTGCTGCAGGTGTGGTTTGGCTAAAATACAATACTGGTATGAATCGTTTAGGTTTTGACGACAATGCGATTGTAAAAGCGGCGCAGCGTTTACATGATGCTGGTTACCAGCTCATTCTCACAACACACTTTGCCAATGCCGATGATCGCAGCCACCCTTTAAATGCGATACAGATACAGCGGTTTTCAGACATGCTCAATCATTTGCAGAGTCATGTCAGTCCCGATATTCAGGGTTCGTTGTGTAACTCGGCTGGCCTCGTCAACTTCCCAGAGCATCATAATGATTGGGTGCGCCCAGGCATCATGCTTTATGGCAGCTCTCCTATCATTGATCAGTCAGCTGAGGACTTAAACCTACAGCCTGCGATGGAGTTTTGCGCACAGATTATGGCCATACAGACGGTCAAGGCCGGTGAAGGCATTGGTTATGGTAGCCGCTGGATCGCTCAACAAGACACCAAGACGGCGCTGGTAAGTATTGGTTATGGCGACGGCTACCCTCGTGTCATCAGTGATGATGCTTATGTCTGCGTCATCGATACAACAAACCACAGCAGCCATGCCTGCCCAGTCCGAGGGCGGGTTGCGATGGATATGATCGTCATTGATTTGAGCGCGGTGCCAGTAGATGTTGCCCTTGATAGTACAGTCGTGCTTTGGGGCAGCTCGCCTACTGTCGACGAAGTGGCCTCTCATGCCGGTACGATTGGTTATGAGCTATTATGCAGGCTCAGCCAACGCCCCACACGCAAACTTGGTTAAAACACTTAAACTATTTTAGAAAATTTGGCGTTTACATTAAAGGTAATTACGCTATACTAAAAGTTTGTTGTCGCCATGGCTTAGTAGCTGTTTATCACTAATGAGCCATTGACGGCGGATAACGTTTCATTGACCGTGATCGACTGCTAGGATTGCTATGAGTTTGCGCCACTTTTTAACCCTATCTGATTTAACCAAACAAGAATTACAAAACCTTATTAAACGCGCAAGCGAGCTGCGTAAAATGCAACATGCAGGCGAGATCTATCAACCTTTTGTTGGACGTACGCTTGGCATGATTTTTGAGAAATCATCGACCCGTACTCGTATCTCATTTGAAACCGGCATGGGACAGTTTGGGGGCAGTGCGATATTTTTGTCACCTAATGATACTCAGCTTGGACGTGGCGAACCATTAGAAGACTCCGCTCGTGTCATCTCTAGTATGGTTGATATCATCATGATTCGTACCTTTGGTCATGAAAAAGTCGAAACCTTTGCAGAATACTCTAGCGTGCCTATTATCAACGCTTTAACCGATGATTTTCACCCCTGTCAGCTGCTTGCTGATATGCAAACCTATCACGAGCACCGAGGCAGTATCGAGAATAAAATCGTCACCTGGGTCGGTGATGGCAATAACATGTGTGCGTCTTTTATGCAGGCAGCAAATCAATTCGGTTTTGAGCTGCGTGTGGCAGCGCCTTATGGCTTTGAGCCTGACCCAAAACTGATGGAGCGCTTCTCTCACTGCGTGAGTTTGGTCGAAAACGTACAGGATGCGGCAAAGGATTCTAACCTGATTGTCACTGACGTCTGGGCAAGTATGGGACAAGAGTCTGAGCAAAATACCCGTGCTCGCCGGTTTGCCCCTTATCAAGTCACGCCATCTTTACTCGACAAAGCAGATCCAGATGTGCTGTTTATGCACTGCTTGCCAGCGCACCGTGGTGAGGAGATTTCGCACGATATGCTTGATGATCCACGCTCTGTCGTCTGGGATGAAGCCGAAAACCGCTTGCATGCACAAAAAGCACTGATGGAGTTTTTGCTAAAAGATAAGATCAAACTGCCTGCTTAATAAGCTATCGCTGTTATACAGAAAGGCAGATTACATGTATAGGGCGTGTCTTCAATTCAAATGATGATATCTAAATGGGCTAAAAATGGCTAAATTTTGTCATACTGCGTCAAATAACTGGTTAATATCCCGATATTATCTGCGTTATTTTCCTTGTCTGACAGCAATTTATCTCATTTTTATGACCATTTTTAAAATGAAGACACGCCCTAAGTAATCTGCCTTTTTATATGCTCAAGATTTAAGATTATATCAAACCCAGCTTTTGTAGGGTGCGCCCAGCGCACCTGAAAGTCTGCGAATGGTTTAATAATAATTACTCTAACGCATGATTGTCTCAACGCCATTATCGCCAGCTTTTAGCAGCACATCAGCTTGGTTGGCTGCAAAAATACCATTGCACACCACCCCAACGATATTGTTGAGCTCTTTTTCTAATGCGATAGGATTACTCACATCCAAGTCATAGACATCTAAAATGACATTGCCATAATCAGTGACAAAACCTTCACGATATACTGGCTCTGCACCCATTTCCGCAAGTTGCCTTGCCACGTAAGAACGTGCTTGTGGCAACACTTCAATTGGTACTGGAAAATTTCGGCCCAATATATCGACACGTTTGCTATTGTCCACCATACAAATAAACTTTTTGGAAGCGGCAGCGACGATTTTTTCTCGAGTAAGCGCTCCACCACCACCTTTGATCAATTGTAGGTGTTCATTGACTTCATCTGCGCCATCAATATAGACATCAAGCGTGCCAGCAAAGTTTAAATCAACCACATCAATCCCAAGTGCTTTTAGTCTATCTTCAGTGACTTGCGAGCTGGCAACCGCACCTGCTAGCTTGACGGTTGGTAACAGCTCAATCAAACAGTTCACCGTGCTACCCGTCCCTACGCCCAGTATCATGCCATCTTCGATGTACTGTAGGGCTGCTTTGGCAGCAGATTTCTTTTGTGTTTGCTGATCACTCATTATAAATCCTTGGCAACGTAAAATATTAAGGCGTGTCCTCATTTTAAAAATGAAGATAAAAATGAGATAAATTGCCGTCAAACAAGGAAAATAGCGCAGATAATATCGGGATATTACCTAGCTATTTAACGATGTTTGGCAAGGTTTAGCCATTTTTAGCCCATTTAGGTATCCTTCGATTGAATTGAGGACACGCCCTAGAGCATGCTGAATATTAAGGTCTATGTATGACCACTTATAGCGGCCATACCTGCTATTAATGCGCCGCTATTATAACCGATGGCCCTCATGGTGTCAGCGCTGTATTTTGACAAAAAGACATCTGACTTTATCTAGAGTGTTTTCTATGAATTCAACCGGGATTCATGCTCTGTTATAAAAACCACTGTAAAATTTGCAATTGAGCCTTGCAAGATAAGCAAAATCAGCATAGGCTAATCTATTTCATTTTTATCTCCACTTACTGCCTATTTAGGAATTATTATGCTATCACGTTGGGTACGAGCCATCTTACAAGCCACTGTCTACGACGTTGCCATTCAGACGCCACTTGAAGCGGCCCCCAAGTTGACCCAACGTTTTGCTAACGACATTCGTCTAAAACGTGAGGATCTACAACCCGTCAAGTCTTTTAAATTGCGTGGCGCTTATAACCGCATCAGTCAACTGTCCGATGAACAAAAATCTCGTGGGGTCATCTGCGCCTCAGCCGGTAATCATGCGCAAGGCGTCGCCTACTCAGCTCGCAAGCTTGACCTTAATAATATTATCGTCATGCCTACCACCACACCAGACATCAAGGTCAATGCTGTCAGAGCGCTGGGGGGCAATGTCGATCTGCATGGTGATAGCTTCGATGAAGCCAACCGCTATGCCATCGAGCGTGCTGAACGTGAAGGCTTGACGTTTATCCCTCCTTATGACGACGAGCTGGTCATTGCAGGCCAAGGCACGATTGGTCTTGAGCTGACTCAGCAGTGGCGCAACATGGATTATGTGTTTGTCGCTGTCGGTGGTGGCGGTTTGATATCAGGTGTGGCGGCGTTTTTGGGAGAAGTGGCGCCACATGTCAAAGTCATTGCTGTAGAAGCTGAACAAGCCGCTTCCTTAAAGGCCGCTATGGAAACAGGCACACGTGTCAAACTTGAGCAAGTTGGGTTGTTTGTCGATGGGGTTGCCGTTGCTCAAATTGGTGCGCTGCCATTTGAGGTTCTTCAAACGCAAAAGAGCGATGGCTCGGGTACTATCATCGAACCTGAGGTGGTAACTTGTACCAACGATGAGGTCTGCGCGGCCATAAAAGATGTCTTTGAAGAAAACCGTAGTATTGTTGAGCCTGCTGGTGCGCTATCTATTGCTGGTATGAAAAAGTATATTCACGCCAATAATTTACAAGGCAAAAACTGCGTCGGTATTGTCTGCGGTGCCAACATGAACTTTGATCGTCTGCGTTATATCACTGAACGTACCGAGATTGGTGAGAAAAAAGAAGCCATCTTTGCCGTGACTATTCCAGAGCAAACAGGTGCATTTTTAGACTTTTGCCGCAGCCTACAAGGCCGTAATATCACTGAATTTAACTATCGAGCAGACAATCAACTGTCACCTGATTCGATGGAGCCTGCTTCGATATTTGTAGGTATCGGACTCAAAGAAGGCGATAAAGAGCGTCAAACCATCAGTGATCAGCTGGCCAAAGATGGCTATACGGCTTATGACTTAACTGATGATGATATTGCAAAATCACATATCCGTCATTTGATTGGTGGCCACGCTCATGTGGAAAATGAGCAATTACTAAAAGTGGTTTTCCCTGAGCGTCCAGGTGCCCTACTGAGTTTCTTAGAAAAGCTGGGTGATGATTTTAATATCACATTATTCCACTATCGCAACCACGGTGCTGCAGAAGGCCGAGTACTGGTGGGGTTACAAGCTTCTGAGCAAAACTCACGTCAATTGCAAGATGCCCTGCTGGATATTGGTTATGATTGTACGATGCTCAATGACAATATTGGTTATCAGCTGTTTTTAAAATAAGCAGGCGCTGCAACCTTTTAATTTACAAAAAAACCGCCATTACTATCTTATATAATTGATACCTATGAGGTTTTGATGAAAAAGGTAAACAAAAACCACAATCAGCCCAGTCATAGTCAGCCAGATACTGTACGTATGCGTCTGGACAAATGGTTGTGGGCGGCACGGTTTTATCGTACTCGCACCCTAGCCAAAGAAGCGATCGAAAGTGGCAGAGTGCACTATGCAGGTAGCCGGGTAAAGACCAGCAAAGAGATTGCCGTGGGCGATGAGCTCGATATCCGTCAAGGCTCTGCGACAGCGATGACCGAAAAAACCGTTATCGTTGAGGCTTTATCTGCCCAACGTGGCAATGCCACTGCTGCCCAGCATCTCTACTCAGAGACTCAGGAGAGCATCGAGCGCCGCGCTTACTATGCTGAACAGCGTAAGCTTGCTAATCTTGCTCGTCCTGATCATAGACCCAATAAGAAACAGCGCCGTGACTTACAGCGCTTTAAAAACAAGCAAGGGTAAAACACAGTTAGCATCGCTACGTTTTTGAGCATTTAAAACCTAATGACTACTGACTGCGTGATGAGCCCCAACATTTAAATGCATCCCTTGTTATTTACACCATTAAACGTTACGCTAAACCTTTAATGCTATATGCCTGATACGCTTATAGCATTTATCTATTTATTCTAATTTTATCCAACCAACCACATGCTAGTGAGCCGCATTATAACTGCTGGTTTTTATAGCATGTTTTTTTATTGTTAAATGTAAATTTTCATAAAGGGTCATATTATGCAAATTAAAGCGTCTACACCTTCGTCAGTACTGTTGGTTTGTCTGGGCAATATTTGTAGATCACCCACAGCAGAAGAGATATTTCGTCAGCAAGCGGCTGTCGCAGGGCTGTCAATAAAGATAGACTCAGCCGGTACCAGCGATTGGCATATCGGTAAAGCTCCTGACCCTCGCTCGCAGCGCCATGCCAAAAGTCAGGGCTATAACCTGAGCAAGCTAGTGGCGCGGCAAGTCAGTGCAGAAGATTTTTATAATTTTGATCTCATCTTAGCCATGGATGCGCAAAACCTAGCTGATTTGCAAGCGATCAAAGACAGCCTACCAAATACGGACAATAAGCTGGCTAGACTGGCATTGTTTAGCGAAGAAGATCCTAATTATAGTGGCGATGATGTTCCTGATCCCTATCAAGGCGATAATGACGACTTTGAAGAAGTGATCGAACGTATCGAATCGAGTGTCCAAGGTTGGATTGAGAGCTGGAATGCCATGTAGTCGTGTCAATCGCTGCCTCTTATACTCAGGCTTTACTTTATTATGCACATAAGCCTAGCGGTTTTATCTGATTTTATGTTGTGTATAGCCTATAATAATGAGCGTGTTAGAACTTAATCTCCCATCATGGCTCTAACCACGCTCAACTATTTGCCACATAGACCTTCTTTATGACTACAAATCTGTGCTTTGACAACGATACTCGCTATCAATCTTTGGCTGACCTTTCTCACGCAAATACTATGGCGCTCTCTTGTGTCGCTGATACGGTAGTGACGCTCACCGATGAGTCTCAGCTAGACGACTTTATGGCCAATACTGCTGACAGTCAGCCGCTGTTTGTATTATCTGGTGGTAGTAATGTTTTACTTCCCGAGCAGCTACAGGCCACAGTACTACGGCCACAGATGCGTGGTATCACTATAACCGCTCAAACTGAAGACTATGTAGACATCGAAGTCATGGCAGGTGAAAACTGGCATGACTTAGTCACACATACTGTCAATAAAGGCTGGTATGGGCTCGAGAATTTGGCGCTAATTCCAGGTCTGACAGGGGCAGCTCCGGTACAAAATATCGGAGCCTATGGTGTCCAACTAGAGGACTCTATGCGCTATGTGCGTGCGTATCATCTCCCGAGCAAAACCTGGCACCAACTAACGACCATAGACTGTCAGTTTGGCTATCGAGACAGCCTCTTTAAACGGACGCCTAATACTTGGCTCATCAGCCGTGTTGGTTTTAGATTGCATACCAATCAAACACACATATCTGCTGATTATGGTGATGTACAGGCCGTCGCTCAATCCTATGCAGAGCAGCATGGACATACCCAGCCAACACCAATCGATGTAATGAACGCCATCATTGATATCCGTAAACAAAAACTACCAGACCCAAAGCAACTGCCAAACTGTGGCAGTTTTTTTCAAAACCCCATCATTACTCACGATCAGTTTTCATTATTACAAGCGACTTATCCTCATATTGTTGGCTATCCGATGCCTGATTCAATGGTCAAAGTCGCTGCGGGTTGGCTGATAGAACACGCTGGATTAAAGGGTGGCGGCATAGAGCCGATTATTACCCACAAAAAGCAAGCGTTGGTACTAACCAACCACGCCCCTTATCAAGCGACTCAAACCGATGTCATCACGGCCCAAAACCATATCGCCAAGTGCATTTATGATACCTTCGCCATTACCCTGTACCGTGAGCCTGTTTGGGTAAATACTGACGGTACGGTTGGATACGAGTATGCGGCCTAAACGACCGTGGGCCAAACGGCTGTGGCGTCATTACTTACGCTCAGCTGAGCGCTTGATCAAATTGGTTCGTATTATCAATCTGACCTTTTTATTGGGCTCAACGATGGTCATTTTAACCATCGTCAGTTTGTTTACACCACTGTTTTCTCAGGTGGTGGTTTATATGTTTCAGCACCTACCGCTACCTCAGACATCACAGACAGCGACAAGCTCTCCGCCGACTGCCTATGTGGTCCTAGGCGGTGGCCTTACCAACGACAACAACAACCAAATCATTCTTAATGGCTATAGTCTAAACCGTGTGCGTACTGCTGCGACAGCCTATCACGACCAGCCACTGCCTATCGTACTCAGTGGCGCTGAAGCGCCTTGGATGGATCAGTGGCTGATTGAGCATGGTATCGAAGAGTCAATCAGTGAAAACGCCAGTATGAACACCTGTGAAAACGCACGCTTTATTACCAAGCGCATCGCCTTACAGCATGTCTACTTGATAACGGACAGTTACCATATGGCACGATCACGCAGACAACTGGCCTTAAACGGTATCAACACCACCCCACTGGCGGCCCCCTTACCAGTCAAACGTGACTGGATGGAACCGGCGCAAAACCTGAGCCACTCTAGGCGTGCTGTTTATGAAATAGCCGCTTATCTGCGTGATGTTTTACGTCCACAATCAGATTGTCGCCGTGCTGAAGATGTCACCATTGAACAACTATCGACACCCAGAGGTCAGGCAGTAAAAACGTTTGATTAAATGAAAACAGCCACTCAAAGTAACCATTTACTTGCAAAACCTATGACATCAAACGATGTATAATATAGGTAATTGCTATTTAAGAGGTGTATCATGCTCAGTATTTTTTTATTAATTCCTTTGAGTCTGATGCTGTTTGTGGTGGCTATTTGGGCGGTGCGTTATGCCGTAAAATCCAACCAGTTTGAAGACTTAGACAATGCGTCACAGCGCATCATATTGGATGATCGTCAGGAGCGGCGCCAAGTATTACAGGCTCATGAGTCACGCAAGGCTCCTGAACCCTCTGAGACTTTAGCCACTACCGACCATGAAGAGGTCAGCCCAGACACTAGCGTCAACGCCTCGGACGCTGACAATCACAAAACCTGACGATCACAACACATCATCACATCATAAGTTTGTATGTCGTATATATTTTAGGAGACACTCTCTATGACCACAGCGCTATTGGTTGCGGCATTTTTAATGGGATTTTTGGGTTCGCCGCATTGCTTAGGCATGTGCGGTGGCTTAGTTGCGGCATTTAGCTTATCTATGCAAGATGTCAGTCCTGCCAAACGCAGGCGTTTAATCGCTACTTATCACTTTGGCCGCTTAGTCAGCTATTCTGTCTTAGGTTTAATTGCCGGGGTGATTGGCACCACTGTTTTAGAGCCATTGATGAAAGGAAACAGCACACCACGTATCTTGCTTGGTCTGGTGCTGGTCTTTGTCGGCGTGACCATGCTAGGTATGCCGTTTTTAAATAAACTTGAACGTGTGGGCATGCGGTTTTGGCAGTATCTTAGCCCCATTCGCCAAAAAGTATTCCCGCTCAATACTTATCCACGCGCATTGGCTGCCGGACTGTTATGGGGCTACTTACCATGTGGACTGGTGTATGGTGCGCTACTGATTGCGGTGGTAGCACACAACCCTCTAGGCGGTGCTGCCTTGATGTTTGTTTTTGGCTTAGGAACGGTACCCATGCTGGTGGCTACGCATGAGACAGTAGGCTGGCTACGTGAAAAAATTGGACGTTTTCGCTTACGTCAGTTAAATGGCGTGCTGATGGTACTCTCAGGCATGGCAGTGATTTTTGTGCCTATGATTATGATGGCCATGCATGGCGGTCACGGTGATCATGATGCACATGGCGATCATACACAGATGAGTCACAGCAGTCCTTCTGTTATGGTATCTGACGCAGGCAACTTAAGTCATCACGGCACAAGCCCAATGACTGATGCTCCACACGACAGCCTGCATAGTACCGACGAGCACTCAGAAACTATGGCGCATGCTCAATAATGTGCTCTGTGCTACTGGCATGAGTTTTACGCTGTCTTTGTCAGTGAAGTACAGCGCACAAAAAATTAGTACCAGTAGCAGCACGACCATATAAAGATATTGATTTTAGTGCTCGCTGCCTGAACACAGTCAATGACAATTGATGTCTTGAAGGCTTTGTTATACTTGCTCTTGTTTATTCTTGCCACTGCTGAAGAGCAAACTTAGTATCTAAATGCTTTTCCAGCGCTGGCAGATTAAAGGCATCATCTTCACTAACGAAGCTGATACTGACCCCAGTTTGCCCTGCTCGCCCAGTACGACCGATACGATGCACATAGTCATCAGGTTGATCCGGCAAGGTATAATTGACCACATGACTGATATCATCAACATGGATCCCGCGTCCTGCCACATCGGTCGCTACTAAAATAGAAGCGTGACCGTCTTTGAATTTTTGTAAGTACTTCTCACGCTTTTGCTGAATTACATCACCTGATAGCATGACAACTTTGTGCTGTTGACGCAGCTTGTGATATAGGCGCTTGACTTGATCCTTACGGTTGGCAAATACAATGACTTTATCCACCTCTGCATCGGCCAAAATACCTTGTAGCGCCTCTAGTTTTTGCTCCTCTGTCAACAAGTAAAAATGCTGATCCACCAGCTCACTGGTCTTGTGCTCAGGTTCAATCTCGACAAACTGCGGCTCGTGTAACCAGCGGTAGGCAAGGTTCATCACATCTTGATTGAAGGTCGCTGAGAACAACAGACTTTGACGATCAGTGTTTGGCGGCATACGACCCACCAATCGTTTGATATCAGGGATAAACCCCATATCAAGCATACGGTCTGCTTCATCCAGCACCAATACCTCTACACGATCTAGATAGACCATACCTTTGTGCATCAGGTCAATCAATCGACCAGGCGTGGCAATCAAAATATCGACATAATCACGCTCAAGCTCATGCTGCTGCGTTTCGTAGTTGGTACCACCCATGATACAAACACTATGCAATGACGTGTATTTGGTCAATGCGACACAATCATCAAATATCTGCTGTGCAAGCTCACGTGTTGGCGCCATGACGACTGCTCGTGGCTCCCCCAAAAAACGTAACTCATCAGCGGCAAAAGGACGCTTTAACAGGGCTTCCATGATAGTAAGCAAAAACGTGGCTGTTTTACCCGTCCCTGTTTGTGCCTGTCCAATGGCATCTTGGTTGGCTAGTGTGTGGGGTAGTATTTGTGCTTGAATAGCGGTCAGTTCCGTAAACCCCAAATCACTGACTGCTTTTAGGGTTGGTTCTGAAAGTGGTAAATCAGTAAATGTATTAAAATTACTCAAAAAGTCATCCTTTTATTTTTAAATCAAATTAGCCATAACGTGCCAATTAAACAGCCTGTGTCCGATGCTGCAGTACAGACTCGTACACACGAAAAAGCCAAGCCTTATGCCTGATCTGTACCAACATATTGCAACACGCTCAATAGTGGTAAGCTCTGACTGGCTTGACTCAGTAGTATATCAGTAGTGGTCATGACGTTGTCGTTAAACAACGTCATGATCATGCTGGTTATTCGTCTATTTTTCTAACTTCTTCAGCCTGTAGGCCTTTTTGACCTTCAACCACACTAAACTCCACTTTCTCACCATCTTTTAAAGAACGATAGCCATCGCCTTGAATAGCGCGAAAATGGACAAAAATATCTTCGCCGCTATCACGTTGAATAAAGCCAAAGCCTTTTGAGTCATTAAACCACTTAACGATACCTTGTTCACGAGCTGACATAATTGTGTTTCCTAAAAAGTGCGATTAGACCCAAATTCCTTTGCAACATTGCATATAAACGGGTGCTAAAATCATAATATAAACGGGATGTTAAAATACCAAAAAAAGTATTTGTAACAAGCTTGCAATATTTATTGCATAAAAAATATCATACCACGGGTTTTTAGTAACACAAAGCCTTTTAACATGCTTAAGGCCGCTTAGGTGGTGTTTTTATGTAATTTTTTTATAACTTGGTGGTCAAGCTGCTATTATAAACTCGATTGTATCTTACTCTGGCTTTAACACATCTTTTTTACCAAATTTTTGTTTTTATCTACCAAAAGAGAAATTTATGAGTGTACTCTCTCCCCCATCAAACACCACAACATCAGATTTGGCTCACACAACAGCAACACCATCACTGACTCGCAAAGTCCTATTGGTCAATGGTGTCAACTTAAACCTACTCGGCAAGCGTGAGCCTGAAATTTATGGTCACACAACACTTGCAGATATCGAAGCCAAGCTCTCAGCTCATGCGGCCAAGCATGATGTCACGCTGATTTGTATTCAGTCAAATCACGAAGGGCAGCTGATTGACGACATTCAACATTATGGGCTATTGGCTGATGCTGCCATGCAGGTCGATGCGATTATTATCAACCCTGCTGCTTTTACTCACACCTCAGTGGCGCTACGTGACGCCTTATTGGCCACTCAAAAACCGTTTATCGAGGTACATTTATCCAATGTTCATAGTCGTGAACCGTTTCGTCATCACTCCTACTTAAGTGACATCGCTGTCGGTGTCATTTGTGGCTTAGGTCACCTAGGGTATCAAATGGCACTTGATTATTGGTTAACCAATACATATAACACTCCTATAGAGTCCTGCAAATAGTTGGACCTCTCACAATCTATATCTACTGGCTAAGTGAACGATACTTAGCTGGAATAAAGATCAATGAAAACAACCTTAATATACGGTGATATGAATGGCAAAATCGTCCGGAAAACGCTTTATGAAACTTGCTGGCATGACTGCAAGCATTGCAGGAAAAGCGGCTAAAAACTCATTTAAGCACCTGTCTAGTGACGAAGAAAAACGTCTGCAAGCTCGTTCTGAGATGATGCAAGATGTGGGCATTCAGATTGCTGAAACATTAGGTGAGATGAAAGGCGCAGTCATGAAAGTGGGGCAAATTGCGTCACAGTACAAAGATGTCTTTCCGCCGGAGGTCGCAGCTGCTCTAGAGAGGCTACAAAAAGACGCCCCGCCCATGCCGTATAGTCAAATCAAAGCGCAAGTTGAGCGTGAGCTAAAAGCGCCTATTTATGAGCTGTTTGCAGAGTTTGAGGAAGTGCCGTTTGCTGCCGCCTCTATAGGTCAAGTTCATAGAGCCACTCTACTTTCTGGACAAAAAGTCGTGGTCAAGGTGCAGTATCCTGGCGTTGATGAAAACTGCGACAGTGACCTGAAGCAAGTACGCATGGCCTTAAAGATTGCTGGCGTGCTCAATATGAGTCGTGAATTGCAAGATCAGCTATTTAATGAGATACGCCAAAGCTTATATGATGAGCTTGACTACGTTAAAGAAGCGCATAACCTACTGGTATTTGGTGCCTTCCACGCCGATGATGAAGGTATTATTATCCCTAAAGTCATCGGCAGCCACTCCTCCAAGCGCATTTTAACTCTGACTGAAGAAATCGGAGAAACGCTAGCGACGGCCGCCACATGGGACAATGAGATCAAGCAAAAAATAGCCAAGCGCCTGTTTCATTTTAGTGCCGGTCAACTGTTTGGCCTGTACCGTATGCACTGTGACCCGCATCCTGGCAACTTTGCTTTTCGTGCTGATGGCAGTGTCGTTGCCTATGATTTTGGCGGTATTCGAAGTTACAGCGACAATGAAGTGCAGCTGTTTCGCAGATTTGCCAAACATGCGGTAAAAGGCGATACCACAGCGCTTGAACAGGATTTAATCGCCTTGGGTATCCGCCGTGACGACGACAAGGACATTCCAGGTGAGTTTTATGAGCAGTGGCTGGCGATTGGTCTCAAGCCCTTATCTATACCGCCCTACCATGAAGGCGTTTTTGACTTTGGCAATAGCCAAGTCCATCACGAAGCCATCACCCAGATGCGCACGTCATTAAAATACTTTGGTCAATTTCAACCTTCTGCAACCACCATGATGCTGGATCGTACGGTATCAGGACAATACTGGAACTTGGTCAATTTGGGCGTTGAGATAGACTTTTTGCCCTTAGTACAAGAGTATTTAGAACTCTAAAATAACTGTAAAGCCCAGTGAGCTATGTAGGGCGTGCCTTATCTGAATTATACGTGCAAAGCATGGCCACAGCGGTCACAAAACGTCGCTCCAACCGCATGGCCAAACTTGCCGCAGTTCGGACAAGTAATTGGATTGAGCTGTGGACGCATGTTACGTGCCAGCTCGGAGGTAAAAATCCCTGTCGGTACAGCAATGATCGAATAACCGGTAATCATGACCATGGTTGCAATCGCCTGACCTAGCGGTGTCTTCGGTGACATATCACCATAACCAACCGTCGTCATCGTCACAACTGCCCAATAGATAGACAGCGGAATACTGGTAAAGCCATTTTCTGGCCCTTCCACCACATAAACAACAGAACCAAATATCGTCACCAACAATACCAATGATAAGAAAAACACGGTGATTTTTTGTTGGCTGGTTCTTAGGGCCGATGCCAAAAATCCTGCTTGCTGCATATACGCCTTGAGCTTGAGCACTCGGAAGACACGCAAAATACGCAAAATACGTATCACCAGCAGATACTGCACGCCCACAAACATCAAGCTCAGGTAACTTGGCAACACTGAGAGCAAATCAACAATACCAAAAAAGCTAAACACGTAACGCAAACGATTGGGCGCTGAAAACAACCGCAAAAGATATTCGATGGTAAATAAAATGGTAAAAAACCATTCTGCATAAAAAAATATCGTACCGTACTGCAGACGCATGTATAACACACTATCAAGCATTACGACGGCCACGCTGGTCAAAATAGCGATGAGCAGTACGATATCAAACAGCTTACCCAATCGAGTGTCTGTGCCTTCAATAATAATATGAATGCGGTTACGTAAATGAGTAATGGCTTCAGCGGTTGGTTGCTTCATAGATGCAGTAGGCTCATAAAATCAATGGTTGCATAGCGTCGAATGGCTTGACGTGATATGGATAAGCGCAGGTTAGTAATCATACGCAGAAGTGGTTTATAATATCTGTCACTTGAGAGGCTCATCATGACACATAATTTGTCACAGTGTAGCAAAAAACGGCTCCTAGCGACATACTATTCATCAGCTTGGGCGGGTGGTTATGCTATCTAAGGGCCGTAGCTGATGAGACTTCCACTGATGATTAATACTTATCTGATGAGTGTTCGCTGCATTTATTTAGAGACGCAGGATAGCACTTGGTTATTCTGATAATATACGATTCTGACAACATATAATCACTATCAAGATGTGCGACTGATATTCAGTCTATATTTATTAATAGATAAAATTTAAGGACATAACAACATGGCAGGTCATTCAAAATGGTCAAATATCAAACATCGTAAAGCCCGTCAAGATGCGGTACGCGGCAAAATATTTACCAAAGTGATTCGTGAGATTGTCTCAGCGGCCAAGCAAGGCGATCCTGATCCTGATAAAAACCCTCGCTTGCGTGCTGCTATCGAAAAGGGCTTGTCTGTTAACATGACGAAAGACACCATCAACCGGGCTGTCGAACGTGGTGCAGGTGGTGGCGACAACGATAACATGGACGAGATTAACTACGAAGGCTACGGCGTCGGCGGCGTGGCCGTCTTGGTCGAGACCATGACAGACAATGTCAATCGGACGGTCAGTGAGGTGCGCCATGCCTTTACCAAGCATGATGGCAATCTTGGCACATCAGGGTCAGTCGCTTATCTGTTTACCAAACGTGGAGAGATCGTCTTTGATGACATCAGCCTAGAAGATGAGGTCATGCTTGCTGCCTTAGATGCAGGCGCTACCGATATCGAAAATGATGGCGAGAGCTTGATTGTGGTTACTGAGGTCGATAACTTTGGACAAGTTAAAGATGCGTTAAACGCCGCAGGACTAGAGTCTGACAATGCTGAGGTGACGATGTCACCCTCGACACAGGCTGAAATCGATAATGTTGATGACGCCGAAAAGGTCATGAAAATGATTGATATGTTAGAGGATTTAGACGATGTACAAAACGTCTATAGCAACGTCAGCTTTACCGATGAGGTGATGGCAGCGCTTGAAGCCTAGCTCAGATGCAGTACAGCCTAATAACAAATAATAAAAAAGCCAAACGTCTTGTATAGCGTTTGGCTTTTATTATGGCTGTCCATCTAATTATTCAACAAGAGTATGCATACTCATTGCCGTTAAAGCCGGCACGTCTCCTTTTCTAATGCTAATAAATACTGCTTTTTATCTATCCCGCCTGTATAACCACCAAGTCTGCCATCACTAGCGATGACACGGTGACACGGAATAACAATACTAAAAGGGTTTTTTCCATTGGCATTGGCCACGGCTCGATAGGCCGTTGGCTGACCGATATTAGCCGCCAGCTGCGCATAACTTATGGTTTCCCCATAGGGTATTTCTTGCAAAGCTGCCCATACTCTTTGTTGAAACTCAGTACCTAGTGACAACTCTAGCGGCAGAACAAAAGATTTTCGCTGACCCTCCGCATACTCTTTAAATTGTTGAATCGTATTTAAAAGCAGCGCTTGCGTTGGATCATTTATACTTAGGCTATTTTTATCCATGAACTCAAAGTCTTCGTCACTGACTGCATAATGTCTTTTGAGCAGATTTAGAGACTTTGACTCTTGCCATGTCTGTGCAGCCGCTAGCCAGTCAATACTAACCAGTCTTGGGCTGGCCTCTATCATATGACTCACCATTAATAAACTTGCCTTAGGCGCTGCTGAATCTGTGATATCAGACAGGGCCATCTTGGTAATCATCATAGTAGAGGCTCCTTAGCTTGCAACTGTCTCAAGCTTGGTCATTCTTTTTCTTCAGTCTCAAACAACGCTGCGACAAACTGCTTGGGACTAAAGGCACGTAAATCATCAATCGACTCACCAACCCCAATATAACGAATCGGCACATCAGTGGTCTCAGCAATATTAAACACCACCCCGCCTTTGGCAGTACCGTCAAGCTTGGTGATCGTAATCCCAGTGAGTGGCACTGCTTGGTTGAATATCTCGACTTGGTTAATGGCGTTTTGTCCTGTACCGGCATCTAGGACAATCATACCTTCGTGCGGCGCAGTAGGGTCTGATTTACGCATCACTCGTACCACTTTTTCAAGCTCAGCCATCAGATAGGTTTTGTTTTGTAGCCGTCCTGCGGTGTCTGCTATAAGCACATCAATGTTTTTTGCCTTTGCAGATTGCATCGCATCAAAGATGACCGAAGCACTATCTGAGCCATGACCTTGTGCTACAACAGGAATATCGTTGCGCTCGCCCCAGATTTGCAGCTGCTCAGTTGCCGCTGCTCGGAACGTATCACCGGCCGCCAGCATGACCGACTTACCCTCACCTTGTAGGCGTTTCGCAAGTTTACCAATAGTGGTGGTCTTACCGACACCATTCACACCCACCACTAAAATGACAAAAGGCTTCTTGCTGGTATCAATAATAAGTGGTGCAACTTTAGGCGTCAAAATATCCACCAGCTCACCTTGTAGTGCTTTATAAAGCGCATGAGCATAAATCAAGTCGCCACGAGCGGTTTGCTCAGTCAAGCTTTTGATGATGCGATTGGTCGCATTGACACCGATATCAGCGACCAACAGTTGGTCTTCAACCTCCTCTAGCAGCTCATCATCGATCTCTTTACCACCGATAAGAATGTTTACCATACCTTCAGCTAGGTTTTTACGTGACTTGCTCAGCCCCGACTTCATGCGATTAAACCAACTGCCACGCTCTCGCCCTTTAGCATCATCTACATGCGGTGGCTTCGCTTCTGCGGTTTCAGTCTGTGCATCTAAAGGCTTTGTTGTGGTGTGCTCATCAGCATGCTCTTGCAAAGGCATCGTGGGCGCTACGGATTGATAAGTATCCGCTTTTGTTTGCTCTTTTGGTGGTACGGTAGACGCCGGGCGGTCAGACGACTGATCAACAATAGGAACAGAGTGCGTAGGCAAACTTGGCAGAGTAATGTCATCGTCATCTAGATCATCAAGGTCACCGTCTAAGTTGATGACCACACGGTTACTATTATTTGGATTATTCATAAGCTTGCCCTAATATTATCGGTATCAATCATTAGCGCTGTTTGGGTGAGTATTAACAGCATCACTATTGTAAAAGAAGGTTTTTGTGATAGTTTAGCATAATTCAAGGTGGGCTCAGCGACCTCAGGAGAACTAACAGCTGATACATGCCAAATTGACAGACAAAGCGCTGTTTAGGCGGCAGGCATGAGCATTTAAAAGGAGTCAGTCATGTTATCTTTCATGTCATACTTACTAAACATCGCTATTTTTAACCGTCGGCAACGCTCTAACTCCAACTTTAACTACAAAAAAACAGGCCTCGGATTTGTGTTATTGCTGCTGTCTTTTTCGCTTGTAAGCTGTGCAACGCTACAAGCGCTTGAGCCGACAGCAGTGTTAATCTCCGATATAAAAGGCGTACTATAAAGTAGTTACTAACAAACGTTCTAATGATTGTGCTGCTGACTGTGGATATAAAACACTCACGCCAGTCTCACTTTTAAACCATCTTTACTGAATGAACAGGAATAGATATGTCATCAACAACCCCTACTGCTAAGCGCCATAAGAAACCTACAAATATGACTTCTTACGCTAAGCCCATCACTCAGGTTGCTATTGCTATGGTTTTGGCCGTGCCCATATTATCCAGTGTGGGATGTAGCACCACACAAGAGCTTAAGCCTACAGCTAGTGTTATCGTTGGTGGTCACAAATCTATATAGCGTACGCAATGATTTTAGAGTCTATAGAACATTCGACAGAATTTAGCCATATTTCATATTCATTTTATAAGTAGGACCTATCATGTCCCTGTCTTCTCCCCCAGTCACTTACTCATTACGCATTGCTAGTGCTTTGGTCGTTGCTGCCACCCTTGCTGCGTGTCAAACCAGCAACTTACACTCAGTAACGCCGCCATCGGACGTGCCACAAGCTACTACCGACACCCATAGCCTATCAATAAAAGGCTCAGAAGATAAGTCTTCAATGCTCGCTATGGACATGTCAGGTCGACATGAGTATCAGTTAAAAAACGGTCTTAAAGTGATTATCAAAGAAGACCACCGGGCTCCCGTAGTGATGACACAAATCTGGTATCGTGTTGGCTCTGCTGATGAGCCGCTAGATAAAGGGGGTATCTCGCACTTGCTTGAGCATATGATGTTCAAAGGCACGGCTAACGTGTCCAGTGATGACTATGAGCGCTTGATTGCCAAGTTTGGCGGAGTCAACAACGCCTTTACCAGTTATGATTATACTGGCTACTACGAGCTGTTTCCGGCCAACCGAATGGCGCTGGCATTAGAGCTGGAAGCGGACCGCATGATCAACCTACGTTTTGATGAGGCAGCCTTTGCCAAAGAGCGACAAGTGGTGATGGAAGAGCGGCGTCAGCGCACCGATGACAACCCTTTGGCCAAAGCTTATGAGTCGTTTCGCTTATTAGCATTGCCTGATAGCCCTAAAGGTGAGTCAGTCATCGGACCCATGAATGAGCTCGAATCTATTACACTGGCCGACTTAAAAAAATGGTACAAAACATGGTACGCCCCTAATAATGCCACGCTAGTGATTGTGGGCGATGTCGAGCCCAAACAAGCGTTATCACAAGTTGAACGCTACTTTGGTGACCTTCAGCCCAGCACAACGCTTCCTGAGCGTCCTAGCGTCGACCAGCGAGGCTTTCGTGGCTATAAAGAAGTAGACTCTGAGCAGGCAGTACAAGTCCCTGTGCTGCTTATGGGCTATAATGTTCCGAGCTTATCGACAGTAGCAGAAGACCAGCAACAGCAAGCTTATGCGCTGTCACTCGCCCAAGACGTACTCGATGGTGGACTGTCCGCCCGTCTTGAGAGTCGACTGATTCGTGAACAAGGCATACTTACGACAGTGGGCACTGCTTATAACTTACTCGACCGCGGCGATGGACTGTTTCTTATCCAAGCCACACCTCGGGAAGGGGTTAGCCTGACTCAAGCACAGCAAGCCATCATGGCCGAAATCAGTAAACTTGCGACCGATCCGATCGATGCAGATGAGATTAGCCGTGCAAAAACCAATACGGTCACGGGTTTGATCTACGCTCAAGACAGCATGCAAGGACAAGCACAGATGATCGGTTCACTACAAACCATCGGGCTCGATGACAGATTGCTCGCCAGCTTGCCGGCCAAACTCGATAGCGTCAGTGTCGCTGATATTCAAGCCGTCAGCAAAACATATCTGGTACCAGACAATCTAACCGTGATGCATATCGTACCACCTGCAGCACAAGATGATGCCAAGTCTAGTACCAAGATAAGCGACAGCAAGTAATGTCATTTAAAACATTATATAAAGAAGAAAAACATGATGAACAAAGCTTTTATGTCTCAACGTAAAAAAAACCCATTATCGACCGCCCTAACTCGACAGATACACCGCAAGTACCTATCCATATCGTATCTGGGCGCAAGTATGATCTTAGGAGCAGTGCTGTCTGGGCCAACTTATATAAATGCAGCTTATGCAGCAGATATCGAAGACAGCTATCGCGACTCTGCGGCGAGCGTCGACGCCACGGCACCTATTGCCGCCTTATCTAAGCTGTCGAGTCTGGATGAAGTCAAGCCTTTAGAGTTGACCGTACCTAATATTGAGCACTTCACCACCTCTGCTGGCGTACCAGTCTCTTTTGTACAGGCGACCACATTGCCGATTGTAGACATTGATCTGCGTTTTAATGCAGGCAGTGCTCGTGATGAGCAAATACGCAGCAATGGGTTTGGTATCGCTAGCATGACCGCTACGATGCTCACTCAAGGCACTCACCATCTGGATGAAAATGAGTTTACTCGGGCGGTTGAGACCCTAGGTATTGATTTGGGCAGTCGTGCTTATAAAGATATGTTTATCGTCTCGCTGCGCAGCTTATCCGATGATGCGCACCTATTGCCTGCCACTGATTTAATGACGCAAATGCTGACTCAAGCCACCTTTGATCAGCGGATCTTAGAGCGTAATAAAGCACGATTACTTGTCGGCTTACAGCAACAAAAACAAGACCCAGGCAGTCTGGCCAGCCTTGCTTTTCATGATGCGCTTTATGGCACCCACCCCTATGCTCACCCTTCATCGGGTACCCTTGAAACCGTGCCAAGCATTGATAGAAAAGATCTCACCGAGTTTCAAAGCCGCTACCTTGTCGCTGCCAATGCCTCTTTAGCCATGACGGGCAACTTGACATTAGAACAGGCTAAAACCCTCGCTGAAACCATTACCAAAAAACTACCGACAGGTAAAGCAGCTACCGCCTTACCTGAGCCAAAACCTCTCACCCAAACGCAGCACATTCATATCAAATTTCCCAGCACCCAAACCACAGTACTGATGGGCCAGTTGGGCAACAAACGTGCTACTGACCCCTATGCCCAAAAAAAACAAACCAGTTTTGCTATTGGCAATGACGTATTGGCAGGGGGTAATTTTAACGCCCGTTTAATGACCGAAATACGCCAGAACCAAGGATATACTTATGGTATTTCAGGTGCTATGAGCCCTATGCTCGCTCGTGGCCCGTATCAGATAGGCTTCTCTACCCGCAATGATAAAGCCAGACAGGCGATTGATGCCAGCTTGGAGGTCATCAAGGATACCTTAAACAATGGAATTACCAGCGAAGAGATGCGCCTGACCACGGATAATATGAAAAACAGCTTTCCAATGAGCTTTGCTAGTAATGCAGGTATCAATGGCTTATTGGGTATGATGAATTTTTATCAGCTGCCAGACAGTTACCTGACAGACTACGTCAAGCGCATCGATAACGTTACATTAGCAGAGGTCAATCAGACCATGCGTGAGACGCTGCATCCTGATACGTTTTTGATTGTCACTGTAGGTGCAGAAGACCCTTGGCAGAAGGATGAAGGTAAAAAATAGACGCCAAACCTTGACTTGATGTAGCGCCTGCGAGCCTGTCGGCTATTATTGATGATAAAGGTTATTTATTGGTGACCTCTATCACTACATCGTAACTCAGGTTTTTAGGTTTATAGGTAGCACCGTCATAAGCCAAACGAATGACATGTTTATCGTAAGAAGACAGCACTTCATAATCACCATTAGCAAAATCATGAAAGATTGGGACCGTCAACAGCGCCTCTATTTGCCTATGATTGACATCAACAGAGAGGTGCTGACCACGACGTAGGTATAAATAATAATCGCAGTAATCATTCACCAGCACCTCATTGGGGCGTTCAATCACTCGGCCACCTATGTCCTCTTGGACTAATTTGGGACAAACATCCGTACGCTCAGCTGCTAAGCGGGCGTAGGAATTTTTGATATTGTCTGCAATCTCAGCAGCAGCTTGTGGCTGTTGCTTGATGGCGCTATTATCAGTACTCACCAACTCGCTACTCGGTCCATTTGGGCTACAAGCGTTGGCTGTAAACATCACAGCTACAGCCGTAAAAACCAATGCCAGCTGGGTGTTACTGATGTATTTTATTGGCTTCAAATGACGTAAAGCAGCTATTAAAAAACCCGTTTTTTTCATAAATTTCGCTTATATGACATACTTATCGCAACACTCAAAACGTACTATAGAAACGTTCATTTATATATAGATATTAAAACACACCTGACCAGCGTTTTATTGGCTGTTAATGACCTATACGTCTACTTCTCACCCGCTGATGTCACTACTGATGTATCATAAACACGCAATAAAAATATTCGTGTACGATAAAGCCGATGAGATGACTCATTCATTTAGTAGCTTAGCCACTAAATAGCGTGACAGATCAAAGCTAATAACGACAAGACGAGCTGCTTGTGGCATGATTGAAACCCCATTTCCGATAGCCTTGGGTGTCTAAATGTACAGCACCAGTTGAGTATAACCCCAGTCCTAAACGATGAGATTGACCCTGATATTGCCAAAACTGGCATAAATCATCTTGCATCTTACTCAATAACCAAAAATTATCCTGATACTCTGGCACCCAAATATCTATAGCACTGGCTGTCATATGCTTACTACTACTTGCACCACCAGCGCAGCGATTAAGTCCTGGACTGCGATAAACAGAGCGAATCTCGGTCGTCGGCGGCAAGACCCCTTGGTTTTTTAAGGCGCTATAAAGACGCAAAGTGGGCACGATATTTGACCATAACTCTTGCGGTGGTAGCTGGTAAGGTTCATAGCCACATTTATCCCAACTACGGGCAGTTGTTAATAGCTGCTCAAGCGGTGGCACATTCTGCGCCCCAAGTTGTGAGCTTAGATAACGCTTATAGTTTGCCACTTCCTGCGCTCGAAAGCGGCTACTATTTAGCCAGCTATTAAAATCTGTCGTCTGCAAGCTTTTAGGATGCACGCTGCCATAGTGATTATTGGTTGTGCTATAAGTGCTGCTGTTTTTTGCATCTGCCCTATTCACATACACCCGTTTATTTTCTTCTATCGACAACTTGGCATCAAACTCATACTCACGCTGTTTTTGTTTGATTAATCCCTGCATACTATCGCCAGCGGATAGCGACTGATTGAGATGATTAGCTTGCTTAGTGGTACTGGAGTCGTTGCTAGTCGCTGTGGTCCCTTGACGTACTTGAATACGGCGCTCACTACTGTCTTGTAAAATAGCGGCTTGAGCGACCACACTGCTGCTGCAGACCGCAAGCGCAATCATGGAGTTTTTGATAGACATAATAGGAAACCTGAGCCCAAAGTATCGGGGCGTTTTTGCGTCAAAGATATGAGAGTTTGCGTTTATATTGATACGCTTATGAGTGTGTCTGCCGATACCCGTCATAGAGTCAGCTGTCATCAAGCCATTACCAATAAAAACATTTATCGATACTATCAAATTTTTCGCAAGCAAGCTAAACTATCGCCTTATATAGTAGGCAATAGAAATTTAATTAACATTTATCATTACTATTTTTATAATTACGTTACTTTTCACTTTTTGGTTACTTTTTTGCAGCGTCATTTAAGTGTTAATGACTTTTTCAAACCCCTGTCTGCTAGCTAAAGCACGCTATTATAGTTAGGCTCTGTTGCTAGGGCGTGTCTTCAATTCAAATGATGATATCTAAATGGGCTAAAAATGGCTAAATTTTGTCATACTGCGTCAAATAACTGGTTAATATCCCGATATTATCTTCGTTATTTTCCTTGTCTGACAGCAATTTATCTCATTTTTATGACCATTTTTAAAATGAAGACACGCCCTAGTCTTATTATGCTTTATAGCCACTTATAACTGTCTGAATCTATGTCTCTTAATCCACAGTATCGCTTTTCACGTCAAAGCCATCATTTCGGTCAAATAAATGAGCGGAGTCTTTGGCAGCGCATTCATATAGACCCTTGGTTGACCATATTACTTCTCACCATTTGTAGCATTGGCCTGACCATACTGTATAGTGCCTCATCACAAGATAAAGCCATGGTCATTCGCCAAATGGTGAGCTATGGTGTCGGCTTCACCGTCATGTTTATTATGGCTCAGATACCGCCAAGTCTTTATCGCACCTTCACACCGATTTTTTATATCTTAGGTATAGTATTACTGATATTGGTGGAGTTTATCGGTGAGGTACGTATGGGCGCCAAGCGTTGGATTGATATTCCAGGATTTGGCAGCGTACAGCCATCAGAGTTTATGAAGCTTGGCATGCCTATGATGTGTGCTTGGTTTTTGTCTAAACGAGAACTGCCCCCATCATTTTTGAGTGTCATGATGACACTGGTCCTCATTATCGTCCCTGTACTGCTTGTAGCGATAGAGCCAGACCTTGGCACTTCGTTACTGGTCGCTGCAAGCGGCATCTTTGTGTTGTTTTTGGCAGGATTGCCTTGGTGGATGATATCTGGTGCAATTACTTTAGCCATTCCTATGGTTATTTTTGCCTGGCAGTTTTTATTGCACGATTATCAACGAACTCGGGTATTGACGTTATTTAATCCAGAAGGTGATGCTCAAGGCGCTGGGTGGAATATCATCCAATCCAAAACAGCGATTGGGGCAGGCGGACTTTCTGGTAAAGGATACTTAGAAGGCACCCAGTCACACCTGCATTTTTTGCCTGAAGGACATACCGACTTTATCATAGCCGCCTTTTCAGAAGAGTTCGGTCTGTTTGGTGTCATACTATTGATGTTTATCTATGCTTGTCTATTGATTCGTGCCCTCTATATTGCGTTTGTGCATCCGGACACTTACAGTCGGCTTCTCGCAGGAGCCATTGGCATGTCGTTCTTTGTTTATATTTTTGTCAATGTGGGTATGGTTGGTGGGCTGCTACCCGTGGTTGGCGTTCCACTGCCATTTATTAGCTACGGCGGTACAGCAATTGTGACTTTAATGGCTGGGTTTGGTTTACTGATGTCTATCCATACTCATAAACAACTGTAAATATACGATCGACTTTGAGTTTTTAATTACTAAAAGTATTAAACAGTTATTAATAAAAATAAATTATGAAAAATTTAATACCTATAAAAAATATTATGATTAGAAAAACTCATTAATTACTTAATAAGCTAAATACTCCGATAAGGTAGCGCTCCTAAATCTATAATATTATTGCTAAATATGTTTATACTCTACTCTTAGAGCTCTAATTTTATCTGATAATAGGCAGTACCTATACAATGTTTTTAGCACTTGTCATTTACAAAAAAGTACGCTACTCTCTTTTTACTGCGTATTGATACATAAACTATACATAGCTGCTAATAAAATTAGCAATGAATCATAATGTGGTCGGAGCTGCTCCGTATAGTGAGCTTTTATATTTTCATAAGCACTACTTAATTAACGCTTGGCTAACAAAGATACATCTAAAGCCAATGAAAATGTCATCATCAATAATTTTTGTATTTCGTACAACAATAAAACAAACTTACTCATACCTTAAAACCTATCTATAAAGTGATTGGGCTTTTAAATCAGTAACCAAACGACTTTATAGTTTACTTGTCATTAAAAGTTAGGTTCTAAGGTATAAGTTATAGAGGTATTTATGAATAAGCGTCTATCTGGTTTACTCACAATGTCAGTATGCTTGTTTGCTGGCTCTGCAATGACCTCTCAAGCCAGTGCAATTGAATCAAAGATTTCCTCAGCAAGTTTAGATGATGCCTCTCATATCGATCGTGTACTTGGTGAGCTTACTCGCCAACATGATAATGCCTCAAGTTTAGTCAAGTCTGCCCGTCAACCGACTTCGTTGGCGCTGAGCAGCTCTTTACTGGCTAGTGATACTAGCGAGGTTTCAAACGATGAAGATGTATTAGAGCGCTTGACTGCCGTAGCATCCAACTCTGTCAGCAAGTTTAAGCAGACAGGCTTAGCTTCTTGGTACGGTCGTAAGTTCCATGGCCGCAAAACTGCCAGCGGTGAGACCTTTGATATGAACGCTCTGACCGCAGCCCATCGCTCACTGCCGCTGAATTGCTACGTGAAAGTGACAAACAAAACCAACGGAAAAAGTGTCGTGGTAAAGGTTAATGATCGTGGTCCCTTTACTGGTAATCGTGTGCTTGATCTGTCTTATGGGGCGGCTAAACGCTTGGGCATTACCAATAAAGGCGTCGGTAACGTTTCAATTGAGCGTGTTGATGGGCCTTAATCTTTAACTGTATTTCACAGCCTTCACTGATAGACGTATGGCTTTTACATCTCTGATATTTAGCTTATCATCACAGCTCAAACGCTCTTTCTATCGCATCATCCAACCGCTCTACAGCCAGTACCGTTATTCCTCTAAACTGCGGTGAGTTAGTGGCAGGCGCATTGGCTTTAGGAATAATAGCGTGGGTAAACCCATGCTTCATTGCTTCTTTTAAGCGCTCCTGACCATTAGGAACAGGGCGTATCTCCCCTGATAACCCCACTTCACCAAAGACGGCCAACGATGAGGGCAAAGCCCTTTCTTTGATGCTAGATGCACACGCCAATAGCACGGCTAAATCCGAGCCTGTCTCTATCACCTTGACACCACCAACCACGTTTACATACACATCTTGCCCACTGGTATGGATACCGCCATGACGATGCATGACTGCAAGCAGCATCGAGAGACGCTGAAAATCCAGACCTAATGCCATACGCCTTGGCTGTCCTTGTGAGTCATCAACCAGTGCCTGAACTTCAACCAGTAGAGGTCTGGTGCCTTCACGGCTTACCATCACCACAGATCCGGCCACCGGTTTTTCATAACGACTCAAAAATATCGCTGATGGGTTTGCGACCTCTTTGAGCCCCATATCTGTCATACCAAAAATACCAAGCTCATTCACTGCACCAAAGCGGTTTTTGACCGCTCGAATCATTCGAAAACGCGCATCAGACTGCCCTTCAAAATACAGTACCGTGTCCACCATATGCTCAAGCACTCGAGGTCCTGCCAGCGTCCCTTCTTTGGTGACGTGACCGACCAAAAACAGCGCTGTACCGGTTTGTTTGGCATACCTTGTCAATATCGCCGCCGACTCTCGAATCTGACTGACACCACCTGGGGCTGAATTAATGGCGTCCGTATAAATGGTCTGGATAGAGTCAATGATAGCGACTGCTGGCTGCTCTTGGGTGAGCGCCGCACAAATCGTCTCGACATTGGTCTCAGCCAATACTCGCAATCGATCCGCTGGCAAGTCTAAACGCTGTGCACGCATGGCGACCTGCGCCAGTGACTCCTCACCCGTGACATATAGCGCACTACCTGCTAGCGAATCTGCGCGCGCCATGTTGGTTGCTGTTTGTAGCAAGATTGTCGATTTACCGATACCTGGATCGCCGCCTATCAGCACCACCGACCCTGCGACCAAGCCGCCACCCAATACTCGATCAAACTCACTGATACCAGTTGGTAGCCGTGTATCCAAAGTCACACTCACTGCATTGAGCGGCATAACAGCACTATGTGTACCTGAGTAATTACCTGCTGAAGCAGCTCCACTTGCATGACGTGATGGTGTCCGATGACTTACTGGCTTAGACGACGGTTTATTGTGATGCGGCATACTGACATTTGGTGCTTCAACCAAGCTGTTCCACTCATTACAATCTGAGCACTGGCCTGACCATTTACCAAAATGCGCACCGCAGTTTTGACAGACATAGCTGGTTTTATTTTTTGCCATTATCTAAACCTTATACCTGAAAGTCTTTACCGAGATAGACCGACTTCACTAAGTTGTTATTCAAGATATCTTGTGGCGTACCTTCAGCGATAATAGCGCCCTCTGACACAATATACGCTTTTTCACAAATCGCTAATGTGTCACGGACATTATGATCAGTAATGAGGACACCGATGCCACGTTTTTTTAGCGTTAAGATCACTTCTTTAATGTCACCTACAGAGATAGGATCGACACCTGCAAAGGGCTCATCCAACAATATAAACTTGGGATCGGCAGCCAATGCACGAGCAATCTCGCAGCGGCGACGCTCACCTCCAGAGACACTCATTCCCAACGACTGACGGACGTGATCTAAATTGAACTCAGCGATTAGCTTTTCTAGCTCTTGCTGCTGCTCACGTCTTGTTAACTCCTTACGGGTTTGCAATATGGCTAAGATATTATCTTCTATCGACAGCTTGCGAAAGATAGAGGCCTCTTGTGGTAGATAGCCGATACCGGCCCGAGCACGCTCATGCATGGCATATTTGGACAAATCCATCTTACCCAACGTCACCCGGCCTTTATCCATATTGACCAAACCAACAACCATGTAAAAGCTGGTCGTCTTACCCGCCCCATTAGGTCCTAACAGTCCAACGACTTGACCTTGTTCCACAGAAAAAGACACGTCCTTGACCACCCAGCGTTTGCCATAACGCTTGCCTAGATTTTGCATGGTCAGCCGTATATTTGTTGGTGAGACCTTCTCAGCGATATTAGCTGCTGCTTGATTATTAGAATCACTCTTAGAACTGCTGTGCACATCTTGATTATCACTCATGCTCTACTCATACTCATACAACATTTAAACGCTTAACGAAGCCTTATTGATTAGCGTATACTGCTTTGGTTGGTACTATTATTAGGCGGTAGTATCAACTCAACACGCTGACTGCCTCCAGCAGTTGCCTCTACGTCACCAGCTTTTAGACTATAACGAATGACATTACCTGCAAAGCTCGCCCCATTTTGATCAAGCTTGGCATTACCGGTTAGGGTAATGATGCCTGTCACCGCATTATAGTCTATCTTATTGGCTTGACCCTTAGCCAAGCCCTTTTCTTTAGTCACTATCTGCTGCATGGTCGCTGGGCGCCCAGTTGCCACTGCAGAGTTGATACTGCGCTGCTGAGATAAGTTGACTGTAATATCATCAGCGGTAAGCCTAAGTGTGCCTTGAGTGATAATGACATTGCCAGAGTAGCTTGTGACACCTGTACGCTCACTATAAGTCGCTTTGTCAGCCAACAGCTTGATAGGCTGATTGGCATCAGATGGTAACGCATGACTATATACAGGTAGCGCCAATAGCATGATGGTCGGCAGGACATGCAGACAACGAAAGTTATGATTCAAGCGTTTATTAAAAAACTTTTTAGATTTCATAGGCGGCTCTTTATATAATAAGATGACAGTGAGTGCTAGGAGGTATGATCATGTGATCAAAGAAAAACAAAGTCGATACACTTGTATTGATATGCTACTGGTGTCAACTTTTCTCGCATGCTATGCCTACATCACTTTATGCTGGCAAATCTAATACCAAGCGCTCTGTGGCGCTTTTAAAGTCTGTTGACATAGACTGTTCTTTCTAGCCGTGATTAAAACAAGGCTTTATCTTGACGCTCAGCTGGCGTAAATGTGACAGCAACTTCACCAAACTCATAATCTCCAGTCTCAAGATTGGCGGTCATGGTTGCGGCTTGAAAACGATTCATACCTTGTTCAACCTGAACGGGTTCCTCGCTATAAACTTGCCGTGATTTCGTATTTCCCTTGAGCGCTTGCCCTGTGACCTTAATGGGTTCACTGTCTGACGTATCGTCAGTCTTATTTTCGCTCACTAAACTAAAGCCATCAAACAGCTGCAAGTCGCCCGTTTGTTGATTCATAGTAGCACTACCCGCTTCAATGACATAGCGCTGCTCATCAGAAGGCTCCCAGTTCATGGTGATACCGGACATTTCATCTAAATTGGTTGCAGGATTGTGCGTTAAGGAGTCGGCATTTAGCTCATATTCAGTTTCACCTTTTTCATTGGTCTGTATCGCCTGAATATCAGTCGCTTCATAATCAACTTCAGAGGTTTGTATGTTTACAGGTGGTGTTATGTCGCCTTGCTTGCGAAAGAACCAGCCTGCTATCACGGCAATGATGACTGCAATAATGATTAAAACACGAGTGTTCACGATGGCTCATCCTGAGTGTTAACATCATCAAGTGTATGGTGCGCAATAAAGTCTTGATAATGACCATGGCCTTTTAAAATAAGATCACAGACCTCTCGGACAGCGCCTGTACCACCCGATTTGGTTGTTACCATATCGCTACGCTTAATCACCTCAGCATGGGCATTGGGCACGGTAGCAGCGAATCCAACCGTTTGCATCGCCTTAATATCAGGTAAATCATCGCCCATATAAGCACAGTCAGCAGCGGTTATATCCAGCTCTGGATCCAATGTCGATAGCAACTCATTGAGAGCAGTCAGCTTATCATCACGCCCTTGAACCACATAGTTCACACCCATCTCGGCAGCACGCTTATCTACCATGGCACTGCGACGCCCAGTAATGATCGCTGTCAAGACTCCATAACGAGTTAAAGACTTAACGCCTACGCCATCTTGTACCGAAAACGCCTTAGTTTCTATACCATTGGCGTCATAAATAATCTGGCCGTTTGACAAAATACCATCGACATCCATAACCAGTAGCTTTACTTGTCCCGCTTTTTTTATTAAGTCTTGCATCATAGTCTCTCATCAAGTCGTTTAAGCATAGTTTGTATAGCATTAAGGAGTTACTTCACGCCAGCTTGTAATAAGTCATGAACGGTAATAATCGCCTCTAAGCGCCCCTGTTCATCCATAATCAATAACTGGCTAATGGCATTTTCATTCATCACACTAAGTGCATCTGATGCTCGCATCGTTTTACTGACCTGGCGCGGATTGGTCGTCATCACTGCATTCATTGGGGTTGCCAAATCAAGTCCTTTCTCAAGTCCACGACGTAAGTCACCATCTGTAAATACACCCACGACTTTTTGTTCATCATCTGTCACTACAGTCATACCCAGACGTCCAGCTGACATCGTAAACAGCGCCTCCTGTAGCGGAGCTTGCTGATTGATCAGGGGTAAGTCTTCAGCATTAGTGTGCATCAAATCCTCTACCCTGGTCAGGAGCTGACGGCCAAGTGCCCCAGCAGGATGAGACAAGGCAAAATCTTCTGACGTGAAGTTGCGAGCATGTACTAACGCAACAGCAAGAGCATCTCCCAGTGCTAAAGTGGCCGTAGTACTAGAAGTTGGCGCGAGGTTAAGTGGGCAGGCTTCCTGTGACTTGCCAAGTGTCAATGTGATATCAGCCGCTTGTGGTAACATACCACGCTTATCACGGCTGATGCTAATTAATGGAATATTCAGTCGTTTGACCACTGGCAATAACATCTTAATTTCATCGGACTCGCCAGAATTAGAGATAGCAAGCAGCACATCTCCTTTTACCAACATGCCTAGGTCGCCATGACCGGCCTCACCAGGGTGCATAAAAAAAGCTGGCGTGCCCGTAGAGGCAAAGGTAGCGGCTATTTTACGGCCGATTAATCCAGACTTACCCATACCCGTCACCACGACCCGACCCTCACACGCCAAAATAATGTCACAAGCCTGTGCAAACCTATCATCAATTTGTTCTGTCAACAAAGCTAAAGCCGACTTTTCAGTATTGATCGCTTCTATAGCAGCATTTATAAACTGCTCATGAGTGAGGTTTTTTGCACGGTTATCCATTATTAAGCCCAACATCTGTAATTAATCAAGGTGCTATTTTACTATATAAAGCGCAACATTAATAATATAAGCCAAAACAATATGACTGATCTAAGCGCCCTACTTTATAAATACTTTTGCATATAAAAAAGACCCACTTAGTAGCAGGTCTGTCTTATGCATAAATACAGTCTATGGCAGTAGCGTCTGTCGATGTTTACTTATTGTCGTCAAAGTTATCGCTTGGCTTGTCTTCAAAACCTGTACCCTCTGCTGGGCTCTCAAAACCACGGTCTTGACCAAAGCCACCACGCTCAAAACCTCGGTCTGTCGTTGGACCTAAGCCGCCACGCTCAAAACCTCGATCTTGACCTTGACCAAAGCCGCTGCGGCTAAATCCACGACTGGAGGCAAAACCACGCTCTTCAAAACCACCTGCGCTGCCGCCTCGCTCAAAACCAGATGACGTGCCGCCGCCTTGATACCCTGAAACGCCTTGCGTTTGCATCCCGCCTCCGGTACTCGCTGTACCACTACTGCGCGGATTGCGTGCCGGCACCACTGTGGAGATGGCGTGCTTATAGACCATTTGGCTGACTGTGTTCTTTAATAACACCACATACTGATCAAATGACTCAATTTGACCTTGTAATTTTATTCCATTGACCAAAAAAATTGATACAGGAATACGATCTTTACGTAGCGAGTTTAAAAACGGATCTTGTAGGGTTTGTCCTTTTGACATAAAAACTCTCCTAAATAATATATATAATTATTGTTAAGTACTTATTTAATTATAATGGTTAATAGCAGATACAATAGTAAGTTGTTATGGTTAAAACGTATCTAAATAAGCACTTATATGTTCTCAAGTCATTATACTTTATCGTAAATGATATCTTATTGTAACCAATTAAATGGGTCACTATATTTGTAATAATGTAATTAGGGTAGCAAACAAGCTGCTGCCATATAGAATTATAGCAGCTCACTCAGCTGAGCTTTGAAACTTATTGTCATTTGCCTCTTATCACTTGTCTGTCACTTGCTGATTGTAACACCTAGTATCAGCTCTTACTATCATTGACCCGATATCTCTCACCTCGTCCTAGCGTAGATAGTGTCCCACTTCTGTCATTGTGGTGAATGAGTGAGTAATGATTTGATTAGAGTCATGATCAAGCGCTGTCTTGTTTAGAGCGTCTTGGCTCGACAACTGAGCAAGCTTACGTAGCCACGTATACTGACGCTTCGCCAATTGTCTGGTAGCGTATAGTGCCTTATTTTGCATTTGCTGACAAGCAAACCCCTCGGTCTGTTTGCCGTCTACAGATGTCTGACCTTGTGCTGTCTTGGTACTCACGCCCGCATTTAAATCAGTAAAAGCATCATAGAACCGTGCTTTATCCAAGTGCGGTTGCGCAAATACTGGATGATTGATATGTACCAAGTATTCTAAAACTTGCCGATAGCCGACACAGCGCATAGACGGTAAGTCAGGGGTCAGTGGATAGCGTTCTAACAAACCAATCACCTCAGCGACCAACCCTTCATTCCACATGATATCCAATCGCCGCTCGATACGCTCGTGTAGCCACGCTCGATCAGGCATTACTGCCAATGCATGCCATTGCTGATTGGGATGATGTGCCAATGCCTGCTTGGGCTGACGCTGCCACTCACTGATAGGGATCGTTGTCTGCAGATAGACTTCTACCGCTCGGGTGATACGCTGCGTATCTGTCGGCTTGAGCCGTTGGTGGCTTATCGGATCAACCTGCCTTAAATAGTCATGCAAGGCACTGATGCCCTCGTCTTGCTGCCACTGCGCCACATGCTCACGAATACCTTCATCACTGTCAGGCACACGAGACAATCCGTCAAGTAACGCCATGTAATACATCATGGTACCGCCTACCAACAAAGGTATCTTGCCGCTTTTATGACAGCGCTCAATCAAGCGAGCAACATCACGGACGAATTCAGCGACACTATAGCTTTGCACCGGATCGATGATATCAACCAAATGATGAGGGTAACGTGCCAGCTCATCAGCGGTAGGCTTCGCTGTGCCGATGTTCATATCTCGATATATCAATGCTGAATCTACCGATATGAGCTCATAGCGTCCTGTGTCATACAGCTCATAAGCCAACGCAGTCTTACCACTTGCGGTTGGCGCCATCAAACACACTACACTGTTGTCCGCTAAATGAGGGTTTGAGCCAGAAGAAGAGTGATCGGACACATGTTGCATAGCCTTGCCTTTTTTAGTCATAACGCCATTAGCAGTTATCGTTCATTAGAGTCTATCAGTTCTGTCGCAGAGGTCAGCATCAAATATACCAACCGCTTGTGATCTATCGCTGTAATCGCATTGCCAATCAATAACGACTCAACATCTGCGACAAAAGCACTCAAGTCTTGCGCAGACATGGGCGCACTTAAAGTCGTCAACTGCTGATTGCATATTGCACTGCTTAATGTTGTCTGTTTTTTGTATATCGTATGACTAAAGACAGATGACTTAAACAACAAGCTCAGCTTTGACTGCCAAGCTGCTGCGCTAATCAGTAGGCACTGCCCTTGCACATCAAACAACAACCAAGGTAGCGAGGTGTCAATATCGTCTGCCCTACCAGTCCTTGTCATCGCTAGCCCCTCTAAACCACTATTCAAATCACTGATGACATCTAAGCAAACCGGTAAAGTTTTGCTATCTACAAGCGTATGCTTATCACTCTCAACGTAATGATTGAGAGCTGTCTGTGAATGTCCATCAGCTCCATTTAAGGTATGCTCAGCATAAGTGTCTTTTTGAGGTGCCGATGCTTGTTTGCTTGCTGCAGACTGATAAGCGCTTTTAGGCGCTTCGACTTGGTTGCTTTGAATGGTGTTAGGCGTAGATGCTTCTTTAGATAAAGGGGTGGTAAAAGACACGTGTAGAGCGCTACTATCATCCAGCGCCGTTTTATTGGAAGTACTGACAGCCGATGCCTTTGTGGTTTCTGTGGTTTTAAGCTTTGTCTGAATAGCATGGCTCAAATGCGCCATAATGTTGTTTAACGAGCTGATTTTAATGCGCTGCTTGGATGGATGTACGTTAAGATTAAGCCACTGAGCAGGCAGGTCAAAATACAAGGCGTAGCCCATATTCATAAGATCAGCACTTTGCGTCAGTTGTCGTAGCTGATTGCTAATGATTGGCTCTTTAACCAAACGCCCATTCACATAGAGCAGCTTGGGTAAGACCTCTTGTGGCGACTCACCCCTCCGTATCGGCCATACCCAGCCATCAACACCTGCCTGCTTACTAATGCCTTTATGATCTATATCACCAGTGAGTGGCTGTGTCAGACTGGATAAGTCAACCGTTATCTGTAGCGCATTATCTCTCAGTAGCAAGCCTGTCGCTTGCTCAAGGCGTGACAAGGGCAAACAGTTCATATGATTATAACTGCTATCATAGCCCCCTTCAGCGATGTTTGTAGATAAGGATAGCCGCTTCTTGTTATCATGAAACAACGTGATGGCCACATCGGCTCTGGCCAGCGCCACTTCTCGAGCGACCGTTTCAATATGACTGAACTCAGTTGCAATAGATTTTAAGTTACCTCGGCGTGCTGGAACGTTGAAATACAAATCTTTGACAGTGACCGTCGTGCCACGATGATGGACCACAGGCGTTAGTTTTGGCACATCATCTAGTACGCCGGCAACCTGCAACTGACGTCCAACACCACTATCATTATGACTACTGATCAAGGTTAAGCGTGAGACCGCCGCCGTTGCTGCCAGTGCCTCTCCTCGAAAACCTAACGTCCTAATACCTTGTAAATTAGCCACATCCGCCACCTTACTGGTTGCATGGCGGGTAATGGCCATCACCATGTCATCAGGATGGATGCCTGCACCATTATCTATCACCTCAATCATCGCCATACCACCTTGAGTAATGTACACCTCAATGCTGGTAGCCCCAGCGTCAATCGCATTTTCAAGCAGCTCTTTGACGACGGCAGCTGGACGTGTCACAACCTCGCCAGCGGCTAACTGATTGATCAGCAGCGGTGATAGTTTTTTGATACGAGTATTAGAAGTATTGTCTGGCATGAATAGGGATCATATATTCTAAAAACGGTAGCACTGAAGTTCAACGGCTGTTAAGCGTACAGCGAGACCTAAATGTGTATTGCTGATAAGTCTATCTGTTGCACCTGACCTGCTCTTGACAGTCGCAGCTCCACGCTACGCAACTCACCATCACTATCGTCTTGAGTGATATCGACAAACAATACCGGCGGTGGCAAATAGCTGTCAGCACGACTGGCCCACTCTATAATGACCAAGGCATTTGGCTCATCAAGGTACTCATCAAAACCGATAAAAGACAGCTCTTCTGGGTCTTGCAGCCGATATAAGTCAGCATGATAGACTGGCTTAACCTGAACCGCGTTTTTCTCAGTGCTCTTCTGTTTAATGCGATATGGCTCGACTAAGGTATAGGTGGGGCTTTTTACAGCGCCAGTATGTCCTAACGCTTGTAACCAATAGCGAGTCAAAGTGGTTTTTCCTGCACCCAAATCACCAGACAACCACACGCTACCAGTGAGCGGTAACTCAGCCAACTGCTCAGCCAGACGCTTGGTGTCTGCCTCTGTATCTAAAGTCAGCTTTCGTACCTGAGCATGGTTGATGTGAGCATGGTTGATGTGAGCATGACTATCTAAAGAAGTATCATTACGCATCAGGCTGCACCTGCATGGTCACAGTTGGATTGACGAAACGCTCACCACGTACCAGCTTATCGTATAGTTCAGGATCGTGCCACTCAGCACAAACTTGTTCACTAAACTCAAACTCGTCTAAAACAAGCTTACCCATTTGCTCATTTGTCACATCATCAGCAAAACATTGAGCATATCCCGTCGCCGTCTCATGGGCAATGACCGAATAAACCGCCACATCAGCCTCACCATTTTGCATTTGAGTCTGCCGCAAAATCTGTTGCGCCCAAAAGAATATCACTCGAGAGAACTGTTCTGCTGAAGGAGAGACAGGTAGACTAATCCATCGTGCGCTAAACTTTTTACAGGCTGCAATATACTCGGGATCGTCTTTATTCCAAAAGCAAATGGCATGATCAAAGCTATCAATGATATCTTTAATCGAAGATTTTAGCAGACCAAAGTCATAGACCATTTGGCCATGATCCAAGTGATGAGCTTCTAAAATCAGCTCAATCTGATAACTGTGTCCATGAATAGAATGCTTGCAACGCTGGGAGCTACAGTTCCGCACGATATGAGCATTTTCAAATTTGAATAGTTTACGAATACGCATAATAGTTTGACCAAACGACAAGTAAAGCTCTGCTAAACATTAATCAGTAACAGCTTGCCATATATATAAATTGAGTTGTCGTACATTATAGCAAATCAATATGTATCCGTAAGTAAGCACTTATTACAAGGCTTCAATACAACCATTTACTGAACAAACCATACAGCACTTTAGAATCACGTGTCGCACTATGACAATAATCCACACCTGCAGCTTTTAAACCAGGCTCAAAATCATCAAGATAAAACGCTTTTTCTGGTGGATACCAATAAATCATTAATGGACGATATGTCGTTTCACGTTCACGAATACGCTTAGCCAACCATCTTATTTCCTTTGGTGCTATTTCTTCGGCAAACATCACCATGGTGGCTTGCTCGTCGGTCAAATGCTCTAGGATTAGCTGAGTATGCTGATAACAGACAACTGTGGCACCAAATCGCTGCAGCATATCTACAAAAAAACCCGAGTCTTCATGGTGATAGTATATGACAGTGACACCCTGCAATAAGTCTTGTTTTTGCGTTTGATATCTTTTACGTAATGGTATGGTCACTGTAAACTGACTACCAACACCCAAATCGCTGTTTACTTCAATAGAAGCGCCAACCAGTTGAGCGATCTGCTTAACAACTGACAGCCCTATCCCTACGCCCTCATGCTCACGTGTTTGGGAAGAGTCAATCTGAAAAAACGGCATAAAAATGTCTTCGATATACATCTCATCGATACCAATCCCTGTATCTATGATATCTATCTGCCAACGTAGGCTTTCATTAAGATGCGTCAGCTGCGATTCAATGATGACTTCGCCGGCCGAAGTAAACTTTATCGCATTGTGAAGGATGGTGCTCAAAATCTGCTTAATCTTGGTTGCATCCCCTTCAAGCGTATACCCCGTATGATGAACACGGCTCACTAAATCTAAGCCTTTTTCTTTAGCGGTAGGCTCAAACTCTAATAGTAAGTCCGCTATCATTTGTAACGGATTAAACTCACCGATGCTGACGGCGATTTGACCTTTTTCTATCTTGTTAAGCTGGATAATCTGATCAATGGTCAACTCCAGTTGTTGACTGCCTTTACGAATGATGGCCAAGGTATCTTTTTGTTCTTCGTTAAAGTAATGGCTATCCATAAGCTGCAAGCCGCCTGAGATGGCGTTGAGAGAGGTTTTTAACTCATGGGTGATCATACTCTGAAAATTAGAGCGCTGCATATCGAGAGATAAGTCTTTATTATGTAGCTGTTGTTCAAAATCAGAAAGCGCTTGATAGTCTTGCTGTGCAGCCTGCAATCTATCATAAAGCACCACTAAGGTTCTTTTAATCTTTAACAACTCTTGAAAGTAAAATTTTTGCTGCATAACAGGCAGATACTCAAGTTCTGCATCGTCAATGACCGTATCACACACCTTTACAATCTCAGCGAGATCTTTGCTCGGTCGATTCAATCTACGCAACAAAAACCAACCGATTAAAATAGGAACACTGATTGTCGCAATCCACGACAACAAATTGACATATATCCACTGCCAGCGTAGGGCTTGGATGTCTAAGGTGATATTGATATAGCCAACCAAGGTATTCCGGTCAGTAGACTGAGATGGTGATGGTAGCGCTATAGGCTCTATCTCGTTAGCAGGAGCAGTCGTATTTAGCTGCTGTACAGAGCCAGCACGCTGAATACTACTGCCACTAAGATAACGACTGGTCACTGGATAATTAAAACTGATGGTATCTTTAAATATCGCATTGTACCAATCGTTATAGTGACGATGTATCTCAGCGTTGTTGTTCTCTGGGATCGGCTGATCAGTAGAATAAAATAAGATACTATCTAAGGCGATATCGTCGTCTAGCAATAGGCTGACTTGCCTTGCGACTAAATTAGCACCATCGGGTGTTGACGCACTTTTAGCCAGCATTTCTCCAAGCTGGTCAATATGCAGGACTTTTTGACGATAGTGATATAGAAATGTGTAAAAAAAAGACAGTAGAAACCCTGCTAAAGCCGCAAAAAAAATGGCTTGAATAACAGTACGCCTAATGAGATTGGGTATGGTTTTAACAGGTTTTTTTTTCATGCAACTTACTCACTCATGCAACTTACCCAAAGTGGCTGCAGATGGCTCAAAACAGCTCATGCTTGACCTATAGTACAGGAAAGTCATCAAGTTTGTAGTCATCAAGTTTGTAGCCATCAAGTTTGCAAACAATGCTAAGATTAAGAAAAAAGCAGCGCTCATCTTAACCTTAACTGTTCTATCTTTTGTAAGTAAGCAGTCGAAACTAGGGTATGTTTAACATACAAACAAGTGCTTAGGAGCCTTTCTTCTTACTTCTTCTATCAGACTTAGCGTATTTTTGTTTACGATTACGCTGACGTTGTAGCAATTGCTGGGCTTTGGCCTTAGTTGGCGTATCGCTTTTTTTGGCGTAAGGGTTTTCATTGAGCTTAAAGACCACATTAAGTGGTGTGCCTTCAAGTTTGAACACTTGTCGGAATTGATTTTCAAGATAACGCTGATAGCTCTTAGGTAGTGAGCCAGTTTGATTACCGTGAATAACGATAACGGGTGGATTATGACCACCGATATGGGCATAACGCAGCTTAATACGGCGACCACCAACCGTTGGTGGCGGATTTGCTGTGACCGCATCTTGTAGTATTTGTGTTAGACGATTGGTTGATACTTCAAACATAGAGGATTGATAAGCTCGTAAGATAGACGGATATAGATTACCAACACCAGTACCATGAAGCGCTGAGATGAGATGCACCTTCACATAAGGTATAAAGCTAAAACGACGCTCCATCTCAATTTTAATATAATCTTTTTGTTCTTGACTGAGACCATCCCATTTGTTGATAGCAATAACTAACGCACGACCCGCATCAAGAGCATAGCCAATCATATGCAAGTCTTGATCGACGATACCTTCTTGAGCATCTATGACAATGATGGTCACATTTGAGTCTTCAATGGCCTGCAAAGTCTTGATAACAGAGAACTTCTCTACTTTTTCATCGATGCGACCACGGCGACGCACCCCTGCAGTATCAATTAAAACATAGTTTTTTCCATCACGCTTATAGGGGATATAAATACTATCACGTGTGGTGCCAGGCATATCAAATACCACCACTCGCTCTTCACCCAGTAGACGGTTCACCAAAGTGGACTTGCCAACGTTTGGACGACCGATAACAGCCAACTTCAAGCCATCGGGTTCATGGACGGGCTGCTGTTCTGGCATATCTGCAGTGATGGCTTCTAATAAGTTACCCACCCCTCGGCCATGACTTGCTGCCATGGGATATGGCTCACCCAATCCCAGCGCATAAAATTCAGCAGGAGCTGAGTCATGAACGCCATCGATTTTATTTGCTACAACATAGACCGGCTTGCCTAAAGTGTGTAAAAACTTACCAATCTCAGCATCTGCACCAATCATACCAGCCCGAGCATCAACGACAAAGACAACGATGTCCGCTTCATGAATCGCGGTGTGCGACTGCTCGGACATATAATCATCAATGTCGCCTCTACCGTCGTCTGCTTCACCGATGCCGCCAGTGTCAACGACGATAAATGACTTACCTTCATATTCTGCATCACCATACTGACGATCTCGAGTCAGACCTGATAAATCGGCAACAAGCGCCTGCCGACTTTTGGTAAATTGGTTAAACAAGGTGGATTTACCTACGTTTGGACGGCCAATCAGGGCGACCACAGGCTTGATACTCATGCGTTACTCTCAGTTTCGGATACAGTAATGACCTCAAAAATCAGCACATTACTACAAAATTATATGATTAATACCTAAATGTTTAATACATCAATATATAATAAACAATAATATTAAGGGTCTACACTCATTTTGAAAGTAAAATTAAAATGAGGCAGTGCACAGATAAAAGATATGTACTTAATAAATCAATACGCACATTTAGGGGCGCTCAGATTACGTGAAGTATGAGGATTATACAAGATATTAAACGCTGACTAAGCAGCGTTTAAATATATTACCGATTATATCTATCATAACCGGACAAAAGCGGTTTCGATAAGTTTGGTGATAGCAGCATTAGTATCGGGTGACTATAGACTCGATAATGGCTTCTAGCGCACTAACTGCCAAATAGCCACTTGTCCTGAATTACTTTGCGTCATCAAGCGGTTGTCTTGTACTTGTAAGCTGCTGAGCGCTCCTTTGGTTTCAACTCGACTGACAATATCACCAGTAGTAGGGTCAAACAAGTGCACCACTCCTTCAAGATCACCCACCGCAATATAATCTCCAATCATCACAGGGTTGGTTAGATTGCGATAAGCCAGTGCCTCACTTTCCCATATCATCTGACCATTATTGCGCTCATAAGCCACTACTTTACCATCTAAACTGGTCGCAACCACTTGCTGAGCGTTGACAGCTAAAGACTTAAGACTAGCAAGCTCATTGACAAACAATACTTGTCGTGTCGTCAAGTCGATACCGATTAACTGACCACTATAGCTGATCGCAAACAGTTGATTATTGTCTACGATTGGCATGCCATCGACATCACTCATGCGCTCAACTTCGCTACTACCTGTACCAACACCGACACGTCTTGACCATAATGGCAAGCCGCTATCTGTAGTAATGGCGTGCAAACGACCATCTGCAGTAGCCAGCAGTGCTGTTTTATCATCTAATAAGGTAGGAGCCGCTGTGCCACGAACACTAATCGCTGGCACTTGTGTGGCAAACTGCCAAACTGATTGGCCATTTTGCAAAGACAACCCATGCAAAAAGCCATCATTAGCAGATAAAATAACTCGGTTATTACTAATCAATGCAGGCGTGAGTACTGATCCTGACAGTTGTCTTTGCCAGCGTTTAGCACCAGTGGCACTGTCGAATGCCATCACCAAGCCGCTGCGGGTACTGACAATCGCTGTCTGGCTAAACGCATCTAGTGTCACACCACCTGTGATTTGATCATCAAGATTGATCGACCATAAGCGCTGTCCTGCAAGATCAAAGCCGGTTAAATCCCCACCCCGTGAGGCAGTAACGATCTGCTCATTACCATAACCGACCTGTAGATCAAGTGGGTCTTTTTTACTGGCTTTTTTGTTTCCGACATCCACATTAAATACAGGCTGTAAGACACTAATAGGTTGTGCAATTTGTACCAAATCTACCGGCTCATTGACGACGGGTTTGATACCACGATTACATCCCACCACAGCGGTACTCACTAGTGCTAACACCGCCACATGCATGACAGTTTTTTTAATGGTATTGCCTGTTGTTATCTTACTGAAGCGAATAGGTCGGGTCATTATATGCTCTCACTACGATTAAATTAACTGTCAATAAAATAACAGATATCATCATTATAAACTACGGCTTATTGTACCGATGTTTTACTGCGCTGCTGAGTCAGAATCGTTATTATTGTTAACACTGGCTGCATTACTATCACTTTCAATTGCTAATGGCTCAGCCATAGTATTTATTTGGGTGCTGTTGGCTTGAATCAGACTGGCGGGCTCCTCAATAGGTTCTGGTACAATGCCCAAGCTCTCAAGCTTCAACGCCAGCACTGCACGGGTTTCTTGACGGTCACGTAATAACTCCCAAGCATTTTCATAAGCATTGATAGCAGCGTCTTTGTCATCTTGAGCCAAATAAATATCACCCAATAACTCCTGCTGACTGGCTTCAAATGACACTGGTATATCATTAGTGGCTGTAGAGAGTGCCGCATCAGTATCACCCGCTGATAACAGTGTTTGCGCATAGCGTAATTGAGTAATGGCCTTCAAACCTGCATCGCCCAAATCTATGGATAGTGCTTGTTTTAAAGTCTCAGTAGCGCCAGCGAAGTCATCACTATCGACTTGCTGACGGGCTTTAATCATTAGCGCCTGCCAAGCATAAACTGAGTCACCATGGGTATTGACTAAAGCCTCAATATCTTTATTGAGCTGCTCACGGCTGGCAGCCAGCTCCGTCAGCGCCTCTGCTTCTAAGTCTGGGTTTTGTGCCGCCAGATTCAACTGCTCATTCAATCTTTGAATATCGGCATAGTGATCGGCAGCCACCGTGTCTACCCGTGCATGATTTTCTTGCCAATAGGTCCAGCCAAAATAGCCTGCTAATGCCAGTAAAATAGCAGTGATAATATAGCTGCCATACTGCTTGAGCGCTTGCATCGAATTGTCTGCATTTGGCGACTGCGTATTCTGAACCATAGTTACTTACCTGATAAAATCTAGTTAAAAACTAAGGCGTACTCTCAATCTAAATCAATAATACGCTACTTGAGGGCACGCTCTACATACATCTGATAACATCTTGCGCCATGATTAAGAGCGCGTAAAGTTCTCTGTCGCATCCAGCCAGTCTTGGGCCACAGTGGTCTGCTCGCCTGTCTGCATGTCTTTAATGCTGACGGTATTGTCATCGATCTCTTGCTGAGCGATGATGACCGTCAAGGCTGCTCCTGACTTATCGGCTTTTTTCATTTGTGACTTCAAGCTGGTCGCACTCGCCATTTTAACTCGTAAGTCTGGACGGCTGTAGCGCAACTTTTGGGCGTAACTAAACCCTGCCGTAAACACTTCAGGATGCGCTACGACAAAAATATCACAGGCTGTGCTCTCTGCCATTGGAGCAACTGCTTCAATCAATAATAAGAGACGCTCCAACCCCATCGCAAACCCCACACCAGGTTCAGATTTCACAGGCTTACTATCGTCTTTATTCTCCCGTGTACCAACAGATTTTAGCTGACCTATCAGGCCATCATAACGCCCGCCAGCACAGACCGTTGCTTGAGTACCAAGCTTATCAGTTACCCACTCAAAGACTGTTTTATTATAATAATCCAAACCTCGCACCAAGTGCGGATTGATGTCATAATCGATGCCAAGCGCTGTTAGATAAGCTTGAACTTGCTCAAAATGCGCAACGCTCTCACTGCCTAAAAAGTCAGCCAGTTTTGGCGCATCAGCGAGTAACGCCTGTGTATTGGCATCTTTACTATCAAGAATACGTAACGGGTTGGTGGTCAGACGACGCTTGCTGTCTTCATCTAGCTGGTCTTGCTTATCTGTTAGATAATCCACCAGCGCATTACGATAGGCTTGACGCTCATCAAGCTCACCCAGGCTATTTAACTGTAAGTGCATCTCATCTTTTAGACCCAGCTCCTGCCACATCAAATGTGTCATGGCAATCAATTCGGCATCCGCATCTGGTAAGGCACTACCAAAACTCTCCACTCCTATTTGGTGAAATTGACGATAACGGCCTTTTTGTGGACGCTCATAGCGAAACATAGGGCCCATGTACCAAAGCTTTGGGGTGTCACCGCGCAGTAGGTTGTGCTCAATCACCGCCCGTACCGCCCCAGCCGTTCCTTCAGGGCGTAGCGTTAAAGGCGTTGGTGGATCTGATTTGTCAGCGAAGCTATACATCTCTTTTTCGACAATATCAGTTGCGCCACCAATGGCCCGTGCAAACAAGTCCGTCTGCTCAACGATGGGTAAGCGAATTTGCTCATACCCATATCTACCCAATACATCTGCCAATACTGCTTCTAGCTTGAGCCATTTAGCGGACTGTTCTGGCAAGATATCATTAAACCCTTTAATAGCCTTGATCATGATGCAATCGTATCCTCAAAATTTATAACGCTTATTTCTATTGTTTTATTAGGGCGGTATAGCGTTTTGCTTATCATACACAAACCCTATATTTTTTTGTATCTACTTTACTCTGATAATTTCGTTGGCACGCAGCTTTTCTAAATCAGCAGCATGCGCCCGCACCATGCTTTCTATCTCATCGACTAAGGTATTGGTATCGATGAGATGGCTTTTTTCGCCCATACGGTAGACCAAGGACTTGGGTGCCGCCCCCACAATACCAATATCCGCTTCTTTTGCTTCGCCGGGGCCGTTTACTTTACAACCTATGACTGACAGATCCATTGGTTGACGAATATCTTCTAAACGTGCTTCAAGCTCAGTCATGACTTTAATCACATCAAACTCTTGACGTGAGCAGCTCGGACAAGCAATAAAGTTGACACCATTAGAGCGAATATTTAGTGATTTTAAAATATCAAACCCTATCTTAATCTCCTCTTCAGGCTCTGACGCCAAAGAGATACGTATGGTATCACCGATACCATCTAGCAATAAACCGCCCAGTGCAATGGCTGATTTCACAGCGCCTGTGCGGTAGACACCCGCCTCTGTCACACCCAGATGCAGTGGATTATCTATCTGTGCAGACAATAAACGATAGGCATCTAAAGTCAAAAACACGTTACTGGCTTTGACGGATACTTTGTATTGATCGAAATTCAGACGCTCTAAGATATCAATGTGGCGCAGCGCTGACTCTAGCATCGCCTCGCCCGTTGGCTCCGTATATTTACGCTGAATGTCTTTTTCTAGCGAGCCGGCATTGACCCCGATGCGAATTGGAATATTATGATGCTTAGCACAAGCGACCACTTCACGCACCTTTGCATCGCTGCCGATATTGCCCGGATTAATACGCAAACAATCAGCGCCTGCCTCTGCTACGGCTAATGCTATCTTATGATCAAAGTGTACATCAGCGACTAAAGGGATATTGACCTGCCTACGAATTTCGCCAAATGCTTTGACCGTATCCATAGTAGGTGTCGATACTCGCATCAAGTCAGCGCCCGCCTCGACGCAGCGTTCAATCTGAGCGACCGTAGCAGCCACATCACAAGTATCGGTGTTGGTCATACTTTGTACACTGATCGGTGCATCGCCGCCAATTGCGACATCACCGACATATATTTTTTTGGTAGAACGGCGGTTAATAGGCGATGGCATTGACATATAAAAATCCTTTGAAAAACAAGTAAGAGGAATATATAAGCAGTGGGTAACTGATAGAGCATCTGACTTTGAACCTTTAAGGCGCAAAGCTAAGATGGGTTAGAGCACTTAAGGGGTCAGTGCAAAACGGGCTTGATTATCAGTCGCATATTGCTCTAGTGCCACAGACTCTTGGTTTAGCGACAAACTAACATTGTCTACATTCGCAATCTGAATATTAAAGGGAGGTGTCCCAAACAGCTGATAGTCTCCCGCAGCTTGATTGCCAGACATCAAACTGGCGCCTGATGCATCGGTAATATTAACCTCAGTATTTGCAGTGACAGTGACTGCTAATGCCGAACTGCTCATCACAGCAGAGTTGTCTAAGTTCAGCGCCGAACCAGAAGCGCCGACATTATCAATAGCGCTGGTATCGATAGCTGCGCCTTGTGCTTGCTCTGAGGCTGAAAGCGTATCGACGACAGGTGTGGTTTCTTCTGACTCTTTACTGGCATTAGTTACCATACGAAACAAGAATACTGCCAAGATAATCAGACCAATAACGGCCAATATCAGCAAGGGGTTAAACCGTATTTTGCTGCGACTATCGTCACGCTGGAGAGTGCCCATCGGGCGTAGGGGTGAATCAATATTGGTGGTGGACTGTGCTTTTAGCTCATTAGGATATGCAGCATCAAAGCTGTCAGCTATTTTGGCTGGGTCCAAATCCAGATACTTAGCATAATTGATAGCAAAACCCCGTGCAAACGCAGCTTGCGGCAATTCTGAAAAGTCTTCATCTTCTAGCGCCTGTAGATGACGCTTTAAAATAAACAGCTCGCTTGAGGCATCCTCTAAGCTTAGCTGCTTGGTTTTTCGGGCTTGCTGCAACATGGCACCAAATGATCCCTGAGCGTTGGGTTGATTGTTAGATGATGGGGTGGTCATTTCCATGATGCCTCTGGATTGTTAAGCCAAGTCTTAAGTTGTTTTGCTTCATCACTTAGTGGATAAGCAGATAACAGCTGCTGCGCCAATTGTTGGCGGGTTGTTATGTCGTTTTGAGCAGCAGCAAGCTTAATACCCTGCAAGAGCAATCTTGGACTTATACCCTGTCCTTGAACCAGTATTAAGGTCTCATCATAGAGTCTTTGTGCTTGCTGTATACGTTGCTGCTCGAGAAGTAAGTCGACCAATTCAATATGAGCAATCAAACTATTACGATTGCCTTCTAGCGCTCGTAAAAAAGCTTTGGCAGCGGCTGGATGATTATTGAGCTGTAGATAAGTACGGCCTAAGTTTTCAAGCGCACCAATACGCCCCTCATAACCCAAGGCTGATCCTGCAATCTCAAACTGCTCTACTGCCTCACTATAACGCTTCATTTGTGATAAATAAACGCCGTAGTTATTACGTGCTTGTTCAAAGTCTTTATCCAACGCAATCGCTTTTTTGAAATACTGATCTGCTTTTGCAAGATTGATACGACTGCCTTCCTGCTGTAATAGGATGCCCATCATATCATAGGCGGGCGCATATCTGCTATCAGCAGCGAAGGCTTTTTCGAGTTGGCGCTGAGCTGTATCTAGCTCGTTTTTTCGAATATACTGCGCTGCAAGCGACGTACGCACACGAGCTATTTCTTTTTTGTTCAGATTGCGGTTAGTGCTTGGCTGGGTAGAGGTTTGATAGTCCATCCCAGTAAGCTCGTTAGTTGGCGTGCTTTGGCATCCAGCCAGCGCCAAGGCCATAAGCGCACTTGTTATCGTTAAGCGCCTAGGCATCAAGCACTTAGGAAGTAAACATTTAGGCTTACGCCAATCATTGTTAATGTTCATCATAGCCGCCTTCATAAAACTGCAATATAAAAGAGTCATCAGTTTAATAGATTTAGACACCTTAAGTACAATTTAGTTTACTTGGCTGCATTTTTTCATTGTTGCAAAGTATAAATCACAGCTGTATTTTTTGATACAAGCCATAATAAAAGAGATATCAAACCTCTACATCGCTATTCATATTACGATCTTTGATGCTCTGTTGCCACGCTGCCGAACGTCTGGTTCGATCCGCTACCTGTCCGACCAACTGCCCACAGGCGGCATCAATATCATCACCACGCGTTTGACGAATGGTACACACAAAACCCGCTTCACTCAGAATATTACTAAAAGCATGAATGCGGTTATTGCTTGATTTGTCATACGGCGCATGCGGAAATGGATTAAATGGGATTAAGTTAATTTTGCTTGGTAGACCATCGAGCAGTGCCACCATTTGCTTGGCATGCTCATCACTATCATTAACCCCATCTAGCATGACATACTCAATCGTCACGTGCTTTTTGTGACGCGGATTGACATCATAGACATAGTTTTTTGCTGCTGCAATCAGCTCATCCAACGGATATTTTTTATTAATGGGTACCAGCTCATCACGCAGCTCGTCATTGGGTGCGTGCAGTGAGATGGCTAAGGCCACATCGATATCTTGCGCCAATTGATACATCTTTGGCACCACACCTGAGGTTGAGAGCGTCACTCGGCGTTTAGACAAGCCATAAGCATGATCGCTAAGCATAAGCTCCATCGAACCAACTACTGGCTTATAGTTTAATAAAGGTTCACCCATACCCATCATGACCACGTTGGTCACTTTATTTTCCCATAAGCTATGATCGACACTTTCTAAATTGTCGTTGTCATCGCTCATATAAGACGCATTGGCGACCCACAGCTGACCAATAATTTCAGCGGCGGAGAGGTCTCGCTCAAAACCTTGTTTGCCAGTACTACAAAAACTACAGTCTAGCGCACAGCCGACTTGCGAAGAGATACATAACGTCTTTCGTCCATCTGCCTTACTATCATCTGCAGGGATCAGCACCGTCTCAACCAACGACCCACCAGTGACTTCAAACACCCATTTACGAGTGCCATCATCACTATACTGACGGTGAATGACTTTTGGCGGGGTCACACAAGCATTTGATGACAGTTTATCCCGCAACGACTTACTCAGATTGGTCATCTGCTCAAAGTCAGTCACACCATGTTGATATATCCATTTGATAACTTGAGTGGCACGAAACGGCTTTTCACCAATACTTTTAAAGTATTCAGCAAGTTGCGCTTGCGTCATGCCTAGTAGATTGGTCTTAGCCTGTGTCTCATCTACCAGCTTAATGCTTTTAGCGGTCTTTGCAGGTACGTGTTGAATGGGGGTTTGAATAGTGGACATAATAGATAACCTTTTTGCATGAGCGTATTTATATAAGCCTTGCAACTATTTATAGGAGTTTGACCATACTGTGGTGCATGAGCAATCCGTTATGAGCGCAGATTTTATCAGTTTTAACGTTGTATTGATTTAGGGCGTTTTGAACATTCATAAGCAGGCACTGCTGATAGAAGTATGCTGATAAGGGATTGATAATGCTCAGTAATTATAGATAATGAGGGAAACAATGACAGTTTTCAATAAAGAATACGATTATTATAATATCGTCGATACACTCTAAAGCTGTCATAGCGACTGGGACGCTTGCTTTAAAATACAGTTGCGTAGCCTCTGAGTACACAGCACGCAAGGAAAATGTATACCAGTAGCGTGTTTAAACCCATAGCAGTTTTACATTCAGCTGACTATAGCTAAAACGGCTTATACCATGAGATATAAGCCGTCTCGCAACACTAATGATTGACAATCATCTTTAATCATAACAGATGATATCAATAATCACTGCTATTAGCGTGTACGGGCACACACTTCATCTTCATTGAAGAAGTAGCTGATTTCACGGCTGGCTGATTCGGCTGAATCTGAACCATGAACGGCGTTTTCATCGATGCTGCTCGCAAAGTCAGCACGGATAGTACCTTCAGCGGCGTCGGCTGGGTTGGTTGCGCCCATGATTTCACGATGCTTAGCGATAGCGTTTTCGCCTTCAAGTACAGACACCACAACCGGGCCTGAAGTCATGAATGACACTAGGTCATTATAGAATGGACGCTCTTTGTGCTCAGCGTAAAAACCGCCTGCTTTTTCGTCATCAAGATGCAGCATTTTTGCCGCAACGATTTTTAGACCAGCGTCTTCAAAACGGCTGTAAATGGCGCCAATGTTGTTGCCCGCTACAGCGTCAGGTTTGATGATAGATAAAGTACGTTCGTTAGCCATGAAAAGCTCCTATTAATTAGGGGTTAGTAAGACAAGTAAAGGGTTTTTATCTTTAGCCATTACACCAAGTCAGCGTATTTATGCATCCTCATTATCGACACATCGCTCTTAGCATAAGATTGTTGCCTATTATAATGATTGACGCTATAAATGATAGGGTTAATTTAAGATCATCGTTGATATAAACGTAAACCCAACACTTACTTTTCTATATAGTGAACCTGCTAAAGTTAAGGCTTTTAAAATACTGATAGTCCAAAAAAACAAACTCCGACGCTTAAGTTAAGCATCGAAGTCTGTTTACTTACTGATGTCGTTTTATTGTTTACGCATCATACGGATCGCGCAGTACGATCGTTTCTTCACGGTCAGGACCAGTCGAGATGATATCGATAGGACAGTCGATCAGCGCCTCAATACGTTTGATATATTTTTTGGCATTTTCGGGCAAGTCATCATAGTTGGTGATACCAACCGTCGACTCGCTCCAACCTTCTAACGTCTCATATTTAGGTGTCACTGATTCATAAAACTCAGCATCATGCGCACCTGCACACTCGGTCTCTGGTAGCTCATAACCGACACCGATAAGCAGCTCATCAAGACCGTCTAGAACATCAAGCTTGGTCAAGCAAATGCCTGATAAGGAGTTCAGTACCACAGCACGGCGTAATGCTTCAGCATCAAACCAACCACAGCGGCGAGCACGACCAGTCGTCGCACCAAACTCATGACCAACTCTCGCCAAATGAGCGCCAACATCGTCAAACAGCTCTGTTGGGAATGGACCGCTGCCGACACGTGTGGTATAGGCTTTGGTGATACCGAGCACGTAGTCTAAATACAATGGGCCGATACCGGTACCAGTAGACACGCCACCTGCGGTAACACTTGAGCTGGTCACAAACGGATAAGTACCATGGTCAATATCAAGTAACGTCCCTTGTGCGCCTTCAAACATCAAGTTTTTGCCTTCAAGGCGCATTTGATTGAGCTCCTCAGTCACATCTGTCACCAGACCTGTCAGCTCTTCTTTCCACTCTTGGCACAGTTTGAGGGTCTCATCAAAATCGATGGCGTCGACTTTATAGTACTGAGTCAATTGAAAGTTATGATACTCGATTAGGTTACGAAGCTTTTCTTCTAAATCATCACGGAACAAGTCAGCAAGCTTGATAGCACGGCGAGCCACTTTGTCTTCATAAGCAGGACCAATGCCGCGGCCTGTCGTACCGATTTTACCCGTACCACGTTTGGCTTCACGCGCTTGGTCAAGTGCCACATGATAAGGCATGATCAGAGGACAGTTTGGCGAGATACGTAAGCGCTCACGTACTGGCACATTGTTACCTTCTAGCGCTTTCATCTCTTTTAGCAGTGCGTCTGGGGCCAGCACCACACCGTTACCAATGAAGCAAGTAACACCGGCACGTAGGATACCCGATGGAATCAGATGCAATACCGTGGTTTCGCCATCGACAACCAATGTATGGCCTGCATTGTGACCGCCTTGGAAACGTGCAACGGCTGAAGCCTTTTCGGTGAGCAAATCGACAATCTTGCCCTTACCTTCATCGCCCCATTGGCTTCCTAAAACTACGACATTCTTACCCATGATTAATCCTTACAATAATGTATTGAAGTACTCAGTCTGACACGACAAAACGACGACACGCTCAGCGTGAGAAGCCCTACCCAGACACTTATTAAATAATATCCGTTAAGAGACACTCGCCTGCATTGTTAATGTAGTCGTCATGTGATGGCTTGACTATAAAATAACGCCTTAGAAAACATTCACACTGAGTATGGCGCTATAAATTAGTGATATTAATGTTAAGTACAAAGCAGCAAAGCTATACGGTTTGTAGTTGCCATTGACCATCAAGGACACTCAAACGGTGCGTTAAACCGGCTGGGCAATCCTGCTGATTCAAAGGCATAACGACCCGATAGCCTTGTTGGCGTAAAGTCTGTACTTGCTCATATAATGCGGTTGTCTTTGCTGCATCTGCATGACTCATGTCTGCATGATTCACGACCACGATTTTGGGTGCATCAAGTTGGGTGTGAGCCAGCAAACGGCTGACGTCTAGACTAAAGCCTGTGGCATCTCGTGGCTGTTCATTATGGCTCTGCATACCATCAAAACGGCCGCCCCGTACCAAAGGCTGAGTCTCACTATTGATATAACCGTTAAATATGATCCCTGTATGATAGTGATAGCCTGAAAGCTCAGTGATATCGATACTTACCTCACACTGCCAGCGCTGCTGCAGGTGCGTTTTTAAGCGCTGTAGCTCGTCGACAGCGGTAGCTATGGCGCTATCTTGTTGCGCAGTGGCAGACAGCTTGGCCAGTAGCAGCGACATATCATGCCCAAAACGTGCCAATGCATAAAAGTCATCACCCATCGGCAAGGCTTCACAAACCCGTTTTAGCTCTGGTAAGTTTTTGTTGGCATACAGATGCATCAGCTGCTTAGTGTCTGTATCTGGCAGCTTGGCCAGGGTGGCCAAACGTTTAAATATAGCGACATGGCCTAAGTCGATATGCAGTGCAGCACTCATGTTTAGATCGTTTATCATCGTAAACAACACATCGATCAGCTCGATATCTGCACTTAATGAAGCGCAGCCAAATATCTCTGCGCCCAGCTGTAGCGGTGTTCGAGAGCCAAACAGCCCTGATGGTAAGGTGTGAATCACATCGCCAGCATAGCAGTAACGAGCGATACCTTCGCCGCCCCAGTGCGCATCGATACGTAATATCTGTGGCGTGATATCAGCACGCACGCCCATGAGTCGACCCGTCAGTTGGTCAATAATTTTAAAGGTCTGGCGTTTAAGATCTTCTGATGCTTGGCTCAATAAAGACTCGGTATACTCAATCATTGGCGGGCATACCAACTGATAACCATGAGTAATGAGCTGCTGAGTCAACTTGTGCCGTAGCACTTCTTGCTTTTGTGCATCCTCAAACAACACATCGACCACCCCATCAGGCAAGAGCCAACTGTTGGCAACTTCGGCGCTGAAGTTACTTAGATGAAAATTACTGAGATGCGGCCCACCACTAATTGCTGTGCCATTTTCGGCAGGCTGAATTGCGGTATTATTAGAGCGTACTACGTCGGGAACAGCTGAATCAGAACTTGCAGACACAATAAATCCTTGTTTGGCGTATCGCTTACCAAAAAACGCGGCATTATAAGGTTATGTTGATGATCACATCAGTAATAAACGGTTTGCATTTTTTAAACGCAACATCATCAACCCAATTATGATAAACAAACTAGGTGATACCAAAAAATAAGAATTGAGAGTATATATCTGGAATGATAAAACGATTATACCAATGCGATAAATGATCAAGGCACTTTAGGTTTTAGTTTAGCATAGCAGCCTAGTTTCGCCTAGTCACAATTGCACCCAATATCTCACCTGTTTTTAACTTATTAGCGATAGGCCGTCCGACATAAAGTCGACACATGCATATTATTAGGGCGATTTAACTATATGTCTATTTATGCCTATTGAAAAACATCCTAGAGCGTCTTAAACACGAGTATCGCAACTTTTGGGTTACAATACCCTCTAGATCCCGTGTTACACTACTCCTCGAGTATGCATCCGCTTTCAGCCACAGCAGGGCTTTATTGGCCCTGTTTAGATTGTCGTTTACTGGCTCAATGCGTAAATTCACTGTCATGTTTACAAGAAGCTAGCTTCTATCAAACCCTTACGGACAACCTCTGTCAGTATCACAGTCGAATCTTTGCCACGTTCTAAAGATATACACTGATTCACCTTTATAACATCACTTATCTCGGAGGCGCTATGTCATCTGATTATCATCCTAATCCCGCCATCAATCAAACCAACGTCTTAGGCACTGCGCTGGCCAGCTGTTGCTTTGACCCTATTACCGGCTACTATCGCAATGGGTTTTGCCATACTGGCAACCATGACGTTGGCCAACACACCGTCTGTGCAAAAATGAGCAGCGAATTCTTAAACTTTTCGGCCGTTCGTGGCAACGATCTTATTACGCCATTGCCTGAATATAACTTCCCTGGTCTTAAGCCGGGTGACTTTTGGTGTATCTGTGCGCTGCGTTGGGTCGAAGCTTTAGACTTTGATATTGCGCCACAAATCAAATTGGAAGCCTGTCACGAAAGCTTGTTAAGCTTAGTAGATATCGATACTCTAAAACGCTATGCCATATAACGCCTAAATCTTAAATACCTCTAAATTTATATTGATAATGATTATCGTTTGTAATATCATTTGCAACTATTCTTGCGCAGATATTACTCAAACACTTATCGATTGCCAGTATGGTTACTTTTCATTATCTATTGAGGTTTTTATGCATTTATCCCGTTTAGGCCAAGCTTTAGCACTTTCGATTACTGCCCTCTTGCTCAGCGCCTGCGGTGATAATGATAACGGTGACATTGAGATAAGCGATGTCACCCCGCCTCTTTTGATTACTGACCACCATTTTGAGGATGGTTACTCAAGTGTGGCAGCGGTGTTTATAGCTGGGCAAGTCAAAGACACTGGAGGAATACAATCACTAACCTATCAGCTCAATGATGAACCAGAGAAATCACTTACCCTTGATCAAGAAGGCTTCTTTAGTGAGAGTATTTTATTGGCTCTAGGCACCAATCAACTGACTTTGACGGCAACTGACAGGTCTGATAACACGACCCAGTCAACTAAGACGATCTATGTGGGTGACAAGGTTGCAGCAGGTGGCTCGCATACAGGAGCTATCAAAGACGGACAATTATATGGCTGGGGACGCAATAATTATGGTCAGACTGGCCTCAATATGACCACAAAACTGACAGATGTCAGTGTGCACCCAGCAACACCTGCATTGATGAGCCGAGCCCCAAACAATCTTGCTAGCATTAGCTTCAACCAAAATCACTCATTAGCTATTGACCAAAAGGGGCAAGTATATAGTTGGGGCGAAGATAAATATGGCCAGTTAGGGCGTGGTGATACAGGTCGTCATGACTGTGTTCGTTCAGATGACTGCCGACTTGATATAGGCGCTATAGCCGACATCAACAATGCCGTCATGACCGCAGCTGGCTATAAGCACAACCTAGTCTTAACTAAAGACGGCTCAGTTTGGGCGTTTGGTGCCAATGGTCAAGGACAGCTTGGTAATGGCTTGACGACTGAGAGCAGCACCCCAGTTCAAGTTGACTTTTCTACTCTAGATGCCGGTCACATTGTCCAAGTTGTGGCCAGCGCAAACAGCTCTTACGCCCTTGATGATAAAGGTCAAGTTTGGGGCTGGGGTAGCGATGCTTATGCCAATCTTGGCAAAGGTCAAGAATGCACCAGCAACCACAATTGTCTCAATGTACACACCAAACCTATACGCATTCCAGTGATTCAGGCAGATGATGTCGCAGAGGGTCACACTGAAGTCGTCATCCAGTTAGCCGCTGGCCGTGATCATGTTTTGGCATTAACCAATAACAACTCAGTTTATGGCTGGGGTCTCAATGCCAGTAGCCAAGTTGGCTATAACGGCGAAAACTTCTCTGATACTGAACAGGCTTGGGACCGTATCGTCACGACCCCGACCAAACTTCCTTGGTTTGTGGACAAGGAGGTGCGCCGTATCTATGCCAATGGTAATGCCAGCTACGCCTTACTGAATAATGGCAAGGTCTATCCATGGGGTATGTTTGGTGAGACCAACAGTGCCGGTAAGACCATTTATAATGATTTAGATGAGCCGACTGACAAGCTAACCAGCTTGACGGCTGTCGACAATATGGCGATGGGAGCGATGCATCTTATTGCTCACGAAAAACCAGACACTCAAAACCCTGATGGTAATTTATTCACTTGGGGTTGGAGCTTTGAGGGTTCATTAGGTAGTGCAGACGCCGCCCATATCTGGATGTACAACACCCCTATCCCTATTAGCCTGCCAAACTGACACCAGCGTCATAGCAATATACTGGCCAAGCCAAATCTTATAAAACGCCATAATAAGCGATAAAAGGGCACATATACTATGTCGTCCCTTTATCCGTTAGACAGCTTATTATCAGCATTGTATCCAATTATGACACTTTTTTAGGTAATACCATGCCTTTATTGCATCACCTCACAACACCTGAGCGATTCTCTAAACAAGCATCAGCTGTATCTTTGCCCATTATTATGCGTACGACTCTGTTAACGCTCAGCATAGCACTGACTGCTTGTGGTGGTTCAGACGACAGTACTTCGACCTCCCCTAACTTACCAGTCTTACCTGATGATAATAGTAACCAAGAGACGCATACACACTGGCTACCAGCTGGCGGCGCAGCCACCATCAACTCTGATGTGGCACGTCCGTTTTTGCAAATCATCCCTAAGCTACCGAGTCACCTTTTGGGTGGTGTTTCAACTGGACGCGAGCTATTTATTACTCAATGGACACCAGCAAACGAAGGACGTGCACTCTTCGATGGTGTCGGCCCCTTATTTAATGCTAATGCCTGTACCCAATGTCATAGCGATGCTGGGCGCAAAGCCACATATCTCCCCAATGGCGAGTTGAGCGATGCTATTTTATTTCGATTAGGTGATAAGCAAGGTATCGCCCATCATTACTATGGCGAACAACTGCAGCATCAAAGCATTGACCCAAGTATTGCTCCTGAGGGTAAGATGCAATATACGCATACTACAGCCACTCCAGATACACCCGCTGGTACCAAGTTTATGTTCACCCCTGCTGACAGCAATCAACCTTTGGGAAGCAACGCCATTAGTGGGCGCATCTCTCCACAGCTTGTCGGTATGGGCCTACTCGACCTAATATCTGATGCTGATATTATTGCCGCAGCCGATCCTGACGATCATAACCAAGATGGTATCCGTGGTCGTGTACACTGGGTCTATGAGGGCAATCAACAGCAAGTGGGGCGCTTTGGTTGGAAAGCCATTAATTCAAGCCTACGTACACAAAACGCCAATGCCATGTCGCAAGATATGGGACTGACCACATCCGTATTTATAGAGCCTAACTGCACTGTCAATCAACCTATTTGCTGGACAGCAGAAAACGGAGGCAGTCCTGAAGTATCAGACAGCAGTTTGGATGCCGTGGTTGACTTTATGACCGCATTGGCTGTACCTGAAAGACGAATAGACGACTTACAGGCTTTTAATCAAGGGGCTAACTTATTTGCTGAAGTCGGGTGTGCGAGCTGTCATACGCCTAAACAAAAAACGGGAGAGAGCATTCGATTTCCACTTTTATCACAGCAAACGATTTATCCTTATACTGACCTGCTTTTACATGACATGGGTCTAGGGCTCGATGATGGGGTCAAAGAAAAGAACGCTGAAAGCTATGAATGGCGCACCCCACCACTTTGGGGTATCGGCATCGTTGCCCGTGATCCAGAGGCACGCTTCTTACATGATGGGCGGGCTCGCAGTATTACAGAAGCCATATTGTGGCATGGGGGCGAAGCTGAAGCAGTCAAAACACGCTTTACACAGTTGACTGATGCAGAAAAAGAAAACTTACTCAGGTTTTTGCATAGTATTTAGCGAGATACGCCGTAAGTCGTTGTGACTGACCGACATCTTCTTTATTAAGAGCATTATTGAGGGTAGTAAGTTATTGAGGGTAGTAAAAAAGGGGCTAACACTTGAACGGTTAGCCCCTTTTTTATTGATTATCAGTTATGCTTGCTTTAACGTTTTTATACCAAACCTGCAGATTTCTCAGCAGCATCAACCGTTTGACGAATCAAAGTGTTGATAGTCATCGGCCCTACGCCGCCAGGTACTGGCGTATAAGCACTGGCCAAGTTTTCTACACCACGTAATTCGATATCACCAACACCGCCATCATCTGTTGGATGAAAACCTGCATCAATCACCACCGCACCTTCTTTGATCCATTCAGCTTTGATAAGCTCTGGCACCCCTACTGCCCCAACGACGATATCTGCACGCTTGATGTGTGCTGCTAAGTCTTGGGTTTTTGAATGACACATGGTCACAGTGCAATTGGCATTGAGTAGCATCATCGCCATCGGCTTACCCAAAATGGGACTACGCCCTACGACCACAGCTTGTTTGCCAGCCAGCTCAATATCGTAATGATCTAATAAGTGCATGATGCCTTGCGGTGTACATGAGCCATAAGCGGATTCTTGCATACTCATGCGCCCAAAGCCCAAACAAGTCACGCCGTCCACATCTTTAGCTAGATCAATCTGCTCAAAACAAGCACGCTCATCGATGTGATCGGGCACGGGATGTTGGAGCAAGATACCATGTACATCAGGATTGTTATTTAGCTCATCAATCTTAGCCATCAACTGCGCTGTGGTAGTAGCACTCGGCATCTCTACTCGAATAGAGTCCATACCGACCCGCTTACAGGCATTGCCTTTCATGCGTACATAAGTGGCAGAGGCAGGGTCATCACCGACCAATATAGTCGCTAAGCTTGGCGTGCGTCCTGTTTTTTCTTTGATGGCGTCCACGCGTGTGCGTAGTAACTGTTCTATTTGTTTAGCAAGTGCTTTGCCGTCCAAAATGGTAGCAGACTCTTGGGCAGTCGACATAGTAACTCCAATAGAGAATCATGATAAATCACGTTAAATTAAGCTTGCCTATTGTACCTGTCTCATCAACAAAAACCTAGCCTTTGCTGTCACTTAAGCCTCGACCTGCTTTTATAACTTAATCTGTTTTTATAAAGAGTAAGTAGAGCGCATCCAAGTCTCGAAAAGCAGGACACGCTCTAGCAACACTCTTACTCTTATCAGTGGCTTATTTAGACAAGGTATTTAAGTTAAGGTATGTGGGTTAACGTCCTAGTACAGCACGGGGGTCTATAGGGTTGCCATTTAGTCGCACTTGGAACTCTAAAGCAACTTGATTGGTTTGGCCGCTGCTGCCCATATTAGCAATGCGTTGACCCCGCTGTACAGAGTCGCCCTCTTTTACCAGTAGCTGGCTGTTGTGAGCGTAAGCTGTGATATAGCTGTCACTATGACGAATCATAATAAGATTGCCATATTCGGGTAGACCATCCCCTGAGTATAGTACCGTACCACTTTGGCTGGCGAGTACAGGATCGCCCATCTTGCCTGCAAACCACATACCCATATTGCCAGACGCGGCATCGAAGTTACGAATCACTTGGTTGCGACTGGGATACTCGTATCCTGACGTTGCATTGGCTGTGGCTTGATAAGCAGGTGTGGGGTTAGCCGGCGGTGTGTATTGGGGCTGCGGGGTCGTTGGCGTTGTATTGACATTGTAGGTGTTGTTATGAGCAGGACGGGCAGGCGCTCGCTGATCACCGTGCCACAGCTTGAGCCATTGGCCAGTATAGATCGTATACTTACTATCGAGATTGTTTAGTGCACCAATCTGCCGATAATTTAAGCGATAACGTGCTGCGATTTGACTGACTGTATCACCCCGCTTTACCAGATGATAGTTAGGCACGCCTTGGCTGTTTGTAATAATGGTAGGCCTTGAGTGCGTGGCACTTTGATAAGTCGGCTTAGTTGCACAGCCTGTCATGACAAGCGCAAGAGTGCCAATCACCGCTGCTGTAGCAAGCTGTGTTTTAGAAGTAAGCTTTTTCATACAAGGTTTTCCTATCTTTTATATTAGGGCATTCTCTATGTTAAGGCGTTGTTGTAGAGGTATACAGTCGCTATTATAGCCATAATTTACGGACATTTATAATAAAAGCAACATTTTGCAACGCCTGTAGACTACAAGGTTGTATTCAAGAAAGTATTGAGGGTTGTGGTCGGTGTATGGCTCAGTCTGATAGGAGATAAGCTAATATATCCTGCAGTAACTGCCTGATAGTCAGTATATACCACAGTATGACCAGCAGCATCGTCACAGTCTGTAGCGGATTCTGGTGTTAGGGGTTGAAACGGCTCAGTTTCACTGCTTAGTGGCTGACGCTTACGTAGACTCAACCAGTACGCCTCTCGGCCACGTGGGTCGACAATATGATGTACTGGCTGCTCTATCTGCCGATACCCTATACTTGTAACTTTGCGACCTTTGATATCTTTGGCACATGTTATGGGCGGTATATTAACATTCAATACATGCTCAGGCAGCTGACCGATGACGTCCAAGATAGAGGTTTCAGTCAGCAGCTTGACGATCTCTGCTGCCGCTAGATCATAACGACTTCTTTGTTGCTCATCGTCACTCATAGTACCGCCCACCAATGAGGTGGCAATTGCTGGCACTCCAAAGACCTGAGCGGTTAATGCGGCACCAAAGGTTCCTGAATAATGCACATTTTGACCTAAATTATCTCCTGCATTGATGCCAGTAATCACACAATCAAAGCGAGTCTCACAGTACAGCTGATTTAGAGCCAAATAAACACAATCAGCGGGTGAGCCATTTACTGATATAAAGCCCGATGCCAGCTTTTGCGCATACAACGGCTGAGAGATATGTAGAGAGCTGGCACTACCGCTATGCTCTGCATTGGGTGCAACCACCACCACCTCGCCGATTTTGGATAATGCTCGATATAGTGCTAACAGGCCTGGCGCATACACCCCATCATCATTACTAATTAAAAACTTCATATCAGCTCAATGTATTCCTATCTTCAGGTGTGTGGCACATTCATAATGTCACTACCGTAACGGGTTATGAAAAAATATCAAACCCGTATTATCAGACGTCATTATAATATAAAATGGCCTAACTTCAGACCCTGTGACTGCAAGTGCTATCATAAACGCCGGCAGTTGGCGGCTGAGTATAGCGCAATAGTGCACATTCATAAACCAAGTGTGAGCAGCTACTTAAGTATCAACCTGCACTATAAACGCCTACAATAAACACTATAGCGTCACCCTATTTGTTGCTTCTTTGGATACAATAGGCAACAATGCACAACGTAGCGATTAAAGTGAGGTAACTTACTCTCAGATGCTACCGATATGTTGCTACAAAACGTTCTAGGGTCACAAGACATCTACACATAAACCAATATTTTATGTGACTTTTGTTTTTATTCCAATTACCATAAGACCATCAAATAACGCAAAGTGAGTGTGATACTGAATGAAGACTCAATCGATATTATCTACAGTTCCTATGACCACAAAAACAATGATAACAATTGCTTCAAAAATTGGCATTGCTGGGCTGATAACATCCACTGCTATACTGTCACAGTCAGCAACTGCTGCTAATAACGTTTCAACCATACCACTAGACATGTCTGGCATGAATATTACCAAACACGAAATTGCTGTGATGCAAGTGCTTTCTGAAATCTGCCCCCCTATGCTCAATGGCAATCAAAAACAGCGATTCTACAAGTCGTATAATCATCAGCTAAAAGAGTTGATGCCTACTCTAGAAGATCCTAAAGCTGCGATTCAATACTTATCGACGCAGCAAGACTATCGCCAAATTCTTCAAAGTATGCGCAGCTGGACGTTGAGCTTTTCTAAACAAGACAACAAAGCGCTGTGTGTAGACTTGGCAAATGCAAGCTACTAATGACAACCGCATTGCAGTGTTTATAAACATGGGTACAGATGAGGCAGCTAAAAACACAGAGAGCTGCAAAAACAAACCGCTTCTGTGACTCACTTTTAACGATTGATTTGTTATATCAATCCAAATCAAAGCTTGCTTTGCTCTGACCGCATAACTCAGGGCAAAGCAAGCTTTTTATTCATTGCGGTATACAATTAATTGGGCCAAAAGCGATTATGGCTATTGCTGCAGGCTGGCTTTTAGACTATTCTTGCTAGCCTTATCAAGGTCTTATTTTATGTTATTTATATATTTCTCCTTGACCGGTATTTTGCTAAGATAAGGCGTTAATTTTATGCCTATTTTGTATACTTTAGCGGCTGTTAAAACGCTATCGCTATGAGAATAGGCGCATTGGGTTTCATGATGTGGTGTAACAGTTTATGACAGTAAAGCGTGTAAAAAACCAGCTCGTGCAGTTGGTGGTCGGTGTGAGTGTTTCTTTTGGTGCAGTGATGGCAAATGCAGCTATTCAGCCGCCTGAGATGGACAACACCGCCTATGTATTGATGGATTATAATACCGGTGAAATATTAGCTCAAAAGAATGCCAATCAACCCTTGCCGCCGGCGTCACTGACTAAAATGATGACCAGCTACATCATCGAACAGCGCCTAAGCTCTGGTGACTTGAGCGAAGACGAACAAGTGCTGATGAGTGAAAACGCTTGGTGCCGTGGTAGCAGTAGTCAATCTTGTATGTATGTACCCGTAAACCAAACAGCAAGTGTGATCGATATGCTGCGTGGCATCATCATTCAATCGGGCAACGACGCTTCAAAAGCCATGGCTGAGTATATCGCCGGTAGTGAGGCCTCATTTGCGATATTGATGAATGAGCAAGCTGAGAAGCTTGGCATGGACAATACGCACTTTGTCAATGCCACCGGTATGCCTGATGAGGGTCACGAAGCCTCTGCCTTGGACTTGGCAAAGCTGGCCCGTGCTATCATCAAAAACAGCGGCGATTACTATGATATTTATGCCGAAAAAGAGTTTACTTATAACGGTATTACGCAAGGCAATCGCAACGCCCTCCTGGCTACAGACTCTACCGTTGATGGTCTAAAAACCGGCCATACCAATGCTGCCGGTTACTGCTTGGTGGCATCAAGCGACCGTAATGATATGCGTCTAATATCTGTCATTATGGGCACCAAAAGTCCGCAAGCTCGGGCCGATCAATCTCGTGAGCTGCTCAACTGGGGTTTTGGGCACTTTACAACCGTCACCAAAGCGCCTGCTGGTCAGTTTGTGAGTAAGCTACCTGTATGGTTCGGTGAGGCAGATGAGATTGAGCTGGTCACCGGTGACACACTACAAGTTTTGACCAGCAAAACCCAAAAAAACAAAATCACTACTGTTGTCGATATTCCTGAAAGTATAGAAGCACCACTCAAAAAAGGTCAGCAAGTCGGTAAAATGATGGCTGTCATTGATGGTAAAGCGATAGCATCCGTACCTATCGTCGCAACCAATGATATCGAGCAGTCAGGCTTTATCAGTCGCATGTGGCAACATGTGGTACGTTGGGCACAGAACTTGTTTTAGTCTTGTGTTCATATAACCATTTAAAAGGCAGTAATTAAAAAAGCGCTTTATCATAAGCGCTTTTTTTGAGTTTAATATCGTTTACTGCTCATTATTTATCACCAGCAATAATCGAGAGTGACCATGAAACACCTTACAATAACAAGCATATTGACACTCATTCCTTTATTCACAGGTTGTCAGTCCATTCAGCTGGCAGAAAGCCCCATCCCAGTCACCGCTCATCCTATAGTCGCTACACAGTGAGATCGAGACCTTTATATTGCTATGCTACTGATACCCGACTTGACGCTATCCTCGCCCAGGGCCATTAAACTGCGGCAGTCAATATGTCTTCAAAATAATACTTACTATGCTTCCGGGTTGGCTGGCTGATGTTTAATGACGGTTTTGGCTAAATGATTACCAAACCAAATGGCCGTATCCATATCGCCCTTGCCTGGGGTTTCTTCAGGGGGCGCATCAAGCGATTGCGTCATCAAACCCAAAAAGCTTGATAGACGGTTTAAGTCTTCCTCACCATGACCAGTCGGCATCAATGGCATACCGATCCAGTTCATGCCATGCTGCATCGTAAACAAACAGATTTGCTGTAATACCGCAAGCTTATCACCACTCAGCCCACCAGAGTTCGCAAAGCCAGCCGCCCACTTCCCTTCCCATTTGCGATGATACCAGCGCTTAGAAGTCTCATCCATAAAGGTTTTGAAGCCTGCTGGCACATTACCCATATAGACTGCACTGCCAAATACCAGTAAGTCTGCTTGATCCAAAAATGCCCAGTCAATGTCATGAACATCGACAGCTTTTACCTGTGCTGTTGGCAGTTGCTGACGAGCGCCCGTGGCTATCGCTTCAGCAACACGTTTGGTATGTCCATAGTTGCTATGATAAACCACTGCTATGGATGCTGTCGGCTGCTTATCAGTGGTGCGAGTAGGTTTTTTTGCGGATGTATTCATACAAGCTCTAATAATAGTAGTGGGTGGGCGACTTAGTACGTTTTATATTGCTGCCTTGACATTGAAATAGAAAATATTAGGATACAAAAATATCTCGCTCAGATATTTGATTTAAAGCATTCACGTGCAGAGTTATACATTCATCTTAGTGGATATTTTACCATGACTGCGTACAATCACAAGCGCCATACGACCAGTGGCCGCCTGCTTCAGATGAGTCTGACGTCTATAAGAATAATAATGAGCATCACCATAGCTACAAGGCGGCATATCGGTACATACTTCAATGCCAACAGTCGCCAGCTGATGAGCGGCAAGCTTCGGTAAGTTTAGTTTTATTTTGTTTGCTTTTACTGTAGCAGTATTTGTCAAATCAGCAACCGTCTCCCCTAAAGGTTCTATAGTAGCACCGGAGGCGAGAGGCGTGTCAGATGGCACACAAAAAAGCGCATCAAAACTATCACTATCTGATGATGATAGCAGCTGATTTTTTATACCGCCGTTCAATAACTGGTCACGCACAGCGCCATCCACTTCATAGTTTTCCTGACTGATACATACCCCTATCCATGCCAAAACTGGTATCGATAAATCAAATTTCGCTGCCGTAGATTTTATCACCCCACAAGCCAAGCCTTGCCAACCTGCATGAATCGCTGCTATCTTGCCTGTCTTTGGTTGATACAAGACGATAGGCACACAATCAGCAGTCATGATTGCCAGACCAATCCCAGGCTGCTGACTAATCATGGCATCTGCATGCACTGGCTGCATACTAAGTGCGCTATTGTCGATGTCACAGACGTGATGGCCATGAATTTGATTGACCCAATGCAGACTATTTATAGCCGTATGATAAACAGAAGCGTCGTTAGCTATGCGCTTCTTTATATCTTGATCCTGATGACTCAGATGTTGATTGATATGGGCCAGTAGATGCATACGGTTGCTTAATACCTGATCGGCATTGTCTTGCACATGCAGCCCAAGATTCATCTCACCGTAGCTGGCCTGCCCTGTTTGTCGCATGCTTGAAGTGTCTGAGCACGTTATATTAGAGGCATCATCAACAGCAAGTGCTGCGGTCTGAAACACCGTCACCTCATTGATTTGTGCCACTACGGTTATTGGGAGTTTATCCATCATATCCACTTGTTGTTATCAATGACTACTAGTGATCCATAATCGGTGCTACTGCCAATGCCTTTATTAAAGCGGGTCCGTGTGGCCATTTTATGCTTCATCATAGCCATCACTGAGTACTTCGATCAGCCGCTGCATGTCTTCAGGAATTGGGGTGGTCACTTCGATGTCTTCCCCTGTCGTGGGGTGGACAAAACCTAAGGCATAAGCATGCAATGCTTGACGAGGGAATGTGCTAATGGTTTGACGCTGCTCCTCGGTGAGACCTGCTCGCAGTTGGCGTCTACCACCATAGACACGATCACCGATCAGTGGATGACCCACATGACTTAAATGTACTCGAATCTGATGAGTACGCCCTGTCTCTAATCCCACATCCAAGCGACAGTAGTTTTCATTTAACGGGGTAATCCCTAGTAAGTGCGTCACTGCCTCGCGTCCAGCCGTCATGACAGTCATTTTGGTTCTTTGATTACGGTGGCGGCCGATAGGTGCATCGATTGTTTTATGACGTCTGAGACTGGCTTGATCTCCTGCGACCACGCATTGGTAGTGACGATAGACGGACTTGTCTTTTAATTGCTCCATAAGCGCCATTTGTGCAGGTTTGGTTTTACCGATGAGTAATAGCCCTGAGGTGTCTTTATCAATACGATGTACCAGACCTGCACGGGGCAGATGATATTGCTGGGGGTAATGATAAAGTAAAGCATTGACCAGTGTGCCTGTCTGATTACCTGCACCGGGATGCACCACCATCCCCACAGGCTTATTGATGACCAGTACGTCTTCGTCTTCATAGACGACATCGATAGCGATGTTTTCTGGCTGATCCTCGCTGTGCTGTTGTAGCGTCGTCGATAGCTGTAAGACGTCACCTGCTTTGACACGGTTTTTGGGTTTTTGGATACTGCCATTATTTACTAGGCTGCCGTCGCTGATCCAAGTTTGCAATTGGGCGCGTGAGAAGTCTGTAAAAACCAGTGAAGCAAGCTTATCGATACGTTGGCCTGCTTCTTGTTCAGTGACGACGTGCGAGACATCGATGACTTGCTCCGTCGCTTGCTGGTCAATCAATGGATCATGGTCATCACTATCGTCATCATCATCTAGCAAGTCTTCATCAAGCATCTCGTCGTCAACAGTCTGCTGGCTATCGCCGAGCGCTAACTCATCGTCTGCTGCTAGGTCTTTGTGCGCATTGACAGTACTGTCATGGACAGCATCAGTGTGCTCTAAAGGTGACGCTTGAGATTGTAACTCAGCATCTGACTGCTGAGTGGGAGTAGCATTTGTGGTCATAGCGTTATTTTTCATAAATGGTTAAAGAGTAGCGAATTAAGAGACGGTCAGTGGTTAGGGTCTGTTGAACATTCATTATCGGATGTATTGTAATGGCTTCTATAGTGTATCATGTCATACGCCCAAGCCCTACAATTCCTATGACTTATCTAAAATTGACTATAATTGGTAGCTTGTATTCATTTGCCTTTTATAGTCAAATAAGCAGCTTATAGTAGACTCAATTTAAAAATATTACAGCGCTACTGGGATGAACTTTCCTTGCTTGCTGCGTTCCCAGAGGCTGCGCAAAATTCATCCCAGTAGCGCTTTTGGATTTATGACAGTTTTGTTTTCAACTGACGATAGAACAAGCGCCTTGAATACCGTTCATTGGTGCTTTTGCAGAGGATAGAACTCTCTGCAATATGACATTGTGGTAATTTACTGTATATTTGTCAGTAATGGCAGGATTTAGCATCGCCCATTAAAGTGGCTCATGCTAAACTATGGAAAATTTTTGTGTCGGAGAAGAAGTTATGCGCCCTGTTGGCAACACGTTTATCAAACTATCCTCGGTGACCCTGCTTGCCCTAAGCATTAACTTGGTGGGCTGCCAAACCTTCAAAAACCTGACAGGTACGGATGATGAAGCAGTCGAAACTGCTGAAAAATCCGAGCAAGCTTATTATAGTGATGCGGTGGCTCAAATCGACAAAGGGCGCTATAACCAAGCCATAGAAGATTTAAATAGCTTACGTACTTTTTATCCCACTGGTCAATATGCCGAACAGGCGCTACTTGATATCATGTATGCGCAATATGCCAGCGGTAATTACGAAACCGCTGCTGCCAGTGCCGATCGATTCATCAATCTGTACCCTTCTAACCCACAAGTCAGCTATGCTTACTATGTGCGTGGCGTTGCCAATATGGAAGGCTCGTCTGATGGATTAAAGATATTTAACCTCAATCAAGCTGAGCGTGATACCGCATACTTACGTATCGCCTTTGCCAACTTTCAAGAGCTCATTAATAAATACCCCAATAGCCCTTATGCCCCAGATGCAGCCCAGCGCATGACCTTCATTTATAATCAGTTTGCTCAAAGCGAGCTGACTGCTGCTAACTGGTACATCGAGCGTGAGGCGCATGTGGCTGCTGTCAATCGTGCCAAGTGGGTCTTTCAGTACTATCCGCTTAGCGAATCAGTCCCTGAAGCCATTGCTATTTTAGCTTACAGTCATCAGCAACTGGGACTGACTGACTTGGCAAAGGATTACAAAACACTGTTGCAGATCAACTACCCCAACTGGCTGACCAATGATGGTCGTGTTAGATTGTCCACCAAAGCCGATCGCTCATGGTTAAACAAACTGACCTTTGGCCAGCTTGGCCGTGCCAGCTTAAAAGACGAGCCGCTGCGTGAGGGGGAGTATACAGGAGCCACCAAAACTCAAGTGGTTAGAAGTGCTTCACAGCTGCGCCTACCCTCTGATAATGCGGCGACGCCTGCTGCGGGTGCGCCTACCCAGCGCCGGGGTATCAATATCGGTCTAGGTCTACCTGAAAGCTCGACCGAGCAAGTGTCTGGCCAAGGTAGTGCCAGTGCCGCCGCCAAAGAAGCGGCTGTTGATTTGCCTAATATCAATCCGACTCGCCGCACTACCCTACCTAATGAGAGCAGCCGTGACCGTATTCGTCTAGCACCAGCCGCTACAGAGACAGAAGAAACAAACTAAATCGCTAGACCAATAAGCGTGTAGGTAACCAAGTGCGCTTAGAGGCATGCAAACCGATAGGGCCAACTATAAAGTATAGTTGGCCTTATTTGCCTGCATTTACACTACTCAATCGTTTTTATGCTATAAATATAAAATCAATTCAATAAAATAACTGTCATCTTATTTCGTGGTTAGCTGTCTACACCTATGAGCATCCCCAATCACATTCTTGAACAACTCAATAGCCAAGCTGACCTGATCAGCATCATTGGGCGTCATACCACACTCAAACGAGCAGGCAATGAGTACAAAGGCTGCTGTCCATTTCATGGTGAAAAATCACCTTCGTTTTATGTCAATCCACAAAAAAACATCTATCACTGCTTTGGCTGTAATGTTGGTGGCAATGCCATCAGCTTTTTACGTGATTATGAAAGCCTCACCTTTATCGAAGCTGTCAATGAGCTGTCAAAGCAAACAGGTATTGAAGTACCTCAAGAGGAACAGCGAAATGTCAGCTATCAGCGCAGCAAACCAAAACCTATGCCTGCGCCAGTCCCGCAAAGCAAAAAAGAGATAAAAGACGAGAACAACGCTCAGAGCTCAGCACAGATAGCGCCTGATACGTATCCTCAAGCACAGGCTGATTATCAACCAGAGTGGCACAGCAGCAATGGCAATGAAAGTCATAATAGTCATGACCCCCTACCGCCACAGGCGCTCTATGATGCTGTCCCCTATAATGATGCACCTTATGGTTATGATGACTATGATAATCTGCCCTATGATCAAGACGAAAACAGCTACCCACCGACTTGGTTGACGAGTACGGACGAGCATTTAGAACCATATGATGGTCATGATGGCACTGAGCAAGAAGGCAATTTATATGAATTATTGGAGCGGATTCAGCAATTTTATCAGCATAATCTGACAACGCATCCCCATGCCAAACATTACTTTGTCGCCCGTGGCATCACTGAGGAAACCTTGGCGGTATTTGGGCTTGGCTATGCGCCTTATGGCTGGCAGCATCTTGAGCATCAATTTCCGCAAGACATTGAGGGGCTCAAAGCCTTAGGCTTGGTGCGTCAATCAGAGTCTGGACGAGATTATGATCTGCTGCGAGATCGAGTCATCTTTCCGATTCGAGACAATCAAGGCCGGGTCATTGGCTTTGGTGGTCGAGCGCTCGATGATGAGGTTAAACCCAAATATATCAACTCCTCAGACTCTCCTGTATTTCATAAGCAGCATATATTATATGGTTACTATGAGTCACGGCAACAGCGTGCAAATGAATGGTTGGTGGTTGAAGGCTACATGGATGTCATCGCTTTATATCAAGCGGGTATCTATGGGGCGGTGGCTTCTATGGGTACGGCCATTAATGAAAGTCAGATATCACGGCTACTGACGCTAAACCCAACGCTGACCCTAAGCTTCGATGGCGATAGCGCTGGGCAAAAGGCCGCTTGGCGGACGCTTGAAGTGGCTCTGCCAGTGCTCTCTGATGATAAAGAGCTGCGGTTTTTGACGCTGCCCAATGGCCATGACCCTGATACCTTTATCAAGGCTAATGGTAGTGAGGCCATGCGTGAGCAAATCGCAAGCGCCATGCCATTATCACAGTATATCTTTGCTTATCTCAGTGAGCGCCACGACTTGTCTTTGGCAGAAGGCAAGGCCAAGCTGATGTCGCAAGTACGCTCATTGACCACTGCACTGCCCAAAGGCAGTAGCTTTCGTTATTTGCTTAATAACGACATTTACCAAAAGCTTGGCGGCAGACGCAGCCAAAACAAAGATGCAAGAGACGCATTGCTAGATTTTGATGGTGGCATGACCATCAGTCAGCAGTTACAGCTGTGTTTTTTGTTTCAGCCACGCGCCTTAATTGACGACCCTATCGATGATATTTGGCAGCGAGCAGGTATCAACCACTTAGACTTGCCAGCACATATCAAACAAAGAGCAGACACTGACGCCTTTCGTCCGCTCGCTTGGGCAGATTTACAAGATGCCGCTCTGCTAGAGGTGGTCAGCACCATCAAGCGCTGCTTGCCTTACCTACCGATAGATGTAAACGCTGCGGCCCATTTTATTATGTCTAATATTCAGCCGACGACTCAAGAAAGCCTGAGCCAGAACTGGAGTGGCTTTTATAAAGCGCTTACGGCTCGTAACATACTCAGCCTTGATGAGCTTATAGAAAACCTAGTCATGCAGCTATTAAAACTACATATGCAAAAAAAGATGCAAGCGCTTATCCAAAATCCCGATCATGTAAAACTTGCTATCGTACGTAAGCAAGCTCAACGCCTAGATGACTGGCTGCGTGCCCAGCAAGCAGAACAATCAGCGCAAATGATAAGTGTTTGAGTATAACGAGACCCTTTGTATGGAAGTTGCCCTTTAAAACCTTGGCCGGCGTCCCCATTGATATAGCAATATGACTGATAACATTAATAAAATAATAAGCCATAATGAGAGGCGACATCGTGCCTGATAACGACGGTCTGTGTTAAACTATGGCGCTGCTTATACAAACGAGTATTAGTCAACCCATATCAACCCAAAACGCTTATGTCTCTTTTAGAGTAGAGCATGGTGGTTTTTTAAAGCATTGTACTTTTTAGAGTATTATTTTTAATGCCTTTTTATAGTCAGTTAACAATAAAACGGTTATAGAGGTGACGAAAAGCTTATCTTAGTACCGCTGTAATACTTTTACATTAAACCTACTATATTAAGTCATTTTATTGTAATTTTTTGAGTCCTTATTCATATCAACTCATTTTCGTGATTATTGACATCCCTTACGCCTTTTTTGTGATCAATCTATTGATTAGATCCACGCACCGAGCAAGCGATGGCACGTCATATTACGAAAATGTCCGACGCAAGCAAGTGAGTAATTATGAACGATAAGTCAGTTTCTAAGTCCACATCTCAGCTGGCCACCTTAATACAAATGGGCAAAGAGCAAGGGTATCTTACCTATGCCGAAGTGAACGACCAACTGCCTGAGTCCATCACAGAAAGCGATCAGATTGAAGACATCGTCCAGATGTTAACAGACGTCGGTATCAAAATCTTTGAGTCTGCCCCAGATGCTGATGATATTTTGATGAACGACGAATCAAGTGACGATGATATGGCAGCTGATGAAGCAGCAGCCGTATTGGCTTCTGTCGAAACTGAGCCTGGACGCACCACCGACCCTGTGCGTATGTATATGCGTGAGATGGGCACCGTTGATTTGTTGACTCGTGAAGGTGAGATTGTCATTGCTAAGCGTATCGAGGAAGGTATCCGCGATGTTCAGCATGCGATGGCATACTGGCCTGGCACGGTACAGTTTATCCTTGATGAGTATCAGCGGGTATTGGACGGCGAAAAAAAGCTTGCCGATGTCATCACAGGGTTTTTGGACCCTGAAACGGAAGAAGGCGACACGGCTGAAAAAGAAGAAAAAATACCCGTCATTAAGCCAAAAGCCAACACAAAAGCCAAAGACATTGACGACGAAGATGAAGACGACGTAGAAGAAGTTGAAGAGGAAGAAGCCGAAGAGGAAACGGGTGGTATCGATCCTGAAGAAGTGCGTATGCGTCTTGAAGAGATTGAGCACTTATTTATCAAAGCCAAAAAAGCCTTGAACGAATATGGCCGTGGTAGTGAGCAAGCCAATGAAGCCTATGAGCAACTTGCCAACCGCTTTATGCTACTCAAACTCAACAACCGCCTATCAGATCAAGTCATGGCCATCATGCATGATGTCTATGACGATGTGCGTAAGCAAGAGCGTCAGATTATGCGTCTGGTAATCCGCCGTGGCCGCATGCCTCGCTCTGAATTCCGTAAAACCTTCCCAAGCAATGAGTCTAATATCGATTGGCTCACCGAACGCTTAAAAGGCAAACCAGCTTTTGCAGAGCATTTAGAAAAAGTCGTTGATGATGTGATCTTATTACAACGTAAGATCCGTGATTATGAGCAAAAGCTAGAGATGGATATTCGCGACATGAAAGATGTCGCACGCCGTATGGCGATTGGTGAAGCCAAGGCTCGCCGAGCCAAAAAAGAGATGGTCGAGGCCAACTTGCGTCTGGTGATCTCTATCGCCAAAAAATATACCAACCGTGGTTTGCAGTTCTTGGATCTGATTCAAGAAGGTAACATCGGCCTTATGAAAGCGGTCGATAAGTTTGAATATCGCCGTGGTTATAAGTTCTCGACCTATGCCACGTGGTGGATTCGTCAGGCGATTACCCGCTCTATCGCTGACCAGGCACGTACCATTCGTATTCCGGTACATATGATTGAGACCATCAACAAAATAAACCGTGTCTCACGCCAGTTGTTGCAAGAGATGGGACGTGAGCCCACTCCTGAAGAATTAGGCGAACGCTTAGAGATGGACGAGATTAAAGTCCGCAAAGTACTAAAAATCGCCAAAGAACCGATCTCTATGGAGACGCCTATCGGTGATGATGAAGATTCGCACCTAGGTGACTTCATCGAAGATGGTACCATCTCAAGCCCTGTAGACGATGCGACGGCAGCTGGCCTGCAAGAAGCCACTCGTGATGTATTGGGCAACCTGACTGAACGTGAAGCACGCGTGTTAAAAATGCGCTTTGGTATCGATATGCCCACCGATCATACACTAGAGGAAGTCGGTAAGCAGTTCGATGTCACCCGTGAGCGTATTCGTCAGATCGAGGCCAAAGCCTTGCGTAAACTGCGTCATCCATCACGCTCTGAGCACTTGCGCTCTTTTTTAGAGAATGACTGATTTATTTAGAAAATGCTAAATCTATAAGGCTTTTATAAGAGCCAATAAAAAAGCTGAGCAGGTCTCAGCTTTTTTGTGCCTATTTATACTTATAAAACAGACCCTGTTTGTGATTCTTTGCACATGGCTTGCTAATGATGACTGAGTTCGTCTATCATATAGTGAGTATTAAATAAAAAAGAGTACAACTTTTACGGCGTGCTACTGGGATGAATTTTTTGCAGCCTCTGGAGTGACGAAGTCGCACAGCAAGCAAAGAAAATTTATACCAGTAGCACTATATTTATTTTATAGTAGATCGACTATATGGCTCGACTGCTTGAATAATAGCAGCTCGAACGCATTTTATATATATTTCTAAAAACCTTGTCGGGGTGCTTTGATTTTAGACGTTGTTTATAGAGGGGTTTTAATAACCCTATCAAAACAAAATCCAAAATCATGGCTGAGAGTTACCCGCGAACCTGATGCAGTTAGCACTGACGTAGGAAACAAGCGTGACATCTTCTAGCACATCTCTTAAACACACCTTGCCAGTTTATCGTCTGTAGACTGGTCAGGTTTTTTTGTGCCTGCTCGCTTCTCGTTCCCTGCCCTGTGCTTACTTGCTATTTAAATAAGTCAGTAAACACTATGAATTACCAAACATTACGTCACAACTGCCCTTCATGGAATAACTATATTCAGCATGAGTTTGTCCAGCAGCTGACAGCAGGTACGCTTGCCGCTGACAGCTTTCGCCATTACCTGATCCAAGACTACCTATATCTGATTCACTATACCCGTGTCATGGCGCTGAGCGTATACAAGAGCGATACGCTGGCACAAATGCGTGTCGGTCAATCAGGTATCAATGCCATGCTCGATCTAGAAATCGGCATGTACCTGGACTTCTGTCATCAATGGGGCATACCACTTGCCGATGTAGAGGGCGCTGCAGAATCTGCCGTCACCATCGCCTATAGCCGCTATATATTAGATGCCGCCATGTCAGGCTCATTGGCCGAGCTGTATGCCGCTATTGCGCCTTGTCTAATGGGTTATGGTGAGATTGGTAAGCGTATTAAAGATAATGGGTTTATCACAGGCAATCCTTATCAACCCTGGATAGACGTGTTTTCTAGTGACGAATTTCAAGCCATTACGGCACAAAACGAAGCGCAGATTGACCTGCTATTAGCAGACGCCAGTCCAGCACAGGCCGATAAGTTTCAGCGCTTATTTGACACGGCAGCACGGATGGAAGTCAACTTTTGGCAGCAAGCGTTGGACTTGTCCTAAACCCTATTTAATTTAGTTTTTTAGCTTAGCTTATATTTACTTTAACTGACCATACTAATAAGGAGAGATATTATGGCCGCATTTGATGAACACGCCAATGCATACGACAGTTGGTTTTTGGACAACCAAAACTTACTGGCCAGCGAACTAAAGTTGGTGGCGCATTTCTTAGACAAAGAGAGCAACATCTTATCTGTCGGCTGCGGTAGCGGGCTGTTTGAAATGCTACTGGCCAAGGATTATGACATTCATATCCAACATGGCATCGAACCGTCCAAAGACATGGCAGCGATTGCAGAAAAACGCGGTCTGCAAGTGGATATCGGCCCAGCTGAAACCAGCGAGATTGCACCCAATACCTTTGATATCATCATGTTTAACGGCAGTGTCAGTTATATCAGCGACTTAGACATCTGTATCAAAAAAGCTTTTGATGCGCTAAAAACTGGCGGCAAGCTCATCCTGATCGACGTGCCAAAAGAAAGCGGCTTTGCCAGTCTGTATAATCTGGCCAGCGCTGTCGATACTTGGGAGCATCCGCTACTTGCGCACATCTCCCCCGCTGATCCTTATCCTATCGAACTGGTCAGATCTGCCAACTGGCGCACCTCTGATGAAAAAATCAACTTGATGCAGGCCAATGGTTTCGTAGATTTTGAATATGCTCAGACCCTGCTGACGCATCCGATGTATGCCAACGACCAAGTCCAAGACGTCATTGAAGGCTATGACCGTGGAGATTATGTGGCGATTTGTGGTTATAAAAAGTAGCTGTCGTTACATCCCATTAAAATTAATACCGTGCTCTGGAATAAGTTTTGTGTAAACTAAGTTTTGCGTAGGCTCTGGCGTGCGAAGCACACAGCAAGCGAGAAAAACTTATACCAGTGGCACGTCGCTATTAATGTATCCGTTTTATTTTATCACTTGAATAATAGCAACTGTGCCATCATAAACAGCGCAATGGTATTTATGAGAGTGAGACAAACTATGAGTAATGATACAAAAAACAAGGACCAAAACCCTACGGGCCAAAGAGAGGTCAAAGTCACAGAGCTGGTTGCCAATGACGGTATCTTAAAGGGCAAAAAAACAGATGTGCAGAATCCTGAGCTGTGGGAGTTCCCAATGGACTACCCGATGAGCATTATCGGTCACGAAGGTGAGCATGAGAGTCTGCTCAATGAGCTGAAGCTGATTCTTGGTAGTCAGTTTCCAGCGTTTGACTTGGCCTCTATGCAAGTCAAACCTTCTAAGACTGGCCGCTTTCATTCGGTTCGTGTCAACCTGCACTTAACTGCTATTGAGCAAGTGAACGAGCTGTACGCTGCACTGGAAAATGCCAAGACGGTCCGTATGGTGGTTTAGTATAGCGAGTCCAATTTATTGTTAAACACACATATCGGCAGTACAACTACTGACAGTATCCTCAATCGTCATCCATATGGGTGGCGATTTTTTGTGGTCTCAGGTACAATCAGCAGCGCTTTGGTCAGCATGACATTGGCGGTTAGGAGCCAGTCGTTTGTGAGATGACAAAATGAGAATTGCAACCCATTTTTTACAAAATATTTTATTATTTTTGCCATTCTCGTCTAACCCTTATGCCATCGTCCTTTGCTCAAATACAGATCGCCTGAACCTCTGCAACAACATATATCTAAAATAAAATCAATATAGCTTTTTCAGAAAATTCCCGCTATATTGTGCCTACTTAACAAAAAACACGCTATATATAGTACTCAGTGATTTTGATGATCACTATGAGTAGCGGTCATCTTTTGTCCAAAAAAACCTAGGCTCCGATGATAAGCCATATAACGTGCATAAATACTTGGTGGGTGTATCCCAGCAACGTAATCATTAGCAATCAACTTATGAGGGTAGCATGACACATATCGATAAGATCAAAGTGACCAAACGTGACGGGCGCTTAGAACCCATTGATTTGGATAAAATCCACAAGGTTATCGAGTGGGCAGCAGATGGTTTAGACAATGTCTCAGTGTCACAAGTTGAGCTAAAATCACACATTCAGTTTTATGAAGGCATCAAAACCCGTGATATTCACGAGACCATCATCAAGTCAGCCGCCGACCTCATTTCTGAAGACACTCCTGACTATCAGTATCTGGCTGCCCGTCTGGCGATCTTTCATCTGCGCAAAATCGCTTACAATCGCTTTACCCCGCCGCATCTGTTTGATCAGGTGACGACGCTGACAGAGGCGGGTAAATACGATGAGCACATCTTGGCTGACTACAGCAAGGATGAGTTTGATGAATTAAACGAGTACATCGACCACTGGCGTGATATGAATCTGGCCTATGCTGCGGTCGAGCAAATGGCGGGTAAATATTTGGTGCAGGATCGTGTCACCAAGACCGTTTATGAAAGCCCGCAGTTTTTGTATATGCTGGTTGGGATGTGTCTGTTTGCCAATTATGACAAAGTGGAGCGCATGAGCTACGTCAAACGCTTTTATGACGCCACTTCCCAGTTCAAAATCTCACTACCGACGCCTATCATGTCAGGCGTGCGCACCCCATCACGTCAGTTTAGCTCCTGCGTCCTGATCGAGTGCGGTGATAGTCTAGACTCCATCAACGCCACCACCAGCGCCATCGTGCGCTACGTGTCGCAGCGTGCTGGTATCGGTATCAATGCAGGCCGTATCCGTGCTCTTGGTAGCCCGATTCGTGGCGGCGAAGCACAGCATACGGGCTGTATCCCCTTCTATAAGCTATTCCAAACGGCAGTGAAGTGCTGCTCACAAGGCGGCGTGCGTGGTGGTGCGGCGACATTGTTTTATCCGCTATGGCATCTAGAGGTTGAGTCGCTACTCGTCCTCAAAAACAACCGTGGTGTCGAAGACAACCGTGTGCGTCATATGGACTACGGCGTACAGATCAACAAAACCCTATACAGCCGTTTGATCAAAGGTCAGGACATCTCGCTGTTTTCACCTTCTGACGTCCCTGGTTTGTATGATGCGTTCTTTGAAGATCAAGACAAGTTCGAAGCGCTATACACCAAGTACGAAAATGACCCAAGCATTCGTAGCCGCCAAGTCCCTGCAGCCGAGCTGTTTAGCTTGATGATGCAAGAGCGTGCCAGCACTGGTCGTATCTATATCCAAAACGTCGACCACTGTAACACCCATAGCCCCTTTGATGCCTCGGTCGCTCCGATTCGCCAGTCCAACCTCTGCATGGAGATTGCGCTGCCAACTAAGCCACTGGACAACATTAATGATGAGACTGGCGAGATTGCGCTATGTACGCTATCAGCGGTCAACTTGGGTAAGATCGATCAAGTCAGCGATATCGAAGAGCCAGCCGAGCTCATCGTCCGTGCACTCGATGCCCTACTCGACTATCAAGACTATCCAGTTAAAGCGGCTGAAAATGGCAGTATGCGTCGCCGTACCTTAGGCGTGGGTGTCATCAACTATGCGTACTACTTGGCCAAGAATGGCACACGCTATTCTGACGATAGCGCCCTCGGCCTGACCCATCAGACCTTTGAGGCGCTACAGTACTATCTGCTGAAAGCCTCAAATAAACTTGCTAAAGAGCAAGGCGCTTGCCCTGCGTTTAATGAGACCACCTACTCGCAAGGTATCTTACCGATTGATACTTATAAAAAAGACTTGGATAACATCTGCCAAGAGCCGCTACATCTCGACTGGGAAACGCTGCGTGGCGAGATTACTGAGCACGGCCTGCGCAACTCTACGCTAACGGCCTTGATGCCGTCTGAGACCTCAAGCCAAATCGCTAATGCGACCAATGGCATCGAGCCGCCACGTGGTCTGGTGTCGATCAAGGCGTCAAAAGACGGTATCCTCAAGCAAGTGGTGCCTGAGATTGATAAGCTAAAAGATCAGTATGAGCTGCTGTGGCAAATGCCTAACAATGATGGCTATATCAAGCTGGTCGCTATCATGCAGAAGTTCGTCGATCAAAGTATCTCGGCCAACACCAACTATGACCCAACACGTTTTGATGGTCAGCGTGTACCGATGAAAACCTTACTAAAAGACTTGCTCAATGCGTATAAGCTGGGCGTGAAGACGTTGTATTATCATAACACCCGTGATGGTGCCAACGATGCGCAAGCGGATATGGAAGATGATTGTGCTGGTGGGGCTTGTAAGATTTAAGCTATTGATGGCGGGTTTGGCTTTTGGGTTGGGCTCGCTATATATCAGTAATATATTGTAGAAATATTTTAAAATTTGTTTGACTCTAAAAGAATCAGGCAATAAAAATGGCAAAGACGATTTCTCATCTTTGCCATTGTGGGGAATTAAGTGTTACAGCACTTATTTCCGAAAAGTTAATACTATCCGCTTTTTGCAAAGTACATTTAGATAGTCTAGCTTTTTAACAAGCATAGTAGTCTATTATATAAGAGTGTACCTTGTCCACTGAAATTCGTGAAGCGATAGTTCTTACTCGATAATTTGGAGGTATATTATTTATACTGACGAGCGGGGTACTTTTATTTTGCGATGGGCAATTACCAAAAATGGTAAGCGTATTGTTGCAAAGAATAAACCTTTTAAAATCTACATATCTAAAAACAAGTAGATAAAGTCCTATTGATTTCAAGGAGATAATAGCTTTATAGCCGTTATCTTCCAGAAATTTCACTAAAACATAAGGTTAAATATTCTAATATGAAAAAAATTCAGAATTTTGTATTCGCGACTCTAGGGTTAATAGCAATTATCAGTTTAATAGTTGGAGCTTTTTATACTGCAAAACTATTTATAAGTTATCTAAACGAGATTGATGCGTCTATAGCAGCGGCTATCATCGCCGCGTCTGGCACAATTTTAACTGCGGTCTTGACAGTAGTTATTGGACAGACAATTAATAAAAAGAGAGAAATAGAAGACGCTCATAGAGTTTTTAAAATAGAGATTTATTCAAAATTTATTGATTTCACAATTAATTGGGTTTTTTCTCAAAGTCGAGAGAACCGCCAAGCTATAGTCAGTTCACTATAAAAGAAATACAGCCCATATCATGAAACAGTTTAGGCAGATTATTCTCCATCCAGCCTTGGCGTAGAAACTTTGCTTGTGCCCATTTTTTCTCAATGGGGTTAAGATCAGGGCTATAGGGTGGCAGCCATAGAATGCGATGACCATGTCTGTTGAGCAGTTTTTGGATACGTCTGCTTTTATGAAACCTAGCGTTATCCATAACGATCACGCATTTAGTCTTGAGACTTGGAATAAGTGTGATCTTACACCAGTCATAAAATATATTGCTATTGATATTCTGTTCAAAGTAATCAAGCGCAAACAGCATCTTGTTATAAAGAGCACCGATGACGTTAGTTCTCTTTTTTGCTTGCCAGTTGTAGCTGTCGATACAGGGTGTACCAATCGGTGCATAGCCATGAGAGCGGATGGTCTCGTGCTCAAAGCCGCTTTCATCCATATAGATAATGGGATAGCCTTGCTGCGTAAAGCGATCAAGTTTACTCTGATAAGCCACTCTTTTTATCAGGCAGGCTTTTGGATGCTCTAAGGTCTTTTTTTTGACTGATACCTAGACGTTTTAAAGCAGTGTGCATGCCGGTCTTACTACAGTTGAATCGCCTAGCTCGCTCGTACAGATAATCGTCTGGATATTGTTCAACGTCTTTTAAGAGTGCTTCATTCGGTATTTTAGTTGGTGATTTATCTCGAGTTTGTTTGATACTTGGGTTTCTCAGCCAGCGCTGTAATGCGGTTTTGCTAACATTATAGAAAGTACAAGCCTGACGGATACTCATGTCTTTGTTTTTGACACTTTTAATCACTTGTGCTCGAAAATCTGCTGAATAGGTCATTTGTTCTTCTGCTATTTCGCTTGCTTTAAAACGATTGTATCTTATTTAAAAAGAACT